>CALRIU020000006.1:0-265521 GCA_943362175.1 Hydrocarboniphaga daqingensis | reverse complement strand
GCGATGGGGATTACCTCTATCAATGCAGGCAGGATCGAAAGAACCACCGAGGAGCAGCCGGAAGGCGGCCTGGGTACCTTCACGCCACGCTTTACAAACATTGCCTTATCGTATGCCAAAGGATTTTCTGATAACATCTATGGCGGTATTACCGTACGTGTGATCTCCGAAGGTATTGACAACGTAAAGGCTCAGGGTGTTTCCCTGGATGCAGGTATCCAATACCACACCGGGAAATACGACCAGATCCACTTAGGTGTAGGCCTGAAAAACGTAGGTCCTAAAATGCAGTACAAAGGCGACGGTTTATCCGTACAGAGCACTGTAAACAATGCTTACGGCAACAGCTACCTGCTCACCCAAAACAATAAGTCGGCCGCTTTCGATCTGCCGGCCTTACTGAATATCGGTGCTGCCTATGATTTCTATTTACTGAAAGATACAACAGGAAGGTTAAAAACCCACCGTATTACGGTAGCGGGTAACTTTACCTCCAACTCCTTCACAAAAGACAACTTCCTGGTAGGTGTAGAATACGGCTGGAAAGACATCGTGATGGTACGTGGCGGTATGACCATGGAAAAAGGCATTTTCAAAGGCGAAGGAAACCGTACAACGGCTTTCACAGGCCCTACATGCGGTGCTACTGTTGAAATCCCTTTCGGCGAGAAAAAATCGACATTTGGTATTGATTATTCCTACAGGTTTACAAATCCATTCGGAGGAGTTCACTCTTTTGGAGCGCGGATTAATTTATAATTCGTATATTTGGACATTCATTAATAAGTCCCGTCCCGATAACTATCGGGACGGGATTCTTTTATTTTTAAACACAACCTATGGCTATAGCGTATTACACAGAAGAAGGATTGAAAAAGTTGAAAGACGAACTGCATGAACTTAAAACGGTAGAGCGCCAGAGTGTGATCAGGCAGATCGCGGAAGCCCGTGATAAGGGCGACCTTTCGGAAAATGCAGAATACGATGCGGCAAAAGACGCCCAGGGCCTCCTGGAGATCAAAATCGCCAAGCTGGAAGAAATTGTTGCCAATGCCCGTATTGTGGACAGCGCCCAGCTGGACGTGAGCAAAGTAAGCATTTTGACTACCGTGAGGATCAAAAACCTGAAGAACAACGCCGAAATGAAATATACCCTGGTGGCAGAGAACGAAGCAGATCTGAAATCAGGAAAGATCTCCATCGACTCACCGATCGGAAAGGGCCTGGTTGGCAAAAGAGTAGGCGATAAGGTAGAAGTAACCGTGCCGGCAGGGATCATCCCTTTTGAGGTGATGGAAATCAGCCTTTAAAACAGAGCCATGGCAAGCATTTTTTCAAAAATAGTGGCAGGCGACATTCCCTGCTATAAGATTGCGGAGAACGACCGCTACCTGGCTTTTCTCGATATCTCGCCCCTTAAGAAAGGGCATACGCTGGTGATTCCTAAAAAAGAAGTGGATGACCTCTTCGACCTTGATAAAGACACCTATGCAGGCCTCATGGATTTTGCCCGTGAAGTGGCAGAGGGCCTTAAAAAGGCAGTACACTGCAAGCGCATCGGCCTTTGCGTGATAGGCCTGGAGGTGCCGCATGCCCACATTCACCTGATTCCCATCAATTCCGAGAACGATATGAATTTCCGGAACGAGAAACTGGTGTTGAGCAAGGAAGAGTTTGAAGCCCTTGCAGCCACCGTTCGCACGGCCCTTTCCTAACGTTCGCCGATTCTGTGGCCTTATTATCATTTTTTGACGAATCCCCGTCCACAAAATCTCTTATATTTGCAGCCTAAAATTTACATCCCATCATGGATAAGAAATCCCTTATAGGTTTAGGCCTTATTGCTGTTATATTAATTAGCTGGCTGGCCCTCAACGGTCCGAGCAAAGAACAGGTTGCCAGGAACAAGCAAATCAAAGATTCCATCGACTTAGCCACCAAAGAGCTGGAGCTGAAAGCTAAAGAAGACGCAAAACTGGCGGCAGCTGCCAAAGCAAAAATGGCTGTTATGCCTGATACTACAGGTGGAAAGGCGATCAGCCAGGATTCCATCACGAAGCTGATGGCCAATTCTCAATATAAAGATTTCGGCGTATCGGCTGTTGGTAAAGAAGAAGTATTTACCCTCGAAAACGAGCTCATCAAAGTATATGTTTCCAACAAAGGCGGTAAGATCAACAAAGTAGAGCTGAAAGAGTACGCGCGCTACGGGCAGGGCAAGCCGCTGGTATTGTTCGATAAAGACTCTACGGTGCAATCCCTGGAGTTTGATGCGTATGCCAATCTGAAATTATCGACCGACAGCTTTTACTTTGCAGCAAATTCGCCTGCTGTATCCGACAAAGGTGGTGTGAAAACACTGAGCTTAAAGCTGATGACGGCACAGCCCGGCAGCTATATCGAGTACACCTACAGCCTGAAACCGAACGATTACATGCTCGACTACGATGTGAATTTTGTAGGCATGCAAAGCATTATCCCGGCTAAGGCCAATCACGTCACCCTGCACTGGGCACAGGCGATGCCCAAGCAGGAGAAGCATATTTCGAAAGAGCGTGAAGTGGCAACGGCTTATTTCAATGAAGAAAAAGGCGGTGTGGATTATATCAACGCCCGCAAGAGCGAAGAGAAAACCTTTTCGGAATCCAACATCAAATGGATGTCTTTCAAACAACAGTATTTCAACTCGACGCTGATCGCGAAAAAAGACAACTTCCTGAAAGAGGGGAGCTTCGTGAGAACGGCTGAGAATACGGCTTCTACTGACATTGTGAAAACCATCACCAGCCAGCTGAGCATTCCTTACAGGCACAATGGTTCCGAAACATTCGGCATGCAATTTTACTTTGGTCCGAACCAATATAAAACACTGAAGAACTACGATTTCGACCTGCAAAAAATTATTCCTACCGGATGGAGCGTGTTCAGCTACATCAACAAATGGATGGTGATTCCTTTATTCAATGGCCTTTCGTCACTCAACAGCGGTCTGATCATCCTCATCCTGACCCTCATCCTGAAAACCTTATTGTTGCCGATTGCTTATAAAACCTATATGAGCGGCGCTAAAATGCGTGTGCTGAAACCGGAGATCGACGAGATCAATGCGAAGTACGAAAAAGATCCGGACCCGATGAAAAAGCAGCAGGAAACCATGTCGCTGTACCGCAGGGCAGGCGCCAACCCGCTTTCGGGCTGCCTGCCGATGTTATTGCAGTTGCCGATCCTCATCGCACTCTTCGCCTTTATTCCGGCTGCCATCGAGCTGAGGCAAAAAGGATTTTTATGGACGGACGATCTTTCCACTTACGATTCCATCTATAATTTCGGCTTCGAGGTGTGGGGCTACGGCGACCACGTGAGCTTGTTTGCCTTGCTGATGTTCGTTTCCACGATGATCTATACCTGGATGAACAGCGCCTTATTGCAGCCTCAGCAAAACAACCAGATGCCGGGCATGAAGTATATGATGTACCTGATGCCGGTGATCTTCCTGGCGGTGATGAACAGCTACAGCGCAGGTCTGAGCTGGTATTACTTCCTGGCCAACGTAATCACGTTCCTGCAAACCTGGCTGATGCGTAAGCTCATCGATGATGGCAAGATCCGCGAACAATTGCTGGCCAATATGAAAAAGCCGGAGAAAAAATCGGCCTTCCAGGCAAGGCTCGAGGAAATGACAAAACAGCGTCAGCAACAGATCAATAAGAAGTAGAAAAAGGATACAAAAAGAGCGGCTCAGGAGGCCGCTTTTTTTTGCCCGAAAAATGGTCAGAATATTTTTTACATATCCTAATAAAAGGTAATTAAATAAGCCCTTCCGGACGTTATTTGTAACGATTCTAAATACTGAAAAATAGACTGATTGCTTTGACCATTTACCTAAAAATGGCTAATCTTACAATCACTAAAATTAAGTGATAAACTATGAACACAGCTTCATCTCCACTCGATTATCTACCCATTGTTTTAATGTTTATTGTGGCCCTTGGTTTTGTTGTCACAACCATGATCCTTTCTCACTGGCTGGGGCCGAAACGCAAGACCAAAATCAAGCTCGAATCTTTCGAGTGCGGGATCGAGTCGGAAGGAAATGCCCGTCTTCCCTTTGCTATCAAGTACTTCCTGGTAGCTATTATCTTTGTATTATTCGATATCGAGGTGATTTTCATGTACCCCTGGGCCGTGAACTTTAAGGATCTCGGGATGTTTGGTGTCGTAGAGGTGTTCACATTCATCATTCTGCTCCTGGTAGGATTTTACTACATGCTATCGAAAAAAGCCCTGAAGTGGGAGGAATAAGAAAATAGTAAATGAAGAATGTTAAATTTTAAATACCTCATTCAACATCTAAAATTCAACATTTAAAATTTTAAAATCATGTCAAACGAAATTACAAAACGCACCAAGCTCGAAATGGCCAAAAGCCCGGAAGGGATTGAAGGGCCCGGGTTTTTTGCGACAAAACTGGAAGATGTTATCGGGCTTGCCCGCAAGAATTCCTTATGGCCTTTACCTTTTGCAACTTCCTGCTGTGGGATCGAGTTTATGGCTACGATGGCGTCTCACTACGACTTAGGCCGCTTTGGCTCCGAGCGTTTGAGCTTCTCGCCACGCCAGGCCGATATGCTGATGGTGATGGGAACCATCGCCAAAAAAATGGGACCAACTTTGCGCCAGGTATACGAGCAGATGGCTGAGCCGCGCTGGGTATTATCAGTAGGCGCCTGCGCCAGCAGCGGCGGCATTTTCGACACTTACTCCGTATTGCAGGGAATCGATAAGATCATTCCGGTGGATGTGTATGTGCCCGGCTGCCCGCCGCGCCCCGAGCAGATCCTGGAAGGGGTGATGAAGATCCAGCAACTGGCGGAGAAAGAATCTTTCCGCAGAAGGGAATCGCCGGAATACAAAAAATTACTGAACAGCTACGGCATAGAATAAAATAAGACGCTAGAAAATAGATATGAGAGGTCAGACAAAATCTCACGTCTCTTATCTCAAATCTCACATCTATCATGGAATTATTAAATCAAGTCAATGAAAAGCTGAACGCAAATTTTGCAGGGCAGGTAGTGTCGGCAGAAATGCTGTACGACTTCCCGGTGTTCACCATCAAAACGGAAGCGATGCACGATGTGCTGAAATTCCTGAAAGAAGATGCGGAGCTTAATTTTCATTTCCTCACCGACCTCACAGGCATGCAAACAGCTGATGAAAAACAGCTGGGTGTTATTTACCATTTGCACAACATGCCAAAGAACCTGCGTATCCGCCTGAAAACATTCATGGACATCAACAAGCCTGAGCTGCCTACGGCAACCGACCTGTGGCCCGCTGCTAACTGGATGGAGCGCGAAACCTATGATTTCTTTGGTGTGAGGTTCAAAGGCCACCCGAATCTGAAACGCATCCTCAACGTGGATGAGATGGATATTTTCCCGATGCGGAAAGAGTACCCGCTGGAAGACCAGGAGCGTACAGACAAGGACAACAGCATGTTTGGAAGATAAGGAATTAGAGAATTAGAGATTTGGAGAATGAGGAGCAATTATACTCTCCAATTCAAAAACTCAACAAATCAACAACTGAAATGAGCAAAGAAACTAATGATACGGTAAATAAAGAGGTGTTCGAGGAGAAGGAATACTCCACGCTCAACCTCGGGCCTACACACCCTGCCACGCATGGTATTTTTCAGAACGTTCTGAAAATGGACGGCGAGATCATTCACGAAGCCACTCCTACGATCGGTTACATTCACCGTGCCTTTGAGAAACTGGCGGAGCGCAGGCCTTATGCGCAGATCACTCCGATCACCGACCGTTTGAACTACTGTTCCTCTCCCATCAACAACATGGGCTGGTACATGACCGTAGAGAAATTGCTGGGCGCTGAAATTCCAAAGCGCGCGCAATACCACCGTGTCATCATTATGGAATTATCGCGTATTGCGGATCACATCATCTGTAACTCCGTCATCGGGGTAGATACCGGTGCGATGACAGGCTTCCTTTACATCTTCCAATGGAGGGAAAAAATCTATGAGATTTTCGAAGAGATCTGCGGTGCGCGCTTAACAACCAACATCGGCCGTATCGGGGGATTTGACAGCGAGTGGAAAAAATCGACCTGGGATAAGATCAACGCCTTTATTGCGGAGTTCCCGAAAGCCCTCACCGAATTTGCCAACCTGCTCGAGCGTAATAAGATTTTTATGGACCGCACCATCAATTGCGGGCCTATCAGCGCCGACATGGCCCTGGAATACAGCTTTACAGGGCCTAACCTGCGCGCCACAGGCATCGACTATGATGTACGCGTGATGAACCCATACTCTTCCTACGAAGATTTTACATTCACGGTGCCTGTTGGTACCAGCGGCGACACCTATGACCGCTTCATGGTACGCCAGCACGAGATGTGGCAGAGCCTCGAGATCCTGAAGCAGGCGATCAAAAAAATGCCGGAAGGACCGATGCATGCCGATCTGCCGGATTTCTTCCTGCCGCCGAAAGAGCAGGTGTACAACAATATGGAGGCATTGATCTACCATTTCAAAATTGTGATGGGAGAAACCGACATTCCGAAAGGCGAAGTATACCACTGTGTGGAAGGCGGCAACGGCGAATTAGGATTCTACCTGATCAGCGATGGAGGCAGGACACCGTTCCGTTTACACTTCCGCAGGCCATGCTTCATCTACTACCAGGCCTATCCGGAAATGGTAAAAGGTATCATGTTATCTGATGCCATCCTCACGATGAGTAGCATGAACGTGATCGCCGGAGAATTAGATGCATAACAATTGAAATGTTGGATGATAAATTTTAAATGCGAAAAAAATCTAACATTTAAAATTCAAAATTTATAATTATTAAAATGAGTAGTCAGGTACACGGAGCACAGCCTTTTGATAAGGCTAAACGCGCGGAGATCGCTTTCAGCGAAGAGGCGATGAAAACAGTGCAAACCATTATTTCACATTATCCGCCGGAAAGGATCAAATCGGCCATGCTGCCGGTATTGCATGTGGCGCAGGCAGAGTTCGGCGGCTGGCTAAGCCCTGAGACGATGGATTACGTCGCTTCTATTTTGAAGGTTCGCCCGGTGGAAGTGTTTGAAGTCGCTTCTTTCTACACCATGTATAACTTAAAGCCGGTGGGCAAATGCGTTCTGGAGGTTTGCCAGACCAGCTCCTGCTGGCTCAACGGGGCAGAGGACATCGTCAAATACATTGAGAAAAAGCTGAACATCCACGTGGGTGAAACCACCAAAGACGGTATGTTCACGCTGAAAGTAGCGGAGTGCTTAGGTTCATGCGGCACAGCGCCGATGCTGCAATGCGGCGCCAGCTTCCACGAAAACCTGACCTACGAAAAAGTGGATGCGATCCTGGAAGATTATAGGAGCGCCGGCAAACAAAGAAGTTATACAGATCTGGATTATAAAAACACTCTATAATATTTTTACGACTTAGGCTTGTCACTTCGAGCGCAGTCGAGAAGTAAAAAACGCAACATGGGAAGAAAATTATTAATACACAACGACAAGGTTCCGGGAATCAGCACCTACGAGGTATACCGCGCTCATGGCGGCTATGCGTCGGTTGAGAAAGCATTGAAAACCATGCAGCCGGACCAGGTAACGGAAGAAGTAAAAAAATCAGGTCTGCGTGGCCGTGGTGGCGCAGGTTTCCCAACGGGTATGAAATGGAGCTTCCTGGCTAAGCCGGAAGGTGTTCCACGCTACCTCGTGTGCAACGCCGATGAGTCGGAGCCGGGAACCTTCAAGGACCGCTACCTGATGGAGAAAATTCCTCATGCCCTCATCGAGGGAATGATCACATCCTCTTTTGCTCTGGGTGCTAAAACCTCATACATCTACATTCGCGGCGAATATTTTTATGTGGCGCGCATTGTGGAGAAAGCCATTGCCGAAGCGTATGCTGCCGGCTGGCTCGGAAAAAATATTTTAGGAACTGATTTCTCCCACGACTGCTATGTGCAGGTGGGTGGCGGCGCTTACATCTGCGGTGAGGAAACGGCGTTACTCGAATCTCTGGAAGGCAAGCGTGGCAACCCGCGCATCAAGCCTCCGTTTCCGGCAGTAGCCGGTTTATGGGGCTGCCCGACGGTAGTGAACAACGTGGAAACGATTGCAGCCGTGGTGCCGATCGTGAACATGGGCGGCGAAGAGTACGCGAAGATCGGTGTGGGTAAATCAACCGGTACCAAATTGATTTCTGCTTCGGGCCACATCAACAAGCCGGGCGTTTACGAAATTGAATTAGGAATTACCGTAGAAGATTTTATTTACAGTGATGAATATTGCGGAGGTATCCGTAACGGAAAAAAATTAAAAGCCGTGGTGGCCGGTGGATCATCGGTGCCTATCCTGCCAACGGAGCTGATCTTAAGAACAGCGAAAGGAGAGCCGCGCCTGATGACTTACGAAAGCCTGGCCGACGGCGGTTTCATTACCGGCACCATGCTGGGCTCGGGCGGTTTCATCGCCATGGATGAGGACACAAGCATCGTGAAGAATTTATTTACCTTCTCACGCTTCTATCACCACGAGTCCTGCGGGCAATGTTCGCCATGCCGTGAAGGAACGGGCTGGATGGAAAAGATCCTGCAGAAATTCCTGAACGGAACAGCCAACGAAAGCGATGTGGACCTGTTGTGGGACATCCAGAGCAAGATTGAAGGCAAAACCATTTGCCCCTTGGGTGAAGCGGCTGCATGGCCTGTAGCGGCTGCCATCCGCCACTTCAAGCAGGAATTCATCGACATCGCCAAAAGCAAAAAGTTTGTGGATATATCCCATTACGACAGATTAAACAAATTAGTTAGAATATAAAGTAAAAAGAAAACAAAGTTAAAATTCAAAAGTGAGTTATTCGAAGATATTAAAGAATGGACTTTAGAATTTGCTGTTTTGATTGTGAAGTTTTCTGAAGAATTAAAAAATACGAAAAGAATAGATCTTGATGTTATATCTCAGGTAAGAAGAAGCGGAACATCAGTTGGTGCCAACGTAAGAGAGGCAAAGGCAAGTAGTTCGCGTAGAGACTGGCAAGATTTTATGACATAGCATTACGATGAGCAAATGAAACGGATTTCTGGATAGAAGTAATTAAAAGAGGATACGACTTTGATTCAGAATTAATGAGAACAGTAAATGAGGAATTAAATCAAATAGCAAAAGTTATTGGTAAAATAATTGTCAACCTGAGAAAAGAATAAAAGCTGTACGTTTAAGCTTTACTTTTTTTGATTTTTGACTTAAAAATTTTTGACTTAAAAAATGAAAGTAACAATCGACGGAATAGAGATTGATGTGCCTAAAGGCACTACCATTCTGGAAGCGGCACGGATGATCGGCCCGGAGGTAGCTCCGCCTACCATGTGCTATTATTCCAAACTGAAAACCAGCGGCGGCTACTGCCGTACCTGTATTGTGAAAGTAACACAGGGCAGCACCGCCAACCCGAACCCGATGCCGAAGCCGGTAGCCAGCTGCCGCACAGAGGTGATGGATGGGATGGTGGTGGAGAACACCATCAACAAAGATGTCCTGGAAGCACGTAAGGGTGTGGTGGAATTTTTATTGATGAACCATCCTTTGGATTGCCCGGTGTGCGACCAGGCCGGCGAATGCCACTTGCAGGATCTGGGTTACGAGCATGGTGCTGCGAATACGCGCTATGAGTTCCCGCGCCGCGAGTTCGAAAAAATTGACATCGGCAAATATGTGCAGCTGCACATGACGCGTTGTATCATGTGCTTCCGTTGCGTGAAAGTAGCGGAGCAGCTCACGGACAACCGTGTGCATGGTGTGATGCACCGTGGCGATGCGGCAGAGATCTCGACCTATATCGAGAACGTGATCGAGAACGATTTCTCCGGAAACGTGATCGACGTTTGCCCTGTAGGTGCGCTCACGGATAAGACCTTCCGTTTCAAAAGCCGCGTGTGGTTTACCAAGCCGGTGGATGCCAGCTGCGATTGCAAAAAATGCTCCGGTAAAGTGCGCCTGTGGCTGAAAGGCAATGATGTGCTGCGCGTGACGGCCCGCAAGGACCAGTGGGGAGAAGTGGAAGAGTTCATCTGCAACGAATGCCGTTTCGAGCGCAAGAGCACGGCCGACTGGAAAGTGGAAGGCCCTTCGCCTATCCACCGCAGCAGCGTGATCTCACAAAACCATTACAACCATTTGAATGAGCTGAAAGTGCAGGTGATGAAACAACAGAAAGCACTCGGGTTCATGGATATTAATAAACGACCTTAATCCTAAAATTGACGTATCACTCTGAGCTTGTCACCCTGAGCGGAGTCGAAGGGCGGCAAGCGAAAAGAAAGAAACAAACTATAACATATGCTCAGTTTAATTATTTATAAAGCAATTGTATGCGTGGCGGTGTTCCTGCTGGCGCTTGGAGTGGCGGCCTATGCTACCTTATGGGAACGTAAATTTGCAGCTTTCCTGCAGGACCGGAAAGGACCGAGCCGCGCCGGTAAATGGGGTTTATTACAGCCCCTGGCCGATGGTGGCAAAATGTTCATGAAGGAGGAGATCATCCCGAATGTATCGAACCGTTCCTTGTTCATTCTGGGGCCATCCTTGTTTATGGTGACGGCAGTCATGACCAGCGCGGTGATTCCCTGGGGGAAACCCGTGATGATCGGTGGTCATTTATATGATTTGCAGATTACAGACATCAACATCGGTGTGATCTATTTGCTGGGTGTTGTTTCCATTGGTGTATACGGCATTATGATCGGCGGCTGGGCCTCCAATAACAAATTTGCTTTATTAGGGGCGGTGCGCGCCTCGTCACAAATGATCAGTTATGAAATTGCGATGGGTATTTCCCTGATCGCCCTGATCATTTCCGCAGGAGGCTCTTTATCCTTAAAAGACATCGTGGAAGGACAGGACGCCGGCTGGTGTAATTTTGTGTATCAGCCGTTAGGCTTCCTGATCTTCTTTATCTGCGCCCTGGCGGAGACCAACCGGGCACCCTTCGACTTACCGGAGTGTGAAACGGAATTGGTTGGTGGCTACCACACGGAATATTCTTCCATGAAACTGGGTTTGTTCCTGTTTGCGGAGTACATTAACATGTTCATCTCTTCCGCGATTATGGCGGGCTTCTATTTCGGAGGCTACAATTTCCCTTTTGCCAGTGAATTGTACGCGGCAATGGGCCTTGAAGAAGGTTCCTGGCTGATCTCTCTCATCGGCTTCGGCGCTTACTTCACCAAGATCTTCTTATTCATCTGCTTATTCATGTGGGTACGCTGGACCCTGCCGCGCTTCCGCTACGATCAGCTCATGAACCTGGGTTGGAAAACCTTATTGCCATTATCCTTATTCAATTTAGCGTTGACGGTAGTGGTTGAAATTTTTATCAGAAAAACCATTCCATTTCATTTTTAAAAGAAATTGAACATGCAACTAACCAACAGAAAAGTAGTCGTATCTAAAAAAGAGCAAAGCTTTGCGGAGAGAATGTATCTCCCGGCGATTGCCAAAGGTATGATGATCACGGCCAGCCACTTGTTCAAGAAGTCGCCGACCATTAACTATCCGGAAGAAAAAAGACCGATCGCTCCTGTATACCGCGGGCAGCATGTGCTGAAGCGTGACGAGAACGGAGCGGAACGTTGTACCTCCTGCGGCATGTGTGCTGTGGCCTGCCCGGCAGAAGCCATTACCATGACCAGCGGCGAGCGCAAAAAAGGCGAGGAGCACCTGTACCGCGAAGAAAAATACGCCGCTACTTACGAGATCAATATGTTGCGTTGCATCTTCTGCGGCCTTTGCGAGGAAGCCTGCCCGAAAGAAGCCATTTTCCTGACCGACCGTTTGGTGGACGTGGAATTTGAGCGCAACGATTTTATTTATGGTAAAGACAAGCTCGTGGAGAAGATCGACAAGCGTATTGACGTGACCAAGCGCCAGACACAGGCGGTCCTGGATTTCAAAAAAATCCCGGGCTTAAAGCACAACGAATTGTACGATCCTAAAAAATTAAATACAGGAAACAAGCATTAATAAAGACACAAGAAATCAGGTGAAAGATCAAAGAAAGGATCAGCTTCTTTCATCTTTTATCTTAAATCATAAATCAGTATGTTAGGACTAACAATTACACAATGGCTTTTCGGGATACTTTCATTTCTTGCAATCATGTTTGCACTGATGGTGGTATTTACGCGCAATCCCGTTAACTCGGTATTATACCTGGTATTAACCTTCTTTTGCATCGCGGGGCATTACCTCCTGCTGAACGCGCAGTTCCTGGCGGTAGTCCACATTGTGGTATATGCCGGCGCCATCATGGTGCTCTTCCTTTTCATCATCATGCTCATGAACCTCAATGCCGATACCGAGCCGAGAAAGCACATCGTGACGAGGCTGATTGCCGGTGTGATCGGCGGGATGCTGCTGGTAGTGATGGTTGGCGCTCTCAAAGGCGCCGAGCAGCTCACGATTGTCAGGGCAGGTGCTTCACAGATCGGCCTCGTGAAAAACCTCGGCCAGGTGCTGTTCCACGATTTCCTGTTCCCGTTTGAGGTAGCTTCCATCCTGTTATTAGCGGCCCTCGTCGGTGCAATTATGATCGGGAAACGCGACACAAATACCAACGATAAAAAAGTCATTAACAACTAATTCCAATCACCATTCACTAATCACTTATACCATGCTTAACGGAATTCCAATTAATTATTACATCATGCTCAGCGCCGTATTATTCATCATCGGTGTAGTGGGAGTGATGGCACGTCGCAACGCAATCATTATCTTCATGTGCATCGAGCTGATGCTGAATGCCGTGAACCTCCTTCTGGTGGCTTTCTCCACGCTTCACCAGGATGCCAGCGGACAGGTATTCGTATTTTTCGTAATGGCAGTAGCAGCAGCCGAAGTAGCGGTGGGCCTTGCCATCCTGGCGATGGTGTACCGTAACTTCAAAAGCATTGACATCGATTTATTAAGCAGGTTAAAAAATTAGTAAGACATTTTAAGTATGATCAAATTAGTTGCACTCATTCCATTATTTCCTTTGTTAGGATTCATCATTAATGGTTTCTTCGGTAAAAAAATAAGTAAAGGCTTATCCGGTGCTATCGCCAGCATCGCGGTACTGGCTTCTTTTGTGGTAGCCCTGCTCATCTTCTTCGAGCTGGAGCATTCGGAGCAAAAATCAATTCCGGTAGACCTCTTCTCCTGGATCAATTCCGATACGCTGAAAATTCCGTTCGAATTTCTGGTGGATCCTTTGTCATCCTGGTTCCTGCTCATCATCACAGGCATCGGTTTCCTCATTCATATCTACTCCATCGGCTATATGCACGATGATGAAGGCTTCGCCCGCTTCTTCACTTACCTGAACCTCTTCGTGTTCTTCATGTTGCTGCTGGTGCTTGGCAACAACTACTTAATTATGTTTGTGGGCTGGGAAGGTGTAGGTCTTTGCTCTTACCTGCTTATCGGCTTCTGGTTTAAGAATACAGCTTACAACAATGCCGCGAAGAAAGCCTTTATCATGAACCGCATCGGTGACCTTGGGTTCTTACTGGGCATCATCCTCATCTTCGTGACTTATGGAAGCATTTCTTACGGTGAAGTGTTCTCCGGTGTTTCCGGCTCAGGCGGAACAGGCACCATTACAGCCATTGCACTTCTTTTATTCATTGGTGCCATGGGTAAATCGGCCCAGCTGCCTTTGTATACCTGGTTGCCTGATGCGATGGCCGGCCCGACTCCGGTATCTGCTCTCATCCACGCCGCAACGATGGTAACAGCGGGCATCTACATGATCGTGCGTTCCAATGTATTCTATTCCATATCGGAGGAGGCTTCCCATGTGGTAGCCATCGTCGGTGTCACCACCGCTTTATTCGCAGCTACCATCGGCCTGTTCCAGAACGATATTAAAAAAGTACTGGCTTATTCCACGGTATCCCAGCTAGGGCTCATGTTCCTCGGCCTCGGGGTTCATGCCTACAGCTCTTCGGTATTTCACGTAACTACGCACGCGTTCTTCAAAGCCTTGCTGTTCCTGGGAGCCGGTTCTGTGATTCACGCCATGGGCGGTGAGCAGGACATGCGCAAAATGGGCGGACTGAAAAAAGCCTTACCCATTACGTTTGCCACGATGTTGATCGGAACGATTGCCATCAGTGGGATCCCGCCATTCTCCGGCTTCTTTTCCAAAGATGAAATTTTAGCGCATACCTACGAGCACAGCCCGACCTTATGGTTCTTCGGGCAGGTGGCCTCTATGCTTACGGCTTTCTACATGTTCCGTTTGTTATACCTCACCTTTTACAGGAGCTTCCGCGGAACGCATGAGCAGGAGCATCACCTGCACGAGTCTCCGAAAAGCATGACCATTCCCCTGATCATATTAGCGATCCTGTCGGTGCTTGGCGGTGTCTTAGGATTCCCTGAGTTCTGGGGCCTGCCCAACTGGATGCATCACCACCTCGATCCGATTATCCTGCACAAAAATCCGAGCACGATGAACCATACCCAGGAATGGACGCTGATGGCAATTGCGGTGCTGGCTGCCGGAGCGACGATCTACTTTGCTTACATGGTATACATTAAAAACAAAGTATTGCCTGAAGCCAAAGACGAGAACCTCAAAGGGATTAAGAAGCTCATTTACAATAAATATTATGTGGATGAGGTATATGATGCCCTGATCCGCAAGCCGGTAGACCTGTTGGGAGAAGTGTTCCATAAATTCATGGACATTCAGCTTGTAGACGGTATTGTGAATGGTGTGGGAAGTGCGGTGAATGGGATCAGCTCGGTCGTACGCAAGGCACAGACCGGTCACATCGGGCTTTACATTTTTTGCATGGTATTGGGAATTATTCTGATGTTATTCTATTCGTTCATCAAATAGGAATTGCAATTCAGACCGATAAAGAGAAACTAAGCGCTAAAAAAATAAATCAATGATTTGCACTCAGCATTGAAACCGGAAACTGTAAATCGTAAAATAAATAAATTGTAAATAGAAATTATGTTAGTAGGATTATTAATCGTTGTACCACTTATTGCAAGCTTACTGGTGTTCTTTACAAAAGGTAAAGCGAGCCGCAATTTAGCCCTGGGGCTTTCGGTCGTGGAGTTCGTCTTATCGCTGGTGGTATTTTTTCAGTATAAGCATAACCCGATGAGCAAAGACCTGGTGCTGAACTGCTCCTGGGTAGAGTCGCTGGGCATTCACTTTGCCGTGAGCGCGGATGCCTTGTCCATCCTGATGATCCTGCTGACGACCTTCCTCGTGCCTTTGATCATCCTGTCCTCGTTTAATACCAATTATGAGAAACCCCATTCCTTCTACGGCCTGATCCTGCTGATGCAGATGGCCCTCATCGGCGTCTTTACCGCCAACGATGGCTTCCTGTTCTATGTATTCTGGGAGCTTGCCCTGATTCCTATTTACTTTATCTGCCTCGTGTGGGGTGGCGAAGACAGGGCCCGGATTACCTTCAAGTTTTTTGTGTATACCTTATTAGGTTCCCTCTTCATGCTCGTGGGCTTAATTTACCTGTACAACCACACCGGCTATGAAACCGGTATCAAATCATGGGCGATTGCCGACCTGTATGCTGCCGGCAAAGCCATGAGCGCCAGCCAGCAATCTTTTGTATTCTGGGCCATCTTTATTGCCTTCGGTATCAAAATGCCGGTGTTCCCTTTCCATACCTGGCAGCCCGATACATACGTTACGGCGCCCACACAAGGCACCATGCTGCTTTCGGGCATCATGCTGAAAATGGGAACCTTTGGTCTCATCAAATGGCTGCTGCCCGTAACACCTCTGGCATTGGAGCAATGGGGTGGTTTCGTGATCGGGCTTTCCGTATTCGGAATTATCTATGCGTCCTGCATTGCCATCGTTCAGAAAGATTACAAGCGCCTGATCGCTTACTCTTCCATTGCCCACGTGGGGCTTATCGCCGCCGGTATTTTAGCCGCTAACCAGCAGGGCATCCAGGGGGCGATGATGCAAATGCTGGCGCACGGAGTAAACGTGATAGGCTTATTCCTCATTGCCGATATTCTGATGCGTCACACCGGCACGCGCGATCTCGATAAGCTGGGTGGTATCCGCAGCATGAACGGGAATTTTGCCGTCCTGTTTTTAGTAGTACTTTTAGGCTCGGTGGCATTGCCGCTCACCAATGGTTTCATCGGTGAGTTCCTGCTCATCAACGGCGTGTACCAGTATGGCGCCTGGGTAGCGGCTTTTGCAGGCCTTACGGTCATTCTGGGCGCGGTGTATATGCTGCGGAGCTACCAGGCCATTATGCTCGGTGAGCGCAGGGATTCAGCCATCGCTTTCGGGTCACTGGTATCTACGGATAAGCTGGTGCTCTACATTATCTGCGTGGCCATTATCGTCTTCGGTGTATACCCGAAACCACTGAACGATCTGGCGGAAGAAGGAACAAAATTAATCATGATGAATTTGAAATGATAAATTTAAATCAGTATCGCTAACCAGTATCATTTAACATTCAACATTTAACATTCAAAATTTTTTAAAATAGTATGAAAGGTCTTTTTATCATAAGCGGATTAGGAATTTTAGCCATGCTGGCAGAGATTTTTAAATTCAAGAAAATACTATACCCTTTAGTACTGCTTGGTATCCTTGTGGCTTACGGCTGTAATTTCATGGAATGGAATAATAACATGTCCGTTCCGATGTTCGGTAAAATGATTCACTTCGATAATGTGGCTCTTGCTTTTAGCGGTGTGATCCTGGCTACGGCTTTTTTCTGGTTCATCCTGGCCAACGATTATTTCGAGCACGATCATATCACCGATCACTTCGCGCTGGTATTGTTTGCCCTGGTAGGTGCGCTCATGCTCACGTCTTTCAGCAACATGACCACGCTGTTCTTAGGCATTGAGATCCTGTCGATCCCGATGTATGTACTGGCCGCCTCACGCAAGCGCGACCTGGCTTCCAACGAAGCAGGTTTCAAATACCTGATCATGGGATCCTTTGCCTCCGGCTTTTTATTGTTCGGGATTGCTTTGATTTACGGCGCTACAGGTACCTTCGACCTGATGGCTATCCGCTCTTACATTTCACAGGCCAACGGTTCTATCCCGGTATTCTTTTATGCCGGTATCCTGATGATGCTGGTGGCGATGTGCTTCAAAGTGAGCGCCGCACCTTTCCATTTCTGGGCGCCCGATGTATACGAAGGTTCTCCGACCGTGATTACCGCGTTGATGAGTACGATTGTGAAAACAGCGGCTTTCGCTGCCTTTATGCATTTGTTCCTGGTGGTATTCGGAAAAGCCGGCGACAGCTGGACAATGGTACTGGCCGTGATCGTGGCTCTGTCTTTAGTGATCTCCAACATCACCGCCGCCTCGCAAACCAGTGTGAAACGGATGCTGGCCTATTCCAGTATCAGCCACGCTGCCTTTATGCTGATGGCCATTCTGGCCAACAACCGCGGCTTCGCCAGCGTCAACGCCATCCTCTATTATTCCCTGGCTTATTCGATTGGTTCCATCTCCGCATTTACGGTGGTGTATAACGTCTCCAAAGAAGATGGAAACTCGAACATCGACGCCTTCAATGGCCTGGGCAAGCGCAATCCTTTTGTGGCAGGCTGCATGGTCATTGCCATGCTTTCGTTGGCAGGGATCCCTGTTACGGCAGGCTTCTTCGCCAAGTACTTTATTTTTACGCTCATGATCGGAACCACCTTCAAATGGCTGATCATCCTGGCGATCCTGACCTCCGCGGTAGGCGTGTATTACTATTTCAAAGTGATCATCGCCATGTACTTCAAGCCGGTGAGAGAGGGCCAGAAAATGGTACTGGAAACCTCCCACGTGATCCTCCTGGCCATTACCACGCTGCTCACGCTGGCTTTAGGCATCGTTCCTAAGTACATCATCGAGATCTTCGGGTAGGACTTGAGAATGCCGTTTCGGGTGGTGCGTCCGGGAGCCTGTTGGCAGGTTGCCTTCATGGCATCACGCGCTGCTGGCTTGTAGCAGCCCCGAACACAGAGCAGAGATACGCATTGATCTGACACCGCTGCCTGCTGATAGGGCTGTGCCACTACCATCTTCGGCAGAATGAAGAGACCGTCCACAGGGCCTGTAAAAACTACCTGTTGGATTTCCCTTCTGGAATTCTTAACTATATTTTTTTGAATCATCGTTTAAATGGCTACATTAGTCGGCAACTTTTAACCTTTAAAAAACAAAAACATGAAATTAAAAACATTTTTTGCAGCGGCGCTGATCGTTGCAATGGCTACTTCCTGTGGTGGCTCAAAAGCTGAAGAAACAAAATCTGAAACAACGGAGGCAGCTCCTGCTGCAGCTGCGGAAACACCTGCTGCCGGTGAAGCTTCCATCGTAAAGAACTGGGTGCTTGACAACATCGACGCTTCGGCTGCTATGGCCGGAATGCCAAAAGATAACCAGGATAAAATGAAAGCAGCGATGGATGCCATGGTATCTACCCAAAAAGGAAAAATGTCGCTTGATATGCAGGAAGGCGGTAAAGTAATGGCCAACGCTTCCGATATGTCCGGAAACTGGAAAACCAGCGAAGGAAAATGGACCCTGAGCGAAGATAAAAAATCACTGACCCTCGATATCGACGGGAAAAAAGACGAGTTCATCGTAGCGGAGCTTACTGCCGACAAACTGAACCTGGAGATGAAAGGTGAAAAAATGAATATGATCTTTGTTCCGAAAAAATAATCCGGGATATTGTAATTTTTAAAGCTGCTTCAAAGAAAGAGTCATGCTGAACTTGTTTCAGCATCTCTCTGAATGTTTGGTTTGCATAGGAGATCCTGAAACAAGTTCAGGATGACTGCAAAAACAAACTTTTGAAGCAGCTTTTTTATCTAAACAAACGCACTGAATCCCGTAATCGCTCTTCCTACAATCAGTGTATTGATTTCCTTGGTACCTTCGTAAGAATAGATCGCTTCGGCATCGGCTACAAAGCGCGCCACATCATATTCCAATAAAATTCCGTTTCCACCCATCACCTCGCGGGCCCTGCTCACAATATCGCGGGTACGCAGGCTGCAGAATACCTTGGCAAGAGAGGCATGCTCATCGGTGAGGATTTTCTGGTCCTGTAGCTCGGATAAGCGTGCCACCATCGTTTGCATCGCCGTGAGGTTGCTCAGCATTTCCACCAAATGATTCTGAATGAGCTGAAAAGAAGCGATGGGTTTCCCAAACTGTTTCCGTTCCCGTGTGTATTTAAGGGCAGCTTCGTAGGCACCGCGCGCGCATCCTACCGCCAGCCAGGCCACACCGGCACGTGTCATGCGCAGCACATTGGCTGTATCTTTAAAGGTATTGGCTTTCTGCAAACGGTCGCTTTCGATCACTTCGCAGTTCGTTAAAGTCACAATGCCGTTCTGCACGATCCGTAAGGCCATTTTATCTTCGATCTTTTCCACGGCCATTCCCGGATTATGCTTTCTCACCAAAAACCCTTTTACCTGCTTGTCGGCTTCGTCCTCTGCCCAGATGATGATCACATCGGCAAAGGTGGCATTCCCGATCCATTTCTTCTGGCCATTCAGGATCCAGGTATCGCCTTCGCGCTTCGCCTTCATTGTAAGCCCCCCGGCTACAGCCGAGCCTACTTCCGGCTCCGTCAGGCCGAAGGCGCCGATTTTTTGCAGGCTTTTTAATGGCGGCAACCATTCGCGCTTCTGCTCTTCCGATCCCAGGAGGTAAATCGAGCCCATCACCAGGCCGCTTTGCACGCCGAAGAAGGTGGCAAAGGAAACATCCACCCGTGCCATTTCCATAGCCAGGATGCCTTCCATGAGGCAGGAGCGCACCGGAGTGTTGTAGCCTTCGTAAGTGATGCCGCAGATATCAAGCTCTGCCACTTTAGGAATGACGTGAAACGGAAACTCGGCCCTCCGCCAATAGTCATTCACGATGGGCTTGATCTCTTTCTCCATAAAGGCACGCACCTTCAGTTGCAGCTCACGCTCATGAGGTACTAAGGTATGGCCGATGTCATAAAAATCACCGTCGATGGGAGGAAGCTCCTTTTTCCGGTGGCCGCCGCTGAGTAGTTTAGTCAGGCCCGCCAGCTGTTTGTCATCCAGCTTGCTTACATTCTTCATGACCTCCGCCAGGTCTACCTTTTGTGAGAGTTTGCCAAGGGCTTCCATGTCAATTGTTTTGAGCAGATGCCAGGCATTTTTGAGATTTGAAAAGAGCGCCATAACCATGTTGTTTATAGGATATTGCAACAAAAAGTTATGCCAGCATGTTCCCCTGTCGCAGCGCGTCGTCAAAAAGGATGCCTTATCTTATCCGTCTCCGTCTTTTCTGCATGCTATTCTGCAACACTTGCCGGCTGAACCATCACCCCGGACCTTATAAATTTGCAGGCCTTGATCCTATTATGTATTTTTGAATGAACAGCGAAACGTTAAAGCTGAATTCAATTTATGAAGCATGTCTATTTACTCTTCTGTTTATCTTTTATAGCCTTTTCTTCCAATTCCCAGACCAAAAGGAAAACCATGGACTTAGGGAATATCATTTCTGACTCCACAACTATCAATCAGGATTTGGGGGCGAAGCTGGGGCTGGGCTCTATCAATGCCTCTTCGAGTGTCATTGAAATACGCTTGTATTCCAATATCGGATTTCCGGGCACACAATGTGTGGTACTGCAGTATGACAAAAGCTGGAAAGCGACGAAGTATAAGCTGGATGCCAAAGACGCCGTTGTGAAATCCACGCTTAAACCGACCGGCGGCATTGAGGCAATCGCAAAGGCCGTGATAGGATATAATGTGTTTTCACTGCCAACGCAATCAGCCATAAATTCCGGACGAAATATGCTTGATCTTTCGGATAACGAGATTCTCTTCGTGCATATGGACATGAGCGATTCTCCATGTTATTACCTGCAGTTTAAAGTAAGTACCAATAGCCGCGAGTACAAATACTGCGATCCGAAAACCTACGCGACTTTTTACAAAGGCCAGCATGAGTATGTCGATTTCGCCAATATCCTGAAAGCCTTTGGCAGGCTTGAGGCGAAATGAGGGTTGGGGAACGACGAATCAAATAAATATAAATAACAGGTTCTATAAAGCAAAAGCGATTGATTCATCGTCAATCGCTTTTTGTTTTTTAATTGTTCCAGGCTTCATGTCCGAAATCTCCGGAAGCCTTCAGACCTGAACCTTACTGGCCTTTGCCCTGGCTGTAGGCCGCTAAATTGGCGATGCGGTAGAGCAGGCGGGAAGCCACATTGGCATTCCATTCATCTTCGCCGCCCACCTCATTGAGGTCGAAGGCTACAAACCTTTTTCCGGCTGCTACCACCTGCTCCAGTAAATACAATACCTGGTCCGTTTCAAAACCGCCGGCTACGGGCGTTCCTGTGCCAGGGCATAATTTAGGGTCGAGCCCGTCGATGTCGAAGCTTAGGTAAATGTTTTGCGGAAGCTCGGCAATGATTTCTTTGCAAATGGTATCCCAGCTTTTTCCCTGGTAAGCCTGTTGCTTGATGTCCCTGTCGAAAAATGTTTTCACGCGTCCGTTGGAATTGTTGATGATATCCACTTCGGCCTGGCAGTAGTCGCGGATGCCCACCTGCACCAGCTTTTTCACGTTATTGATCTTTAAGGCATTGTACATGATCGAGGCATGCGAAAACTCAAAGCCTTCGTAGGCCACGCGCAGATCGGCATGCGCATCGATTTGCAGGATGGCAAACTCACCCACGTGCTCGCTCAGGGCCTGCATCATGCCTAAAGGCGTAGAGTGGTCACCGCCGATGAGCCCAACCGTTTTATCCTGTTTCAGAAAATGAAGCGCGCGTTTTTTTACCCAGTCGTTCATCTCCATGCACACCTTGTTCACGTCTTTGATTTCATCGATCTCCGCTACCGGCTCACCGTTCGACTGGCGGTCGATGATGATCTCGGCGACAGGCCTGTAGGTCAGGCTTTTTTCGCGGATGTTCTCGTTGATGTCGTCCATCGCAATGCCCAGTTTCCACGCATCCTTCACAATGGGATCATACAGGTCGACCTGGAAAGACGCATCGAAGATCTGCTCCGGGCCATCGGCTGTGCCACCGCCATAACTTACGGTTACCTCCCAGGGCACGGGAATCAATACCGTTTCAGATTCGGAAAGAGAGAAGGGAAGACCGAACATGCCGGCGTTGACATCGCCCACACTGTTGGGGTCGAAGTTGTTTATTTTATCTTGTTTTGTCATGATGAATACGAATAGGTACGAATATACAAATTGGTGTTATGTTTTATACTTAAGATCTGTGTTTGTTGTCTAATGTCTCTTGTCTGATGATGTGTTGTCCTTTTTGCATTTAGTCTTAATACAATAGACAACTTACAACAGACAATGTTCTACGGCGCCAGCCGCTCTATCCTCCATTCTCCCTCTTCCCTCGTAAACGCGATCCTGTCGTGGAGCCTGCTTTTACGGCCCTGCCAGAACTCGTAGTAGTTTGCTTCGATCACATAGCCGCCCCAGAACTCAGGACGCGGCACTTCTTTTCCTTCAAATGTTTCCGTGGTTTTTTTCACCAGACTTTCCAGCGCGTCACGGTTGGCGATCACTTGGCTCTGCGGGGAGCTCCAGGCGCCCAGCTTTGATTCGGTTGGCCGTGAATGAAAATAGGCATCGCTTTTGGCTTTGTCGGCAAAGCGCACCACACCTTCTATGCGTACCTGCCGCTCGAGCTCGGGCCAGAAAAAAGTGGCGCACACATAAGGATTGCCTTCGATATCAAGGGCTTTATGCGAATGGTAATTGGTATAAAAATAAAAGGTGTTCTCCGAAAATTCCCTGAGGTAAACCACGCGGGCAGAAGGTTTGTGATCGGCACCCACGGTAGCAAGGTTGAAGGCCTGGGCTTCATTCACTTTAGCCTCCACAGCCTCTTTCATCCAGTTTTCAAATTGCAGGTGAGGCAATGAGGCAATCGCTGTTTCAGAAAGTTGCCCCTTCATAAAATCCTCCCGCAGTTGAGAAATATGCTCATTTACTCCGCCCATTTTCGTAAATTTACGCAAATATAAAGATTGTTATTCATTGGTGAAGGCGGGAGATATATTAATTGCAAAGCCCTTTTTGCAGGACGGGCGGTTTAAGCGCTCGGTGATCTACATGGGAGAGCATAGTGAAGAAGGAAGCCTCGGATTTATTCTGAACAAGCCACATGGATTATTGCTGCGCGACATCTTTCCACATTTAAAAAACGGTAATTTTCCTTTGTTCGATGGCGGACCTGTGTCGCCCAACCAGTTGTTCTATACACATACGCTGGGCAGGCAGCTGAGCGACAGCCTCGAAATCAGGGAAGGTGTTTTCTGGGGCGGAAATTTTTTCGACCTGTCGCAGATGATCGAGCAGGGCCAGGTGTCACCGGCTGAGGTCAGGTTCTACATCGGCTACAGCGGCTGGGGCGAAGGCCAGCTGCCACAGGAGCTGGAAAGCGGATCCTGGTTTACGAATCACAGCGCTTATCCCGACCTGATCAATACTATGCCTACCGAGCTCTGGGGCGTTGAGCTGATGAAGATCAACCCGGGTTACAGGGCTTTCGCCGATTTCTCTTTCGATCCATCCCTTAATTAAATTTCCTTAAAAACCGTCATGTGTTTTGGAGAAGCGATGATTCAAAAACAGGAGCTTCTTCTATCCGGAGCTCATCAATCTTTAGGGCTCAGCATCACTTTGCCGCAATGCTCCACGGAACCAATGCAGAGTTTGTAAACATACAAGCCCGGCGCCACGGCGCCTCCGCTATCCGATTTTCCATCCCATTCGTAACGTTGTATACCCGCAGGCTCTGTGCGGGAAACCAGGTCCCTGATCTTCTGGCCGATGATGTTATAGATGGATAAGCTGAGCTGTTCGCCGGAGAGAAGCTCGCAGCTGATGGTCAGCTTATCGTTGAAGGGATTGGGATACACGCCGATCGGTGTACGAGCCGGAGCTGTTACAGGCAGCGTTTCCGGAAAAATAAACAGGCTGTCGGATTCTACGATGGACCTGATATTGATGGACTCATCGCCTTTTTTATATGGCGTCCACAGGAACACATCAAAGAGCATTTCATCTCCCGTTCCGGGACCGGCGTCTACCGTTAAGGGCGAATGATCCGGGTTGGCAGCCGTATTATCAAATACATGATTCCCATAAAATTTGAAACCCGCCGGAATCTTTAGCAGATGTTGAAAGGTGTAGAAGCCCTGCCATTCGAAATTCCAATGATTGATGCGGCACAGAGGAATATTGACGGCTCCGTTGGAGGCGTAATCCTCAATGCTGGTGCAGATCTTATGGGAGTGAGGAAAAATGGAAAAAACAGACATGGGTTTGGGGGTAAGCCCCGTCTTGGGATAGACGCCCGTCACCGTTACAACCGTATCCGGGGGAATGCTGAAGCTTGAGTTTTTGATGGGAGTCGTGAAGATGCTCCTGATCCCTGTGGTACGGGTAGGGTAGAAATACAGGCGGATCCTGGTACTATCCGTTAAGCCGTCGGTGCCGGCAGGATAATGCACCTGCAGCACAAGCTTTGAGCCGCTTTTTATGGTGATCCCGAATTTTACCGAATCCTTTGCCGGAAATACCATTGGTGAGGAGCCGGGAGCCCAGCCACCTAAAATAAAGCCGAAGGAAGAAATAGAGCAGGAGCCCGAGAGATCCGTCGTTGAGCTGCCGAGGGTATCAACGTTGATCATAATGTGGTGAGCAATATGGGTGCTTCCGGGTACAATCTCATAAGCCCTCAATACCCTGTCTTCCGTGAGCCCCGTCGGCAAAGAAAAGCAGATGTTTTTGTCGGTGTAATCGGCTGTGCTCACATAGTTGGGAATCGCTAAGACAAGGTCGGCCCTTCCGCTTAGCTGGTTGGCAGAATACGCCGGTGCTACCGCTGCCAGCGTTGTATCACCCCGGAGAGCCCCCGCTGCAAGCCAGCCTAAAAGTTTTGTTTTTTCCGGTTGTGTGATAATGCGCTCATGGGTAAAGCGCGAATAGCTGGTATCTGCGGGCCAGGGCGGCATTCTTCCCGTTTGCAGATCGTGTGCAATGATTCCCTTGTAAAGCGATGTGGAGCTGTAATTGGTAAAGTAAGGAAAAACCTTTCCCGGATGGTGGCAGCCTGTACAGCGTTGAATGAAAATGGGTGCCACATCTTTATATGTCAGCTGAGCCTTTACGCCGGAGTGCAAAGCACATAAAACAATCAGCAAATACCCTAATTTTTGATTCATTGCGAATGATCTTCTTTTTCGGCGCATTGTTGTTTATACCTCAGTCTCCATAGGCGTTTAGCTCAGGAGCGAGCCGAAAGTAGATTATTTTTTTCAGTATATTTTGTAGTATTTTTGTGCTTTTCAAATTTCTCTTTACCGCCTGCCTGGTACCGTTGACCGACTGTGCCGTTTAGTTAGCCTAATAGCCGTTGTGCATCGGTGATGTATGCCGTAAGTTTGATGAAAAATGACAGAGATGGAAGAAAAAGAAATAGCGACAGATCATGAAATCTGGACCAAGATGGAAAAAGAGCATCGCAGGGGAAAAATTTTCGGAGGTATATTAATTGTAGTGGCAGGCTCTTTGTTCCTGGCAAAAGAACTGGGGGCAGAAATCCCTCAGTGGATTTTTACCTGGAAAATGTTTCTGATCGCCATAGGATTAATCATTGGTGTAAAGCATAAATTCATGCATCCCGGATGGCTTATCCTGGTGCTGGTAGGTGGCGCTTTCTTATTATCCGACCTGTATCCCGGTATCGCTCTGAAGCCCGTTTTATGGCCCGTACTGGTGATCCTCTTTGGCTTGTTCATCATCTTTAAGCCACGCCGCAAAAAAAGGGAACGCTACTGGCGAAAATGGCAAAAAGAGCACGAAAGGCATCACAGGCGCCACAGGCACCGTTACGGAGATGATTGTTATATGGAATCATCGGATACCAGCGAAGAAGTTTTAGACTATACCGTATTTATGGGCGGTGTAAAAAAGAATATCCTTACCAAAAATTTCAAAGGCGGAGAGGTGGTGGCTGTTTTTGGAGGAACGGAGCTCAATCTTCTGCAGGCCGATTTTGAAAATACCGTGACCCTTGAAATTACCAGTGTCTTTGCCGGCGTGAAGCTTATTCTTCCTGCCAACTGGGAAGTAAATTCTGAGCTTGTATCAGCCTTTGGCAGTGTGGAAGATAAAAGACCTATGCAGCCTAAAACAGAAGGCCCTGCAAAAACGCTCATCCTGAAAGGCAGCGTGTTCTTCGGAGGCATCGACATCAGAAACTATTAATTAAACGATTAGCAACATACCAATTCACATCAATCCACTCATCAAAAAACCAGCGATATGAAAAAATTTCTTGCAAAACTTATGTTCAATATCAATATTGATAATGGTAACCACACCTCACAATTCGATGAACAAATCAGGATCGTAGAATCCGGCTCTATTGAAAGTGCCTTTCATAAGGCCCGTATGATGGGCAAAAAAGAAGAGGAGACTTTTGTCAACAGCAATAAGGAGCTCGTCCATTGGAACTTCATTGATGTGATCGATCTTTATGAGCTGGACTCCCTCAAAGACGGTGAGCAGGTGTATTCCAATACCCATGAGAAAACCGATACGCAATCATTTATCAGCTATATCAGGCAGAAGGCTATGGTATTTCAGGCAAAAAATCTAACCTTTGCCTAAGCATTTGAAAGGAGAGTTTCCATATTCGAGAGGTCGCATCCTCAGCCTGTATTTCGCCTGGTGGGCCTTCTGGTCATTTACCCAGACCTGTGTGCTACACAGGATGGGGCTTGGCTGGCATGTGTCTGTCATCGATGCGCTCATCTCCAATGCGCTGCTCGGCCTGTTCTGCTTTGTATCCATTGCCATCTTTTACTATTACCAGCCGGGAGTGAGCAACCGCTCGTACCGCTTCATCTTTACACTGGGGCTCGCCGTACTGTATACGGTCCTGTTGCGCTTCTCGCTGAGTTATGTGGTAGAGAACGATAAAGATTACCAGGAATTTTTGCATAAGTCGATGCCGGTACGGTTTATTATTTCCTTACTGGAGCTGGCTTTCGTTACGATGCTTAACTGGATGTGGAACCTGTTGAAAGATCAGAAAGAGCAGGAGCAGCGGCGCAACCATGCCGAGCAGCTGGTAAAGGATGCCGAGCTGGCACGCCTGAAGCAGCAGCTTCAGCCGCATTTTTTGTTCAACAGCCTCAACTCCATCAGCGCGCTGGCAGGCAGCAGGCCTAACGAAGCGCGAAAAATGATCCAGCAGCTTTCCGATTTTTTGCGTGGCACCTTAAAGAAAGACGAAGAGCAATGTGTAGAGCTGAAAGAAGAGCTGGAACATTTGAAGCTGTACCTCGAAATTGAAAAAGTACGCTTCGGTCACCGCCTCTCTGTGGATATTGATTTTAAGGAAGAGACGATGTCGATGCACATCCCACCTTTGCTGCTGCAACCCATTGTGGAGAATGCCATTAAGTTCGGCTTATATGATACGATTGATGAGATCGTGATCGGGATTTCCTCCTATATGAAAGACGGCTTGCTGCATGTCAAAGTGGAAAATCCCTTCGACGCCGAAACGCAGGCTGCCAGCCAGGGAACAGGCTTCGGGCTGAGCTCGGTGCAACGGCGTTTGTTTCTGTTGTACTCGCGCAACGACCTTATGGTCACCGAAAAAAAAGAGAACCGTTTCATTAGCATTTTAAGAATCCCGCAAATCAAATAACTGTGTTTGCCGGGTCGAGTTACGACCACCAAAAAATAATAAATACTGAGATATGAAAGTAGTAGTGATAGACGATGAGCCTTTGGCGCGGATGGTTGTGTTGGAATACCTCCAGCAACAGGCGGGTATTGAAGTCGCCGCCGAATGCAACGACGGTTTCCAGGGCGTGAAGGCGATTATGCAGCACAAGCCCGATCTTATCTTCCTGGATATCCAGATGCCCAAGATCAACGGCTTTGAAATGCTCGAATTGCTCGATACCATGCCGGCGGTGATCTTCACGACTGCATTTGATGAGTATGCCATCAAGGCCTTTGAGTCCAATGCCATCGACTACCTGCTGAAGCCTTTCAGTAAAGAGCGTTTCGACCTTGCCATTGAAAAATACAAATCCAAAGCAGGCAATGCCTCATCAACGGAAAAAAATATCCAGTCGCTCCTCGAAACGGCCTCCAAGCAACCCGACGACCAGAACCGCATTGTGGTGAAGAATGGCAGCGATATCCGCATCGTACCGGTTCAGGATATCCAATACATCGAGGCTTACGATGATTATGTGAAGATCTTTACCAAAGATACTTACTACCTCAAAAAGAAAACCATGAACTACTACGAGCAGGTACTCGACGGCTCGAAGTTTTTCAGGACTCACCGCTCATACATCATCAACCTGCAGGAGCTCACCAAAATAGAGCCTTTGGAAAAAAACACCTACATCGCGATGTTGAAGAATGGCAAGAAAATTCCGCTCAGCCGGACAGGCTACACCAGGCTCAAGGAAATGCTGGGCGTGTGATTTTTTAACCACATAGAAACATAGTTTTTTGGAGTGGAGGTATTATGACCTCTTTTTCAACCCTATCTCTTCGGCTAGGTATGTTTTTTTGAAACCATGTAAGGTCATATAAGTTTTATCAGTAGGATTCGCCTGAACCCACGACTCTTACATGTCTTATATGGTTTAATGATTTCTGCTTCTATGTGCCTATGTGGTTTTTCTAAGTTCGCTTAGGGCTTTTGATATTCGGCAGAAAGCCCGTGATAATGCCTAAGAGCGGCAGGAACGCGCAGATATTGAACACATATTCAATGCTGGTTCTGTCAGCGAGATTTCCTAAGAGCGCCGAGCCGATACCGGCAATACCAAAAGCAAAACCGAAGAACAAGCCTGAGATCATACCTATTTTTCCGGGCAGCAGTTCCTGAGCATAAACGAGGATGGCCGAGAAGGCCGAGGCCATGATCACACCGATGATGACGGTGAGCACGCTCGTCCAGAATAAATTGACGTGCGGCAACAAAATGGTGAACGGCGCAATGCCAAGAATAGAAACCCAGATGATGATCTTTCGTCCGAACTTATCTCCCAAAGGCCCGCCCAGGAAAGTTCCGGCAGCAACTGAGATGAGGAACAGGGATAAATGGAATTGGGATTCGGAGATCGTTAAGTTAAATTTATGCATCAGGTAAAAGGTATAGTAGCTGGTGATGCTGGTGAGGTAAAAGTATTTGGAGAAGATCAGGATCAGTAAAATGATGATGGAGGTGATTACCCGTTTTCTAGGGATATCATGTCTTTGCTCCAGTGTGCCGATCTTGCCCGCAGCCCTGAGCACGAGATGGCCTTTGTACCAGTTGCCCACGCGGATGAGGATGAGCATGCCGAGAATAGCGAACAGTAAAAACCAGGAAAGGTGCAGCTGCCCGTGCTTCACCACAATGGCCGCCACCAGCATAGGGCCGATGGCAGTACCGGTATTTCCGCCCAGCTGAAAGATGGATTGGGCTAGCCCGCGCCTTCCGCCGGAGGCGTAGTAGGAAACTTTGGAAGCTTCGGGATGAAACACCGATGAGCCGATGCCTACGAAACCAACAGCTAATAAGATAGAATAGAAGCCGGAAGAGAAGGTAAGCAGGATGATGCCGAAAAAAGTGAAGCCCATGCCCAGCGCAAAAGAATAGGGCTTTGGACGCTTATCGGTATAGTTGCCTACAAAAGGCTGGAGCAACGATGCCGTGAGTTGAAAGGTGAAGGTGATCCATCCTACCTGCGAAAAGCTGAGCTGGTATTTCTCCCGCATCACCGGGTATAAAGAAGGAATAACGGATTGCAACAGGTCATTGAGTAAATGGGCGAAGCAAATGGAGAACAGGATCGGGTAAACGGTTTGGGAAGCTACAGATGCCTGTGAAGGGGTAGAACTCGACTGCATGCGCCAAAGGTACAGTTTTGTTTTTTAAAAACCGGTCAAAGCCTCATATAATCCGGGGTCCAGGTTTTCACCGAACGTTTGATGGCATCCGGCGATAGTTTTTCGCGGATCGCCTTTTCGGTGAGTGCTTCCAGCTCTTCATCAGAAGCGAAGCGCAGTGCCAGGATCTGCGCTAAAGACAGCTGGTGCTCGATCTCTTCAAAGCGCTTGTGCGTCACAATATAGTACCTGAACCGTAGTTCGAGGCGGGCAATCCGGTTCTGGTTCCCCAGGGCATAATGCTGCCGCGTCATAAAGGAAAACCAACCGAGAGCGCTTGTCAGTGCAGTGAGTACGACCCACAACAGGTGCTGCTCCGTTGTGCGGCAAAGCCCGACGATACAGGCAACGAGCAGTGCCAGGACTACCGGGTAAAATACAAAGTGATGAGCCGTATAGTAGCGGATATGGTTTTGATAGTTCTGTGTTTTCATAACGAATGGCTTAGCCGGTGTGTACAGGATCAAACGGTTTGAGCTGGAGAGTGCGACTGGTCCACTCCCGGATCTTCCCACAAAAGGCTGTGTTTTTGGCAAGCGATTGTCCGTAGGAAGGGATCATGCGCTTCAGCTTTTCCTGCCACTCAGGGCTGTCGATTTCTGATTTAAAACAGCGCTTCAATACATCCAACATAATGGCTACAGCGGTCGACGCGCCAGGCGACGCGCCCAGCAAGGCGGCGATCGATCCGTCGGCAGCATTGACAATCTCTGTTCCAAATTCGAGGATACCACCGTGCTCCTCGTCTTTTTTGATGACCTGCACACGCTGTCCCGCTACTACGAGCTCCCAGTCGGACATGCGCGCCTCCGGAAAATATTCCTTCAAAGCCTCAAAGCGTTCTTCATCCGACTGGCTGGCCTGCTTGATGAGGTATTTGGTAAGCGGTAAATTGTGAATGCCTGCCGACAGCATCGGCAATAAATTGTCGAGCTCCAGTGAGCCCGCCAGGTCCCAGTAGGAGCCGTTCTTCAGGAACTTGGTGGAGAAGCCGGCATAGGGCCCGAAGAGCAGGGCTTTTTTACCGTCGATGATGCGCGTGTCGAGGTGGGGCACCGACATGGGCGGCGAGCCTACCGATGCTTTGCCGTATACTTTGGCCTCGTGCTGTGCAATGACGGTTTCATTGTGGCATTTCAGCCATTGCCCGCTCACCGGGAAGCCGCCGTAGCCTTCGGCTTCCTTGATGTCCGATTTTTCCAGCAGGGGCAGGGAGCCGCCACCGGCGCCAATGAACACGAAGTTGGCGAGCACATGTCTTTTTTCGTGGTTGCCGAGGTCTTTCACCATCACATTCCATTGGCCGTCCTTTTCTTTATCAAGGTCGCGCACTTCATGGTTGAGGTGGATCTTCACGCCACCCTGTTGTTTGAGGTAGTTGAGCAGGGCCCGTGTGAGCGCTCCGAAATTTACGTCGGTGCCGTTCTCCATGCGGGTGGCAGCTACCTCAATGCCCGGGTCGCGCCCTTCCATCACCAAAGGCATCCATTGTTCGAGCTGAGGCCATTTTTCAGAATACTGCATGCCGGCAAACAAAGGATGATATTTAAGCGCCTGGTAGCGTTTCCTCAAATAAAAAACATTGTCGGCGCCCCACACAAAGCTCATGTGCGGAATATCGCGGATAAAGGCTTTCGGGTCGGGAATGGCTTTTTTATCCACGAGGTAAGACCAGAACTGCCTCGATATTTCAAAGGACTCGGCAATCTTTTCCGCTTTGGAAACATCGATGGAGCCATCTTCTTTTTGTGGCGTATAATTCAGCTCGCAAAAAGCCGAATGGCCTGTGCCGGCGTTGTTCCAGGCATCGGAGCTTTCTTCGGATACAGCGTCGAGGCGCTCAAAGATCTCGATACGGATGTCCGGTTTTAATTCTTTCAGGAAGATACCTAAAGTCGCGCTCATAATGCCTGCGCCTATCAGTACCACATCGGTAGGTGTTGTGTCAGAATGTTCCATAAGGCAAAGATGATGAATAATGCGTTGAATTGATAGCGGTGATCTGTTTTTTTGAGCAAATTACAATTGATTTCCTTTTTCCTCCTCTGCCTCCAGGGAAGGCCCGGCCGTCTTCATATAGCTTCCTTCATACATTTTGATGAGCAGGAAGAAAAAAGAGATCAGGAAAGGCCCGATGACCAGCCCGATGAGCCCGAAGAGCGGAATGCCGATGATCACACCGATAATGGTGATCAACGGATGCGTGTCGGCTATTTTTTTGGAGATGAACTGCCTCAGGAAATTGTCTACGAGCGTTACCAGTACCCCGCCCCAGATCAGCATGCCGTAGCCGGCCACATGATTTCCGGAAGACAGCTCGATGATGGCCGCCGGTACAAAAATGATAGGCGCTCCCACCACCGGCAGGAAGCAGACAAAAATAGAAACAATGCCCCAGAAGAGCGGATCAGGGATGCCAAAGATGAGGAAGCCTGCTGCTACGATAATGCCCTGGCTCAGGCCAATGAGACCCTGCCCGATGATGTTGGAGAGCGTGATGTTCTTTAATTCAAGACCGAACTGCTGGCTTTGTGCCGTATCAAACGGGAGGTATTTCATCAGGCCGGCTTCAAATTTATCATAGGATCTCAGCATGAAGAATAAGGTAAAATACAGGATGATCAGCGTGACGAAAATATTCAGGGCGCTGTTCACAAAGATGGAAAAGGCATTGATGGCCCATTTCGAAATATCGTTAATGCCGTTTTTAATCATGTCCTTCAGGTCGATGGTCGAGCCGCTGAAATCATGAAGCTGGTTAATGATGTTGGTGATGGGTTCGGGATGTTGCTGGAAATGGATGAGCTTGTTGATGATCATGATGCTTAGGCCGAGGAGAGGCAGGACAATGATCAGGAAAGAGATGGTGATGATGAGCATGGCGCTGAGGGATCTGCCTAAGCCTCTTTTAGTAACAAAGTAAAGGAACAAAGGCCGGAAGAGGGTGTATAAGATCACCGCTGATAAGAGCGCCGAAAAGATGGGCAGGATGGAAATGAATAATAGCAGTCCGATCAGGCCTATTAAAAATAAGACAATGTTTTTACTCTGGGCTGCTGAGTAAATGGAAGGGCGGATCTCGTTTTGCATACAACGAATTTACTCAGGATTTTTGGGAACTGCTACTTCCGTATCGCGGCGGATCACCTGCCCCGAATTATCGTAAATGATAATGCCCTTGCTATTGGTTTTCGGATTGGCATAAATCGCTTTGAAATTCTTATCATCGGCTTCCCATTTGGCCTGCAGCCCTGGAAATTCCTTTTCAAACGTGGCTTTCACCGGTTCGGGAACCACCACGGTGGCCGTGGCCGTTTCGACGGATCGCTCCTGTGCCTGTGCAATGCCTCCCGGAAGGAGTGTAAGCATCAGAATAAATAAGGGTTTCATAACATTAAGTTTATAACAGGAGCATAAAATTTTAATGCCATGTGTTTCCGGCTCAGGCTGTTTTGAAAAGCCGCCTCTGGTCGCAGTTACAGAAGCTCCCGGTCTGGTTGTGGAATTATTTAACCAATTACCGGTTTTTTTTCGCAGGTTAATAGATCGTGATGCCGAACTCTTTAGCCAGGTCGGCCTGGAGTTTGCTGTAGGCCTCATAGTTAGTCGCCAGCCGCGTCTCGAATGCTCTCAGCAGATCGCTTACCTCGGGTGAGTGGCTTGTTTTTCCCTGCGTGATGAGGGTCTTTACATCTGCCAGTTCATGCTCTGCCCCGTCAATATAGGTGTCGATCACATCGATGGCCGCCTGTTTCAGGGCTTCGCTTTTTGCTTTCGCCGATTCGTCTGCGTCGAAAGGCTTGCAGGCATTGATGAGCTCACGTTCCTTTTTCATCTCCTTGCTGATGAGCTCATGGGTGGTTTTGACGATCGTTCCCGACATCATGTCGTTTTTTTCCGGAAGCGTGTTCACAAAGCGCATGTAGTTGTCCTTGGTCATGTTCATCCGGAGGGAAAGATTTTCCATGAAAGTATCTACCTGCTCTGCAGAGGGGCGTTTCGCGCCGCAGGAGAACATACCGATTAACGACATCAACACAATAACAGAAGAAAGCACTCTTTTCATAAGATTATTTTTAATCACTAAGATAAATTTATTTTTTGTGTTGTAAATCAGCAGGCATAAAAAAACCGTCACAATGCATCGCGACGGTTCTCATAAATCTGATGAAGGGATTACTCCATCGGGTAGCCTTTCGCTACCCAATCGGGCTTAATGCCTTCCGGCAATTCGAGCACTTTGGTATTTTTAAAACCCTGTGCGATGAGGATATCATAAGCCGGCTTAATGTTCGGGCAGCTCGAGTAGGAGCAGCATCCGCAGTACACCACCACAGCTTTGGTTTTGTTTTCCATGGCCAGTGTTGCTTTCATTTTTTCGCCAAAAGTAATGTTGGTTGCAGCGCCCATCGCTACAGCACCTTTGATATTGTCCATCGGGCCCACGTTAAATATCAGGGGCTTGTCCTTGGTATTGGCGGTAATCTTGTCAGCCAGTTCTTTGGTGGCCATCAATTGTTCTTTTTTCCAGGTCGGGGCCTGGAAGACGCTGTTGTATAAGCCGGAGCAGATAAACACGAGGGCAAATAATAGTTTCATAGGTCTTGGTTTATAATTTCAAATCTATAGAAAAAGCGGCAGGAAGAATTCTTAAAAAAGCTAAAAATTGGTAATGAATTGTTAATGGCTCCACGATGCGCCACGGCATTACTTCTTTTTATGCAGGCGGCTCAGGGTCTCTCTTGAAACGCCCAGGTAATGGGAGAGCATGGTTTTGGAAACACGCTGAAACAGCTCCGGGTACTGGCTGAGCAGCAATTCGTATTTTTCGCTGGCCGAGTTTTTGAGCAGGGATAAGACCCGTTTTTGTAAGGCCACATAACCCGAAAAAGCCTTGGCACCAAAGAACACACTCATGTCCGGTACTTTTTTGAAAAGCGCTTGTTTCGTTTTGATGTCCAGCTCCAGGACCAGGCAATCTTCCAGTGCCTGGATGCAAATGGTGGCCGGAGCCTGTTTGGCATAAGCCGGGTAATCGGAGATCCACCAGTTTTCCATCGCAAACTGCACGATATGCTCCTTTCCCGTTTCATCATAGGTGAAGGATTTCATGCAGCCCTTCACCACCAGGTATTCTTTCGTTACCACCTCGCCGCAGTTGAGCAGCAATGCTTTTTTTGAAACTTCCAGTGGCTTGAAGGCCTTGAGCACCACATCAAACTCGCTTTCGGTCAGGCTCACCACCTGGCTGATATGCCGGCGTAAAAATTGGGCGTATTCCATTCTGTAAACTTACAAAAAAAGAAATCCCTTTTTTCCGCCGGCACCGCTGATCTTATTTGGCAAGCTCTTTCCTCAGGGCCTCTCCCACGGCCTTTGCCGATTGCGGATTCTGACCGGTAATCACTCGCTGGTCCACTACCACGTGCTCCTGCCATGGGCCGGATTTTTCATAGATACCGCCCCGTTTTTTCAACTGGTCTTCCAGTAAAAAGGGAACCACACCGCTGAGCTTAACCAGGGCTTCTTCCTCATTGCTAAAGCCGTTTACTTTTTTTCCGTCCAGCAGATACTTGCCGTTTGCTAATTTGATGGCCAGTAATCCCGCAGGGCCATGACACACCGCTGCGACGATTCCTTTTTTCTCATAGATAGCCGATGCAATGCCGGCAATTGCTGTGTTATCCGGAAGATCCCACATGGCGCCATGACCTCCCGCGTAATAGATCGCGGCATAATCGCCCGGCGTTACTTCCGATGGCTTAAGGCTATGCGAGATTTTGTTGTGGTAAAGGCTGTCTTCCCAGAACGCTTTATTGTCCGGATCAGAGAGGTCGAACCCGTCAACCGGAGGATTGCCGCCTTTCGGGCTAACGAAATCAATCTCGTATCCCGCTTCGGTCAATACTTTCCAGGGATGTGATACTTCGGCAAGGTAATAGCCGGTGGCTTCTCCGGTGCTGCCTTTTTTGTCGTGGCTTGTCACCACAAACAGGATTTTTTGTTTCATGGGTTTTGTGTTTTTGGATTGAGCGGAGACATGGCCTGCAAAGAGCAGGAGCGCAGCGCTCAACAGGGTTGAGGTGATCTTTTTCATGGGCGGATGTTTGATGGTTATTGATAGGTTTTCCAGTCGGTGTAGCCTTCCAGCGTTAATCCATAATGGAACTGGCGTTTGGGAGGTGTCAATGGCAGGTTGTGTTTCAGGCGATCGATGAGGTCAGGGTTTGCAATAAAGGATTCTCCGAAAGCGGCCAGGTCAATGGTGCCTGCATCGATCAGGCTTTGTGCTTTTTCTTTGCTCATGCCGCCGGCCAGGATGATCACGCCATCGTACCAGGAACGGAAGCGCTCTGAAAAGCCATCCGGTAATGCAAAGCTGCCCCGCGATTGCTGATCCATGAGGTGGATATAGGAAATATTCCGTTTGGATAATTCCCCGGCGAGGTATTGGTAGGTCGCTTCCAGCTCATCGTAATGCGGCAGCTCATGCATATCACCGTAAGGCGTCAGGCGGATGGCCACACGCCCTGCGCCAATGGCTGAAATACAGGCATCGATGGCTTCGAGCAGGAACCTTGAGCGGTTCTCTATGGAGCCACCGTAAGCATCTGGGCGTTGGTTGGTGTGCGGATTTAAAAACTGCTCGATCAGGTAGCCGTTGGCACCATGCAGCTCTACGCCGTCAAAGCCGGCCTTGATGGCATTGGTTGCGGCCCTCGCAAAGTCCTGCACCACCTGAGCGATTTCTGCTGTGGCCAAGGCCCTTGGTTTCGAGCAGGTGACAAAGCCTTCTTTGCCGTTTTCATCAAAGCCCCAGGCATGCGAATGCCCGGCCTGTATATCGGAAGCTCCCACAGGTGCCTGCTGGTTGGGCTGGTTGGATACATGCGAGACGCGGCCCACATGCCACAGCTGTGTGTAGATTTTACTGCCGGCGCCGTGTACCGCCTCGGTAACCGCTTTCCAGCCTTCGGTTTGCGCTTCGGTATATAAGCCCGGGATATACAGCACGCCCATGGATGTTTCCGAAATGGCGGTTCCTTCTGTAATGATCAGTCCCGCTCCTGCCCGTTGCTGATAGTACAGGGCAGTGTGCGCATTGGGAATCCCGTCTGCGTTCCGGGCGCGCGTCATGGGAGCCATCACAAAACGGTTTTTTAAGCGAAGCGTATTGAAATGAAAAGGTTCAAATAAATGGATCATAACGTTGTTTTAGAGTTGTTGTAAAAAAAGACGGATGCTTTCCTGGTCGTGTTCGTTGATGGAAATCTGTAAGGCTTTGGCATTGTGCTCTGCCTGCGCGCGGTTCCTGGCGCCGCCTAAAACTGTGGTGATGCCTTTCTGTGCCATGGTCCAGGCCAGCACCAGCTGGGTAATGCTGCATTCATACGATGAAGCGATGTCTTCCAGCGTGTGAAGCAGGGCCTTTAATTTTGGCTCATCAAATTTTTGAAAATAGCTGTTGCGGTGATCCGTCTGGCTGAGGCCCGCTGCCTGCCCGTTGTATTTTCCGGTAAGCAGTCCCCGCTCCAAAGGACTATAGGCGATGACGCCGGTATGGTGCTCCAAGGCAAAAGGGATCAGGTCCTTTTCGATTGAGCGGTTGAGCATGCTGTAGGCTACCTGGTTGGAATGAAGCGTGGTGGTCTTCAATCCTTCTTCAAGCTGGGCAAGCCCGTAATTGGATACGCCGATTGCTTTTACCTTTCCCTGTTCCAGGAGGCGGGCCATGGCTTCCATGGTTTCGGAGATGGGCGTCTGAGGATCGGGCCAGTGAAGCTGGATGAGGTCGATGTAATCCGTTTGCAGGCGCTTCAGGCTTGCTTCCACTTCCCGGATCACGCTCTCCTTTTTGCCGTTGCGCCATACCGGAAATGTTTTACCGTTTTCCTCGCCCTCAAAAAAGAAATCGCCGCTGGCCTGTTCGCCCCATACCAGGCCGAATTTGGTAAGCAGCTGCACCTGTGAGCGGTCGTATGTTTTAATGGCTTCTCCCACGATCTGCTCGCTGAGGCCAAAGCCATAAACGGGTGCTGTATCAATGGAGGTAATGCCGTTATCAATCGCTGCCTCTATGGCTTCGATGGAGTCTTTTTTTTCGTTTCCGCCCCACATGAAGCCGCCGATGGCAAAGGTTCCCAGCGTTAAGGGAGAAACAGAAACCTGACTGGTTCCGATGGTGTGTTTTGTAATCATGATGTATCGTGTTTAAATGATGGATCTATAAAGTAGTCGTTGTATGCTGCAATACTGTCGCTATGGGATAATCCGTATAGCCTTCGGCACCGCCGCCAAAGTAATTGGCCGGCTTGCCCGGATTCAAAGGCAGGTCATTTTTCAGGCGGTAGGGCAGATCGGGGTTGGCAATAAAAGGCCTGCCAAAGGCCACCAGGTCGGCCCATCCGTTTTCAAGCGCTTCCTCGGCGCGGGCTTTCGTATATTTCCCGGCATAGATCAGGGTTCCCTTAAAGGCAGCGCGGTAAGCCTCTTTAAACGCCACGGGCATCACAGGCGCATTGTCCCAGTCGGCCTCTGCAATATGGATATAGGCAATACCAATCTCATTTAAGAGTTTGGCGGCGGCAAGGTACGTCTCTTCAGGGGTATCATCCTGTGCGCCCATCAGCGTGGTGAGCGGTGCCTGGCGTACGCCGACGCGCTCCCTGCCAATGGCATCGGCCACCGCAGAGGTCACTTCTTTCAAAAAGCGCAAGCGCTTCTCCATGCTTCCGCCATACTCATCCGTGCGGAGGTTGGTTTGCGAATCAATGAACTGTTCAATGAGGTAGCCATTAGCTCCGTGCAGCTCCACGCCGTCAAACCCGGCTTCGATGGCATTTTTGGCGGCCCGCACATAATCCCCGATAATGTCCTGTATTTCCGGAATGCTTAGCTCGCGGGGCATGGAGTGCTGCACCATTTCTCCGGCGCCGTTTCCGGGGCCTTTTCCTTCCGGATCTGTAAATACCTTCACGCCTTGGGCGACGATGGCAGATGGAGCCACAGGCGCCTGTCCCTTTTCCTGCAGGGAGACATGCGACACACGGCCGACGTGCCAGAGCTGGGCAAACATAAGCCCGCCCCGTTGGTGTACGGCATCGGTCACCTGCTTCCAGCCGGCAACCTGTTCTTTGGTATAAATTCCCGGGGTCCAGGCGTATCCCTGACCCTGGCGGCTTATTTGTGTGCCTTCGGAAATAATGAGGCCTGCACCTGCGCGCTGGCTGTAATAATCGGCCATTAAGGCGGTGGCTGTATCATGGGCGCCGGCCCGTGAGCGCGTCATCGGCGGCATAACGATCCTGTTTTTCAGGCGAAGGGGGCCTAAGGTGTATGATTCGAAAAGCATAGCTGTATGATTTAAATGGATGGGACAAAGTTCCGTGAATTATCCCGATCCGACCTGTGATTTAAGTCACAAGTTGCCGCTATCATGTCCGGAAGGCCGCCGCTTAACAAATTTTAGAGGTTTCAGCAAAAAACACCTGTTAACCTTACGTGCCTGCCTCCTTTTATACCCCATAGAAATACCTGATTGTACAGGTAGAACTATCCGATTTTGAGTCCTCCGCTGGACTATTGCCTTTTATTGCAATACATTCGTATCAGCATCGGAATTAGTTCACATTATATAAACGAAAACCAGCCCGTTATGAGAACTCCCCTTCTTTCAACCGCTATGGCAACCCTGGTTGTCATAGCGCTTGCTGGTTCCGGTTGCAGCCGAAACGCCAAAGAGGACGACGCAAAAGCGGAGGCCTCATCGCCAAAAGGGGCTTTTCAAAATCACCGCGACTCAGTGCCTTCCGCCTCTCAATATGGGTATCCGCTTTTTGTGTTGAGCCACGATTACCCGACAACGCTCAGAACCGTGGAGAATCCTTCCTGGCAGCAGGTGTTGAAAGGACAGAAGATCTCTTCCGCCAATGTATTTGCCTACATGGATTGCCTGAAAAGCTATATCGCCCCCCATTTACTGCCTTTCTTTACCAGCAATGCCACCTGGAATGCCGCCGGCAACGGCTGGTTCCATGAGCCCTGGATGGGAGCCGAAAGGGAAGCCATCCTGGGGACCTACCAGGGAAATGGAAATCCGGCCAACATGTTTAAGTCATTAACAGAAGATGAGTCCGGCTACGTGCTTACGCTTTATGATTCCACGGCTGCCTATACCGTTGGCCAGATCTGGGGAAAGACCGGTCAGAGTGTCAACCTGGTGAATGATGCCGCACAATTCAAAGAGGGCAGTGTGATTGTGAAGCTCGCTTTTTCAAACATCAATTACCCGAACTGGCCCGTGATGAAAGGCGCACAGGTATTCACCATCTACGATACCGTACCCACCAAGGAAAATCCGGCAAAGGGATACCAGCTTCGCAACGTCAGCTTTTTTCAGATGGATGTGATCGTCAAAGACAGCAAAACAGCTCCTGAAACAGGCTGGGTCTATTCTACCTTCGTGTATGATTCGGCCGCTGTAGGATCCACCTGGGAAAAAATGGTGCCGCTGGGTGCCATGTGGGGCAACGATCCCGGAGTCAACAGTCCCATCACGCCTCCTTTCCCTCCTTTGTATGAAACGGTGATCAACCCGAAAGCCCCCTTTTACAGCACGGAAACCTTAGGCTGGGGCGGCCGCCTCAGTGGCCCGAATGATGGCGCTGTGGTGCAGGAAGCCTTCGACATCAACACCCGTCAGAAATATACAAACCTGGCCTTATCGTCCTGCATGAGCTGCCATAGCCCGGCGCAGGATAATTTTAATTCCTTTCTTCTGCCTGCCCCTTTTCCGGGAGATACCTTTTTTGTGTATACCCCCGGCAGCAAGAACTGGGACCTATGGTTCAGAAACGATCCCGGGCATGTGGCCTTCGATAAAGGCCAGGCAGCCATGGATTATGACATGGTCATGGCCTTTAAGTCTGTGCCTAATTTCAAAGCCTCACAACCTTCGACCTCACAAAACAAGCTGCTGACAAGCAACCTGAACTCTGTCAGGAAATTCAGAAGGCATAATACCAAAAGTAAATTCTGGCATTAAACCTACTTTGAAGCGTCCTTTAGATTTCCGGAACTTATTCTGAAATTTTTGGGCGTGCCCGCGAAAAGCGGTCAGGCGATCACTTCCATCTTTTGCTCCCGCTTCGACTCCGCTCAGCATCCGTAAAAGGATTGTCGTTCTATCCTTCACGCGGGTTTGACCCAGGCGATAAGTTGCGTGCAATGGAGTGCTTGATGCCAGCCTATGGCCAAAAAAATCAAATCATGATCAGAAATCTTCTTAAGCTTGGTCTGATGATCTTATTTTTAACGGTTTTAAAACGAGTGGCTTAGGGTTTATCTCGCCAAAACGAATTATTTTTTTTAATCAGCTTGTCACAAAACAGCCTGTGTCCGGTCTTTATATAAATTAAAATCAAAGATCATGGATACACCTTTTTTAGCACCTGTTGAAAAGCCCAAAGGCTTACTCTGGAAATTAGTTTATGCCTACTCCCGCAAGAAATTCGGGAAAGTGATGACACCCTTAAAAGTGATGGCCGCCCGGATGCCGCTTGCCTTCGGCTCTTTTTCCGGGAAGATCGGCCAGCTGGATGAAAAGCTGCTGCTGCCCGCAGAAACCGTCATGCTCGTCCGTCAGAAAGTTGCGGAGATCAATGTGTGCCTTTTCTGCATCGACATCGGCCGCTCACGCACCATTATCTCCTCCATGAACCAGGCGAAGTTCGATGAGTTGCACATCTACCAGGACAGTAAGCATTTCTCCGAAAAAGAGAAAGTGCTCCTGGATTTTGTCACCATGCTGGCCCGCGACCGCAAGATGGATCAGGCCATGTTCAACAAGCTGGGTGTATACTACGATGAGCGCTCGATCTGCGAGATCATCTGGATCACGGCCACCGAGTTTTATTATAATATCGGCAACATCGGCTTGAACATTCACTCCGACATGTTGTGCGACATCGCAAAGATGCGGGCTGACAAAGGATAAAACGGATTTTTTTAACGGGCGCTATTTTTTGAAAGTATTTTCAGAAATTAGCGCCTGTTACCGATGGAGCTCAACACAGATATCCTGTCCCTTCGCCCGTACCTCTTTGGGATGGCCTATAACATGCTGGCAATCGTAGAAGAGGCGGAAGACATCGTTCAGGATGTGTATGAAAAATACTTATCCGTAAAAGAGGTGAGAGAGCCGAAAGCCTATTTAGGGCGGATGGTGCTCAACCGCAGCATCGACCGGCTGAACGAGCTGAAGCAGCAACGGGAAAATTACAAAGGGCACTGGCTCCCGGAGCCTTACCTCACCTTTGAGCCCGACGCAACACCAACCGTGGAATACGGATTGCTGGTTCTGCTGGAGCGATTGAATCCTTCCGAGCGCGCCGTGTTTATCCTCCGGGAAAGTTTTTCGGAAGAGTATAGCGCTATCGCAGAGCTCACCGGGTTTTCGGCGGAGCATTGCCGGCAGCTCCTGCACCGCGCTCATGAAAAGCTGGAACGCAATGGCTCACACCGGGTTGATCCTGCAAGGCGGCTTGAGCTGACGGAAGCATTTTTGTATGCTTTACACAGCAGGGATCTGAACGCTCTCGGCCAATTGCTCCGCAACGATATCGGCCTGTTCAACGACGGTGGAGGTAAGCGCGCAGCCGCGCTCAAGCCATTGTTCGGTTTGCAGAAGGTATTGAAATTCCTGGATGGTGTGATGTCGCTTCCCGACAGTCAGGAAGATTTCGAGTATCGGCCAGCCTATGTGAACGGATCTCCCTGCGCGCTGATCTTCCGCCGCTCCACCGGCGAGCTGGATTCGATGCAGTATGTAGAGTCGGAAGATGATGCCACCATCACCCGATTGCTGTATGTCCGGAACCCGGATAAGCTGAAGATTCGGAATTTCTCAGAGGGTTCATAGAACAGTGCCGGTACTATTGTAATGCCGGGAAACAATTCATTTCCTGAAAGCAATCCTGCACAATATTTACCTCCGGGATAAATGATGCTGTACGTATGATGAATTTAGCTCATTCCGGAGATCAAATTCGCTGTGTCACCAATTTTCAGGATCTTGTTTCTATCCCCTTTCAGGGAGAAGTGAATGCCATATGCTGGCCTCGTAAGCTAAGGGGCATTTTCCCGAGATTGTTGAAAGGATAGCACTCATGGAAAATATGGCGACAATTGAAGAAGAAGAGCTTCTTGAGCTTCAGCTGAGCGGGGAAGGACAGCTTGCCCGTAACATTCTTATCGATGATCTGAAAGCCTTGAGGGATCATGGCGCATCGCCGGTTCTTAATGTCATCAGGCGCTATGACAGGGATGAGTTATGGCGCGCCGAGCGGGATCTTACCAAATCCGCAAGGCATGCAGAAAGTACAGATTCCGGAAATACGCGATGAGCTCAGAAAACTATAGGGTGGGCCGGAGGAAGGCTTTGAATCCTTTCTGAGCGAACATTTTTTTGATTTGCACTATCAGGCTATGCCTGATGTACGCCCTATAAGCTTAGGTATTGGGCACTTGTGGCGCTTGGCGGTTGATCATCCGGGAAGTGATGTGCCGCCTTGTCTTCACCGGGCACCAAAAGAAAAGCCCGGGCAACACAGGCTGTTGCTGATCTGCTGAGTGCAGGTTCCGAATACATTACTGGCAAACAAAAGAGCCTCGACAGAAATGTTGAGGCTCTTTTGTAGAACTGATAAGACATGGGGCAAATCAGTCTGCGGGGGATTTAGTTTCGCTGACCCGTGTTTGAATGTTGTTGCGGTTTAGAACTTTTAAAAAAGCACACGCTTCAATAGAGGGTTATTAAGCACATTCCGGTAAGCTCAGGAGGTTGTCTGCTTCGCTGCTGTCTTTTTTAGTACGGATGTATTTCCCGTGAATGCTGTCTATGACGATCACAGTAGCCGTTTTGCCATTTACGGAAACATAGAACTCCCATTTACCGGATTCTATCCCTTCTATAGCCTCTTTCTGGGTGATTTTCCACGCAGCTCCGTCGTCGTTTTTCCCGCCAATGTGTGAGATTTTTTCATGAGCGCTGTTCCTGTCATTTTTGTTGATGCATAAAATTTGATGTCTGATTGCCATAGGATTAATTTTATTTTAGTGGATTAAGTTATAAAATGGGTGGAAATGGTCCTTTTTGAAACACATCCGGGTTTGTATACAGCAAAATTAACCATGAGACCAGTTTGACTCCTCCTTAAAAGTCTGGATTTTATCTCCTCAATGTTAAGGATTTTACAAGCCGCCATTAAGACCTCACATGATCTGCTAAACAGGAATTTGTAAAGCGATCAGGAGCCTGTGCAGGTCTGATTTTCATAACAAATTTTTCGTAAATTGCTGCTACTGATACCAGGACGTGGAATGTTAGCGGTCGTGGTAAAGCATCGTGCTACAAACTTGAGCAGATAACATGAAGGGAGCAAACAAAAAATCCGGGAACTTAGAGAATGACAAACCGAAAATAAAGATTGTCTCAAACGACAGTCCTTATCCGGCTGCCGATATCCAGCAAAAACTGCTACAGCCCCGCAGGTTAACGTCTTATTTTATGGTATTTATAGTAAGTGGCTCTATTACCTATAAACTGGACTTACAGGACATGACGCTTACTGATGGAGAACTGCTGTTTGCCATGCCGAATCAACTTTTTGAGCCGCCCGCCAAAGCAGCTGATCTTAAATACTTCAAGGTGCTGTTTGATGAAAATACATTGGCATTGCTCCCGCAGCATTTTCCATTTTTAGTGAATCCGTTAAACTCACAAACGATAAATTTTGATAATGTCACAAAAGAAAGAGTAAGAAAAGTTTTTGAAATTTTAAATCAGATACTCTACGCCGATGAGCAGCCGGTTGATACAGAAATACTATTGGCTTATTTAAACTTGCTATTATCAGAATTGAACAGCGCTTATTTCAAAAACAGTGAGCCAATGGATGGGTTAAATGCTAACCTGCTAAAATTTATGGAGTTCAAATTGGTAGTGGAGACGCACCTGACAGAGCAACCGTCTATGAACACCATTGCGGAAAAGCTGGCGTTAACACCAAACAGTTTGTACCGGCTTGTAAAAGACCATTCAGGCATATCGCCAAAAGATTATGTTACGAACCGTTTGATTATCGAAGCCCGGAAAAAACTGCGTTATTCCAATCTTTCAGTAAAAGAGTTAGCCTATGAATTGGGCTTTAATGACCCCGACTATTTTTCAAGGTTTTTCAAAAAATGCACCGGCAAAAGTGTAAGTGAGTTTATGCACAGTCAGGATTTGTCGGGTAAATAAAACGATTTGTCCATTTCATCCATTTTTTAGCCATCTACTTTTGCTTCATTAATTTAAAAAATAAAAAAATGAAATCAGCATTAGTAACAGGTGCCAATAAAAGCATTGGCTTTGAAGTTGCCAGGCAACTGGCTAAAAACGGAATTTACGTCTACCTTGGCAGTCGCAATTTAGAAAACGGTACAGAAGCCGTTAATAAATTAAAGGACGAAGGGATAAAGAATGTGGAAGCCATTCAGTTAGACGTCACAAATGACGACTCGGTAAAAGCAGCACGTACGGAGATCGGAAGGAAAACAAAGGTGTTGGACATTCTTATTAACAACGCCGGTATTTATGGCGGTTACCCGCAAGCAGCTTTGGATGCAACCATTGATCAATTCAAAGCCACCTACGATGCGAATGTTTATAGTGCTGTGAGGGTAAGCCAGGCATTTATTGATTTATTGAAAAAATCTCCGGAGCCGCGAATCGTCAATGTCAGTTCAAGTCAGGGCTCAATTACCTTGCACAGCGATCCTGCCTATAAGTATTATGATTACAAAGGGGCTGTTTATCTTTCATCAAAAGCCGCCTTGAATATGTACACCGTTGTCTTGGCTTATGAATTAAAAAACACTTCGTTTAAAGTAAATGCTGTCTGCCCCGGATTTACGAAAACAGATTTCAACGGGCACAGGGGAACAGGAACCTTAGAAGATGCCGGAAACCGGATTGTAAAATATGCGTTGATTGATAATGACGGGCCAACAGGTAAGTTTTTTAGTGAAGAAAATAATCCGGTAACGGGCGAAATTCCCTGGTAATACAGCTTTCTTTGGAGACCCTGTCAGTAGAAGACTTCAAGCCAAATAAAAAGCGGAATACCCTTATTAAATTTAGAGTATTCCGCTTCATCAGTGGTGTCAATGGATAAGTCGTCGAACTTCGATCCCGAGGATTTGCTCAAAATTTTCGAGTTTTTAGAGGTCATTGAGCCTTTGGAGCTGAAATAGCAGAAAAGGGCTTAAAAGGCAGAATTTAGGCTTTTAAGCCGATTTTAATGGGGTGGATGAACCGTCTTCAAACCGTTTTGACGGTTTAAACCGTCATTTTGGACTTATTCTAAGGTATACTACTTTCGGGGCAATAAATTTAGAACCATGAAAGAAGAGACTTTATCGTTTAAGGAACTCATTTTCGCCATTCAGGCTATGAAGGAACAAACCAAAACTTTAATCGGGAAGGAAAAGCCTTATGAGTTGCTTTTAACAATTTTGCTAAGTAAGGATTATTATAACGAAGACGAGCCTCATTACTTTAGCAGTGTTGAGCTTCAAAAGTTGACAGGATTATCGCATTCCAAAATAAAAAGCCAAATGGAGGAAATCCACCAGGAAATTTTTGATCTGGCGTTCAATGATCCAACTGTCTTTAGCTTCAATGAGGTCGTTTACGACTTCTATATAAAAGGGTGGCGAAACTCTATTTCTTTTAAAGGTAAAATTCCGGTCCTTCCAAGGGTTGGAGACGATTTCGAATTTCCATTTCTTCGCGCTTTCAATAATGGTACGGGAACTTTTTTTGTAAGCCGAATACAGCATCGTTTTACAGACACTTCTCAGGTTATCTGTATTTGGTTAGAGGCTGGCGTTTACAACAGCTATGTGAAATTCAAAAAGGATAAAGATGAGTTTGAAAGGCATGAGCAGTGGATAAAGCACATAAAAACAAAGCAGGATTAAAATGAGGGCATTTCAATGCCTGTTATATTGTTGTATAATTCAAGGGCATATAAATCTGTCATTCCAGCAATATAGTCTATAATAGACATTGATTTTAAATATGCGCTATCAGTTTCCTCGAATCGATGCTGATTCGGAAGGAGTTCTAAAATCTTATTTTGACGTTTTATTCGGTCCTTTCTTGGTGTTAAAGCGGCTTCGATAAATTTCTCAACTAGCGTCGACATGATCTGAAACCCTGCTAATTCTATCTTCGCGACGCTTTGGTAATTATAAATCTTTTCATATGATACTTTTTCAATTTCTTCTAAGATAGATTTTGCGTCTTTAAGATTAGAATAAAGAGAGCCTTTGTACGTGCCCTTTGCGATCTTACCAATGTTATTTATAAATTCATCTGCGACAGAAAGGTCTAAATAGTTAATTGCTTTAGCTCTTAAATAAGCTATTAGTTCATTACTATCTTCCTCTAAAAGTTTGCATGTGGTTTTTATATGGGATAGCTTTTCTTTTTTGGGCATTGATCCCCTCAGAACATATAAAATTATATAATCTGATTATCAATTAGTTATGTTTTAATTTATATTTTATTATATTTTGTGTTGATTTATTTTATATCTTTGTTTCCATAAACTTAAAACAAAATATAAGTATGGAATACAAAGATGATGAAATTTTAGACAATCTCTATAGAAAACATAGAGATAATAATGCAGAAAGACTTAAAATAGAATCTGCTATTATTGCTTTTGGTGGTACAATACCTGTATATATGGGTGTTCTAGCTAAAGCATTAGAAACTTATACTCCTTATCCAAAAGCTGGTACATGGAAAGATAAAATCCTATATGCACTAACTAAAGGCCCTGCTTCTGCCGAAGTTATATCTAAGGCTATATACAAAGAAGAACCTACTCTTAATCCTGATAAAATTCTAATGACTGTTACTCAATATTGCTCAGCAATGGGTAGTACAGGAGAATTAAGTAAGATTAGAGAAGGTAAAAAGTATATATATTCTCTTATAAAATAATGAAAGTAAAAAGGCCAGTACTGTGAATACTGACCTTTTAATCTTCAAATAGCCCCTATAGCTTAATTGGAAAAGCGCCGTTTTTGCGAAGCGACAGATGCAAGTTCAAATCTTGCTAGGGGTACTAAATAAATTACTTATGTGCAAAAATAAAGAAAAATTTACAATCAAGCAATTTAGAGAGCAATATTCTACAGAAGAAGCTTGTCTAAATAAGGTTTTTAGCATTACTTATGGTGATACTAAGAACTGTTTAAAATGTGGTGAAAATATCACATATAAAAGAGTATTAAATAGAAGATGTTTTCAATGCCCTAAATGTAAGCATCAATTTTATCCTTGTGCTGGAACCATATTTGAAAAGAGTACTACTCCTTTAATGTATTGGTTTTATGCGATCTTCTTATTTACTGTTTCAAAAAATGGCTTATCAGCTTATGAACTTCAAAGACAATTGGGTGTAACCTATAAAACAGCTTGGAGAATATTAAACAAGCTTAGAAGTATGCTTAATAATGATGAAAATTCATTTTCCGGTATTGTTGAATTAGATGAAACCTATGTGGGTGGTAAGAATAAGAATAGACATCACAATAAGAAATTTAAGTATACTAAAGGTAGAAGTTATGCTGATAAGGTTCCTGTATTTGGAATACTTCAAAGAGGTGGTAAAGTTTCTGCTTATGTTGTACCTGATGTACGCACCAATACTTTAAAACCTATTATTTATTCTAAAATTCAGAGAGGTTCTACTATCATGACTGATGAATGGAACTCTTATAATGGCTTATGTTATAGTTACGATCACCAATTTGTAAATCATGGTACTGGTAACTATGTAAAAGGTGATTGCTGGACTAATGGACTAGAAAATTTCTGGTCAATAGTGAAAAGAACTATTAATGGTAGCTACATTCATGTATCAAGAAAATACATGCAAAATTACATTAATGAGTGTGTATTTAGGTTTAACAACAAAAACAATAAGCAAATATTTGATGCTATGCTTTCTTATGTTTCTTAATGATCTTTTCTAAATTCTTATTAAACTCTTTCTCTTGTATAGTCTTCTCTTCAATAAACTTCTCAAAATTTTTTGTTAATTCTTCAATAGACTTTATTTTCTTTTTCTTCTTGGACATATTGTAAAATTACTAAATTTGTATACAATATTAGCGTTAGCTATATTCTTTGTGGCTGAAAACTGAGAATCTTTTCCACAAACCGATTGAACATAGAATATAAGTGTAATGCTCATGCCAAAGGCGTGGGCCAATACTTACTTCTATTTCAATGGGTATCTCAGTACCTCAGCCAGTAGAATAAGTTAAAAGCCCACGCTTCTCTTTTATAACCATCCGTAGGGCTTTAGGATACAAAAACTTATCTATGAAAGCTTTATTTGTTGCTCTTTTATTTGGCTCTTTAAATTCCTTTTCCCAGGGTTTAGGTTGGGATTACAAAACATCATTAGATGCTATAAAAAACAAACCTGAATGCACTAAATATGAAGAATATTATGATGCTAAAAATGAATTTTATTCTATCTATATGTTTTATAAAGCTGATGATCCTCGCAAATTATCCACTTTCTTCTTTAATAAAAACAAAGAGTGTTATTTGATAAAACTCGCCTATAGTATTTCAGATATTAATAAGGTTGTTGAAATAAACAACAGAGATTTTGTGAGAATATCAGAGTATAAATGGAAAGATTATCAAAATGATTTCTTTATAACTCTTGAAAAATTAGATGAATGGTGTGTGATAATAATCAACCAATAGGTGCGTAGGCTAAAGTTATTCTAGCTAGGCTTTTGGTCCCTCAAAAGACCTAAAAAGCCGAAGCTGGAAATAACTTTAAGTGTATAAAATCAGGTAATTTTGCGTATTTACAAATGATCTGAAATTATCTAGTTTTATAATAATGTAAAGCCTAGATACTATGAATAGATTAGCCTTAAATGGCTAGGTCTGCTAAACCATCTATTCATAGCCTAGGGTAGGTTACATAAAAATTGGCTCCTCTTGCTTCACAGCTTGTTCGAGCCTTTTTTAATTCCTTAAGTATGTTTTGAAGGGATTAATGCCCTTTTTTGTTTAGTTTGATGATTTTTAGAAACGTATCTGCAACATATTTGGTGCTGAGTATCTTTAAGCGATGGGCGTCTTCAAAATCTATGATATTATAACAAATATCGTCTGCCGCCTCCACCAGGTAAACAAAAGGATGTCTAAAGAAGGCTCCTTTATTTGATTGATCTGGAACCATTCCAGTAGCTTTTGCAACTTCGTTAAAAACGATTTTTTCAGTTTGGAAGTAACCATACTTTTTTAGATGTAGGGGGCCCTTTTTACCCATACTTTGTGTTGACGAACACGGGTACTTTAATATACTTGCTAATGTTGCATATGTCAACCTAAAGCCACCTACTAGCCTACCGTGATATTGTCGAGTTAATATTCTCAAGGCGTTTGCGTTTCCCTCAAAATTTGTGAGGTCAGACCACTCTTCTGCCGAGAAAAGTTCTTTCATTTTAGGATCAATACTCTCCTTAAAAAACTTTGATATAGCTTCTTCTCCGGAATGCCCGAAAGCTGGATTGCCTAAGTCATGAGCCAAAGCCGCTGCTGCTATTACACTTTTTAAATGGTTGCGGTAGAAGCGACGCGCTTCTTCATTCTTGTTAACCTCTGGTAGCTCGGAAATATGTTTACCAATGATTTTTCCGAGTGACCTTCCTACACTTGCTACCTCAAGGGAGTGGGTTAAGCGATTGTGTACAAAAATATGTTTCGGAAGAGGGAAGACCTGAGTTTTGTTCTGTAAACGCCTGAAAGCAGACGAAAAGATGATGCGATCATAATCTCGTTCATATTCTGTTCTTACACCAGAGATATTTTTAGGTAAGCCATAGCGCTGGTCTGAAAAGCAAGTCAACCAGTAATTGTTTTTTTCTTTAATCTTCATCTCTTTGTGTTAATTCGTCTATAAAGCGTTCTAAAATTTTAGCCGATGGGTAGCTTGACATTGATGCCACGCCATTTGCGAGCTCAATAGGAAAAATAGCGCCTTCGAATTTTCTACTTAGTATTTCTGGTAAAGTAGCTAGGATTCTATGTAATCCAATTAGATCTGATTCTATTGGAAAACTTCCGGAGTCATTATAATTGCCCGTTGGAATATTTAATACCATTTGAGTTCCAGGTTCCATTTTTACATATAGTTTTTCACCCCAATTTGTCCTCTTCCCATAAGGGTTTGTTAAATCAGGCGCTCGATATACCTCATTCCTAACATAGTCATGACTTAAAACAGCGTAATGCATAGGTTGATTTGCCTCTTTAGGAGCGGCAAACTTGGTAATACTAGCAAGATGATCGAAAAAGGCACCAGATTTTTCCTGACCTATTACGTGGATAGGTCGGGCTTTATCCTTAGCAAACTGTAGAAACTCGCGGATGTTGGGAATAAGTTTAGAATATTGGCTGCGCAACGTGAGCGGGCCATCTTTTATAAAAAGCGTTTCGCTTACTAGGTTTGAATCTCGATTGTCCCACAACAATCTAATTAAAGTAAAAAGCATAATATGCTCCATGACCATCATGTAAGCTGAAGCCAAAGATTCAGGAGCAGATTCTTCGGTCATTTCTAAGTGGAATCCAATCATGTCAGTAAGCAACACCTCTTGCCCGCAATGAGGACAATTGGACCGTTCTTGGTCGTATGCGATGCCATTGTCAATTCTCTCGTTACAAGCGTGGCATTCAAAAGCCGGCGAGCTAGTGCCTCTGCCGCTTCTTCGCCATTTTTTATATGCTATCCACTTTAAAGTTTCAAAATACTGACCATTCTCATCAATTTTCATTGAATCAAAAACAATATGTCGTATAGTATCTTTGTTATTTCCTTTCGAACTAAAAATATTTCGTAACGGAAAAACAGTTGCATGAAACAAAGCGCTATCTGAAAGAATATCTTTTAGCAACAATGGGTGAGGATTTTCAGGGTCTATTTCACCTAGTTTTGTTTTATCAACTGATAAAATTGCTGTTTTAACAAACGCTACTTCCTTAGGTGGATTACCGGAACCCACAACACCAACATACGACCCATCAACCGCCCACAAGTGCCTAAGTGGCGTTTGTTTATCAACTAAAGGCGTCCAAATAGTTTCCGAAGGGTCGTTCTCTAGCCCCTTATGAGACTCGAAATCTAAAATAAGAGATTTTACCCATTCGCTTTGCACAACGGAGAGGTGTCCAAGTTTTGATGCCTTCTCTCCGGGCAATCTATTTCCTGAGTCGTATGGCATGATTATTTAGCTTCAAATTTATATGCTTGAACAGGTACAATAAATCTGTGGGACATGGTAAGCATTCGCATGTAACCTGGAGTTTTTGCCCTTAAAATGTCATCCTCAACTCCGGAAAAACAAATTTGCAGTCTTGACAAGGCTTTTGTTTCGTCTGTGCTTGAAAGATGCCCTACAAAGAAATTCTCGGTTTGTGTAAGAAGTTCTTTATTTATTGTTGAAGGGGATTGAGTTGAATATACCATGCCGATATGAAACTTAGCTCCTTCTTTCGCGAAGCGAGCATACACGCCGGTTAGATCCTTATTGTCAGGCGGAAATAAGTTGTGCGCTTCTTCAAAATATAATTGAACAAAATGAGAACCTAATTTATTATTGACAAATTTCTCTTCCTGGTGGCCAAATATTTTCCGGGAAAGATAGTCGCTGAAGTACCTTCGCATTTCATCAGTTGCATTGCCTAGGTCAAGAATAACTGTTTTTGCTTCATCTATTTCTTTCAATATTTCTGAAGCAAAATCACCTGCCGAGGAATCATGGAATTGAATAAAAGGTCTTATCACACGAACGCCTCCGGACGAGCTTCCCGGCTGCAAGAACTCAAGAAGTGCGGAAGCTTCCGCATCAAAATATGGCGTGTTACTTGAACTAGAAATTAATAATGGATCATTTGGATTATCTTTTTTAAAGATTTGAAGCCTTTCTAGTTCACCTTTCAATTCCGCTAAATTCTTTGGAGCTCCAGGTAACGTACCGTTTGCATAAATGGCAGATCTTAAATTGGCATTAAATCCAGGATTAAAATCCCGTATTTTCGCCGCAGACCAGTTGGCAGCTTTAATAGTGGCTTCATTAGCCGGAAAGCCAGCTTTCTCCAAGATGGCCCAAAATATTTGTATTTTCCTTAATGCTCTGGTCTTTTCATTTTGTGGTAAATCATCAAACTCCTCTCTTGTTGGTAAGTTTACCGTCATGAAATTTTTGATGTATTGTGCGAGATTACTCTGCGTTGCTAGCATTGAACTTAAAACCTGCACAGCAGATGATGGTTGTTCATAGAAATTAAATCTAAGTGGTTTGGACGGAGTTCCAGTTCTCGGCGTCAATGCGTACACAATACATCTTTGCTCAAAAGAGCTGCGAAGAGATTTATTATCGTCCTGAGGATTATCGTTTGCATATTCGCCATTGATATCGAAAATTAACTGGCCAACTGACTTATCTTGTTCTGTTGAAGCTAACATACCCTTGGCAATCAATTTCACAACATTCGATTTACCTAATCTTGTTTTGCCAAACATAGCTGTGCGAGCTCCCTTAAAATCTCGCATTGAAACTTTCACTCCAATTTTAAAAGGATCTTCATTAGCTAACATGCCACATTCCATAGTTCTAAGCTGCCCGATCTCATATTGATTCTCGGCTTTAACAGTCCCATTTATGATCACATTCAATAACCTTTCGTCTGGAGAAAATACCCGATAACGGTGTGCACTTACTACGTTGTTAACGTCACCAGAAAAAGCAACCTTTTGGCTGTTAAGGGGGTCAACGTGAAACATTCCTAAAACGTTGCAGTCTAATGCCCCCCACTGTAGTTCGCCTTGCGTCCAAATATCCAAATCTGGCATCGATTTTTTGTGTAATTCAAAATATGTTTGTTGCACTTGTGTACTTAACGGCGTTGGTGAAACTCCGGTAACTCTTAGTAGGGTAAAATGTGCGGGCAGTTTATCAATATTGTTTGGCGTCATAATTAAAAATGTACCCCGAGGAATACCACCCACAGCTAATTTGTAGGGGTCACTCGTAATTATTTTAGCTTTATCATAACCTAAATCCAAAACATAACCAACAAAGCGCATCTCTTGGGTTTTTCGAGCTTGTTCTAGTTTATCTTCATTTTCCAGAAAAAGTCTCAACACTTCTAGTGGATTGCCTTGGATCGCATTGTCCTGGATGAGTTTGTCAAGTTTTGCAGCCATATTATGAGGTTATAATTAATTCTTTAAATTGATTTCGTGAAGCTGGATCAGCGGAAATAGAACTATATCTACTTACAGTTTTAAGTTTGAATTCTCTTTCTCTGTAAAGCTTGCGTACAGATTCATGATTTGCGTTAGTTGAAATTACAATAGCTCCCCGCTCTTTCGCTCGCTGAAGTGCGTTCGCAAGACGAATTTGATCGTCCCATGAAAATAATTTCTCGTTATATTTAATAAATCCGTTTAAATTATGCCTCACAGTATATGGAGGATCTGCAAAAATAACGTCGCCGATGGCAGCCCTATTTATACTCTTTTCAAAGTCGCAATGTAATAAAGTAGCTTTCTTTAAAAGGCGAGAAGTATTTTCAAAATTATCTGAGTCCAAAAGAACCTTCTCTTTGGATCCAATGGGAACATTAAACTCTCCTTTCTCATTGACTCGATAGATCCCATTAAAACAAGTTCTGTTTAGGTAAATCATTCTCAATCCAATGTCAAAATTATTTTCAGGGCTAAGTCCTCTTACTTCATAATAAAAGTCCTTAGAGTGCTTTCTTTCAAATTCCTTCAGATTTTGTTCTATAAATCTCCAATCATCTCGTATCAGCCGATAGGTAGTTATTAATTCCTTATTTATGTCCGAGAGCAACGCTTTCTTAGGGTTAATGGCAAAAAATGCGCTCCCGCCACCAAAAAATGGCTCAATAAATCTATCGTATTCCTCTGGCAATAAGTCCAGCAAATACTTTACGAACCATCTTTTGCCCCCTGGCCATTTTAATATAGGTAAACTGCCTTCCATTAATCTTCTGCTGCAATACTTAAATTATCGTCTTCATCTTCGAGTATTCTATAAACTTTCGCTTCATTACCGACGTCTTTTGAACTCTTCCACCAGTTCTCTTCGTCTCCTTTTATAACTCTGTAGTCAATCCCCAATTGTTGAAAGTGCTTCTCAGCTACTTTTATCTTACGGATTTCATGCGAAAATCGTAATTTCTCAATTTCTGTTGTCCCTTTGGTTTCGCGGACCAATTCGATCTTGACATTGCCATTTTCTCCCTTGCGTACTATTGCCCAATCTGGATTGTAATTTCCTATAAGCTTCGGAAAGTGGATTCTGTATTTTGAAGGGAATTTAAAAAAGAGTAAAACCTCTTTATCATTCTCCAATTTTGCTGAAATGAAGGCTTCCTCTATCTCAGAATCTTTTTGAGTTATATTGTACAAACCATTCTGTGGAGTAGGAACGACCTCTGTTTGTACATATTCTATAGTTTTAGGAAAAAGCTCTTCTATATCTCTAGTGAATTTTTCATCTGTCGTTTCAAAAACAATATTTTCTGCCATGTGATCTGCAAGAGCATTTCTTGTTATCTCAATTAACTTATTGCTAAATCCTTCCGGATTTGTAAATATCTTAATGCGTTTATCCTGCGGAACTGCTTCAAAAATGCGAAAGCATGTCCTTTTTGTAAGTGATGTTGCCTCCTCAAGTTTATCAATAATATTAAAGACTTTATATTTCTCTATTCCGTGATGTACTTCTTTAGTTTTTTGATCGCGGTTATCTGATACTTCATAAACAAGTTGTTTAAACTTTGTAATCTTTTCACCATTCCTGAAAACAATTTCTGGATTGGTTCTTTTACTGTCAATGGAATTTATAATGAAGCCTCTCAATCCCGGTTCCTTTAATGTAGATTCTAAGTCAGTTCCTTCTTCTACCTTTAAGTTTTCCTTAGGGTCTCTTAAACCCCTTGAGTTTTCAATGATCAGGTCGATAATAGCCTTATTACCTTCAAACCCTTTTAATTTGAATATATAGTTGGTAATAACAAACTTTCCCTTAGTTATTACAACTTTAGGATCTGGAAAAGTTTCTTTTTTACAGCGGGTTTTAATTAACGAAACGAGTTGATCCGAATTGATATTTATTTCAAATTTCGACTTCCTTAATAGTTTATCCCAAAACTCTTTAAATTCCTTTCCTTCGTAGTGCTTATCCTGGCGTTCAGCCGGTGCCCGTTTAGGTTTTGGAACTGGAGGAGCACCACCCTCTTTTTCTGAGTACTCGCTTTGAAGAGTATTGGCAAAGGACTCGTAGCTTTCGTTGGCAATAACTGTTAAAATATTTACTTGATCGTCGAATATTCGTTCGCCTGATTGATCAACAGCCAAACGCAAGCCACGTCCAATTTCTTGTCTCTTTTTACTAACTGACAACGTCTGGTTTAAAGTGCAAATCTGAAACACGTTTGGATTATCCCAGCCTTCTTTCAGAGCACTGTGAGCAAAAATGAAACAAACATCATTTCCTAAAGAAAGAAGCTCCTCTTTCCTGGTCATGATTAATTCAAATTGTTCTCTCTCTGCTTTTCGACCGTCTTCGTTAGATGCTTCTTCATCAAGATAAACAGTTTGCTCAGCTGTGCCTTTTCCTTTTTTATAAGAGGCGAAATAAGAAGCCTGTAATTTCTCTGGATCTTTATCTTTAAAGAAATCCAGCCGACCTTTTAGTTGATCAAATTCTTCTTTGTAAATCCTTTTAATAATGCCTTCGGTTTTTGCATCACCAACGAAATTTATTACCTTGTCTATAAAGAATAAAGAAATAACTTTTATGCCTTTTGGAAGAAGTTTGTCCTGCATCCTGATATGCTGAAGCAAAGTTTCTCTTATTTGAAACCTAAAAATATCCGGTCTTGAAACGCCATCACCGCCAGAAAACGATAGTCTTACACCATTTTCAAATTCAATAAATTCCTGGCCTTTCCCAGATCCGATGTTTGTTACCTTATGCCCCTCGTGTTCTTTTCTATTTGTTTTGTCAAGGAGGTTATCACCTGTTTTGAGGGTTATCTCTTCAAGTTTTTGGACACCCTTCTTATCCGTATTGGTTACAATAACTGCTTTCGCACTTTTACCACTGCCTTTCACTTCCTTCAAACTCATCAGCGCCTTGCCACCGGTTTCCGATTCAGTTATTCCAACTACCTGAATTTTCTTTACCAAATTCCTTCTGAACGCTTCCAGAGGTGTTAGCCTATAAACGAGATTGGGTGTTTCCTTGTGTGTTGCGCTATAACGAATCGAAAATAACGGCTTTAGCGTCCTGATAGCGTCTTTCGATTGCTGGGTATTCATATTTTGCGGTTCATCTAGAATTACTATAGGTCGTGTTTTTTGAATGTATTCATAAGGAAATAGATCACCTGGCAACTCCCCGCGTTTATAAATATTGTTTTTAGTGCTATTGAAGGATGCTAGTGTCATCAGCAAAATTTCGATGTTTCTATTCGTCGCATACGCTTTCACTTCGGGCATTCTCGATGAATCATACGCTCGTAGTGCTATGATTTGTTTACCAAATATTGTTTCAAAGTGATCCTTCATAATGTCGAAAGATTTTTTCACTCCCTGAAATATAGCTACAGAAGGGACAACAATTATAAACTTTGAAAATCCATATTCTTTATTCAGTTTATAAATGGTTCGTAAATAAACATATGTTTTACCCGTACCAGTCTCCATCTCAACAGAAAATGTTGGGTATTGATAGACATCATTTTTTACTCCCTCTAGCATTTGTCCTCTATCTAAATCCAAAGAGCGGTTTACATCGATTTTCATTGTAGGAGTTTGCCGCGCATCCATTTCAGAATTAAAAACTGTTTGAATGGTATTTAAATTTGAGAGCAGCCATTCTTCATCTAAATCTTCATTTTCAGGTATATTAGATACTATATCATCGCTAGTTAAATCCCACTCTTTTGAATAGTTGCCAAAGTCAACAAATAGATCAGCAATACTATCAATTGCTTTTATTTGGAAATCTTGGCTATCGTTAAATTTTAATTTCATAGAATTAGATTGTAAAAAGATTGCACCTCGCCTCTAAATTCATTTTAAGTGAATCGCTTTCGAATGAATTGTCAATACAAATAAAATGATCGGAAGAGTCCATTTGTAAACTGTCTATATCTGATTTCTCGAGCTTCGACTTTAGCGCGATAATCAATTTAAATTTTATTGTTTCGTCTACGACTTCAAAAATGGAATTTCCTACTTTATCTACTGTAGAATTTAGTGAAAAACCTTTTTGCAAAATAATTTCGGTTATTACATCCAATTCTTTAGCGTTATCGCGGATTGGGCTTTTTAAACTAAGCTCTAATTGTTTACTGAAATCAAAAATTGACCCCTGCGTTGAGTCAAAGTCTTGCCACTTATAGATATTTGAACTTGCTAACTTATATTTACGAATCCCTTCGGCATAGTTTTTTAATTTAATAGCCTCTTTGATTCTTTTTAAAGTAATGTCCGATATTTTATTAATTCCCATCTTACTTGCTGTTGAAGTTGGAGAACATTTTTCATCTATTTGGATACAAATTATTTTTCTTGATCCATTATCCTTTTTATTCAATTCAAAAATAGCTTGCGCGGACGTACCAGAACCTGCAAAAAAGTCAAGATATATTCCGTCATTACTATAAATATTATTAACTGATATTGAAAATAGCTCCTTAATAAGATTTACAGGCTTAGTAAATCCAAAGATATTTTCACCCAGAATTTCCGTAATGTCATTCGTTCCCTCTTGTGTAAACGGGCCATTCCACAGAGAAATGGGTTTACCTTTTCTAATATTACCCTTTTCATCTTTTAAATATTGCTTTGATCTGACACTAAAAGAACCATCCGTTTTCTGATTAAAGACAACCTCATTTTGAGCAATAGCTTTCTCCAGACGTTCTTTAGACCAAACCCATTGTTTCACAGGCTTGATTTCGACACCCTGATGGAAAACGGAGTATTGCAAGTTAGGCCTATCGTCCATTGAAGTAGTCATTAGGGGTTGTGTAAAATATCCTCCCCGAACCTCAAAATTCTCATCTTTTTTGTTATAGGCTTTAATCCCTTCTTCGTCGAGGGTTGCTTCAATATCTTTTACAGGAGTTTTAGAGTAACAAAGGATATATTCATGAACACTAATAAAGCCTACCGTTTTAGCACCTGCACCATATTTGTTTTTCCATATAATCTGCTCCACAAAATTCTCCTCTCCAAATATCTCATTCATCAATGAGCGAAGATTGTGCACTTCATTGTCATCAATGGAAACAAATATTAGACCATTTGCCTCTAAGAGATCCTTAGCTATTCTGATTCTTGGATATAGAAAAGAAAGCCAATTAGAATGGTATTTACCAGAAGTTTTAGGGTTTGATACAAGTAGTTCCTCGTCGCTTTGATCTTTGGCTTTTCTGAGATACTCTTCTGTTGAATCGGAAAAATCATCTTTATAGACAAAATCATATCCAGTATTATAGGGCGGATCAATATATATCATCCGTATTTTTTCTGAGTAGGATTTTCTTAAAATTTTTAGAACCTCAAGATTCTCTCCTTCAATAAAAATATTGCCAGTGCTATCTTCAGCTGTCCCTTCTCCTTGGCAAGGTTTTAATGTACCAGTAGGTGGAATAGAAGCAATTTTCCTCGCATCCATTTTCCCTACCCAATTCAACCCGAAATGCTCTTTAACATTGTTATCCGTTCCATACTCTCCAATTAAATCTTTGAGAGCATCTACATTAAAATTGCCGTCCTCAAATGCTTCAGGAAACAATGATTTTAGTTCATTTAATCTATCGTTGCTAAAATTGTAAGATGGTTTAAGTTCTTCTGCCATATTTTTAAATTAAATCGTTTATATTATCCGGAGCAGGTGACTCCAGCGAGTTAGTGTTGGTCCAATTTTCAATTTCTTCGTCTAAACCCAAATCAGAAATGTATTCTGCAAATCCTCCTCTAAAGGATTGGGTTTCCTGAGAATATTCACGATACGAATCGCACGAGTACCGCGCATCACAGTTTCTGCACACACGAGTCGCAAAACGCTCTTTTGTTCCCTGAACCAGCTCTTTCAGTTTGTTAGTTGACGGTGGAGAAAATTGACGTCCTTCAATCTTGTCTACAACACAGGCAAATTGGTCAATTGTGGAGTCAACACTTTCAGCCGAGAATGGGATGGGGATTATAGGATTCCATTTTCCAAGCTCCCTGTCAATCTTCGTTTCGTCATCTTCATCAAGAGCCTTTTTTAAAGCATGCGGAAATTGCGTAGCAATAATGGCCGTGGAATCTAACCGTTGGTTTCGTAATTTTTGCCAGATGTGTGTGTACACATTTAGCTGCTTGTCGTAGTTTTCTATATTCCCCCTTACGAAGTCAGCATCATGCGTTTTAACATCATACATGGTTGTAGATCCTGTATTATCCCTTACAATGTCAACTACTCCTTCAATGGTAAACTTGTTGCCATTTGGTGAGGTTTGCTGTGGGAGAGTCAACTTAACCTCGGTTTCTGTCACTGTTTCGGCTATTTCTTTCAATTTCCTGTAATAGATAAGGACCTGCAAAAGTGCCTGTCTTTTCACTTCAGGAGCTATTGCATGGCCACCTTCAAGTCGGAGACGTTCGAAGTTCATTTCAAAAGCATCCAGAATAAACTGTTCAAGCTCAACCTGCCGCTGAAGTTCCTCCAGTTGTTTTTTCTTATTCTTTATAATATTCAAATCCTCTTTCATGATGCTTCTCTCATACTTTTGAGTTTTTCATGTAAATCTTCGATTGTGTTATGAACTAACGATCCAAAAAACATTGTTTGGCTTCGTGAAGGTATAAAGCCATATTTTCTAAAGATCATATATTGCCTCGGACACTTTTCGTAAGCCAAATAGTCAGCAGTGTATGAATAGGGACGACTAATAGCAGACTCTCTCGCATGTTTTATTTCAGGAAGAATTGCATTATCAAATTCTGATATTTTGGGGATGGTGCTTTTTTCAAAAACACGCTCAAATGCATCCGGCATCGAAATTCCACGACCCTTTATTTGCGGAACTATGAGAAGTTGTTCTGCCCTTGAAAGGCCAACATAGAACATTCTCATTATATCAAAAAGCTGAATCTTCTCTATAGGTTCGCCGTTGACAGGTTTTAGTTGCCTTATAGTTTTTTCCACAACACTAGCCTCCCTTTCTTGTTTGGATGGATAAACAAAAACTATGGGGAATTCCAGGCCTTTTGCTTGATGAATTGTAAGAAAAGGAATATTTCCTTTTGGAAATGGATTATCCTCATCTTCGTATTCGCTCTCTCCTTTACGATGTAATGTGTAGAGATAGGAAGAAAAGAAGAGCCGGGAAAAATTATCCTGATCCAGGAATTTTGAAGATAGTATAGGCGAATACATTTCCATGAATTTGGAGATGTATCCCGAAATGATCGACATATTGCATATGGATGCTTCGTTTCCTTCGTTTTGTGCTTGGTTGTAATATTCTTTAAAATGATTGAAGCCGTTTAGTTGATAAAATAAATCCATTAAACTCCAATCTAGCGACGTTACACGGTTTATGATTTGACTTAATTTAAACGGATTTTTATTTTCCTTTAAACGCTCATTGACAATTCGACTTAGATATGGACTCAACAATGCTTTTTTAGCGCCTTCAGACAGTGCTGTTGCTGTGGATAGTTTGCGACGCATTAAATCGGCATCGTACTGCTGATCAAGACTCCAAAGTTCTTTTTTTACCACTTTAATGAGAGCGTTGTAATCGGAAACGACTTTTCGAATTTCTGTTTTTTTTGCGTTTACAAATGACTTTAGGTCATCATCACCAATTATAATGCTTTTTGCCGTAGCAATCGCTCCAGAGAACCAAGTTTTAAAACTGTTATATTCGTAACCAGAAAATTGGTTCTGAATTGCATAATCAAAAACATGCGCAAACAGGCCAAATATTTCTGTGGCTTCAGGAACTTCCAAAAATATACCGGCTCTCGGTGCATAAACATTTAATCCTTCGCTTCGTAGAGCGGTTATCATGGCTGCGGCTCTTGTATTCCCCTGAATGGATGGAAACAGGAATGCAATTTGATTTGGATCATTAACAAGTTTTTCCTTAATTAGCTTTTTGCATAGTTTTGAGGTTTGCTCGATCCAGTCTTGGTCTTTTTTGCCTGTAGTAATTACAGCAGGACCAACGTCAGAGGAATTAGCATGAATGTTTTTGTCATGAACTCTGTATTGATCTTGAGGATCTGAGTCTTTTTTCCAATCTTCAGCTTCTATAAATGAAGTATAAAAATCAACGATTTTCTTTCTTGAGCGATAATTGGCAGAAAGAGAAATTTTTGTTGTGGTTGAGTTCAGGTATTGCTGAACACGTTCCGGAAACTCAACAAAATTTTCAACAGTTGACCCCCGAAAGCGATATAGCGCTTGATCATCGTCACCAACCACACAAATGTGTTTATTTCCAGCGAGTTTAAAATATAATTGCTCTTGAATAAAATTTGTATCCTGATATTCATCCACAATTATGTGTTTAAAGACGGTTTTTGCTTCATCATATTGTTCAACGACTTTAAGAGCACTCTCTTGAATTAGCGAGAAATCACAAAGCTCAGTATCAGCTTCATCTTTCAAGCAGTTGAGATATTCTTGATACATTAGCAATAATGCAAGGAGCGTGTCGTTTTCGCCTAATCCTTTAATGGTTCCTTCAATATCTAAACGCTCCTCCGAGAATCGATTAAATAAATTTTGGCAATCAGTTATGGCTTTATATTTATTTGCAAACTCCGGTCTTTTCTTCTGGAAGAATGCGTTGATCTCGACTTCGTCAATTTCTCCCGCCGCCAAAAGTCTATTCCAAACCTTTCCTCGTCTTAAGAAAAAGTACTGCTCCAATTCATCCATTAACTTTACTGCTGATCTTCTTTCTCTATTTTTAGAAAACCTTCTATCACTTAATAACTTTTGGCAAATAGAATGAACGGTTCCAATATACATGCTTGCAATGTCATATTGTTGGCCAGTATAATTACTCGCCATTCCCAAGTAGGATTGCAGTCCATCTTTCAATTGATGAGCGGCCTTTTCAGTGAATGTAGTCAGTAAAATTTCATTAGGTGCTACATTATGAAAAACAATTAAATTAACCGTTCTCCATAACAAGACACGGGTTTTTCCTGAGCCGGGTCCCGCTGTAATATAAAGTGGCCCATCGAAGTGCTTAATGGCCTTGATCTGATCAGGGGTTGGTTTAAAACCAACGTCGTTCCAGATATCCTCAATTTTAAAATCTCTTATCATTACTTATCTTTCTCAAAAACTAATAAATCCCTTGGATCGACTTTTAAAATTTCTGCGATCTTGTATAGAACTTCCAGTTTTGGCTGCACTCTATTTTGAACATAGCCATTAATAACAGGGTAACTTTTCCCAAGTTTCTCAGAAAGCCAGGTTTGTTTAATACCCTTTTCTTCCAGTACTTCTTTAATTCGGTTCATTTGTTTAAAATCTTAATGAAAATCGGTTTGAGCGACACTAATATAAAGTTTTACTGGAATAAAATGTAATGTAAAACGATATATCAAATAAGTTTAAAGTATTGGCATTAAATGACTTAGCTAATCAAACCGTACTATCTGAATATCATTTCGGATCTTGCTACTCTTTTGTCATAGGCAATTGTGTTTACACTATTAAATACTGTGGAAAGATAGGGCTTTGAATTGACAAAAAAGGGGCGGTTTACCGCCCCTTTTTTGTGGTGAAGTTCCTTTATATTTGCCGCCAAAATAGATAAGAACTCTCAATTGTTTTAACTTATCTCCTTTCTTATATACTATTCTCAAATAAAAATGAAGAAATCAATAGATAATTTCAAGATCATTGCTATCCGAACAGGCGATATGGCGCCTATTAAAGTCGGCAGAGGAAGTTCCATACAGAAGCTTGATCCCCTGAGAAATCTTTCAAAAAACAAAATATATCCTTTTAGAAACGAGTACTCATTTCCAAAAGGCATTTTCAATGAAATTGAGTATCATCCCGATAAAGATATTAGCTTATACCAGGTAAAAGCTTCAAAAAACAGCATTCCAATTAATATCAATGCAATTGTAGGCAGTAATGGCTCTGGTAAAAGTACCCTAATAGAATTATTGTATTGGGCAAATTATAATATTGGCAGTGCGCTAAATTTACTTGAGGACGATGAGGGAAGGAAGAAAAAACCCTTTGAATTCTTAGACTTAGAATTACTCTACAGCATTAAGAGTAACACTATAGCGGCGATAATCTTTAAGGATGGGGCTATTCTAACTCAGCAATACACACTAAAAAACAGGATATTTCAATCTGCTGGCGCACCTTTACAAATTAAGCGATTAGAAGATCTGAAGGACTTTTTTTACTCCATTGTTATTAATTACTCACACTATGGTTTGAATTCAACGGAAATCGGTGATTGGATAAATTCTTTGTTCCATAAAAACGACGGGTATCAAACACCTATTGTTTTAAATCCTATGCGTAAAAAAGGGGATATTGACATTAACAGAGAAAAGCATCTGCTAAAACGCCGACTTATAGCCAATATTCTTGAGTTCGTAGAAGAGGGAAAAGAAAAAGATAGTTTGAGAAACCTGGCGAATGATAAAATTGCAGCCAAATTAGAGCTAACCTACAATCCACTGCCGGATTCTAATCTCGAGGAACCCTTGCCAAAAGAAGTATTTCAGAAACTAAACACAGCATTTAAAGAATACTTTAATTTTAGTTTAGCAAGTGTCTTATCCAATAATGATCTGTTTATAAACATTACGCTTTCCTACATTCATAAAAAGCTAATAAAAATGTCTGACTATAGAATGTTCAGGCGATACAGGGATAAGAAATCAAAGCAGCCTGCTATAAAGGATATAAATGCGTATATCAGGAGAATTCGCGGAAGCGACAGCCATATAGTTTTCAAAGTAAAAGGTGCAATTCTTTACTTAAAGTACTACCATAAGCTTTTTAATGGAGGTATTAGAGACTTATCCAAACCAATTGAAGTTTCCATTGCAGAATTTTCACAGAAAATAGTCGAAATAAATGATGCGGAAGAGTTTTTCGTAAACACGTTTATGCTCGCACCGCCATCATTTTTCTATGTTGATATTCTACCCCACGACGGAACGCCCTTTGGAGCCCTCAGTTCGGGAGAAAAACAAAAGATACATAGCATTAGTTCGATAGTCTACCACTTGATTAATTTGAATTCAGTAGAGCAATTGAAAGAGGATGAAGAAACCAGCGAAGCGGCTGATTTGGTGCACTACAATTACATTAATGTTGTGTTAGATGAGATAGAATTGTATTATCATCCTGATTGGCAAAGGATGTATATTGCCGATCTAATAAGTTATATTGCCAAAATTAATCCAAGTAATCTAAAATTCATTAAGGGTTTAAACATTACTTTTTTAACGCACTCACCCTATATACTTTCCGATATACCTCAGGCCTTTGTCCTCAAATTAAAAAAAGGTGATCCCCAAAAAAATGATGATAAAGAGAACACCTTTGGATCCAACATTCACGATCTTCTGGCAAATGACTTCTACATGGAAGATGGCTTTATGGGAGAGTTGGCAAAACAGAAAATTGAAGAAACAATAAAATATTTAAACCTGAAGCAATGTCAAAGGCAAATTAAGGATCTAAAAGGAAAAAAGGAATTAAATGCAGGGGAACAAAGCGTTCTCAAAATACTTGAAAGCGAGGAGAAAATATTAGCGCTAAACGAATTCAACACGGATCCTGTTTATTATGAGAAAATAGTAGATTTAATTGGAGAACCAGTCATAAAAGGCAAAATCAAATCTATGTTTTCGGAACTTTTAAGTGACAGTGAACGGAAACGTATTGCCAAACAGCGGATAGACTTAATAGCAAAAGAAGCTGGATTAGAAATTAAAGTTGATTAGAATATGCTGTTTATTGATAAGGATACGGATGCTGTAAAAAATGCTCTTATCGAACATTGGAAGTATTATAAATGTCGGATCATGAAAAGATTGGGCAACGAAAACTGTACGCCAACCTGCCCGGTGTGCACTAAAACTAAGTCGAGGTCGCCAGACAAACGATCCGCACAATTTGTTGATATTGTGAATTACTTTAACGAAGGCGACAACCTCGAAAAGATGATAACTGGAAATGCTGAAACTCTTTTGGAAAACAATGAAGATTTCATGGGTCTTCTTGGTATTATTGAAGCAGATTTCAATGATTATCTTAATGCGAGTAGTGAGGATAAGTTAGCTGATTTTAGAGAATTACACAAAGTTGTTTTAGACATTCATTCAATTTTTAATTATTCCGATTTCTCTGGAGCAGCACCGAATGAATATGGAGCATATACACTCGCAAAAAATTTAAAAAGACGGACATGTACTTACTGTAATAGAGTATATACAACCACGTTATCTACAAAAGGAGGTGTCAAGGTAATGAGGCCCCAATTTGATCACTGGTATCCTCAAACAAAATTTCCGGCTTTGTCTGTTTCTTTTTATAATTTGATTCCCAGCTGTTATGTGTGTAATAGCTCCATAAAAAGTGATGTTGTTTTAGACAAGACACTTCATATACATCCTTATATTGATATAAATCAAACAGATGAGTTTCGGTTCAACTATGTATACAGCAATAGCCTCAATCAATATAGAGTGTTTATAGTGCCCTCAGAAGCCGGGAATAAAAGAGCCTTCGACACTATAAAAAAATTATTTATTGATGAAATGTATAATTCCCATCATGAAGAATTAAGTGACCTTATAAAGATCAAACAGGCATACTCCGAGGAATACATAAATAAAATGAAAAAGTTCTTTCCTAAAAACGGTCTGAATGATAATGAAATTTATCGGCTCTTATTTGGCGTCGAAATGAATAAAAGCGATTTCCACTCTCGTCCGTTAAGCAAATTCAAAAGTGATATTCTTAAGCGCTTGGGTATCATCCCTTAAGCTTCAAACTTAATCCGGTTCTCTGGATTAATAACTTTAAGCTCTTTTATGATTTTAAAGTCAGCAGCCTCTTCATTTAGAAAAGACCAAAACACATTATTTTTAATAAGGTCCAAAAGTAGTGCTGCCGATTTGTGTTCTTGAAGCGAAGGCCATTGATCTTGTTTTGAGTTTATTTGTATTCCAGTAATAAGGCATTTTAGCTCAAAAAGGCTGATACAATAAGCTACTATATGACTTGTGCCAACCGTAAAAGAGTAATGATCCGCATAAAAATTATCTGTAACGATAAGTGGACATATTTTGGCTTCGGCTAACCTCTCCGGACCCGCAATTCCAAGCCTTTTGGCAATTAGTTTTTGCCCGTTTTTTAGTTTTAATAGTTTTAAATCCTTTTCTATCTGTTCCTTCCCTTTGGTATATATATTATCATGTATCCAGGCTGCCTTGCCCTTCTCTTGGATGATGCTTGTATTACTAAGCTTGATTTGAATAGGCATAATAATATTCTCATTTTCAAAATAGGCGAGTACATCTATGTCACCATTTAAGCCATCCAATTGATATTTATTATCACCAGGAAATTTCACTTCGCAAGTGGAGAAGCTGGTTAGTTGAGCCAAAAGCCGTTGTACATCGCTGCTAATCTTTTCAGATCTTAGTTTTTGGAAACCCCCAACCTCTTTGGCGTCTTCACCTCCTGCAACCTTCCACTTACTGCTGTATAACTGCTTAGTTACAAAATAGTCGTATAACATCCGGTTTACATCTGCTGCTGAATATAGCTGATGAGGAATAAGATATTCTTCTCCAAGTTTATAAATAGGGTTAAATGGTAGGTGGTTATTGGCCGAGCAAAGAAAGTCAATAATCTGAATTAGCTCTCGGTCGGTTTTTTGCTTGAGCTCTTCGATTTTTTTTATATGATTTAGCAACCCGTCCTGAGAAAGAATATCAAATGGCTGATTGATCTTTTCGATATCCGAAAGTTGGTTTGCAATAATGACTTCTGCCTGATCTTGCAATTGTTCATTTGTCTTTTCAGGATGTTCGCGTTTAAGTTGGTTAATTATCGAATGTTTTAGCATGCCAATACCTCCTGTTCCAGGCAGCTGCCTCACATATCGGTAGTTATCGGCAATAGCATAAAAACAGGAAACCGTGCAAAAAAGTTCGTAAAGACTTATGTTTATTCCTGTAGGCAGTTTAACCCGGAGCTGATGAATTTCCTGGGCTTCTTTTGGTTGAAAAACGCTAGCTAGCGCATGCCTGTAGTGATAATGAAAGCTCTGGTTCAAGGCGGTATACATCATTGCCACATGAGCCTTACTTTTTGTTACCTCATCCTCCGAATTCATTTGTTCGAATAGCTGGTCTGCCAACTGTATAGAAGTAAAACCCGGGCTTGAAGCCTCGGTTTTAATACCGCTGCTGTGAAAAACAACCGCAAGCCCTTCATTTGTTTTCAACGCTGGGTCAACGGCTTTAAAATGCTGTTCTGACGAGAGCAATTCCTGCGACTCTTTTTTTAGTTGCGAGCTCTTATAACGACTTTTTAAAACATTCAACAGATAAAGGTTATCTCCTTTACTTAATTCTGGAGGATAGCTTACCCTATAACCCTGATGAGGTTTACTTTTCTCGATCTCATATCCCGCCCAAACACATATATCTGCCAATTCACGTATCAATAACAAGTCTACCCTTAGCATGAGCAAATGTTTTACCGTGTTAAACAACTCCAGATTATAGGCGGTTTGTCCTTTTGGTTTAAGTACTTTAGAAGCCCAGACATAAATTTCTTTAATTGCCGAAAGGCTCTCCCAATTGTAAGCAGCTAAGTAATAGCTGCCACGTGGCGTACTCCCAAGCTCCACCGTCAGAAACAAAGCTTTAAGTAATGCATCTGGATGCGGGTTAAGAGCCTGTAGTTTTTTCTCACACGTCAGGGCTTCTTGCCGGTATATTTTCAGCAATTCAAAAAACAAGTGTAAACTGCCTAGCTTGTAAAACACCCAGGTCTGTTGTGGGTGGCGTTCTGAAATAATAGTAAAATCGAGCGCTTGATAGGCCGCCCAAAAAGCCTGCCCCCTTCCAGGGTCCAGGTAAATTCCGGAATTTATGATGTCGTTGTAAGCGCTTTCCGGATAGGCTAAAAGAGAATTTATCAGTGCTTGACTGCCTGATAGACTGTTGCGTTTGTTGTTATTCATCTTTGTTTGACTTTAGGATAACCTTACAGGTTGAGTCAGAAAAGACAATAATTGAAATTAGGGAAATTTTGGCAATCCTCCAAATAACATCGCGAATTTGCGTCTAAAAAACCGCTGTTAATAAACCAGTTAACACCTTTATTCACAAGGGCGTACACCTGTTCCAATAAATCGGTTATCTTTAGCCTACCAAATGAAAACGTCATTATCACACCTTCCGGAACACAAGCAGGCTGAGCTAAAGGCTATTAAGGAGGCTTTAATCCCACGCTGGGGCGAGATTGAGATGATTATCCTATTTGGAAGCTATGCTCGTGGAAATTGGGTTGAGGATAAATATGAAGACAAGGGGATCATTTACGAGTACAAATCAGATTATGATCTGCTCATCATTCTAAGCAAGAACGGGCAGGCCAACGCTGATTCCTTTATTCAATCTGTATCAGGCAAACTGGAAGAGCTAAACCTTCCCACGCCAATAAACCCTATTTTTCACGGAATTGACTTTGTAAATGCAGAGTTGCGCGATGGCAACTATTTCTTCGATGAAATAAAACAGGATGGTGTCCTTTTATTTACCACTACCCGATACACGCTTGATGAGAAAATGCCTAAAAGTCCAGCTGAACAGCAAGCTAAAGCTCAGCTATATTTCGACGGTTGGTTCAATAGTGCAAACGAATTTTTTATGCACTACGATTTCTCTATGCAGCATGAACAGTTAAATAACGCAGCTTTTCAACTTCACCAGGCAACAGAACGTTATTACGGTGCCCTTCAATTAGTTTTTACGGGATATAAGCCTAAAACACACGACATTGAAATACTTGGCAAACTAGCCAAAGCGTTGGATATGGAGTTTGGCAAGGTTTTCCCAAGAGCTACAATAGAAGAAAGAAGACGGTTTACTCTGCTAAAAAAGGCTTATGTAGAAGCCCGATATAACATTCAATATTCGATTAGCGAGGCCGATCTAAAGTATTTGAGTGATCGCGTTCGCCTTCTTAAAAAGTTGACAGCGGAAATCTGTAAACGCAAAATAGAAAGCTTTACGAAATAAGAAATTCATCAAGTTGATACAAAGATTTCAAAATCTAAAAATCAAATTTATGAAATCAAATGTAAAACCTCTTTCAAAGGTAAAAGGCCTCGGCGATATTGAAACGCCGGAAAATAATCCAATACTCCTTCATTTCCTTAGCCCATTGGAGCTTGCGGCCTACAACAACAAATTCCAACCCTTTAAGTACAACCTCGATGGCGTGATGCTCGATATTGAGCCACACATGAGCAAAGAACTGTACTGGCAATCGAAGCGTCATGCAGTTAAACTTCGTCAGCTTTTACAAAAGAGCAAACAAAAAATTCTGAAACAAGATCCTGAACTCAAACGCTTTTTGCACAAGCCACTCGAGAGTCACAACCTTCCTACGCGTATGTATCACATTCTAAAGTTCAATGGCTGTTATAATCTATCGGAAGTCGCACAGAAAGGCGAAGCAGGACTAAAACGCATGCGCGGCATGGGTAAAGTTCAAGTCGCATACATCATGAAACTGTTTATGGATAACGGTTGTGGCGATCTGTTTTTATAGCGATCATTTTCCCAATACCGGGAAAATGATGCTTTTGCTGTACTGAAACGTCAATCCGTCAAAACGTTTTGACGTTTTTAGTTATAAACCAGTTTGCTATAACCAGCAATATGGCTCTATGTGGCTCAATAAGGCTCAAACACAGCCTTCACTAAAAGCACTTGCCAGACCTTTGTACTCGGAATCAAACCACCAAAACGAGAGAAAATGGCAAGCAATACTGATCAATACCCCGCGATAACCCGCGATAACCCGCAAACAAGGCATCTGGTAAATACACGTGCCGGAACTTTGTATCCTAAATCGAAAGCCAAGCCGTCAAAACAGAACTTATGACCATCCATACCCTCCAATATCGGCCAATACCGTCAATACCTCTAAAACTTGGCTGCTGCTTAAAATGGGTGTCGGAACTTTGTACGTGGAAACAAAAAAATCAAACCATCAAAACGGGAACTCATGATAAGTGAAAACAAAAACGAAAACAAAGAAGAAGGCATGCCAGCCTGGGTAATGCCTATACTCAGCGCACTGGGCAGCATGGGTGGCAGCTATATGTTGTGGGTAAAACCTCTGCAAGATAGCTTTAAGGCTATGAGCGAACAAATAGAAGAGTTGCGTGAGGAAGTTCGCGAACTTAAACGTAAAAATAGCCGCGAGGTCGAAGAACTTGATGGCGAGGACGAGGAGGACGATTATCTTCTACCTCGTGGAAAACTACGCCCTGTAAAAACCAATCCATCAAAACGTAAAACACTTTCCCTGCGCTAATGGAAAATCATAAAAACATACGTCAAAAAGAAATCAATGTGCCGCTGGACGTGATGATGGACATAGCGAGCATCATTACTGAAACAGAAATGCAAAGCACTATATCAGGCGTTAACGCGAACAAGAGTATTGTGCAGTTAACCATTAGTTATGCCGATGGCATCAGCTATTACCAACGTGCCATTGAGAACATAGAAGCAATTTTATTGGAATACCGTCATTTCCGTTTTGAAGAAGAAGATGGCGATTGGAGAGATCATTAGATATGAAACAAACCTGTCTGTATTGCAAAACCGAATTTGAAGCGCCCCGTAAGGACAAACACTATTGCAACGCTTCGTGCCGCCAGCAAGCCTATATGCTGCGCAAAGGAACTGCTATGGCAGGTGTGGAAATAAATACCAATACACAGCATCAAGAACTAATTCAAGAGAATAAACATGTAGAACCTGTCATAACGGTTACGGAAAAAGAAATACAATTCCATCCGAGACCAGGAAAGTTTATCAGCAAGGTCGTAGAGCTTATGGAGGAACGGAATTACGAATACCTCTTGCAGAGTTTGCGTCGCGAGAACGCAGAAACCGCTGCAGGCCAGGATTGGGTTAACATACGCTTGCGCTGTCTTGTAGAATGCTTGCTCACCCTATCAGAACGAAAAACTATCCTGCTTAGTGATTTGGCTGAGATCACGAATGCATTCACACTAATAATCCGCTCTTCTCATTTTCAAAATTTACCAGAACCATATCCTTACACGCACAAAGTAAAAGACCTAAGAAACAAATTAAGGAGCATCTATACTGCCGCCGAAGGCCTGGAGGAGTTTCGCTTGAACCTTGGAAAGAATTTAAAGATAGAACTGATTGTCATGCGCTGTGAATTAAGAACAGTGGCTCTCCGAAAGACTTATAATCAATTACAATTTAAAGAAGAAAAGAAACCATGCAAAACAGATCACCACCCTGAAGAAAAACAGCCATTGAAGCAATGGCAGATTAACCTGAACAAGATAAGAAGTGAAAAACAATAAAAACAAAAAACATGAGAACAAAACAATTTGAAGTTCCAATAGAAGTGATCGCCGAATTTTCGGAAGCGCTGGGAGATAGTGGCCTCAACAATTCCGTAAACGGAATAAATGAAGAAGGTGAGATCCTGATCACTGTCGGCTACGAAAAGAACGAGCGCGCTGCCGTATTTGAGCTGAGCGAACTCGTCGAAGATTACCACGACGAAAATAGCGAAGAGGACGAAGATTAACAGCTATCATAAAAACCCTGCCGTGTATTGCCCAACAGCTGCGATACACGGCGGGACTTTTTTATGTGGAAAGTATGGATTATGTTAGACAGGCTGAAAGTCAATGATAGAAAGGATTTAAGAAGTTAATGCAATGAAAAATATAGTAGGGAATAATGAAAACGAATGGCAAACGTCATTTGATTGGGACAGTACGGCGGACATCACAGGGGAAGAAGTGAGCGCAACAAAAAGCTGGAGCTACTTAACGAAAGAGCAGGCAGAAGAAACAGCGCACTTTATCAGGATGATGGGCATGCTGATCTCCCGCGTCATGGTGAAGCAACGACATGAAAAGGAACAACAAGAAGCAAAAATAATTCAACTAAATACAAACGAACAAAAGAAAGCAGCATGAAAGAAACCGTATTATTTGACCAGTTTGGTAAAGGCCAGACCAAGGCGCTGAAAAGAACCAACAACTGCGTGATCTATACGCGCGTCTCCAGCAAGGAGCAGGAGCAAGGATATAGTTTGGACACGCAGCGAAAGGCCTGCGAAGAATATGCTCATAAAAACAGCTATACCATCATGGGTCATTTTGGTGGCACCTATGAAAGCGCGAAAACCGACGAACGTAAGGAGTTCAACAAGATGCTTTCCTTTGTAAAGAAGAGCAAAGAGAGAATTACTTACATCATTGTTTACAGCGTAGATCGTTTTTCGAGATCAGGAGCTAATGCCATTTATATCAAAGATCAGCTACGGCAAGTAGGTATTTTTTTAGTAGCTGTCACACAACCAGGAGATGCTTCCACCTCAAGCGGCGACTTTCAACAAAATATCCAAATCATATTTTCACAATACGACAATCAACTGCGTAGAGAGAAATGTATGGCAGGTGTGAAAGAAGCATTAATGCGCGGTGAATGGTGTCATAAAGCGCCTTACGGTTATGATGAAATCAAAGTGAATGGAAAGCGGCAGATCGTGCTGAATGAAAAAGGCAAGCTGTTACAAAAAGCATTTTACTGGAAATTAAAAGAACGCATCACTCATACTGAAATTTCTGAGCGCTTGGAAAAGCACGGGTTGATTCTTGATGAGAAAAGGCTATCGGGTTATTTTCGTAATCCATTCTATTGTGGCCTTATGGCTCATAGCGCTTTAGGAGGTAAATTGATAGAGGGTAAACACGAGGTTATGGTGCCTAAAGACGTCTTCTTGAAAGTAAACGACCTTTTGAGCCGGAACACGCAGGGCTATTCCTGCCACGAAGAAAACGAGCCCATTCCGTTAAAACGGTTTTTAAGGTGTGGCCATTGCGGAACGCCCATGCGTGGCTACGTGATTAAAGCCAAAAACCTGCCTTATTACAAATGCAACACAAAAGGCTGTTGTAACAATAAAAGGGCCGATGAGTTGCACGACTGCTTCGAGGATGGGCTGTCGCTTTTAACCGTGTTGGAAGACGCTACCATGCGAAAAATGATCACCAAGCAGGTGATAGCAGAATTCAACAAGGGTACAAAAGAAAATGATGCTTCAAAAGAGGTGTTAAAGCGTCAAGTGACGGAAATTCAGAAAAAGATCGACCGGCTGGAAGAGCGGCTAATCTTGGAAGAAATTACCCTTGATCTTTACAACAAGTACGCGCCCAAATTGAAGCTCGAAATTATGGAATTAGAAAGGGCTATGCTAAAGACTAATAACAGGGTGTCGAACTTGGCAGAAGGCGTGAAAAAAGTCATAGATTTATGCGGAAACCTGCGCAAAATGTGGCAATTGCTGCCATATAAGGACAAACAGATCTTCCAAAACCTCCTATTTCCTAAAGGAATCTGGTACAACAAGAAAACCGGGGAGTGTCGAACCACCGAAATAAACTCAGTGCTTCGCTACATCGCTGAGTTGACGGGCAACTTAGCTAAAATAAAAATGGGGGAGTCAAAATTGATATTTGACATCCCCCACTTGGTGGCTCCACTAGGAATCGAACCTAGATCTAAAGTTTAGGAAACTTCTATTCTATCCATTGAACTATGGTGCCAATCGGTTTGCAAATGTAAGATTTTAAAAGATAAATTCAAGCAGTTTAGGAAACTTCTATTCTATCCCCGTCCGAGCAGCATTCAGCCGGGCGGACATTGACTTATAGGGCCTGTTTTTGGTTCCGGGACCTAAGTTTTTAAAAGATACATTCAAGCAGCGTCTAGGGTAAAATAAAGAGTTTTGTGTTGACGGGCACCAGGTCATAGAACTTTTCCAGGTCTTTGTTGCGGAAGCTGATGCAGCCCCAGGTGAGGTGCCGGTTGTTCTGCGGCCAGTCGCCCGCCCAGCCGTGGATACCGATTCCACCGCCCAGGCCTGTGTTTTTAGGCGGCTGAATGCCTTTTTTGTTGCAGTCGATGATGGTATTGCGTTTTTCTTTGGTGATGATGCCTTTTTTGTAACCCGCTTCTGCATCATAGCTGTTCGGGTAGCTGATCCGCATCCAGGCCGGTCCGAAGTAATCTTTGTAAGCCCCATAGAAAGGGCCTTTGTTTTTTTCGGTAATGTAATATTCGCCCTCCGGCAGGCGGTTATCTCCTTCCACGGCCTTATGGCCTACAGGACTTTGACTCAGGGCAATGTCGAACTCTTTGATGTTTTTGCCTTTGGCGAACAGGTACATTTTGTAGGCGCTTTTATGCGCTACCAGCAAGGTATCGTAGCTTTTGGGCAGCTTCAGCTTGCGGTGCGCCTCAATAAATTCCGAGGGTTTGTAGTAATGCTCCAGCACCCAGTTTTGGTCTTTATTGTTGGAGCTCGGCCAATAGGTCACCTCATAGTCTTTCAGGCTTTCTTTCCGGATCTCGAAATGCAGGTGAGCCGGAAAGCTCCCGTGGCCGGTGCCGATGGTGCCCAGCTGGGCACGTTTGCCGAGTACCTGTCCTTTTTCCACCATCAGCTGATCGAGGTGCGCATAGAGAGAATAGACCCTGACAAACGTTGCATTTTCAATGAAGCCATGTTCGAGGTATACGACCTTGCCCCAGGGGGCGCCATAATCCTGCGCTGCCAGCACTTTGCCTTTGGCGGTAGCATATACGGGCTGCCCCAGGTCGGTATTGCCTCCTCCTTTGCCGTTCCAGTCTTCGCCGGTGTGGATGCCCAGGCTGTAATTTTCTCCGGTGTGCGTGGCAATGTACCAGCCTTCATACGTCTTATGATCGGCGATGCCGGTGTAAGACCCGCCGCCACTGCCATCCCCGAAAGGGTAGGAGAAACCGTTGCATAGCATGGAGTCGAACAAACGATCGATGCTGTTGACAGGTTCGCTGTCGCTAAGGTCTGTCACCGGGGATTCTTTTTCGCCGGCTTTGCTTTCGGTGCAGGCTTGTAGGAGTAGGCATCCGATGCAGAGACCAATGATGAATTTAAAATTCATAAAACAAACAGGATAAAAAAGGTAAGCGGGGATGAAATATAAAGGTAAAGTTTTTCTGACCAATGCGGAAGTCATGCAAACAATAAAATACCTGAAATTATGGAATTGTCTGCCGGCAGGAGGGAACTCCTGAGACAGGTTGTAAGGGCATGAAAGCAGGTAGGGATCATTACATGAATACAGGTAGTGGCGCGGGTTTCCCGTGATCAGGCGATAAGACTTACTCAGCCTTAAGTCAAATTTAATAAGTAATGATGTGGTTTACAGCGGTTTTATAAAGCCCGCTTTTATTAAGGTGTACCTTGCACCCGATAATCACACTGAATATGATGAACAAAATACCTTTTTATCTGACCTGTTTGCTGAGTCTTTTTTCAGTACTCAATACCCATGCCCAGAGCGTGAGCAGGAATGTGTTGTTTTTAGGCAACAGCTATACCGCCTACAATAATTTACCTCAGCTCATTGCGCTTGCCGCTTCTTCTGCCGGAGATAACTTATCGTATGACAGCCATACGCCCGGAGGCTATAAGTTGATAGAGCATGCTGCCAACCCAACCTCCAGGAGTAAGGTCATGGCAGGCGGTTGGGATTATGTGGTGTTGCAGGACCAAAGCCAGACCCCGGCTTTAGAGAACGGGGATTTTTATACGGGCTCAAGAAATCTGTGTCAATTGATCAAGCAACATAACCCTTGCGCTCAGCCTTTGTTTTATATGACCTGGGGCAAGGAAAACGGAGACCCTTTGAATTGCCCTACCTTTACGCCGATGTGTACTTACAATGGCATGGATAGTTTGCTCAGCATGAATTACACATACATGGCTGCACAGATGAACGCAGAAGTTTCACCGGTTGGGGCTGTCTGGAAATACCTTCGCCAAAACCATCCTACACTTGATCTCTATGAGCCCGACGGAAGCCACCCAACCCCGGCAGGATCTTATGTAGCCGCCTGTTGCTTTTATACCGCTATTTTCAAAAAAAGTCCTTTGCTCATTACGTATAATTATGTATTGAGCCCCACAGATGCCGCTATCATCAAAAATGCCGTAAAAGCAGTGCATTTCGACAATCTCCAAGCCTGGAACTTTAAAGTAAATCCCACCTCCGATTTTAATTATTCTATAGGTTCTGGCGTCAATGAAGCCATCTTTAATTTTAAGCCGCCTTATGTAGGAGTTGGGCCCTATTCCAATCATTTTGCCTGGGATTTCGGTGACGGCACAACTGCTACGCAACTTAATCCCGGATATATGTCTACCATAACCCACGCTTATGCAGCCAACGGTACGTATACCGTAACACTGACCGTTTCAAACTGCGATCCTTCGGGAAGCCAGCAATCCGTTACCCAGCATACGATCGGCTTTTGCGGACACAGTCCTACTGTTTTTAAAACCTTCCCCTGGCATTGTATTCCCGATACCTTTTCGACACAGGCGTATAGCGCTTACCAGTGGTACACCCGTAATGATCCTATTCCGGGTGAAACAAATCAGGTTATCGCAGATCCAAACCTCTACTCAGAGCTGAGTGTGCTCACCACTCAAAGTGGCTGCACAGAAATGTCTCCGTCTTTTTTTGTTGACCGTTCGCCGGGAATAATTTGGTATGATGCAAGCGTCGCGGGTAACTTTGTGGACACGAATACTGCCTGCATAGGTAATATGATTCTGTTTATGGCGACAGGCCTCGACGGATCGGAAAGCATACGGTGGACGAAGAACGGCAGTCCGATTCCCAATGAAACGAACGATACCCTTGTGGTAACTTCTCCCGGGATCTATGGTGTGTCCATTTTTCATTCAAATTGTGCAGCGCTTATAAACTTCGCCAAGCAGGTTTCCTTTGCCTTTGTAGATTGCAGCATGCTTGGCGTTCCACACGGTACAAACAGCATCGTTGCTTCTCTTTATCCGAATCCTGCAAGTGGCATTGTAAGAGTTGCCGGTCCTGAAAAGATCTATGCTATAGAAATCTATGACCTGCTTGGTCAAAAAGTATATTCAGAGAATTACGGAGGAGAGTTAAATGTCATGATGGATCTTTCTGCTTGTGCAAAAGGACTGTATTTCGTTAAAATCAACGAGGGAATAAGGTATTTGCCCGGAAGGATCGTGATCCGGTAGATCAACCGCCAGGATTCTTCATTTAACTGTAAAATTCAGCTTGCGTTTCCCCGGTTAGTTATAGATGTCTTCGGCTGCGCTCAGTCACCGATGATCGCTCTGCGGTCTCCGCGTTTTCTCTGTCCTCATAGGTGCTTTCGGCTGCGCTCAGTCACCGATGATTGCTCTGCGGTCTCCGCGTTTTCTTTGCGTCCCTGCGGTTTCAAATCCAACCTATACGTTCTCTGTGCTATGGTGCCTGCGGCTGCGCTCAGTCACCTGTAATTCCTCTGCGGTTGAGAAAAATCCGTAAACTAAAAAAGCCACCTGACACAGATGGCTTTTGCTCCCTCTCCTGGGCTCGAACCAGGGACCCCATGATTAACAGTCATGTGCTCTAACCAGCTGAGCTAAGAAGGAATGCGCTGGTTTATTTTTTCCTTATTAAGGAGTGCAAATTTAATACCTATTTTGTAAATAAACAATATATTTGTCAAAATTTTTTTTAATCCCATAAAAATATGAGTCTTTTAGTAGTAGGTACTGTCGCTTTTGACGCTATAGAAACACCTTTTGGAAAAACAGATAAAATCGTTGGCGGTGCAGCAAGCTATATTGCCCTGGCAGCCTCTTACTTTCATAGAAACATCAGCCTGGTTTCTGTTGTCGGCGACGATTTCCCTAAAGACTTTTTAAACACCCTGACTTCCAAAGGAGTAGACCTCGCAGGCCTCCAGGTAAAAGAAGGAGAGAAATCATTTTTCTGGAGCGGGCGCTACCATAACGATATGAACTCCCGCGATACGCTGGATACGCAGCTCAATGTGCTGGAAACATTTGATCCGGTAGTGCCTGAAAACTATAAAGAGGTGGATTTCCTGATGCTCGGCAACCTCATGCCGCTGGTACAGCAAAAAGTATTGAACCAGCTCACCAAGCGTCCGAAGCTGATTGTATTGGATACCATGAATTTCTGGATGGACATTGCCATGGATGAGTTGATGAACACCCTGTCGCAGATCGACGTGCTGACCATCAACGATTCGGAAGCACGCCAGCTTTCAGGCGAATACTCCCTGGTGAAAGCCGCACAGAAGATCCTGACCATGGGCCCGAAAGTACTCGTGATCAAAAAAGGGGAGCACGGCGCTTTACTGTTCAATAAGGAAGAAGTATTCTTCGCGCCGGCCCTTCCGCTGGAAGATGTATTCGATCCTACCGGAGCAGGCGATAGCTTTGCCGGTGGCTTCATCGGTTACCTGGCCAAAACACAGGACATCAGCTTCGAGAATATGAAACGCGCCATTATCTTCGGATCGGCTATGGCCAGCTTCACCGTTGAAAAATTCGGTACCGAACGCCTCATCAACCTGTCTGATAAAGACGTGCAGGAGCGCATCCAGGAATTCATCGACCTGGTGCAATTTGATATCTCCCTGGTATAATCCGGCTGAGCAACATTTTTTTAAAAGTCCCGTTACATCCCTGTGACGGGACTTTTTTTGTGTACCTTTAGCAGGAAGCTTATGCCCTTTAAATTAACGATAGCCCTTTTCCTGGTTCTGTGTGCCACGCTTTCGGCGCAGGTGGCAGAACCTCTTACCGTCAGGTTTACCGACAAGGACAGCAAAGCGGTGGTGGATGCCCTGGGGAATATTTACGTGATCCGGGGCGATGAGATTAAAAAGTACAATCCCCTGGGGCTATTTCTGAAAACCTTCAGCAACAAGCGCTATGGCAGGATAGAGGATGTCGATATCTCCAATCCGTTAAAGATCCTTGTGTATTACAGGGATTTTCAGCAGGTGCTGTTCCTCGACAACCAGCTGAGCCCGGCCACAGAGGTCATTTCCCTCGAAAAGGCAGGCTACGAGCAGGCTTCGCTGGTGTGCTCCTCCCTTAATAACAGCTTCTGGCTGTACGACAAGCAGAACAATGAATTGATGCGCTTCGATGCCGAGCTCAAAACACTGGTGAAAACAGGCAACCTCAAACGCATCCTCGACCTCGATATTCAGCCCAATTACATGCGCGAGTCTGGAAATTACCTATACCTCAACTGCCCCGGGGAAGGCATCCTCGTGTTCGACATTTACGGAACCTTTTATAAAACGATTCCCATCAAAAACCTGAAAGAATTTAGCATTATCAATGGCAATGTGTTCTATTACGAGAATTTTGCGTTGAAAGAATACCAGGCCCAAACATTCAACACCATTGAGAAGCCCTTTGCCGATCCGCTGCTGAAAACCGTGTATTGGAAGAACGACCGCTATTACAAAGTCTACAGTGATTCGCTGCAGATTCGGTAATTACATGTGTTTTTAAATGTTAGGAAGCCTGTTTTTACGAATTTTTATCATTTTTTTAGTCGTTTAATAACCGGGATTTATCGATTTTTCGTTATTTTTGGTAAAAACCCATTTCGCTATGCTCATTAAAGAAAATCACTCGATTCTTATTCCCGTTGACTTTTCTAAACAGTCGCTGGTAGCGGTAAAACAATCTTACAACCTCGCCAGGTTCACCAATTCGAAGATCGTCCTGATGCACGTTTCTACGAAAAGTGAAACCGAGCACAAGGAAGACCTGGAAAAACTCGCGGAGCAAACGCGCCGTGAAAGCGGAATGCAGGTAGAAACCATGAACCTGAAAGGCGATGTGTATGAGCTTACGGATAAAAAAGCGGAAGAGCTGCATGCGGCGCTCATCATTATAGGCCTCGATACCCAGGTGAAGTTCAGAAGCTTCCTGGGAGCCAATACTGCCAGCAAATTTATCAGGAATGCCCCTTGCCCTGTGATCACCATCCGCTCGATGGAAAACAAGCCTACCTGTAAAAATATCGTGCTGCCTTTCGACAATACACCTGAAAGCCGCGAAAAAGTGCCAATTGTGGTTCAGCTTGCCAAATATTACAATGCCGACATCCGGATCGTATGCGTGTTCAGCCCCAACGATCATAAATATGAGGACGAGATCCTGCCTTACCTGCAGCAGATCAAAAAATTCATTAAGGAAAAAGGCGTCAACTGTACCAATAAATCCATCCCGAGCAATAACATGGTGGAGGCCATCGTGGACTACGCCAATAAAAACGATTGCGACCTCATTGTACAGATGAACAAGAAAGACCTCAGTATCGGGGAGTTATTTGTAGGCAATGTTTCCCAGAAGCTCGTCGACCTCAGTAATATTCCCGTGTTATCCATCAACCCGATGAAGCGCGAGAGCCTCAGCAGCGGGATCCACTAATGTCCTTATTCCTGTAAATGAAGTTTTTCAAAAGGTGCCTCCTCGTTATTCTTGTTCTCATCATTCTGATCCCGGGCGCACTTTTTATCATCACGCATTTTTACAAAAAGGAGATCGCGGATACGCTGATCAAGAGCCTGGATGATAACTTCGATCTCAGGCTCACCGTTAAGGAAGTCGACGTTTCCATTTTCGCCAATTTTCCACAGGCCTCTGTGTCGTTCGATGACGTTGTGCTGGATAGTAAGCTGCATGCAGCCTCAGAGCCCTTGCTGAGAGCGGAGAAGGTGAAAGTGTCCTTTAACCTGCGCAAGCTGTTGAGAAAAGAATTTGAGATCAATACAGTGGCCATACAAACCGCCAGCATTAACCTGGTGACGAATGAGGACGGCACTAAAAATTTCGAGTTTAAGAAAAAGGATTCCACGGCCGCCAAAGCTGATGCAGGACTCGGGTTCAATATTCAGAAGATCAGCATCTATCATACGCAGTTCGACTTTCGCCATAAAGTTCGGGGGCAGCACATCGCCCTGAACCTCAGGGATGAGGTCATCAGAATGGAGAGGCATTCCGAGGGCTTTGATTTTAAGCTTAAGGGAGAAGTAGAGGTCGGGGGCTTGCTCTTCAAGCCTGAGAAAGGGGCATTTTTAAGCAAGGCTTCCGTAAAGCTCGACCTGGAGGGCTCTTTGTATACGGTGAACAAAACCTGCTTTATCCGGGAACCGTCTTTTGTAGAGATAGAAGACATCCGGTATCCGGCAAATGTGTTCATAACGCTGGGGGAGGAAAAAAGCCTGGCCCTGAAGATCACGGCCAAAGGACTCCCGTATCACAAAGCAGCTAAACTCGTTAACACAAAGATCAGTAAACTGCTTTCCAATTATTCGATTTCGAAGCCACTGGACGTCGACCTCTTACTATGGACGTCTTTAGGAAAAAGGCAGGATCCGGTGATCGTGCTGAAGGTGAAAAGCGAGCATAATACCGTGACGGTTGGCAACAGCAAGGTAACTTATGAGGATGTGTCTTTCAAAGGATTGGTCCTGAGCCTGGATTCTGCTCTGGACAAGGGCAATGAAGAACAGGCCATTGTTAAGTTCTCGCAAATCAGGGGAACTATTTACGATGTTCCGTTTACCGCCTCTGTGCGCGTGAAAAACTTTACCGAGCCGCAGATCGCCATTAACGCCGCCCTGAGCATCGATGCACAAAAGGTAAAGCTGAAGGCATCGGAAGAGTTCGACCTCAAGGGCCATTGCACGGCGCGCCTGAGCTACTCGGGACCGGCCTCGAAGATCAACAGGCAGGAATTCCTGGGCAATGCGATGAAGCTGAAAGCCAACCTCCGCTTTAAGAATTTCAGTTATAAACAAAAGCAGAAGTCTTCTGTCTTTACAGTCAATGGGAAAGCGCTTGTTACCAATACGAATCTTCTCTTCGATAACCTGGTTCTCAAAACCAATGGCGGTGAGGTTTCACTCAAAGGAAAAGTTGAACAGTTTACGCCTTATGCGCTTGGCTTGGGGAATGACCTCAACATCAACCTGGAAGCTTATACCAACCGCTTCGATTTGAATCCCTTTATGAAAAGCGCTCCAAGAACAGGAGGAGCAAAGCAAGCGGCGAAAGAAACCGCCAAAGCACAGTCGCAGGCGGTGAAGCAGCTCAATAGCGAGAGCGTGTTCGATTTCAACGTATCGCTCAAAGCAAAGAAAATGCTCATCCGGAAGGTGGTGGCAGAAGATGTGGTGATGAACCTGGCGTATAAAAATGACCTGCTTAGCCTGCGATCCGTGAGTATGAATACATGTGGCGGGAAGCTTAAGGTAAGTGGTACCATCCGTAACCTGCAGGAGATCAGGGCGGCAATCAGCGCCGATAATATCAATGTGACGACCTTATTCGAACAGTTTGAAAATTTCGGGCAGCAGGCTATCCAGTCGAAGCACCTGAAAGGAAGCATTTCGCTGGATGCAGCCTTCAATGCCGAGCTCGATGAGAACATGGAGATTGTGCCTTATACCATGTTGGGTGATGTCAAACTGAAGCTGAAGGAAGGGCATTTGCTGGAATATGAGCCTTTGCAGAATGTGTCGAACTTTATTTTTCATAACCGCGATTTCAATGACATAACCTTCTCGGAGATCAACGAGCGTTTTCGCATCAAAGGCTATGAGATGCGGATCGAGGAGCTGGAAATAGCCTCCAATATTCTGAACCTGTTCGTAAGCGGAACGTACAATTTTAAATCGCAGTCCAATATCAACCTGGTGATTCCATGGAGCAACCTGAAAAAACGCGGAAAGAACTACATTCCCAAAGCGTCGGGCCTGGCAGCGGAGGATACCAAAGGACTAAAGCTCAACTATTCGGGCGAATCTAAAAAAATGAAGCTCAGTTTAGGGCATAAATAATCAACCGAAACTTAACATTCGGGTAACATTGCGCTGAGGTTAAATTAAAGCTGCTTGATTTACTTTGCCGCATGAAACGCATTTTAAGCATTCTTTTACTGGTTGTATTATGTGCAGGCCACCTGCTGGCCGGCGAGCGCCCTAAGGCAGCTACCAAAACCATCATGATCAGCGGCAAGGTATCCGATCCTAAAAATAACGAGCTGCTGGCCGGGGTAAAAATAGAATGCGAAGCTTGCGGAAAAGTGGTTTATTCCGACCTCGACGGACGTTTCTTTATTTACCTGCAGGTAGAGGCTTCACAAAATGCGGCCATCGCATTTACACAGGTAGGCTATAACACTAAAACCCTGAAATTACAGGATATCGGGGCTAATGCAGGGAACCTGGAGGTCAGCCTGGAGCAGGAATAGAAAAGGCTAATGTAAAGTTAAGGTTATGTTTTAGTTACGGTTGTAACAACATTTCCTCTTTTTGGGTATAATTGTATCAGAAATCTGGCATAGATTTTTGATATCATTTATTTAAAAACCCGGAATTATGAAAACGTTAGCCCTCATTACCTGCCTGTTACTCGGTTCTGTTGCCTTTGCACAGGACATCACCATAAAAGACGAAACACCTTCTCAAACCAATCTCGCCTATTCGGGGCAGCATGCCAGCTATTACGATAATGGTGCTGTCAAAGAAGTGTTGACCTTCAAAGAAGGGAAGCTGAACGGAGAGGCGGTAAAATATTACGAGAACGGACAAAAAATGGAATCCGGCCAATACGAGAGCAACTTAAAGTTCGGTATGTGGACACGCTTCCATAAAAACGGAGCCATTGCCGCTGAGGCTTCTTACAAAAACGATAAGAAAGACGGCACCTGGATGGTATACAGCGAAAAGGGCAACAAGCTCTTTCAAATGGAATACAAGGATGGGGAAAAAACGGGTACCTGGTACCAGTGGGACGAAGCCGGAAACGTGCTGAAAAGCACTTCCTACAATGCGATGTAATTCGTAAAAAAACATTTTTTAAGGTGAAGGCCGTCACGGGTATTGTGGCGGCTTTTTTTGTGTCTTCCTCCTTCAGCTCAGGCCAGGGGTCTGCGGGGCAGCGCAACGCCGGGTAGAGAGCTCCCGGCCGGGAATAGCTCCTGGGCAGATAGCCACAGGCCCGGCGAAGTGTATCTTTTTTAGGAAGGCAACGATGTATCTTCCCAAAATAATTATCTTTATCTACATGATGGAGCTCCGGCATCCCGGGGCTTGCTTATCGGAAAATCACTAACCAAAAACTATTTTATACGCTTAATCTATGACTAAAACACCACTTATTCCAAACGAAGGAACAGTTACCGTTGAGTTCGAAACGGCTCATCAGCAAACCAAAAATTACAGGGAGTTTATGACGGAGCAGGGGCTCGATGTGATTGCATTTTTTATTAAAAAAGAGGATTTGCTGAGTGCGATGCAGCTGCCTGCGGAGCTTTCCGGCAATTCCGAGATCAGCGGGGTGAGGATATACATGGCGATGAAAGACCTTGAAGACGGTAAAAGGAGAAACCACGTGTATGTGGTAGCCACGGATCAGAACTACAACGACATGACAAAGAACAGCGAAGGTAATAGCATGATCTATGACATGACCTGGCCTTGTCCAAACCTTTGCTCTACGTCAAACGTGTTAAACTCGGACGACCCGGCTCTCTGGTAAAAACGGCAGGATATGATCTCCATCAAGGATTTATCCATTGTGTATATAGGATATGTGGTCCCTTTCTCAGGAATTATTCCTTTGGGAATCGGGCTGTATAAGTTCAGAGGCCTGGAGTTCGGCCTGAGGGTCATGACGTGCTATTTGCTGCTGAGTGTCTCCTGCAGCATTGCCGGTACAGTGCTGGCCTCACAGAACATCAATAATATGCCGGTAGCTCATGTCTACACGTTCCTGGAGCTCGTTCTGCTATCCGCATTTTACATGAGCATTTTCAAACAGGGGCTGTTCAGGTACCTCATTGCTCTCCTGTCGCTGGCACTGCTGGTGTTTTTAGCCATCGATACCTTGTTGCCCGGAAAGATCTACCATTTCAATAACAATGGAAAATCACTGGAAGCCCTGCTGTTCATCTTATGTTCTGTGGGGTATTTTATCAGTGCGTTGGATCATGCGGATCATAAGGCGGCAAAGAATAGTCCGGCGCTGACGTATATCAATGCAGGGCTTCTGTTATATTTTTCCTCATCGCTGATCCTGTTTATTATCAATACCATTGACGTACGCTATGTGACCGTGAGTATCCTGGTATGGGACATGCACGCCAGTTTTTTATTGCTCATGTTTGTATTATTTTCAAGAGCCTTATGGAAGTACAAAGCCTAGACGAGCGAACGCTCTCTATCATCCTGCTCGGTTCCGGAGGCGCATTGCTCCTGTCGGTCTCCGTCATCTTGTTCTTCATCAGGTACCAGCGGAAAACACAGTTACAAAAAGAACAGCTGCTTAAGGCGGAGCTGGAATTCAAGCAGCAGCTGCTGTATGCCAACATCCGCTCGCAGGAAGAAGAACGGGTGAGGCTTAGTAAAGAGCTGCACGACCATGTGGGCGGTACCTTGTCTGTGCTGCGTTTCATGATCGATCAGTTTGATCCGGTTTTGTCGGGGAAATCAACAGAACAGGATTCCATAACTACGTACAAGGAAATGATGGATGGTGTGATTGATGACGTGCGGCATATCTCGCATGCGATGGCACCCCCGGGTCTTGCCTTATGGGGCTTACAGGAAGCCGTGGCAGCGCTTTGTGAAAAAATAAGCAGGTCATCGGGAAAATACATCCGTGTCATTTGTAAAGATCCGGAAATGATCAGGCAGCTGCCTTTCGATCATGCCCTTGCCTTATACCGGGTGATCCAGGAGCTGATCACCAACACGCTCAAGCATGCCTCGGCAAATGCCATTGCGGTGGTAATGGACCGTAACGAAGATCAGCTTTCTGTTGTATACAGTGATGATGGCGTAGGTGCTGCCGGCGGACTGAATACAACAAAAGGCACCGGCATCCAGAATATAGAAAACAGGTTGCTGATGATTGGCGCCACACACATGATTAAAACCGCTCCGGGCCAGGGTTTTGTGCTGACGATGCGCGTGCCGGTAGCACCGAATGTAACTAAAACGTGATATGGATAAGATAAAAATAGCATTGGTAGAGGATCAGCAACTTTTCAGGGAGAGCCTGGCCGCCTTATTGGAGAGGATTCCTGATTTTGAATTGCTGGCCGTGTGTGAGAATGGCAGAGTGTTTATGGATACGCTGGCAACGCTGCCGGTAGCGCCAGAGGTTATTTTGGTGGACATGGACATGCCTGAGATGAACGGCGTGCAGCTCACGGAAGCACTTCACAAGCAAAGACCCGATATGAAGGTTCTTGTGCTAACGGTATACAACCAGGAACGCTTCATGGTGAAAATGGTAGAAGCCGGCGCATCGGGCTACTTGCTAAAAAACTGCGGAACGGAAGAGGTGCTCAATGCCATCCGGCAGGTACACAGTGCGGGCTATTACTTCAACGAGTTTTTCATGAATGCCATGAAAAATAGCGCAAAATATAAGACGTCCGCCATTCGCGATTTCAATCACATTCCGGTTGAGCTCACCGAACGCGAAAAGGAAGTGCTGCTGCTGATCTGCCAGGAGTTAACCAACATTGAGATCGGCGAAAAACTATTTATCAGCGCACGCACCGTTGACGGGCATCGCAATAACCTGCTTGCTAAAACCGGCGCACGCAATACGGCAGGCCTTGTCGTATTTGCTGTTACCAACAATTTACTTCAAATTCTTCCGCGCTAAGCGGAGGCTTCCTTTCCTACGCTTAGGCTAAAACACCTGTTTTTCGAAACGGGTGTTTTCGCGCTGTTATTCCCTCCATTCCTGTATTTTCTTTGTCTCAAGCAGCCAGATCTGCCGTTGAGCACTTACGCGCGCTATTATGCTCAGCAAAAGACAGCGCTTACCTGTTATGTATTAACCTAAAACTAAAAAATCATGACCAGAAACGTAATTTGCTATGTTGTTAACCAAACGGGGCAACAATTCTATACAGACAATACCCAGAATAATATCTGGAACGGGCACACGCTGACGGCTCCTCAAACAATCGTGCCGGGCACCGCTACCCAAACTGTTTTCTCCTACGAAAAAACCTCGGGAGGTACGGTAGGGGTGACCGGTAAAGTGTTTTATGAACTGAACAGCGGTACTTACCTTCAGATCTCCTTCAATAATCCCTATACCCAGCTGATATTGCCTGAAGGTACATCGCCGAACGGCTGCGAATGTTTTTTTTATGCGGGAATCACCGGTGTGACAGAAAATAATGTTCCCTCTTATTATGTGGATTGCGTGGTTGAAACCAATGGCAATGCCTGGGTACCGACAAATACGGATGAGGTAAAAAACCTGACTGCAACCATTACCATTTATAATAACGCTTAAAATATCAGTCTTATGTGTAGTATCACAGTAAACATCACCAACAATACAGGACAAGGTCCTATGACGTTTAATTCCTTTACCTTTTTGAACGAAACCAAAGGCAAGTTTAATCCGAATTCAGTGCCTTTTACAGCGGCTTGTAATATACAGTCCAATGGCGTAGCTGTAAAAGCTTTATATGCCGAAGGTTTTAAGTATGATGAGGGATATGCCTCCGGGACAATTAACACGTCCGGAACAGGAATCTTCAATATGCCCAACGGGGATACGCTGACTGTTATATGGGATCTTAAGGCCGACTCAACCGATAACAAAACACCAACGTTTACGCCAAGTAGCAATGCCTACAATTATGCAGGCATAAGTAGTCCTGTCGTTAGCAATGGAAACGATTATGTATTTAACGTGGCCATCAGCTAGTCTATAAACCTTCTAAAACAATCGATTATGACAAGAAATGTAACATGTACCGTTTACAATTATACGGGGCAGAATTTTTATGTAGACAGCGATCAAACGGATGTCTGGAACGGAAAGGAAAAGCTCAACCCTCAGACGATTACTTCTTCCGAAGATTTGCAGAATTTGTTTTCCTATGAAAAAACAACAGGCAGTCTGGTGGGCGTTACCGGCAAAGTAGTTTACCAGTTTGGCAACGGCACGTTTTTACAGATCTCGTTCAACAACCCTTATACACAGATTGTTCACGACTCCCAATACAACTATTGCCTTTGTTTCTATTATGCAGGGATCACCAATGTTTCCCCGGCGGGTATTCCATCCTACAAGGTGGCTTGCTCCGTCGAAACCAATGGGAATCCCTGGGATCCAACCAATACCTATGAGGTTACAGACCTGAGTGCGACTATTTCCATTTATAACAATGATTAAATATACTTACTATGTCTTCATCATCTTCATCATCCACATGCAGCATCCGGGTAAATATGACCAATAATACCGGGCAGGGGCCAATCACCTTCAATACTTTTTCGTTTCTGGAAAATACCGGTGGCGATTTTAATGCCGGAGGCTCGCAGCCATTCACCATTAACACTATAATTGACGACGGCACTACGGTAACGCCGGCATTATATGGACAAGGTTACTCCGGTTATTACGACGGCGACGATACCTTCAGTCCTACCATCGGAACTGCTGTATTTAATATGGCTAACGGAGATACGCTTACCATTAGCTGGAATCTCGCACCCAACGTCACGAACAATGTGCCGACACTATCGCCGAGCAGCAACACCTATACCTACACAGGCCTGACAAACCCAAGTACAAGCGATCATACCAACTTTGTATTTGATGTCAGCGTCAGCTAGGAAAACGGCATGCGTGTTCATCAGGCTTTTCGGGTTTCAGGCAAACCTGTAGCCCGTCATTCTTAGTCTCCATCATCCATTCACCGTTTAACATCTACCTCATGAGAACATTTGCAAAACTTCTGATAGCTACGGGGATCTCGCTGGCAGCAATTGTTGGCGTGGTTTCTTTTACCTCTAAAAGCGCCGCATCCGGTCAAGCCACAGCCCTCTTCAACGGACAGCTCAACGGACAATTTTCTGTGACCCAAAACGGCGCTGTCAATTATGCCGTACAGGTTGCCCTTCCTCCCGGTACCGCCAACTTTCAGCCTGAGATTGAAATAGACTACAGCAGCCAGTCGGGAAATGGCCTGGCAGGAATGGGCTTTGCCCTGAACGGGTTGTCACGTATTACCCGTACAGGAGCTACCATCCCGCAGGATGGTTTTAAGGGTGGGGTAAACTACGATGATGGAGACCGGTTGCAGTTGGATGGCAGCCGCCTGATGAACGTTAATGCAACAGGCAGTGCGTATTGCTATGATGGAGCTGTGTTTATGACACAGCTCCAGTCCTGGGCCAAAGTTGTGGCACACGAGCAGGCAGGCCAGGGTGCTTCCTGGTTCAGTGTGCAGTTGAAAAACGGCACACAGCTTCAGTATGGCAATACCACAGATTCTAAAGTATTGGCACAAGGCCAGGCATTTAGCCCGGGAAGCAGCAGTGCAGGCTCCGTGCGTGAGTGGTTGCTGAACCAGGCAACGGATCTGAACGGCAATGTCATTCAGTTTTTTTATACCGGGAGCCCGAAAGACAGCCTGGGAAATACCATCGGGAATCTTGCAGGGCTGGGCGTTTCCTATCCGGATGTCATTTATTACACGATGGGCCATGGGCAGAAAGCGCAAAGAAAAGTGAAGTTTTATTATGAGCGCCGCAACGATACCTTGATTCGCTTTCAGGGTGGTGCCGGTGTCGGGATCCCGGTAAGAGTTGCAGGTATCCAGACGGTGTTGCTGGGAGCTAACGGCGATTCGAGTACCGTGAGTACGTATCACCTGCATTATGAAACACAAACGCCCCTGGGAATTAGCCGTATGGCAAACATTGTGCAACAGGGCGCAAAAGGCGCTTACGCACAAGCTACTTCTTTTAGCTGGACAAACGGTGCCAGCGGCCTAGTTCCCAAATCAGGGATCGCCTGGCAGGGCCCGACCAATGCTAATACAGGTTTCGAAGGCGATTTTAATGGTGACGGGTTGACGGACATTGTTCCTGTGTCGGGCAATAATATTTCAGCCATCTATTTTTCTTCGCCATCGGGCTTCACTAAAACCACGGTATCTCCGTCTATTCTTACCAATGCGACAACCTATGTGGCCGATTACAACGGCGACGGCTTACCTGATCTGTTTGTCTGCACGAGCTCATCGGCAGGTAAGATCTATTTTTGCAACGGGCAGGGCTTTGGCTCCCCGGTTTCTGTTTCGGGGCTGCATGTGAATACCTCGGGAACAAACTGTGCCTGGGCAGCGGACTTTAACGGCGATGGGAAGTCCGATTTTTTAACCGTGCAGGGAAGCGCCGCTTATTTATCGTTGGGAAGCAGTGCCGGGCTGACCTATCAAACGATGGTATCGGGGCTGAGCCTGATGCAAGGTCAGATCTTTGTGGCTGATTATAATGGCGACGGGCTGAACGATATCTATTCCGGGAATAGTACCAAAGGCAGCTTATACCTCTCCGACTTTTCGAAAGGCAATGGCTTTCGGCCGGTGATTGCCGTGGGCGGGATCAATACCAGCAATGTCAATTCCTGCGGCCAATGTAACCTGATCTCGGATTTCAATTCGGATGGCATGACGGATATCATGACGCATACAGGAAATCAATACAATCTGTATTATTCCAATGGCCACGGCTTCGAACCGGCTACGGCACTTAGCAATATCTCACTCAATATATCCCAGAACTGGATCAGCGATTTTAATGGAGATGGTTTCATGGATTTTTATGCTCAAAACAGCCAGGGAGACTCATCCATGATCTATTATTTCACCGGTAAAAAATTCATCAAAAACACATTACAGTCAACTAACTTTATTCCCACAGCTTCGTGGTTGGGCGATTTCAACGGCGATGGCATCTCTGATATTTTTGCAGCCAATAAAAGCACGATCTGGTACGGAGGTGATGTTAAAAACAATGTGGTGCCGCAAAGCAACCAGGTTCCTAATCTTGTCAGTGCCATCAATAATGGAATTGGCAATGTTCAGAACATCCTGTACAAGGCCATTACCGATACAGCGGTGTATACCAAAGGAACACCATCCGGCACGGGTGTAGACGGCTTGAATTTTCAGAACACTGTCAATACGGTTCCACTGTCGCCATCGCAGATCTCCCTTTATCCCTTTAGCCGCGTGCAGGACGCCACGTACGTGGTAAAGAGCTACAGCAATTCCGACGGCAGGGGGAATGTATATGGCTACAGCTACCATTACGCAGGCTTCCTCACGGATATGCAGGCCTATGGCTCGCTGGGTTTTCGCACGGTTACCAAAACAGATACTTCCGTCAAAAACATTACCACCACCAATTATTTACAGCTCTTCCCCTATACCGGTAAAACATACTATAGTGCAGTGACCGACCTGAGCAAGCGCCTGCTGACCCAAACCCGCAACCAATACGCCGCTACCACGCTCACACGCGGAGCTCTGAAGTCGGTGCTTTACCAGGTGAACCAGCTGCAAAGCCGCGCGATGCATTACGACTACGGAACCTTTGCCTATACCGGCGGCAATAACTACCAGTACGACGTTTACGGCAACCAAACCTTATCGGTGGCCATGGGCGATACCACGGAACCAAATAATTTTCTGTATACCATCACTACCTACCTGAACGATACGGTGAACTGGAGCATCGGGCTCACGGCCAGCACTGTGCAAGCCCCGAATGCTGCCGGAACAAATCCGCTGACACAAACCAGATATAGCTACTGTCCCGGTACGTATAACCTTCAAAGCCAGTCGCAATGGCTCAATACGGATAATAGCTGGCTGACGGATACTTATGGATATGATGCCTGGGGGAATAAAATCTGGCAGGTGGATGCTGCCGGAGATAGCTCGACAACGGTTTACGATCCGGTATACCATACCTTCCCTATACAGCAGATTACACCGCCGAATCAATGGGGCGTAAAATTGGTGAGCCAGGCTGTATATGACCCGGCATTCGGAAGAGCCACCACGATGATTGATGCGAATAAAAATCAGTTTCAGCTGCTGCTCGATCAATTCGGAAGAGATAGTATCTTCTTTGGTCCTGATACTTTAGGAAAACCTTGTATTCTTGGGAAGATAGGCTATCTTAAAAATGATTCGGCAGGCTATACCCGGATTCTTCTGAGCAGGAACGATTGGGCGGGAAAGTCCTGGGATTCTTCCGCAACGGTTTATGACGGAATGGAGCGAGATTACCTGAATACCTCTTTAGGAGAGAACCGCGAATTGATTTTTCAGCGGAAGTTTTACAATAGCAGTAATAAGGTGGTTAAAAAGTCAAACCCTTTCTTCAAAGGCACTGCTCCGGTCTGGACAAGCATCAGCTATGATCCGTATCAGCATATTGTAAAGATGGTGCGGCCGCAAACCACTACGCACAATATTACCGAAACATTATCTTACAACGGAAAAACGGTAACGGTTCATCACGCCGTTGGAACTCCTGATTCTACAAGTACTTTGCTGGCCTTCGATTTCTATAACGGTTCAAGAAAACTGGTACGGCGAACAAATCCGAATAATGAAAGCACGACATTCGCGTATAATCTTTTAGGTAGTGATACGATGGTCACCGATCCTATGGGAATGAAAACAACGTACACGGAGAACTCCCTCGGCGAGCTGGTTAAAACCGTAAATCCCTCCGCGGGCAGTAACAGGATTGTTTATGATTATCCCAACCGGATGTATTATACCATAAATAATCTAAACGATACAATGACAACTTATATGGATAAGTTGAAAAGAATTATCCGTGAAAAGCTGGCTAAGAACAGCTCATACGTATATCAATACGATAATGCAGGTGTTAAGAACGGCTTCGGAAATCTTTGCAGGGTGATGATGCCCGACACCGGGTTTTATTATGAGTATGCTTACAATGCGTATCAAAACCCTGTCAAATCGCTGCTTCATATCGATGGGAAATCTTACACGGAAAAGTACGTGTATAATCCTAACCTGAGCGTTAACAGCATGATCTATGCTGATGCGTCCGTGCTACAGAATACTTATTACAGCAATGGTTTGATAAAGCAGGTGTTGATGGCAGATGCAAAATCGTCTGCTAAAAAACCGCAGCCTTACCTCAATTTGCAAAACTATACGGCCGCCGGGAATCCTCAATTGTTTACATACGGTAACAAGGTGAAAAAATATGCCTCTTATAATATGATGAACAGCCTGAGCTATTTTACGGTGAAGTCGTCGGGTGGAAATTCCCTTTCTACGCAAACTTATAACTGGAACGACCTTGACGAGATTATTGCCATTACAGACAGTATACACAGCACTTATTCTCAGCGCTTTCATTATCAGGCCAGCGGCCGGCTCGATACGGCTGTGGGAGGATATGGCAGGCAGGTGTATAATTATAATGCTTCCGGAAATATGCTTCTGAAGGATTCGATCCTCTTTCAATACAACAATTACCAGGTAAGCTCCGGTACTAAGAATGGGCTTACGGTTTTCAGAGCGCTGTACGACGGTAATGGAAACATGAAACAACGCAGCTGGTTGCAAGGGAAAGATAGCGTATATACCCGCTACAAATACGATCCGTTAAACAGGCTGGTTGCCATCTCTGATGGCAAAGACACGCTTTTTGCCTTTGTATATAATCACACAGGCCAGCGTGTCAAAAAAATCAATCGTAAAACCAAAACGACTACGCTCTATGTTTCGGGTAATTATGAGATTACCACTTCTCCGAGTGGTATTGCTTACACCAAATATGTAACAGCGCCTACAGGCATTATCGCGTCTGTCACTTACACTATACCGTCGGCAGCAAGTGGCAAAAGTAGTCAGTCCCAAAGCCTTCCTGTTGCAGGAACACTTTACTTTCATCAGGATAATGTGAACAGCACCAGGCTAACCACAACCGCCTCAGGAAATATGTCGACCGAAGTGTATTACAAACCCTTTGGAGAAGAGTATAACGTTAAAGGGAACGGCCCCAATAATTTCAGGTACCGGTTTGGCAGTAAGGAAATGGACGAGAGCGGCTTGTATTATTTCGACGCACGCTACTACGATCCGGTGACGGCAAGGTTTACCTCTTCCGATGACCAGCTCGGTGGGCACAAATGGCAAAGCGATGTGTATAACCGCTATGCTTACACCATTAACAATCCAATTAAGTATTGCGATCCGTCCGGGCATACACTCGGCAATGACGCTATTGATGGCTTGCTGCTGGGGGGTGAAGCAGTCATAGCGATATTAACAGGTGGTGCTGCTGTTCCCGAAGAATTGGGTTTGGATGCCATGGTTGCTGCCGATGAAGTTGGTACAGAAGCCCTGATAGAGTTGCTGGGAAAAACCTCCAATATGGAAGGACTTGGCAAGAGAGAAAAAGGAATTAGGGTCCGGGAAACGAGAAGGGCATATCGAGACCTGAGAGGGGCTCCTTCTACACTGGAAAGAAAACGTGGCTCTGCTGCAGATCTCCGCTCTTGCCGCGATGAATTGCCTACACAACTGATTGGCTCTAGTAATTACAAGGAAGCAACTCAAAACAGAGGTTTTTTAGAGGTCCGGATTGAGGAAGGCAGCACGGTGAGAGGACAAAACATAGATGCAGCAGGAATAGAAGGTTACTTTAACAGCTATGTCTACAGTAGCGGTGGAGCGGGCTTTGATGATCCGAATTTGTTTAACTATAGTAGGATATACAGTGATATCCACGGAAAATATATTACCAGAAAATTCGATACGGAACGAAAAATGCTCAGTGATCTGGCGGCGAAGATTCATCCCGGAGCGAGAAAGTACAATGTATACAGAAATGTCAGAGGCAATGTCACACTTTTTTCCGATTATAAAATTTGCCCATCCTGTAACGGAGTCATTGACCAATTTCAAACGATGTTCCCCAATATACAGATCAATACAATTTCTCCCCGTTAGTACGAATTCAGATGATATACAAATATAACTGCTTGTGATTTGGTTTTCATATTGAGCAGCAAAAAGGGAGCGAAAGCTCCCTTTTTGTTTAAATAAAATCCAAGCGCCCACTTCCTTGAACTTAGTCATAAACTCCATGGCTTTGCTCACCATTTCGGTAGCACCGGGAAAAGGCTTGCGCTGGTGTAATCCGATTTCAGGAGGCTGCATGATGCGCTTATCGTTTTCTGTAGTCTGCTCACCGGCCCGTTCAATGCTATCATTTATGGGGAACATTAAAACGTAACGTAGCGAAACGGAACATCATGAAAAAATCAGTTACTTAAACAGCAGCTGTTAGCGGGAGCCCGTCTATTCATAGCTGCACGCCGATCACGAGCACATCATCCACCTGGTCGAGGTCGCCCTGCCAGCTGCTGAAAGCGCTGCTCAGGAGCTGTTTCTGCTTTTGGAAAGGCAGCGCGGCATGTTTCAGAAGGAGCTCCTTGAATTGGCGGTGCATGAACTTCTTACCGTTTGGCCCGCCAAACTGATCCGGGAAGCCATCGGAAAAGGTATAGATGCAGTCGCCCGCTTCCAGGGCGATGCGCTGGCTGGTAAAGGGCTTGTAGTCGTGGTAAAAACCGCAGGGCTGCTTGTCGGCCTTGTAGATACTCAATGTTCTCAGGGCTTCATGCCCTGACTGCCTGATGAGGTAGAGCGGGTTGTTGGCCGACGCATACACCAGTTCTTTTTTCGTCTTGTCGATCACACATACGGTGATGTCCATGCCGTCCTTACTCTCTCCGAAATTGCCGTTTTGCTTCAGCGTCCCGATAATCTTGTCGCGCATGAGGTTCAGGATTATGCCGGGGTCGCTTACTTTTTTAGCTTCCACGATCTCGTCGAGGAACGAAATTCCCAGCATGGTCATAAAGCCGCCGGGAACACCATGGCCCGTGCAATCGCCGGTGGCATAAAAAATACAGTTGTCCTTTTCGTGGATCCAGTAGAAATCGCCGCTCACAATATCCTTCGGTTTGAAGAGCACAAAGCTGTCCTTAAAATACGTGCTGAATTGCTCTTCCGCCGGAATGAGCGAACGCTGGATGCTGCGGGCATAATTGATGCTGTCGGTAATTTCTTTTTTCTGAAACACGACTTCCTCATGTGCCTGCTCGATCATCTCTTTAGACTTCGCCAGCTCCATGCGGCTCCTGATCTCGTTATAGGTGAGGCGGTAGCGCGTGCGGATAAGGAACACGCAAAAAAAGGCAACCGTAAAGGTGAGCAGGCCGCCATTGGTAATGAACTCATCCACGGTGAGCGGGCTGTTGAGCACATAGAAAATAACATTGGCAACGATGGTGGCGGCCAGGAGGATCCACGACAGCCTCATTTCCCATAGTACCAGCATGCCTGCACCGATAAATAACACCATATAGGCAAAGGCATGCTTTTGCAGGTGATGAACATCCATAACGCTCCACATGTAGGCATTCTGCACCGAGATGCCCAGCACCAAGACAAACATGCAGGTGTAGATGCTGATCTTCAACGCATGCCGGAAGAATAAAATAAGTAAGCTGCCCAGGGACACACAAAGCCGGAAAATGAAAAAAGGCACCCAGTATTCGGGAATGCTGAGGTAATCGCCGAGAAACCATACCAAGTTCAGGGCCACGCCAATCCAGCAGGCCATGATATGAAACTTTTCCGTTTTGTTATAAAATTCCTGTTTAACGAGGGATTCAGGCAGGATAATGTCGGACATTATGCTAATATACAAACAATGAACAGAATTACGTAGAAATACGTGTTTTGGATTCTTTAACGGATAAATTTCAACTAAAAAAGGGAGCCTGAGCTCCCTTTAAAACTAAAAACAGTGTTATAAGCCCGGTTAAGCGCCTACTTCCTTGAATTTGGTCATAAATTCCATGGCTTTGTCTACCATGCCGGTAGAGCCCAGGAATAAAGGCGTGCGTTGGTGGAGCTCGTTGATGTCGAGCTCCATGATGCGCTTATAGCCGTCTGTCGCGCGGCCGCCGGCCTGCTCGATGATAAAAGCCAGCGGGTTGCATTCATATAATAAACGCAGCTTGCCTTTTGGCGATTTGGTAGTCGTTGGGTAAATGTAAACGCCACCGGTGATGAGGTTACGGTGAATATCGGCTACCCCTGAGCCAATGTAACGGCTGGAATAAGGCCTGTTAGTCGCCTTGTCCTCTTCCTGGCAGTATTTGATGTATTTTTTTACACCGTCGGGAAAGTGCAGGTAGTTACCTTCATTGATGGAATAGGTTTTGCCGTCTTTCGGCATTTGCATATTGGGGTGCGAGAGGCAGAACTCGCCGATGCTCGGGTCGAGGGTAAAGCCGTTTACGCCTTTGCCTGTGGTATAGACCAGCATGGCCGATGAGCCATAGATGATATAGCCGGCCGCCACCTGCTCGGTGCCGCGCTGCATAAAATCTTCATGAGTGCCCGGGCCGTTGAGGCTCACCCGGCGGTAAATAGAGAAAATCGTGCCGATAGACACGTTCACGTCAATATTGGAAGAGCCGTCAAGCGGGTCCATCGCTACCACGTAACGGGCATTCCGGGAAATCTCTGTATCGATCGGGATGATGTCTTCGTTTTCTTCGCTGGCAATGGCGCAGCACTCGCCACCCGCTTTGAGGGCAGCAATGAACTGGTCATTGGCAAACACATCCAGCTTTTTCACACGCTCGCCCTGCACATTGGTGTCACCCGTTTCGCCGAGGATCTCCACCAGGCCGGCCTTCGACACTTCGCGGTTCACGATCTTGGCGGCAATGCCGATATCTCTTAAAAGCCTTGATAATTCGCCTTTAGCGAAGGGAAAGTCGTTTTGTTTCTCGATGATAAATTGGCCTAATGTTGTTACGTTCATGTGAGGTTTTGGTTATGAAATAAAGAATAAATGATTAGTAGTCAAACACTTTACAAAAGTAAAAAAGCGCTTCGATCTGGAAGCACTTTTTGAGAAAATGTTGGTAATTAATACCGTATTCCTACGTGGTCGGATAAAGAGCAGGTGATTTTAAGCCAAAGGCTTACCTGGAATAGTCGTCTTTTAGGAATTCGCGCCAGTCGCCCAGGTTGGAGATCACCTGTAATTGGCGGTAGTGCTGATGAAAAGTCTCCTCATCTGTCTGGGCATTGAGGATTTTGAGCCTGTAAGTGTCAAAATTAGCCAGGGCAAATTTTTCCTCGGCCGAAAGGGGTTTTCCGCTGAACTCCTTGTCACGCAGATCGTTAATGCTTTCGCTGCCCCCAATATCCTGCTTCGTGAAAAATTTTCTTGCTATGTCGTTTTTAAAGTCCATTCCTTTCAAAGATAATAAAAACGAATAGATTAAATTAGCATGCCAGAAAAGCCTTTTCTAACAGAATGTTGTTAAAACCCGGATATCAGCTGATAGTCATGCTTGTAGCGATACTAAGTAAGAATACGTGTTTCGCCCAACAGCACCTGAGCCGCTACGAATTTCGCTGGGCCTGTTTCCATCCGGTTGCTGCCCTGAAAATAAAACAGCAATTACCCAAAGCCCTGGCCGTTTATAATGACATGAAGAAGGAGGCGATACCCGATGCCTACAACAGCGGCGGAAAGCTCGATGCCTTCCGGCATGTATACACCATGGCCTTTCTGGCCCGGGATATTAAGCCACGCAAACTCCGGAAGCTGGGAATGGCGCATGAAAAAGGCAATGAAAGGCAGTTCCGGAAAGGACAGCGGGAAGAAGGCGAGCGCCCCGACAGCCTGGCCTCGGAAATGGATCTCCGGAACAATGAGCTGGGTTTTATGTTGGGCAGGGACAACAAGGTCGTGAGCGATGCGGCCCTGAAAGACACCGTCCTGAAAGCCATTAAGGACGGAGAAGCCTGGTACCTGAAGCGGAATGCCCGTTCGGAATACGTGGATTGCAGTGGTAGACCTTTGAATACAGCGTTGTACCGCGAAAGCTGGTATGTGCCCAAATGCCTTATCAGAACAAACGAATAGCTCGCTTCGGCAAGCTCAGTGTAAATTTTCCCCTCAGCTACCTGGCAAGAACCAGGTCTGCGACAGGGATGCGGATGGTTGAGTTCCTTTACCGCGCCTGTTCCTGCGCGGTAAAGAACCGTAGCGAAGCGGAGCCGGAAGCAGCCCGGCCCGAAGGGGTCGCCCAAAAACAAAATGGATACAGGATCTGAAAATCCTCTGTAATTCTGTTAAACTCAAACCGATATCCCCATCGTTTTTTTAATAAATTTGTTGATAAATTAAAAAAAAGTGTATCTTTGCCCTCCATTTTGAGGAGAAGCTATGGGTAAAAGTCAGTACAATATACAGTTTGGCGGATTATCGATAGGAGAGCACGAGTTTGAATTTGAGGTGACGGAGAAGTTCTTTGAGCAGTACAATGACAGTGAGATAACGAGGGCCCATATCCAGGTGGATGCCACCCTGGTGAAGCAGAACAGCTTAATGCATATTTTGTTTGACTTTGAGGGAACGGTTGGTCTGAGTTGCGACAGGTGTTTGGTAGAGTACGATTGCCCGGTAAGCGGGCAGGAGAAACTGGTGATCAAGCACGGCGACCCGGCAGAAAGCACCGATGAGATGCTGGTGCTGAGGGAGGGGCTGGATGAAGCGGATATTTCGCAATACCTGTACGAATACATCGAGCTGGCCATTCCTTACCGGAAAGTGCCCTGCGAAGATGAAAACCTGGAGTATGACGAATTGCCGTGCGACCAGGAAACACTGGCTAAGTTCGAAGAGTATAAAATAGAAGAGGAACCAACAGCAAACCCTGAGTGGGACAAATTAAAAAATATAAAGTTCAATAATAATTAAAGTTAACATACCATGCCTAATCCAAAACGAAAACTATCCAGATCCCGCAGAGACTCTCGTCGTTCTACATACAAAGCACCGACGATGACAATCGCAAAAGATACCACAACCGGCGAAGCACACTTATTTCACCGTGCACACTGGTTCGAAGGAAAACTTTACTACAAAGGAAAAGTAGTAATGGAAAAAGCGGCTAAGGCTTAATTTTTTTGAAACACGTTTTTCAAAAGAACCTTCTCAAGGCAATTGAGGAGGTTTTTTAGTTTAGAATAATATAAGCTTAATAAGTAAAAATAGTACTTTTACAAAAATCATAATTATGAAAAAAATCCCTCTTTACATTTTGTTTTTATTAGGTAATATATCCCTGATGTTATCTCAAAATCTTAAAAGCGTTGAAATTCCCCGACTAAAGAATAATAATATGTTTTTTTTGGGTGAATCAAACGGCAACGTGTTTTTTTATGCTAATGAATTACATAAAAACAATATTAAGCTGACCATCTACAAATACAAAAGTAGTAACTTGGAATTGTTGGAAAGCAAAGAAATTGTGATGAATAATTTTGAACGAAAAGTATTTGATAACAATAAAGGATCATGCAGAATAGAAGCACTTTATAGAAATAACAGGTTTTATTTTTTTTATTCACTTATTTATTCGGGTGATTATCATGTGTATCTAAAAACGCTTGACGAGAACCTTAATAACGAAAAAACAGTACAGATTGGAAGTATTTTGGAAACTGGATATGAATTACTGGGTAATTTTTATATTTCTTATAGTCCAGACTACAAAAATGCTCTAATCGTTTTGAAGAATTTTTGCGAAAAGAAAAAGGTAGTAGGCTCTAATACAGAAATATATGAGAATACAGAACTCATTAATTACGATTTGACAAACGATAAAATAGTATTTTCTAAAAAGCTTCCATTAGAAATAGAAGGGTTACGTTTAAAAAGTGAACAATACAAACTAGATATTGAAGGCAATGTTCTCTGTGTAGCAGCTCTGGCGGAAAGAAAAGACGGTCGTTCTGTTATTAGGTCGATGGCTATTGGTTGTATAAAAAATGCAAAAGAAGAATTTACGGCCATGGAAATTGATCTTACAGGAATAAAGTCGGTATCTACTAATCTGCACCATTTAAAAAATGGAGATTTTCTACTCACTATGGTTTCTGAAGGGGCTATCAAAGCAAAATATGTTTCTCTGAAAAACCCTTCTAGAAATTATGAAAAAATGACCTCATCAGTTAACTTTAAAAATGATTTTTATGTAGATCATATTGACGAGTCTTCTAAAGGCTTTTATCTTACTCTTTGTAAAAAGGGAGAGAAATCTTTTTCTGATTTTTATGGGTATAATTTTTTTGGTGCAGCCTTTATCTCTCTTGAAGGTGAATTGAATTGGAGTAAAACTTTGTCAACAGTTAATCCTTTTTATTATAATTCTGTTACCAATGCTTACTCTACATCTTTAGTATCAAAAAACAAACTGCATGTGTTTTTCTTGGATCAAAAGTCAATAGAGTTGACGCCTAAGGAGCAGAAGTTGTTGAATGATGGAATAACCTATAGACAATATGATTTTAAAAAATTTAATACGATGGAGTCGGTTATAAATGAAGATGGTAAAATAGATATGAGGATTATTAATACAAATGAAGATTTCGAGCTTAACCCATCAGGTTCTGATCACATATTATATAATGAATCTGCCTATTTCGTGATGTCCTCTCCAAAGTCATTCATGATTAAAAAAATCGAATTAAAGTAGTCGTAGCTAATGATCTACGCCTCTTATAGCAACATCATCAGTCCGCTTGGCTTTAGCACGCAGCAGAATTACGAAGCCATTCGCGCCGGTAACACAGGCGTCAGAAAAATCGTATTGCCTTTTTCCAAAGAAGCGTTTTGCGTGGCAAAGATCGGCGATGCGGAATTTGAAAAACAGAGCTCCGTACTCAACGATTCATCAGTACACACCCGGCTCGAAGCCCTGAGTATCTTATCGATCCGGGATGTATTGAGCCAGAGCGGCATTGATCCTGCAGATCCGCGCACACTGCTCATCTATTCCACCACCAAAGGAAGCGTTGATATCCTGGAAGGGCGCTATCCGTCCATTAATCCGGAAAGAGCCTATTTGCCGGCCCTGGCAAAGCACCTGCAATCTTATTTTCAATTGGCACATGCGCCGGTGGTGGTGTCCAATGCCTGTATTTCGGGTCTGCTGGCCATCATCATGGCCAAACGCTTCATCGGGGAAGGTACTTACGATCACGTGATCGTATGCGGAGGCGATATCTTGTCGGAGTTTACCATCAGCGGCTTCAAATCCTTCAATGCGATGAGCTCTGAGCCGAGCAGGCCTTTCGATGCCAACCGCACAGGTATCAACCTGGGAGAGGCGGTAGCAACGCTCCTCATCACCAACCGGAAAGAGCTCGCCGGGCCTTACCATACAGAGATTGTCAGCGGCGCCTCCGCCAACGATGCCAACCATATTTCCGGCCCCTCGCGCACAGGCGAAGGCTTGTTGCGGGCCTTGCAGCATACGCTGAAGAATCAGAGCATTGCGGATGCCGGCTTTATTTCGGCGCATGGCACGGCCACGCCCTTCAACGATGAAATGGAGTCCATTGCATTTGAGCGGGCAGGGCTGAGCGCCATTCCGCTCAACAGCCTGAAAGGCTACTACGGCCACACGCTGGGCGCTGCGGGCGTTCTGGAAACGGTGCTCTCCCTCGAGGCCATGAAACACCAGGAGCTGATCCGCTCGGAAGGCTACGCCACAAAGGGCGTGAGCGGAAATGTTACCGTCATCGAATCGCACCAGCCGAAGACATATACGGCCTTCATCAAAACGGCATCGGGCTTCGGAGGCTGCAATGCGGCAGCGCTGTTCAGAAGAAAATTGATATCCACATAGTCCATAGAAGGTATAGAGAACCGAAATCATCAAACCATATAAGACATTAAGGCGATATAAGAAATAGTTAATCAAATACACACTCAGAAGAAAAACTTATAACCTTCTATGCCTTATATGATTCAAAACGGCCTCTAACTATGTACCCTATATGCTGATGTGGTTTAAAAAACGTAATACATGACATACATCACCTCATACGCCCGGATCAAACACCAGCGCCTTTCGGTGAATGGCGCGCTGCTCTTCGATGCTTCGGCAAGCTCAGTAGCCGGCTCTTCCCGCAGCCTGCCTGAATTTCTCACGGATGCCTACAGGGCCCTGGGCATGAGCTATCCGAAGTTCCATAAGATGGATGCCCTCTGCAAGCTGGGGATGCTTTGTATGGAGGCGGCCGTGAAAGAGTCGGATGTGCTTACGAAATACCCCCTGGATAACATTGCCATTGTACTGTCGAATGCGGCGTCCAGCCTCGATACCGACCGGGTGCATCAGCATTCGATCAGCGATAAGGCGAACTATTTTCCTTCGCCTGCCGTCTTTGTGTATACGCTTCCCAATATCATCATCGGGGAAATGGCGATCAAATATAAGATTACCGGCGAGAATGCTTTTTTTGTATCGGAACGCTTTGATGCCCGATTATTGTTAAATTACCTGGAAGCTTTATTCCGTGAGGAAACACAGGCGGCGGTGTGCGGCTGGGTAGAGGCGGATGGTGATGCCGCGGAAGCCTTTATTTTTTTGGTTGAAAAATCAGAAAATACAAATAAAAACAGTAATTTTAAACCTCTGAATCAACAAGCAATTACAGAATTATACAACCAATAAAACCGTATGGACGCATTAATAGAAAAATTAAAAGGACAGATTATAGAACAGTTGAACCTGGCTGAAGTAAAGCCTGAAGAGATCAATCCTGATTCGCCCTTGTTCGGTGAAGGCTTAGGACTTGATTCCATTGATGCCCTGGAGCTGATTGTTTTATTGGAGAAGCATTACGGGATTAAAATAGAAGATCCTAAAGACGGGAAAACGATTTTCCAGTCGGTAAGGACTATGGCAGAGTATATCAAATCTCAAGGTAAATCATAACCGATTTGTCTCAACGCATTTATATTACGGGTTTAGGAGTGATTTCAGCCATTGGCAACAATGTGCCTGAAACCCTTGCGTCCCTGACCCAATCCAGAACCGGGATCGGAAAGATCAACCACCTGACCACACGCTACAAGGATGAGTTTCTTGCCGGGGAGATCAAGCTCTCGAACGGGCAGCTTGCCGACCTGGTGAATGACCATAACCCGGACCTGAACCGCAATTCCTACATCGCCATGTTGGCGGCCAAAGAAGCTGTACAGAACTCGGGAATCGATACTACCGACGGATTGCGCACGGGGGTGATCTCATCTACCACGGTAGCCGGTATGGGAAAAACAGAATTGTATTACAAGGAGCTGTTTGAAAAAGACGATCACCTCAGCGTGCTCGATACGCATGATTGCGGCGACAGCACCGAGCGTATTGCCGATTTCCTGGGCAATGTGGATTATGTGACCACGATTTCCACGGCCTGCTCTTCGGCTGCCAATGCGGTGATGCTGGGTTGCAGGATGATCAAAAACGGACTGCTCGACCGGGCGGTTGTTGGTGGCGTGGATGCCCTTTCTAAATTCACCTTCAACGGTTTCAATACGCTCATGATCCTCGATAAGGAATGGAGCAAGCCTTTCGATGAGCACCGCAAAGGCCTGAACCTGGGAGAAGCCGCAGCTTTCCTGGTGATCGAAGGAGAAGAAGCGTTGAAAAAAAGACAGGGAAAGGCGCTGGCCGAGATTGTTGGCTATGCCAACACCAACGATGCCTACCACCAGACGGCTTCATCGCCGGAAGGCTACGGCGCTCAAATGGCCATTGAGCAGGCCTTGCAGATGAGCGGCCTGAAGCCCGGCGATATTGACTACATCAACATGCACGGCACCGGAACGCCTAATAACGACCTTTCGGAGGGGACGGCCACGCGGGCGGTATTCGGCGATAAGGTTCCAAAATTCAGCTCTACCAAAGCCTTTACAGGCCATACGCTGGCCGCCGCCGCGGCTATCGAGGCCGTAATCTCCGTGTTGTCCATTCAAAACGATATGATCTTCCCGAACCTGAATTTTACCACCCCTATCGCTGGTCTCGGCCTGGTTCCCGAAACCACCCTGCTGAAAACACCTGTGAATACAGTGCTTTCCAACTCCTTCGGATTCGGAGGCAATTGCTCATCCCTCATTTTTAAGAAAGTAAGCGCATAGTGGCCAAGGCATTCATAAACGGTACAGGCTGTATTTCCCCGCAGGACAGCATCAACAACCAATGGTTCTTTGATCCGGTGACGGCTCCATCGGGCGATTATTACAATGCGCAGGAACCTTCCTATAAGGAATTTATCGCCCCTAATTTATTGCGCCGCATGGGCCGCGCCATCAAAATGGGTGTAGCCGGCGCCAATCTGGCCTTACAGCAGGCAGGCGTGACGCAGGTGGATGCTATCATTACAGGTACGGGCCTCGGCTGCTTCGAGGACAGTGAGCGTTTTTTGCTGGCGATGCTCAATAATAATGAGCAGTTCCTGACGCCCACCTCTTTCATTCAATCCACGCATAACACAGTTGGCTCACAGATTGCGCTGATCATGAAATGCCACGATTATAACTTTACCTATGTACACCGAGGCTTTTCATTTGAAAGCACCTTGCAGGATGCGCTCATGCTATTTTCGGAAGGCAAGGAAAGCGTACTGGTTGGTGGGATTGAAGAGCATACGCCTAATTTTGTGGAGCTCAACCGCAGGGCGCATAAATTTAAAACCTACGATCCTGCTATCCCATTCTGGAAATCGACCACACCGGGCATACAGATGAGTGAAGGCGCTGCGTTCTTTGTGCTGAGCAAACGCAAAACAGAAAGCAGTATCGCCGCCATCGCGGGCGTTCAAACCCTTTATAAGCCTAAGGGTAGCGGGGTGATCCTGAAAAAGCTATCTGCTTTTCTGGATTCGCACGGGCTTAGCCTGGCGCAGATCGATGTGTGCCTCATGGGCTTTAGCTCCGATGTAAATTTCGATGCCTGCCTGAAAGAGATGTTACCGGCGATCGAACAAGAGACCGTGGCTGCTCATTTCAAGCACCTGTCGGGAGAATACCATACCGCTTCGGCTTTTGCCTTATGGACAGCGACCAAACTCATAGAGAAACAAAAGCTGCCGGAAGTGCTTGCCATCTCTGCCAAAAAGCCGTCACAGATCAAGCATGTGCTGATCATCAATCAATACCTGGGGATTAATTATTCCTTCACGTTGTTGAGTAAGTGTTAGTTTGTACTTAATCCCTCTTTGGAGGGGGCAGGGGGAGGATAAAATAAACATGAGGCCCATTCCATTCATAAAATTCCGTTCGGTTACTATCCTCTTCCTCCTGGGACTGATCGCTTTTTTCTGGTTCCGGTACGCCGAAGGCTTAAGCTATTGGTACCTGGTAGCGTGGGTTCATCTGTTCATCCTGGTTCAGTTCCTGGGGGCTTATTTTATCGGGATGAACTTTCATGTCGATTCCCTCAATTCCTTGGACACCACCGGAAAAAAAGTGCTGCTGACCTTTGATGACGGCCCGCATCATCCCAATACCATAAGGGTTCTGGAGGTTCTTAAAAAACACGGGGTCAAAGCGGTATTTTTTGTGATCGGAAAAAACATAGAAGGTCATGAAGCAATCATGCAGCAACTCATTGCCGAAGGGCACGCGATTGGGAACCATAGTTTTTCGCACGACGCTAAGATAGACCTCTGGCCGGCGAAGAAGATCGCCGCCGACCTCGCCGCCTGTCAGAAATTGATCGGGCACTACCAGCCCGGAAACAAAATCTTTCGCCCGCCCTATGGTGTTACCAATCCCAACATGGCAAAGGCCATTCGGCAAAACGGGCTGCAATCCATCGGCTGGAATATCCGCAGCTACGATACAAGCATTAAAGACATTGAAAAGATCAGCCAGCGGGTATTATCGCGCTTAAAGCCTGGCGCCGTCATCCTTCTGCACGACCGGCTCGACTACATGCCCGGGCTGCTGGAGCAGCTGATCCCTGCCATCAGAGAAAGGGGATATGATTTTGCAGAAATGACTTCCTGAAATTCATAACCGATGAATCCACCACGTTCGGCATCCCGTTTTTTGATAAAGCGCCGGCGAGCATCTCTGTTTAGCTTTCCTGCAAACACCATTGAATGTTTTGGTTTATCTTAGTAAAACTAAAGGGTTATGAAGTTTATTCTATTTTTATTTTCCGTTTTACTGTTAAGTAGCTGCGATGCTTTTGTAAGATTGCCGTATTATCTTGAGAACAAAACATCCCGGCCCCTCACCGTCTTTGTGCCGCACTACCAGGCAGACGGTGCTTTCGGCAGAGGCGTGGATACCACACTGGAAATCGGGGCGCACAGCGGGGCTTTCATCGGGAGCACCATGCCGCGGGTGACAGGCCCGCTTGGCGCGGTGCGGAGGATTTACCGGGAATCACCGGGTTTCTGCGGGTTGAAGCTGGTAAAGCCAGACACAACCATCGCACTGGCCTGCACGAAAAAAGAGTGGAAATTAAGAAGAGGGGTTTCCGTATTAAAGATCAAACATTAAAATCATGTTTATAGTTTGTCCGTGGCTTTTTCCTGAAAATGGCTATTTTTAGAACAAAATGTCCTTTAAAAAAACGATGAAACTAAAAACAACCTTCCTGACTTTTTCTGTTGCCCTGGCGATTACAGCGGTAACGCTTAGTTCCTGCAAAAAAGATCCCGGTCCGGCAGGGCCAAAAGGTGATACAGGTGCTGCAGGCGCTAATGGCGCAGCGAATATTAAGAACTATTCTGTCCTCATCAAGCCCTCCGATTGGATATGGGACGCCACTTACAAGCAATGGGCCTTTGATTATCCTGTGACCGGTGATTATTACAATGCCGCTGTTATGGCCTATGTAATTTCGGGGAATGGCTCTGAAGTCATGCCTTATCAAAACCAGGTCGATGGAAGCATCACCACCTTCTCCACCTTGTTTTTTGTCGCAACACCTCAGATCACCTTCAAGTATTATAATGGTACGACCACATTGGCCAGGCCCGCGATTGATAAATCCATCAAGCTTGTGATCATTCCGCCGGCGATGATCAAAGCAGGAGCGGATGTGAAAACCTACGCGGCTCTGAAAAACGTGTACCACCTGGCAGATTGAAAGATCAGAAACATGAGGGAGAGCGCTGCAACCGTTTTGAAAGAGCTGAGGTGGCACTGCAATCAGCTCAATACAGATGAATTCGATTTTGTGGTGGAATACTGGGGAATCCTCTGGCATCCCTGGTTCATGGAGGTAAAAGGAAAGAATATTCCCATTTCTGTCAGTGATTTGAAGAAGGATGACCTGGATGAATGGGTGGAGCAGGGGATTGTGAAGCTATTGAAAGAACATCCGGACGATGAGCACAATGACCCGGAACTGACGCGAACGACCTATCGACTGATAAGCTAATGTATGATCCCTTTTTATAGCCAACATAAAGAAATCGCCGCCTTTATTGAAGCAGTAGACCAGGTGCTCAACAGCAATACGGTTTTTATAAAGCAGGATTTCAATACAGAGGGCAAGCCTGTAAGCTTTATAAAAGAAGCGTTCAGCTCCGGCGCCTTTTGCGATTGGGTATGGGGAGCGGGTGAATATAAGCGGGGAGGTCGTGAGATCCCGAATGCCGATGTCAGGTTACAGGCGCTGAGCTTTTCCGGATTCAAAAACATCCTGGAAGACATGCTGGCGGTGAAAGGAAAGTTCTTTCACGATAGTCCGTATCAGGTGAAGTTATCGGAAAACCAGGTGCGTTTTTTGCTGGATGATTTTATAGAGTCGACGGTGAATGAAGGGCAGGAGAGCTCGCACCTTAAGCGAATGGCAGAGACGGATGCCGCTTGGCGATTTTATTCCATGCCCAGGGATTACATTCATTCCGAAGAATGGGAAAAAGAATTTCTGGCAAGAGAGCAGGAGGGCGTATATAAGCCCATGGCAGACATGAACGCGGATAACTTCCTGGCAAGGTATTTCTGTTACCTCGGCCTTGATTGCTTCCTGGTGTTTCATAACGATCAGCACATTTATTTTCTGCTGACCAATGGCGGGGATTAGCTGCCTGACAGGCAGCCGGATGAGTATGATAGATCCACTACAACCAAAAAAATATCAATAAAACCACACACATGAACTGGTCGATAGACGAATTACAGCATACCTGGCAACTGGTTTCCAGGCTCCACGATGGGCAAAAATACGGTGGCCCGAAGGAAGGAGAAAAAATAGAATACATCAATCACATCGGGAGTGTGACATTCGAAATCCTGAAAGCCATTGAGCACACAGCGGGGATGAATGCCTCTCTCGCTATTTCCTGCGCACTATTGCACGACAGTATCGAGGATACGCCTTTTGGCTATGAGCAGGTGAGTGAGCTGTTTGGTGTGGAGGTGGCGGATGGCGTCATGGCCCTCACCAAGAACGATGCACTCGAAGGAAAGCAGAATAAAATGGCCGACAGCCTGAAACGCATCAAAACACAACCCAAAGAGGTGTGGGCGGTGAAGCTCGCCGACAGGATCTGTAACCTCTATGCGCCGCCTTATTACTGGAACACGGGTAAAAAAACGGCCTACATCGAAGAAGCACGGGTGATCCTCAGCGAACTGAAAGACGGGAATGCTTACCTGGCAAAGCGCCTGGAAGAGAAGATCGAACGTTACAAATCGTTTTTATAATCCCTTCTTAAAATCCCGGCTTTTTAGCCACGCTCACAAACTGTTCCAGCACACCGTCTGCAATGCCATAGCCGACAGACTCTTCGGCGTTCATAAAATAATCGCGGTTGAAATCTTTCAGGATCTTTTCTACAGGCTGGTTGCAGTTCTCCGCCAGCAGCCGTGCCCCCAGCTCTTTGGTCTTCATCAGCTCTGCGGCCTGGATCTCGATGTCGGAGGCATTGCCGCCGCTTCCGCCACTGGGCTGATGGATCATTACGCGGCCATGCTTCAGCACAAAGCGCCTGCCTTTTTCGCCGGCGGAGAGAAGGATCGAGGCCATGCTCGCAGCAAAGCCGCTGCAAATGGTAGATACAGGACTGCTGATGCTTTTCATCGTATCGTAAATGGAAAAGCCTGAGGTGACATAACCGCCCGGGCTGTTAATGATCAGCTGGATTTCCTTGCCGGGCTGCTGGAGCTCGAGGTACAGCAGGCGTTCCACCACATGCTTTGCAGAAGCATCGTCTACCTGACCCCACAAAAATACTTTGCGGTCGTTCAGGATTTTTTCATCGATCAGGTCTTTTAAATGTAAGTTGCTCATAGGGTTTAACGGAATATGTTTTTGATGGTTTGTCTGAAAGCGCTGAACCTGCTTTCGCTGAAGAGGCGGTCATGCGCCTTTTCAATCTCGAGCCGGATCTGCTGGCGGCTGTATGCCCTGATGAGCTCATGGCTGCGCTGCTGCCACAGCAGCTTGTCGCGAAGCGCCGGATCGATGAGGAGCCGCGCTTCCATGAGCACATGCTCTTCCGGCGCTAAGGCCCGGTTCAGATACTGCTCGATATGTTGTACCTCATTCATAAAAATCAGCTTTGGTTAAGGCGCGTTGTTGTATTTCGTTTCTTACTTTTTCCAGGCATTTGTGCTTTTGCACGGTGGCTGAGCGTTCTCCCGAGAAGCCGAAGCTGTGCGAGAGCTCTTTCATGTTCAGCTTATCATAATAAAAGGCTTTCAGCAATTCCAGGCACTTCTTTCCCGAGAGCTCCACCAGGCGCATCAGCCGGCCGGAAACTTCCGGTTCTTTCTCTTCGCTGAGGTTCAGGTTCTCATCGAGCGGGATCCCCGCTTGTTGGTCGCGGTGCTTCTTGTACCAGAGGTGCTTGCAAATGCCCACCAGGTAGGCGTTTTCGCTTTGACCTGGACTGAATTCCTGTTCCCGCGTTTTTTCATAATAGATGAGCAGGGCATCCTGGAAAATGTCTTTCGCTTCCTCAAAGTTTCCACCCATTTTGCGGATGAAGGAGGCCGCGCCAGGAAAGGCGGACTGGTAGAGCCGGAGGAAGAGCTCCTGCTGCGTTTGTGGGATGATCGGTTCTATCGTTAGCATGGTTTTAATAGGATGTGCCGGAAATGAGAAGAATATCACCTATAAAATTAAATTATTTTTATAATATGAAAGAATGCTTTATTGTCCCGTAATATGACGGATTTTCGCTTTGTGTCTCTGTCCATTCATTTGGGCGTGTCCCTGCGGGCCGGGCTTTCGCCACTCGCTTTTTCTATAAGCAAAAAAGAACTTATAGAAAAAGAGCTCAAACAATGGCTCCATCCCTCGCGCGCTATTTCCTATCGATCGCTTGCCCGTCGGCACAGGCCGCTAAGGTGAAAGACAACAACAATAAAAAGGCTGTTTCCAAGTTATTTTACCATGACTCCTTCTATAACAGCAGTACCTTTTTGGTATCTCACATAAAATTTTATCTTTGTTATAGAACTCTCAATACTGAAACGATGAGTGAATTAAACGACGTACTGTATGCAAAAATTCAGGGCCTCTGCCGCCAGGGCAATGAACATGCGGAAGAGGGGAATTATCCCCGGGCCCTGGACGACTACTGGAAAGCCTTTGACCTGGTGCCGGAGCCCAAAACATCCTGGGAGGCTACCACCTGGATCCTCGTAGCGATCGGTGATGCCAATTTTCTCGGCAAGGATTTCCAGGCCGGCATCGATAACCTGTCCTCGGCCATGCACTGTCCCGGTGCCATCGGTAATCCTTTTATTCACCTGAGGCTCGGCCAATGCCAGCTTGAGCTGGGAAACACGGCACGCGCCGCCGATGAGCTCATCAGGGCTTATGCCATCGAAGGAGAAGAGATCTTTGAAGACGATGATCCGAAATACCTGCAGTTTTTGAAAACAAAGCTCTGAAACCAATAGCAGGGAGGAAATTTAAAAACAAACGCATGTCATTATAAAATAATGGGCTATAGCATACATGTTTACCCGATAGCGCTAAGGGAAGGTACAGCGTTAAAGAAACTCGATTTTAGCGGTACCATGGATTTTATAGAAGCCTCCGAAAACCTGGTGGCTTTTACACCTGAGCAGGTGCAGCTGATCGAGAAGCACCTCGACAGGAGAGGCTATCATCCGGTACAGGAATCGCAGGACAGAAAAGTATATGAGCATAAAGACTATCCGGCAGCAGAAGTGCTCTTCGTCGCTACAGGATTATTTTTTATGGCCAGGGGAGAAGCTATCATGGAGATAAGCATGACGGCAGGAGAGTTCCGCTATTTCCCTTCATTGCAGGGAAACTTCGCCGTGCTGGATCCTCAAAACGAAGGCTGGCAGGATTAGCTTAATAAGGGCTTTGCCTGCGGATGATCCTTCCGAACAATTTCGGGAAGAAGCGTTTGATCTTCACCGCCAGCAGTTCTTTTCCCCCGATGAGCACTTCTTCCTTGTCATCCAGCATCGCCTCAAAGATCTGGCGGGCGCACTCTTCCGCGCTCATAGCCTTCTCGTGGCTCTCGTCCATTTTGTTGTGGCTGTTGCCTGATCCCGCTTCTGCATTCAGGGATACATTGGTTTTTACTTTTCCGGGAGAAACGATCAATACCGATACTCCTTTTTTCTCGATTTCCAGCCTCAGGCTTTCGAAATAGCCGTATAAGGCATGTTTCGCGGCAGAGTAGGTTGAGCGCAGGTAGAAGCCGAATTTTCCGGCAATGCTGCTGATCACCACGATCTTTCCCTCACCGTTTTTCAGCATCACCGGCAACACCGCTTTCGATAAATTCACCGCCGAAAAATAATTGATCTCGAATAATTTCCGCTCGGTATCAGCCGTGGTGTTGATGGCTTCCGCACGCTGGCTTTGCCCGCCGTTATTGATGAGCACATCAACCCTTCCGAATTTGCGCAGGATCGTTTCCACATACGCTTCTGCACGCGAGGTATCCGACAAATCGAAAGGCAGGATCATAAAATCATCCTCGGAGAGTTTCGATTGCCTTGCCACGCGGTTCAGCTCTTCCAGCCGTCGGGCAGAGAGTACGATCCGGGCGCCATGTTTCGCCCCTTCGTATACGAGCGCTTCACCGATACCCGACGAGGCGCCGGTGATCCAGATCACTTGCTGTTTCAGGTCCTTCATCTTTCTAACTGTTTAATGACGTTCTGCGTCGCGATCTCACGGATGCAATGACAGTCTTTCGTTTGTTTGCAATCTACGCAATCTTTATCAAGTACCAAATAAGAGGCTTGTTCCCCGATAGGCTTCCACCTTCCCGGATGGATCGGCCGCATGGGCGAAAACAGCCCGATCGCTTTTTTACCTAAGGCCGCTGCAATATGTAGGGGGCCTGTGCTGGCTGCTACCAGGGCATCGCAGCGATGAATGAAGGCGATGAATTGCTGAAGCGATAATTTACCCGTTAAGTCCGTTACCTCCGGGTGTTTGTCGATCAGCGGTCTCAGGAGCTCTCCTTCCTGTGCCGTGCCGCTGATATATACGCTGTATGTTGTTTTGTCAAGCTCTGTGATCAGCTTCGAGAAATTCTCCAGCCCCCATTCGCGGGCGCTGCCTTTTGATTTGGGATGGAGGATCACCTTTGTTTTTCCGGGGCTGAGTAAAGCTTCAAACTGGCTTTCCAGGACCGGAATCTTTGTAAAGCCATAAGCATTGGCCAGCTCCTCCAGGCTGAAGTCCTGCTTAATTCCCAGTGGCTCCAGCAATTTTGTATTCAGCTGCGCTTCGTGCAGGTCGGAATTTTTACGCGAGAGCTTTACTTTGATGTTGCAGGTGAACCAGTGCCAGAGCCGGTTGGTAGTACCAATGCGCTTTGGAATCCGTGCCTGTTTCGCGAGCTGCGCAATTTCTTTTACCGGAAACACATGAATGATGTGCGAGGCATGTATATTTTTGAAAGCACGGACTTGCTCTGCCGCCGGCAGTTTTACGATCTCATCATAGCTGATAAACTCATCCACATGCTCCGACAAGCCAATCACATCCTTCGTGTAGTTCCTTCCCAGGAAAACGATCCTGCTTTCAGGCATGAAGCGCTTGATGATGCCTGCCATCGGCAGCGTCAATACCACGTCGCCGATGCTGTCGGTGCGGCTGATGAGTATGACCGGATCATTGTGCAAGCGCCTGTGTTTTATAAATGTTCCTTATCTTTTTATACTTGAGGTAAGTCGCATAGGCCGAGATCTTCGAGATCAGGTAGCCGGCTTTGCCATCCAGGAAGCCCAGGTGCAGCAAGTAATGATCGATAAACTTGGCAACGGGATTTAACAGCAGCTTATAGAGCGGTGCTTTCTTCCCGGCTTCCACAAAGGCTTTGGAAGCAATGTTCGTGAAATACTCTACCTGCTTGTAATGATCTTCGACGCTGTAATAGCTGTAATGCAAAATATCGCCTTTGATGTGCTTCGTATTCCGGTCGCCCTCTTTCAGCTCGTATTTATCATGTGGGTTGATGCCTGTCCAGGAACCTTTGCGGCTGTCCCAGAGGCGCAGCTTGGTATCGGGATACCAGTTGCAGTGCCTTACCCAGTGTCCGCAGTAATTGGTGAGTCGGTTCATGTAATAGCCGTCATGCGTCCAGTTGACCTTGGCGTCCAGGATGGATTTTTTCAGCGTGTCATCCAGGGCCTCATCGGCATCCAGCGATAAAATATAAGGATGAGTGGCATAGGTAATGGCCCGGTTCTTTTGCTGGATATGCCCGTCGAAAGCATGCTCGTAGAATTTCACGCCGTAAGAAGCGCAGATCTCTTTTGTGCGGTCTTTACTGAAGGAATCCAGGACGACGATTTCATCGGCCACCGAGGCTACCGACTCCAGGCAACGGGCGATGTTCCTTTCCTCATTATAAGTGATAATAACGACTGAGATTTGTGGCACAGCGTAAATTTAAGATTTAGTTATCAAAACAAAGAACTAAAATATTAAATTTGTTTGCCTTGAATACCACGCCGCCACTCATAAATCGCAAGCCTCCAGTGCTGTATGTTATCTTACTCTGCCTGCTGGCGGGGCTCGTGTATTCCAGGCTGTTCTCCTCAGGCTTTATCAGCTGGGACGATGGTGATGTGCTCCTGAACAATAAAGACGTTCATCGCTTCGATATCAAGGCTTTTTTTACCAGCTATTATGTGGGGAACTATGCGCCTTTTACCATGCTGGGCTTTGCCATCGACTGGCTCCTGTTTCATGGCAATGCGGCAGCGCATCATGGCATCAATCTCCTGTTGCATGTATTCAACGCCGTCCTGGTATATCAGCTTTCACAGCTTATTTTGAGGGACAAGGCAAAGGCCATGCTTTGTGCCGTGATTTTTTGCGTTCATCCCTTGCAGGTGGAAACCGTAGCCTGGGTGTCGGCCAAGAACAACATCCTCTATGCGCAGTTTTTTTTATGGGGTCTCATCTGCTACGGCAGGTATTGCCTCGAAAATGCCCGTAAATACTATATCTGGGCACTCCTGTTCTTTATAGCGGCTGTTCTCAGCAAGCCTTCCGCGATCTGTTTTCCCCTGTGCATGATTCTGCTCGATTACCTGCTCAAAGAAAAACCATCCGTGAAGGAAGTCATTCTTAATAAAATTCCTTTTGCCCTCCTGGCGCTGGTGATAGGTCTCGTAACGATCTACACCCGTACAGAAGATAAATTTATTAACGGGAGCCACGCTTACGCCATTCACGAGCGCATCGGCTATGCAGGTTACGCGCTCCTGCAATACATCGCCAAATTCCTGGTGCCCGCCAATTTATCGGTCATCTATCCTTATCCGCAGAATAAGCTCCTGGCGTTGATCCTGGGTTATGCTATGATCGCTGTGCTGATTTTTCTGTGTTTTAAGCTCTACCGCTCCGGGCGAAAAGCCGCCTGGTTTGGCCTGCTCTTTTTTATCAGCAATCTCCTGCTGGTATTACAGCTGTTGCCTTTCGGCGAAGTGCTTACTGCCGACCGTTACATGTACCTGCCGGTACTGGGGCTTGCCTGGACACTGGTTTCGCTGTTTCACCTGAAGGAAAAACAACTGCAGTACCTTGCCCTGGGCCTGGTGCTGATCTTGGGAAGCCTGACGTTTTTCAGAACCGGTGCCTGGAAGAACAGCATCAACCTTTATAGCGATATCATTAAAAAATACCCCCACTCCTTTGTGGCCTTGAACAGCCTTGGAGCAGAACACATGCTCAATAAAAATTACGATCAGTCGCTGAGCTACCTGAATGCAGCCATCAACGAAAATGTCAACTACTATAAAGGCTACTATAACCGCGGGCTGCTCTATGCGCAAACCAACCGCATGGCCGAAGCCCTGGCGGATTTTACGAGGGCCATCGATCTGAAACAATACCCGAAAGCCTATGTGGCAAGGGCTAACGTGTATTACACGCTGCATGATTATACCAAAGCCATCGCCGATGCTCAGGCCGTGTTAAAGACAGAGCCTCAGAACATCAAAGCCCTGTATGTTATCGCCACCAGCTATGACGATCTGAATGAGCTGAGCCGGGCGCTTGATTATTACAACAAAGCCCTTTACTTTGCGCAGGACAATCCTTTATTTTATATGCGCCGCGCCATCTTATACGGCAAGCAGCAAAACCTGCATGCCTGCCTCAACGACCTGGATACGGCCACCAGCCTCGATCCTAATTTCGCGGAGGCGTATTACTGGAAAGGTGTGGCAAAAGCCAACCTAAAAGAAAACCCATGCGCCGACCTGAAAAGGGCCGCCGACATGGGCTTTGAGGCAGCAGTACCCGCTTTACAAAAGTATTGCAGGTAACGCCGTTTATTATTTATTCTTTTTTCTTCTTTTTATCTACCGCGGCGCCCGTACCATAACCCGCACCTGAGCCAACCGCACCACCGATCACACCGCCGATGACAGCTCCTTTGGCTTGATCGTCGCTGGTGGCCGCACCGATGATCGCACCTGTTACAACGCCCGCGCCTGTGCCGATCAGGGCACCTTTGGTGGTATTACTCATGCCTTTTTTCTTTTGTGCGGCTGTTTGCGGCTCAGAAGAAGTGCTGCCATTGTTGTTAGAGGCAGCCACTGCTCTTTGTTGTTGTTCCGCATGTTTAATGGAATCCTGCCTGAGCTGCTCGATGCGGGCTGCTGTCTGAACCTGGTTAATGGAATCAAGCGTCTGCTGTTTGGCTGCCTGGATTTCGGCTTCCTGTTTTGCCGAGGCACCGCAGGAAACGGCAAATATAGAGGCAATAATGGCTGTTGAAAGGATCGTTTTCATGGTTTAGGTTTTTACTAAAACATGATCGAAAGCATTGCCAGCAGAAGGAGTGTTAAATGGCAGTTAAAAGGGGAAAATAATCCACAGGATGATTATTTCTTTTTGCCCGGGCATTTTTTACAGCGGTCGCCTTTCTTAAAGCTCTTGCAGCAGTCTTTATGCTTCTTGCTGCATTCAATAAAGGGCAGCAACGGGCAATCAAAGCTTAATTTGCCGGGCTTTTCAAATTTGAAGTCATCGCACATGGTGTAAAAATCAGGAATTTAGGCTTTCGTAACAATACCTCAAATGCGGTAGTGAACCTTTACAGGGAAAAGACTGTTATATTTACACCATAATTTTTAACACATTTCCACGTGACTATTAGCCCTCTGAACGAATGGATTACCCGGCAAAATGAGCCCCTGATCATCGCAGGCCCTTGCGGTGCGGAATCGGAAGAACAGGTCCTGCAAACGGCCCGGGAGATCTCGCAGATTCCGCGGGTGAAGCTTTTCAGGGCAGGCATCTGGAAACCCCGCACAAGGCCCAACTCTTTTGAAGGCGTGGGCGAGCCCGGGCTCGAATGGCTGAAACAGGTTCAGCAGCAGTTCGGCTTAAAAACAACGGTGGAAGTGGCGAACGCCCATCATACCGAGCTGGCGCTGAAGCATGGCGTGGATGTGCTGTGGATCGGAGCAAGGACAACCGTGAATCCTTTTAGCGTACAGGAAATAGCCGATGTGCTCAAAGGTGTGGATATTCCTGTGCTGGTGAAAAACCCGGTGCATGCCGATCTGCAATTATGGCTCGGCGCCATCGAGCGGATCTCCAATGCGGGCATTACGAAGCTGGCAGCCATTCACCGCGGATTTCACTATCCCGGAAAAAGCAAATACCGTAACAAGCCCCTTTGGGAAATGGCCATCGAATTAAAAACCATTTTACCGAACCTGCCGCTTATCTGCGACCCTAGCCACATCTGCGGGAATCGTGAATTAATTCCTCATGTGGCACAAAAAGCGCTGGACCTTGGCATGAGCGGTCTCATGATCGAATCGCACATCAACCCTGAAGTAGCGCTCAGCGATGCCGCCCAGCAACTGACACCGGCAGCTCTGAAAGATTTGCTTGATAGCCTGGTCTATAGACAGGCTTTTCCCAATAATCCTGAGTGCCACGACCAGCTGGAACAGTTCAGGAACATTGTGGACGAGATCGACGATGAGCTCATGAACGTGCTGAAAAAACGCATGAAGGTGATGGAGCAAATGGGTGATTATAAAAAAGAACACGGCATTACCATCTTTCAGTTGGAGCGCTGGCAAGAAATTTTGCGAACCCGCTCGCAATGGGCCGAAAAAATTGGTCTTCCAAGAGCTTTCGTAGAAAAGATCTGTTTACTCCTCCACGAGGAATCCATCCGCGTGCAAACGGATGTGATGAACAAGAAGCCTTAATTTTACCGTCATAGCGAACTGCTTTTTGCGGCGCAATCTCTCTTCATATCAGATTGCTTCACGTTGTTCGGCATGACGGGTCGTGAAGAGCTTACAGACCCTTTAAATGCCTGATGTAATTAGTCAACAGGGATTCGATCTGAACTTTGGCGACGGGATTAGCCGAATGCACATAAAACCTCAGGTCCCGCAGATCGAGCCCCGACTCATACACCAGCCATTTAGCGCAGGCATAGCCATCGGGAACCAGTTCATTGTTCTCATCCAGGCCGAGGTCATTGTCGAAGCTGATGTAGGATGGCAAACCCCATGTTAGAATGGTTTTTTTGAAAGCGCTGTGGTCGCGCACAATGACAAAATCACTTTCAGCCATTGCAGGATATATCATTGCCACCGTTCGGATATCGTCCAGGAATAATTGATAGCTCATGGTCGTCAATTTCAGAAGTGTTTTTTAAGCAATCCGTTTTCCCAGGATGATAAGGCCGCGCTCTGCATCGCCCATGTCTGCTATCTTCGGGAGATGGGCCCATTTTTCGAAGCCCATGTTGTAGAATAATTTCAGGCTGGGCTCATTATGATCGAAAATAAAACCAAGCAAGGTTTTGATGTTCAGTTCCGGGCCAACAGCAAAGGCTTTCTCAAGGCAGTGTTTTCCCAATCCCTTACCTCTGGCAGATGCTTCGAGGTAGATGCTGACTTCCACGGTGCCGTCGTAGGCAGGCCTTCCGTAAAAGGAGTTAAAGCTCATCCAGCCGGCGTAAGTGTTATTGGCAATCACCAGCCACAGAGGCCTTTTCGCAGCATCATGCGCATCAAACCAGGCCTGCTTGCTCTTTACGGATACAGGCTCCAGATCGGCCGTCACCAGCCTCGAAGCGACTGTAGAGTTGTAGGTGGCCACAATTTTTTCGAGGTCTTGTTGTTGGGCGGTTATAAATTCTATGTTCATGCTTTAAAGTTAAATGAGAACAACATCTCCCGGCCTTCTGCCACCCTCTTCAAAGAGGGAGTTTTGTACAGTTCAATTAAGTGCTTATTCTCTCAAATCTTATTATACCTCTTCTGTCCCTTTCATCTCATTACTCCTTTCCGTCTCTTTTCTCTGCCTTATAGCAGGCCCGTAAAAATTTCTTCAGGGCGATGTTGCTCGCGATCGGGCTTTCCAGGAATCCCATGTGGGCGTCGTGTTCGAGGTAAAGCAGGTGTTTGTTTTTTAATAACTCGGATTGTTCCAGCAGCTGCGCCGCAGGCAACGACCGGTCATGCTCTCCTATGACCATCATGACCGGATACTGCACCATGCCCAGCACAAGGTCCCGGTTCGGGCGGTCTTTCATGCCTTCCAGCGAAGCAATCACCGACTGCTTGGAAACGGTTGACGCAATTTTTTGTGCAAAGGCAATTTCCTGTTTCAGGTACTTTTTGTTTTTATCGGCAAACAAATTTTTGATGACTTCCGAAGTATAAATCCGGTGATTGGCTTTTACCACTTTCACCGAGCGTGTGCGGTCTCTTTTCTTTTCCTCCGTATCGGCATAAGCTGTAGAGTGATAGAGGCAGAGGCCTTTCAGGTTATCCGGGAACATATCTGCGAAAGCCAGGGCTGTGTACCCGCCCATGCTATGCCCTACGATCACATACTTTTTTAAGCGCAGATGATCCATCACCGCTTTCACGCAGCGGGCATTCAGCTCCATGGTATGTACATAGCCGAAGCAGTCGGTACCGCCATGCCCCGGAAGGTTAATAGCAATCACGCGGTATGATTTCGAAAGCGCCTCCATGGTCTTTTCCCAGATCTCCGAAGAGCCCAGGAAGCCATGCAACAGTACGACGACGCGGCCTTTGCCGCTATCGGTAAAGGTGACAGTACCTTTTTTAAATTCTGTGGATTTGCGGATCATCATCTACCTTGCAAAAAAATCAGCTTCACTACCTATGTATTTTTTAGATCCGGCTTTCACCAGTTCCATCTTAGTTACTACAGCGGAATCATCCCTGAAAACAAGCGGCGCCCGCCTACGGTTCTGAAATTGCACGATGCTGTCGAAGGCGCCAATGGCTTCATTCTCCGCCATGAGCTTATTCTCATTCCAGTGCCTGCCCATCATGGATTTCCAATACACACCGGTAACAGGCAGTTTTTTAAATTCGATGGCGTAGGAGGCCTGCAGATAGGCATGTTGCAGGTACTGATGTGTTTCTTTATCGAAGAGCACCACCACGGCATCATACTCTGTCGTGTTATTGATGCGGAGCGTGTTGTGTGTGCTGAAGGTGCGCACGCCGCCAAAGTAGCCCGAATAGGGCGTTTTGCCGGTAGCCAGCTGTCCTTCCGGTAATTCCACAAGCTCGGGCATTTTCTCTTCTGTTTTCACTTCCTCTTTTTTGGGAGGCAGGGGCACCGTTTCAGGCACTTTCGTAAACATGGAAATGATGAGCATGAGCAGGCCTACTGCAATAGGTGTGGCAAAGAGCACGTACTTGTAGTCGCTGTGGGCTTTGGGCGGAGGCGTTTGCTGCCGGGCCTTTTCCTGCTGCTTGGCCTTATAGTATTTCTCATAATACTGCCGCCTTTGCATTTCCTCTTCCGTAAAGGTCCATTCCTTCTGTGTTTTGCGCTTGTTGTGCTGCGTCTTGGAAATGTGCGTGGCATCGCTTGTCCTCTGGTCGTAACGCCTCCTCGAAGAGGGATGGATCAGGGTATTGTAGGCTTTCAGGACATTTTCGAATACCTGTTTGGCGTCCGGGTTATTCGGATTTTTATCGGGATGGTAGATCATTGCCAGCCTGCGGAATGCAGCTTTGATCTCGATGTCGTTAGCGGTTTTAGATACACCAAGTATGGAGTAGTAGTCGGCCATGGGAGGGGAGAGCCTGTGGCCTTTTCAGAACCAGAGGCGCGCTTCGGTTAATGTACTTTGTATGCTTTGCTCAAATCGTAATAACGCATACCGTTCAGGTTCAGATTTTTGATCTTATTGGTGAGCAGGCGGTAAGAGCCCTCGTACCAAAGAGGCATAATAACCGCATCATTCATCAAAATCTGCTCTGCACGCATAAAGTTGGCGTAGCTGCTGTCCTTGATATTGGAGGCGCGTCCTTTTTTGAAGTAATCGTCATACACAGGATTTTGGTAGCGTGAGGTATTGGGGAAGCTTCTGGCGCTATTATCAGCCGGTACCGCCTCTCCCACAAACAGGCTCAGAAAGGACTCAGGGCTTGGGTAATCCGCCACCCAGGCATCCCTGAAAAGAGGGCTTTTGCCATGCATCTGCAGGTCGTATTTCTGTGTGTTAGGCAGCGATTCGAAATTGATGTTGATGTTCAGGTTTTGCTTCAGCTGTTTCTGGAGTTCCACCGCCACAGAGCTGTTGCGTGAATTGCCCGAATTCACCAAAACGTTGATCTCCGGGAAGCCCGCACCGTTAGGGTATCCGGCTTCAGCCAGGAGCTGGTGCGCCTTTTCCAGGTCGAGGGAATAGCCGTGAATATTTTTGATGTTATAGCCCACAAACGTATTAGGCGTAATGCCGTACACCGCGGAGCCGATGGCCTGTCCCTTCAATACATTGTCTACCAGCTTGTCGCGGTCGATGGCGTAGTTAAGGGCCTGGCGCACCTTGATATTGTCGAAAGGAGGCATTTTGGTATTGAACACATAAAACTGGCTGATCATTTCCGGCTCGCGTTGCAGGATATAGCGCGGCGGATTGCCGGCAAACTCCTTGATGTTCTTCTCCACAATCTCCTTTACCCTCATGGAAGGGAGCGTGTTGATCAGGTCCAGCTTCTGGCTTTCGAACAGGGCAAGACCATCTTCAATCGGCAGGATATTCACCACAACCGTATCGAGGTAAGGCAGGCTGCAACCGGCGCTGTCGGTCGCATAATAGTTGGGGTTGCGGGTCAGCACAAATTTCTCTTTGGTAGACGAGGCGTCATATCTGTAAGGGCCTGCTCCTGTTTTGAGGTCTTTGCCGTAGGCTTTCACCGCTGTTTCATTCAGGATAGCAGCGGCAGGATTGGCCAGGAGCTTCAAAAAGCTCAGGCTTGGACTAACCAGCTCCAGCGAAAAGGTATGATCATCAATCACCTTGAGGCCGGATATGGAATTGGCTTTTTTGTTGTAGAATTCATTGGCACCCACCAGCCTGTCTTTCAGGATGGTTTCAAACTGGTAATTCATGTCCGATTTTGTAGACAAAAGCTCAAGGGTGTATTTCACATCTTTGCTGGTAATCTCAGGGCCTGCGCCACCGCTGTAACATTTATCATCCTGGAAATGAGCGCCTTTTGCGAGGTGGAAGGTGATGGTCTTTCCATCCGCCGAAATCTCCCAGCTTTGAGCCAGGCCCGGAATTACCTCCAGGGTTTTAGGATTTAACCTCACAAGCGGCTCCTGGATCTGGGAAGTAATGAGGCCTTCCACCTGGGCAGTGATCATGTGGGGGAATAAGGTTCCTACTTCGGAGTTTTCAGCCATAGAAAATGTGCCACCATTTTTGTCTGAACGTTTTTTATCGGCTCCGGAACCCTCATGCTTACAGCTGGTAAGAGCAAAAAAACAACCCGCAATCACCAAAGCAGAAATGTTAAAATTCATAAGCTATTTTTAGAAGTTAAAACTGTTTAAATATACTAAATAATCGACTATTTAGCTATATCACCAGCTTATTTGCACTTTTTAAATAAAAAAAACGATTTTATTTTGTTTTTCTCAAATATCGTTTTAATATTGCATGACTTTTTGCAGACGTGCTAAAACAAAATTATACTATGAGACACATTTATTTATCACTTATACTTTCTATTATCCTTATAAATAAAGGGTTTTCGCAAGGGGGTGTAATTATATTAGAGGGAAATTACCAGGGGAAAAATTTGTATGTGCAAAATCCGTTTGGTGCCGGTGGTGTTGGTTTCTGTGTAACGGAAGTTTTAGTGAATGGAAACATCACAACAGATGAGATTAACTCAAGCGCCTTCGAGGTGGATTTTAAACCTCATAAACTGAACATCGGCGAAAAAGTAGAAATTAAGATCAAACACAAAGAAGACTGCAAACCAAAAGTTCTTAACCCCGAAGTTTTAAAACCAAAAAGTACCTTCGAAGTAATTTCTATGACGATAGAAAAAGACGGTACTGTAAAATGGAGCACAAAATCAGAAACCGGAAAATTAGCATTCGCGGTAGAGCAATTCCGTTGGAACAAATGGGTGAAAGTGGGTGAAGTAGAAGGGAACGGAACTCCGGGAACCAACAACTACACATTCAAAATTACACCGCACTCCGGAAAAAATCAGATCCGTGTTCGCCAGACAGACTACAGCGGGCAGCCGCGCTTATCAAAGCCTGTAGACTTTATGTCCGATGCGCCGGATGTAACCTTTGCGCCTGCTAAAGTTTCCAAAGACATTTCTTTTGTGGCAAGCGATAAGCCTGTTGAGACCCTTTACGAAATTTATGACCAGTACGGCAACGTGGTGAAAAGAGGATTCGGTTCTACCGTAGATGCCTCCAACCTGGCTAAGGGCGGATACTTCCTGAACTACGACAATAAAATGGGAGAGTTCATTAAGAAGTAATCTTCTGGAATATTATTGAAAAGTCCTCACGATGACCGTGGGGACTTTTTGTTTTATACCGGTGATTTCGAGAGCCTCAATCACCGGTTGGTTATGATAGTAGTTTAGCGGTCATGCTGGCTGAGGCTCCCGAAGCTGTTATAAATCCTATTCTTTAAAAAAGGTGAAATCCCCAGGGAGGCTCATCTTTTATTTCAGATTTGCTATTATTAAGATTAAATTTGTGATATGTATACACTGACTACCAATCAAAACTCCTATAAAACAGCCATCACCAAAACGGATGGGACCAAAGTAACCGGCAGCCTCAACGACGCCCCTTTTGAAGCGGATATCCTGAAAGTGCGGGAAGATGTATACAGCATCATCAAAGACGGCAGGTCTTACGAAGTTGAGCTGGTAAAGCATCTCCCGGAAGAGAAAAAACTGGTGGTGAAAGTGAATAACACCAGCTATACGCTGGATATCAAAGATAAATACGACGATCTGCTTCACAGCCTTGGTCTGGATAGCCTGGCTACTAAAAAGGTAAACGACATCAAAGCCCCGATGCCCGGCATGGTATTGAATATATTGGTAAGCGAAGGCCAGGAAGTAAAAAAAGGAGATGCCCTGATTGTACTCGAAGCGATGAAAATGGAGAACATCCTGAAATCACCGACGGATGGCGTGATTAAAAAAATAGCAATCAATAAAGGCGTAGCCGTTGAAAAAAATCAGTTATTAATTCAATTCTAAAGATCATGAGCGATAGAAGAGATTTCCTCAGAAAAGCAGGCCTGCTGGGCCTGGCAGGCATTACCTCTAAGCTGGTAAGTAACGAAAAGATCGATGCCCTCGAACATTTCGGAAATAGCATCGTTCAGGCAAACGCCTTTACACTGCCGCCGCTACCTTATGCTTACAATGCCTTGGAGCCTTTTATTGATGCAAAGACCATGGAGATCCATTACACGAAGCATCACCAGGCTTACGTGAATAAGCTCAATGAAACGCCGTCCACCAACCTGGATTACAGCGTGGATGATATGACCAAATGCCGCTCCATCGACCAGTACACTTCTTCTGTGATCAGGAACAACCTGGGCGGGCACGTCAACCATTCTCTGTTCTGGACATTACTCAAGCCTACTGTTGATGCCAAGTCCGGGAACATGCCCGCGGGCAGGCTGGCAGAGGCGATTAACAAGGATTTCAGATCATTCGATGACTTTAAAAAAGAATTTACGGAGAAGGCTACCAAAGTATTTGGTAGTGGTTGGTGCTGGCTCATTAAGCAGGGCGACAAACTCCTGATTACAACAACACCCAACCAGGATAATCCTTTGATGAAAGTAGTGGAACAGCAGGGAGAGATCGTGATGGCGCTGGATGTGTGGGAGCATGCCTACTACCTGAAATACCAGAACAAGCGCGCCGATTACATTGCTGCCTGGTGGAATGTGGCCAACTGGGATAAGGCTGCAGAGCTTTTCTCTAAGAAATAAGTAACATAAGCGCTTGGTTCACTTACGCCAAATCTCATAAAAAATGGCAGATTTGGCGGATCTAAAATTTAAACAAATCACCTAGTACGATATTTTTCACGCCAAGGTTTGTGGCATGGCTGTTGGGCTTTACCCCGTAAGTACTGATAAATGTCAGGAATAGAGCCTTCCTGGTTTTAGTTTCTTTTGCAAAAGCCATCAGTTTATTTTCCAATGTGGCTACATAGCTTTTGGTAATCTCAAATTCATCATTGCAGAATTTCAGCTCACATATATTAACGGAGTGATCGGCCCTGTCGATGAACAGGTCGATCTGTGCGCCTTTCAGCCTGCTTTTAAAGAACCATTGGCTTTGATAGGTTGATACATCGGAAATGCCAAGAGCCGCCTTGATCTGTTGGATGTGCTTCAGGCAAATGGTTTCGAAGGCAAAGCCCGACCACACCTTGTAAGCATGAGAAGAGGTAATATGTGTCCAGGTGGATTTTGTCGGGAGCTTGTTGTTCTTTATGAATTTCAGATAGAAAAGGGAGTACTCATCCGAAAGCCTGTAAACGGTATCCTTTACGGTTTTTTGAGGAGGAATGACATAGTCCACAAATCCGCTCTGGATCAGCTCTTCCAGCACGTCTGTGATGTAGCCTCCCGATTTTAAGCCGGTTTTCCGGATGATCTCATTTCTGTTGAAGCCTGAATAGCGGGAAGCCAGAGCCTGGATGATTTTTTTATGAACGGAAGAGTGATCGAACAAAGAAGTATAGAGCTTTTCAAATTCGGAGTACAGCAATCCGCCCGGCTTAAAGCAGGTGTTCTCAATATTCTGAGCGGCACTGAGGCCGGGCTTCATTTCATTGAGGTAATGAGGAACGCCTCCAAAGCACATATATACCTGCGTGAGCTGATAATGGTTTAGCTTTATTTTCTTGCTGATCAGGTATTGTTCCGTTTCATGCAGGCTGAATGGCAAAAGTCTGATCTGTTGTGTGACACGGTTATGCAGCCCGCCTTTATTAAAAATGATCTTATTGATCATCCAGGCGGCAGCTGATCCGCAAACCACGACGATGATGTTATGTTGACGGCTTGCCCAGGTGTTCCAGAAATAGTCAAGCGCCTGCAGAAAGCCGGAATGCATGGTGTCGAGCCAGGGCAGCTCATCGAAGAACACCACTTTTTTCTCTTTGCCCTTTTTGCCGGCGAGTAAGGATTTTAGCTGCTCGAAAGCCTCGAACCAGCTGGTGGGCCGCCCGGGGGCTTTCCTGCTTTTCTCTGTGATGGCGGTATGAAAATTACCAAGCTGTTGTGCCATGGAAGTATTGAGTGTTCCTGAGAATTCGAACACCAATTGCTTGTGGTAAGCATTCCGGATCAGGAATGTTTTTCCTACACGCCTTCTGCCATAGACGGCAATCAACTCCGATTGTGCAGAAGTGAGCGCGCTTTTTAAAATGGCAAGCTCTTCTTTTCTTCCGGTTATTTTCTGTGATGCAGGCATGGTTTTTTTTTCAGATACGCCAAATCTACAAAAAAAAGTGAGATTTGGCGTATCTGAATTTTAAATCTGAACTACGGATTTTTGACGGTGAGCTGAAAACAGGCTTCCCCGGAGCTATTTCAAGACAGCATTGGCGGTGTTTCTTTTTTTCGGCCGAAATCACTTTATGGGGATTGGACCCGGGAATGGGCCCGAAAGAAGTTAAGCAATTGTAAAAAGCTCCTGAAATCCCGCTATATTTTGAAAAAACGGACCGGATATATTCGGAAATTTAGGTAAATTTGACCTTTAAATTTTTACTATGTTACGGACACATACCTGCGGAGAATTACGATTATCAGACCTTAACAAAGAAGTGAGCCTGAGCGGCTGGGTGCAAAAAATAAAAGACCTGGGCGGTCTTACCTTTATTGACCTGAGAGACCGTTACGGCATCACGCAGCTGGCCTTTAATTCCGATTCTGCCGAGGAGATCCTTAACACCGTGAAAACACTGGGGCGCGAATTTGTGATCCAGGCAAGCGGTACGGTGATTGAGCGCGAAAGCAAAAACAAAAACAATCCTACCGGCGAAATTGAAATTAAAGTAAAAGCGTTGAAGGTGCTGAATGTCTCGCAAACACCGCCTTTCACGATTGAAGATAATACCGATGGCGGCGATGAGCTGCGCATGAAATACCGCTACCTCGATCTGCGCCGCAACGAGGTGCGTAAGAATTTAGAGCTGCGTCACCGCATGGCCATCGAAACGCGCAACTACCTCGATAAATTAAACTTCCTGGAAGTGGAAACGCCGGTGCTCATCAAATCGACACCGGAAGGCGCCCGCGATTTCGTAGTACCAAGCCGTATGAACAAAGGACAGTTTTATGCCCTGCCGCAATCGCCGCAAACCTTTAAGCAATTGCTCATGGTAGCAGGCTTCGACCGTTACTACCAGATCGTAAAATGCTTCAGGGATGAGGATCTTCGCGCCGACAGGCAGCCGGAGTTTACGCAGATCGATTGCGAGATGAGCTTTGTGGAGCAACAGGATATCCTCGATACCTTTGAAGGATTGGTGCGTCACCTGTTCAAAACGGTAAAGCATATTGAGATGCCTTACGTGCCGCACATGACCTACGCGGATGCCATGAAATTTTATGGCAATGACAAGCCTGATACGCGTTTTGAGATGAAGTTCGTGGAGTTGAATAGCATCGTAAAAGGAAAGAATTTTAAAGTGTTTGATGAAGCGGAGCTGGTAGTGGCCATTTGTGCCAAAGGCGCCGCAGAATATACCCGCAAGCAGCTGGATGAATTGACGGAGTGGGTGAAACGCCCGCAGATCGCAGCGACCGGCCTGGTTTATGCCCGTCATAATGCCGATGGTACCATCAAATCGAGCGTAGATAAATTCTATAACGAAGAAGAATTAAAAGCATGGGCGGAAGCCTGTGGCTCTGCTCCCGGCGACCTGATCTTAGTGCTGGCAGGAGCGGAAGAGAAAACACGCAGGGCGATGAGCGAGCTGCGCCTCGAAATGGGAGCACGCCTCGGCTTAAGAGATAAGAATACATTTTCGGCTTTATGGGTCGTTGATTTTCCTTTGCTGGAGTGGAACGATGGTGACCCTAACTTACTGGCTTCTCTTGCCGGCAGGTGGCATGCCAAGCACCATCCTTTTACGTCGCCGAACCCGGCAGACTTCCATTTGCTGACAAGCGACCCGGGTGCTGTACGCGCCAATGCTTATGACCTCGTGATCAATGGGGTGGAGATCGGCGGTGGCAGTATCCGGATTCACGACCGCGAGTTGCAGGCGCAGATGTTTGACCTGTTAGGATTCAGTAAGGAAGAGGCACAAAAGCAATTCGGCTTTTTAATGAATGCTTTCGAGTTTGGTGCGCCTCCGCATGGCGGTCTGGCTTTCGGCTTCGACAGGCTGTGTTCCTTATTTGGTGGCAGCGACAGCATCCGCGATTTTATCGCCTTCCCGAAAAACAATTCCGGCCGCGATGTCATGATCGACAGCCCGAGCGAGATCAGCGATGAGCAATTGAAAGAGCTCTCTATTTTATCGACTGCCGGCTCTACCAACTAATGGAAATTGTCGGCTTCATAGCATTTTTGTGCATCGGTCTGATTCTCGGCCTCATTGGAGGCGGGGGGTCTATTCTCGGCGTTCCGGTACTGGTCTATATCATGTGCTACAGTGCCGATATTGCTACGGGCTATTCCCTGTTCATTGTTGGGTTGACTTCCCTGATCGGTGCGCTGGCCTATCTCCGCAAAGGAGAGATCAGTGCAGAAGCCATCATCCAGTTTGCGATTGCTTCCTTAACCACCGTATTCTGTGTCCGTAAGTTTGTGATGCCTGCCATTCCCCAGGAAATGAGCATTGCGGGAATCGGTGTTTCCAAACATGTCCTCATCATGGTATTGTTTGCCATCCTCATTTTGTGCTCTTCTTACAGCATGATCAAAAAGAGAAAGTACAACCGCGTGAATGAGGTGAAATGGGATGAATTTGCCAAAAGCCCGCTGGGTGTGCCTTTCGTGATCTTCTTAGGAATAGCGGTTGGTTTTATCACAGGGTTTGTAGGTGCGGGTGGCGGTTTCATCATTGTTCCGGTACTGATCTTCTTTTTGCGCCTGAGCTTTAAGAAAGCTGTTGGTACGTCTTTATGCATCATTGCTCTCAATTCACTGATCGGTTTCACGGGAAATATCGGCAGTCAGCAGATCGACTGGCCTTTCCTGTTTACGATCTCTGCGATCTGTGCGGCAGGTATCCTCATTGGAAGTCTTCTTTCCAGTAAAGTGTCGTCCCAGAAGCTGCGCCCGGCTTTCGGTTGGTTCACGCTGGTGGTGGGCCTATTTGTATTAGTAAAAGAGTTGGTATTGTAATGGCAAAGGGTAAAGGAAAATACGGGAAGATTATTTTATTCGTGCTCCTGATAGGGCTGGGTGCAGGCGGCTACTGGGCTTACAGGAATGTGTTCAAAAGCAACGTGCATCTGAACGGTAAGAAATTTACCTATATCTATATTCCCACCGGAGCCAAATTCGAAGACGTGCTCGATGAGCTCTACTCACAAAATATCATCGACGACCATGAGAGCTTTGAGTGGATGGCGAAGGAAATGGACCTTCCGGAAAATGTAAATCCCGGGAAGTACAGAATCGGCGCCGATATGAGCAACCGCTCCATCGTTAAGATGATCGTGAACGGCAAGCAGGAAAAAGTAAAGCTGTTCTTTAACTCGCAGATCCGCACCAAAGAGCAGTTCATGGCCTATGTGGCGGAAAAGCTTGAAATAGACCTCGGCGACCTTGAGGAGTATTGTTCCAATGAAGAGGTGCTGGGAGAGAAGTATGGGCTGAACTCAGAAAATTTTATGTGCCTGATCGTGCCGGAAACTTATGAGTTAAACTGGACCACACATATCGACGATTTTTTTGAGATCGTGAAAAAAAGCTATGATGAGGTTTGGACGAAAGAGCGGAGAAACAAAGCTAAAACGATTGGCTACTCGGTTCCGGAGGTGATTACCTTAGCTTCTATCGTGCAAAGTGAGAGTGCCATCAAAACCGAACAGCAGAAAATTGCGGGGGTGTACATCAACCGTCTCAAAAAGGATATGAAGCTGCAGGCCGATCCTACCATCGTGTTTGCCAACCAATCCTTTGAGGTGCAGCGTGTGCTGTCTTCGGATAAAGAGATTGATTCGCCATACAATACCTACATGTACAAAGGCCTGCCTCCGGGCCCGATATGCCTGGTGACAACGGCTGCGGTTGACGCTGTTCTGAATTACAGCAAACACGATTACATTTTCTTCTGTGCCAAATGCGATTTCAGCGGTTACTCCAAATTTACCAGCGATTACGCCGAGCACCAGAAGAATGCCAAAGAATACCAGAATGCCTTAAATCAAAAAGGGATCAAACGCTAGCATGAATATCTTTACTGAAAAACTTAACAAGAACCTCGCGAAGTCGTTGCTGGAGAATCATTTCGAAGAGCCCCTGGAGCTCCAGGCTATGGCTATCCGGAAGGTCAACAGCGGCTCCGATGTTATCGTGGAAGCGCCGGTAGGATCTGGCAGAAGCAGCACCATCGTGATCAGCACCCTGCATAAATTGCAGGATGCCTTCGAAGACGCGCCGCGGGCACTCATCATTGTGGCCGACAAGGAAGCAGCCATCGCGATGAAAGAGCAGTTTACGCTTTTGGGAAGCTATACCAACCTGCGTGTGCATGCCGCACACGAGGGAGAAAAGATCGATAAGCTGGCAGAGTCGATCTACTTCGGCTCGGATGTGGTGATCGGAACACCGGCACGGATCCTCGAGCTTTATTTCAAAAAGAATCTGAACATCAACAAAATAAAACTGTTTGCGCTCGACGATGCGGAGCTGATGATCAAAAATGCCAACCAGGGCCAGATCGACCGCCTGGCGCTCAGTCTGCCGAAATGCCAGCATCTGGTGTTTACAACGGATTACAATGCTAAAGTGGAGCGATTGATTGAGAAGTTCATTGTGGCACCTCAATTCATTAGCCTCGAAGGCTGATGGCGTCAGCGATTGCAGCGAAAATCCTTTTGCGGTGCTTCGGCTGCGCTCAGCAGCCGGCAAAAGATTGAAGCGAAAAGCGCGCCCGGACGCCCAAAATATTTCTCTCTTAATGACCTAATGTAAACGATTTTCTTACGGATTTCGTTTGGTGTAATCCGCCAGCTCCTTCTTGGAGCTGCTGAAGGTAAAGGCATCATATACCTTGTAGTAATTCTTTTTATCGTAAGTACGGGAGTAAGCATACTTCGAAAACTCAAGGCGGTTGCTTTCCATCGTAAAGAGCTTTGCTACCTGGAGCACCTGCGCAGAGGCCAGCTCACGGTTGCCGAAGAAATTTTTTGCGAGGTCCATTTTGGTAGACTCAAAGCTTTCTTTTTTTATAGCATCGCACATGCCGGTAAATTCCTGTGGGTTGATGCGGTTGTTGTTGACCACAACCGGCGGATCGAGCGGCATGGGATTGATGGGGTGGGAAGGCAAGCCCGGATTTGGATTCAGCGGGGGTGGCTCGTTGGCCAGGAGGGTTTTGCTTTCAAGGATAAGAGCGTAGTTGCCGTAAGCATCTTTGTTAAGGGCATATACGGAAACGTAATTGGGGGTGTTGGTAATGTTGAAGTTGAGTGTGCCGTTCACACCCATTTGCAGGATCCTGACGCGGTAATTGTATTCATCCAGGAAATCGAAGCTGATGTCGGTCGTGTATACATTATTCTGACGGATACCGTTGAGGGATACGATGAACTTCGGGTTGTTGATGTTGGCATTGCGGATCACAATTTTCCCGATGTCCTGGGCTTTGATAAAGCCTGTAATTCCTAAGATAAGAGCTAAGTAAAGTGCTTTCATAACGTTGCTTTTTTGTTCTAAAACCAAAAGCATGCCATACTGGATATGCGGATGCCTTTTGGATTATTTTAAGCAAATATAAAATTATTGCCGCTCATCGCCCACCTTAAAATCAGGTATTCTTTCGGAGGTCTTTACTCTTTAATGAATTTTTCATGCATAATCCGGTGGTTGCTGTCTTCCAGCTCCAGCATATACACACCCGCCGGAAGGGCCAACAGATCAAGGGAAATACCCTTTGCCGTTATGGTTTCCGGAACTGCGACCAAGCTGCCATAGAGATTGTAGAGCTTTACCCGGCTTATAACAGAGCCTGCATTTTCGATTGTAATGACATGGTTGGCCGGATTGGGATACATGACCATGCCGGCGGGGCCTTCCGGTTCGTTTACCGATACCGGGCAGCTCAGCTTGTTGATGTAATCCCAGAGCATATTGTCGAATCCGGAAACGGCCAGGTTAAAGCCTCCGGCAGTATTTCCCTGCCTGACGATCACCAGGTTCTGGCCGGGAACCACATAAATTTTCTGGTCGTTTTTTCCCAGGGCGCAGAACATATTGGCCGGTGCATTCGGGATCAGGCTGCCACTGAATACAAACTGCACCTGCGGCGTCATGAAGCTGCTTTTGCCATTGAGCCACCATAAATACCCATAGGCCTGGTTAAGGCTTTGCGAGCTGTTTACCATGGCTTTGAAGTACAGCGAATCTTTCATCAGCGTGTCCTGGCTCCAGATTCCCTTGTTCAATGCTAGCAAGCCAAAACGAGCCATGTCGCGGGCTTTGCTGTAATACACCTGCTGAAACCACAGGCCACTCATACCGGTGCGCGTTTTGATCCAGTTGTTGGTGATCGTATTATAATTTTGTCCCACGGCATTGCTGACGACATCCTGCACTTTGCGGTAGGCGCCTGTGTGATAGGCCCAGCGCGTGGAAGCATCGGCCTTATACACCAGGCACACTTTGTTGGTATCCTCATTGGTACATCCTCCCGGAGGAACATCATCGAGGCCGCTGGTCATGCATAACAGGTTTTTGACCGTGATGAGGTCTTCCTTGGCGAGTGGAGCGCTGGTCCATCCCGTGCCCAGGTATTGTGAGGCCTTGTTGTTGATGTTAATGAAGCCCTGTTGCTGTGCCATGCCCGTCATAAAAGCAGCGAGGCTTTTGCTGGCGGAGGCCCAGTACCAAACCGAATCGCGGGTATAAGTGCCGAAGTATTTTTCAAGAACCCGCTTGCCGTCTTTCAGGATCATGAAAGATTTGGTGTCCTTGGCCTGCAGGTAATTGTACAGGGAGTCGATGCGCGGCTGGCAGTAGCCAATGTCTGCCGGGCGGATGGAATCCCATGTCGTACCTGTGAGGGGCGGAAAATATAAGGATTGCGATCTGAGACCGGCGGTGAAAAGGAGGAACGACAGAAAGAGGAAGTAGCTTTGTTTCATAAACATTGGGATTAGCGAACGGTAAGACTACTTAAAGGTAACGAAGTTTAATGTGCCTAACGGCGTTTTTGTCCCATTCTGTTTACTTTTTTAAGCCAGGCTTCCCGCTTCGCCGGATCCGATGTTTTAATGATTCCCAGGTAAGTAAGCTTTACAGGACTGATGCCGCAAAATTGCAAAATGGATCGCCGCAGCTGGTTGACACTTGGCCGTCCGAAAAACAAACGGTAATACCAGCCGGGCTGATCGAGGGTTGTGATGATGTGTGCGCTCTTGCCTTTAAGAAGCTTATCCCAGAAAACGGAATTCTCCCTGTAGCGGAAAGCCATGCCGGGAAGGAAAAGCCGGTCGACGAATCCTTTGGTCATGGCCGGTAAGCCTCCCCACCATACCGGGTGGATCCATACCAGGTGATCGGCCCATTGTATTTTCTCCCAGGCTTCCAGCAGGTCAGGTTCGAGCTCAGTTCGTTGACGATACCCGTAGTTCAGGTTTGGGTTGAAGTGCAGATCTGCGATCACAACTTCTTTGAGTTCGGCGCCTGAGGCTATTGCGCCTTGCTTATAGGCTTCTGCGATCCCGAAATTAAAGGCTTCCCGGTCCGGGTGCCCGTTGATGATGACAATACGTTGAGGCATGGTTCTTCTGTTTTTGTGCAGACAAAAATAGAGCAGGGCCATGTCATGCCATCAGGACATTTGTCTAAAAAACGAGCTCCTTCCGGATGCGGCTTAGGTGGCGCTGTGTAATACCAAGGTAAGAGGCGATGTGCTGTAAGGGAATCTGTTGTACATATTCGGGGTGATGTTTCAGAAGGTCATCGTAACGTAGTTTTGCATGAACCCTTTGCAATTGAAAGATCCGTTTCTCCAGCTCGATGTATTGCTGTTCGGCTGTGATCTTCAGAAATTTCAACCAGCCGGTATACTTGTCAGCAAGTCGATCCACATCTGTTTTGCTGATCACGAGAAGTTCTGTTTTTGTGAGGGCCTGCATGTACTCCAGGCTTCCCTGCCCGGTAATGAAAGATGAGTAAGCAGCCACAAACTCTCCCGGGAAGCGGAAGCAATAGGTGATCTCCTCTCCTGTGCCGGAAAGGTAGAACGAGCGGCAGGTTCCGGACAGGATAAACCCTACTTCCGTGCAGCGTTCTCCTTCCGAAACAAAGTCTTCCGACTTTTTTAAGGTCTTTTCTCTAAACAAAGGAAGGGCTTCCCGGATTTCTTCTTCTGTGAAAATACCAAAGCGTTCAAAATAGTCCCGGAGAGTAATCTTAGCGGAAGTCATCATAACCTGTTTTTTAATGTGCGGAATAGCTCTACAAATTCCGGCAAGGCATCGCTGCTTTTTGCGCGGATCACAAAGCCGTTTTTCTTTTGATAGGCCAATTCTGAAAAAGCATTGGCATTCGGATTAATGTCAATGAGCATTCCCTGCCGGCTCAGCACGCTTTCTGTGACCAGCATGGGCAGGTTGGTAGCGCCCGAACTGCCTATGGTTAAGAGCAGGCCGGTTTCCTTGGCTGTGCGCAGGGAAGAATCGAGCTTGTAATGTTTTTCATTATAGCGCTCGTCGAACCATAGGACGTGCGGCCTCAGGTAGTCGCCGCATTGCGGGCATTTGAGCTGTTCGATTTGCCCGGCTGTTAATTCCTGGTTTATCTCAAAGGCAAAATCCGGAAAAGGGTAAAAGGCTTTACTGCATTCTTCCCCGCAACGCACTTTTTCCAGGGTGCCATGGATCAGGTACGTTCTTTTTTCGGAAGTTCCGGCTTTACGGTGCAGGCCATCTACGTTTTGGGTGATCAACCTGAAGCGGTCGCCAAACAATGTCTCCAGTTCCGTAATGGCAAAGTGCCCTTTGTTGGGTAGGGCTTTGGAGCAGATTGTGTTCCGGTACAAAAACCATTTCCACACTTCCAATGGCTTTTGCCGAAACATGCGCAAGGTTCCCATTTCTTCGGGCATGTAGTTCTTAGACCCCACGGTCCAGAAACCGTCGACGTCGCGGAAGGTAGGAATGCCGCTGTCGGCCGAAAGCCCGGCGCCGGTGAGTACCGTGAGTTTTCTTTCGCTTTTATAAAACGCTTCGAGCCTTTGATTTAGTGTGTCGTCAATATAAGTCATCGTGTTTCTCTGAATCTTTAGTTGTTGATGGCGGTGATGCGGTGCGCAAACTTCCCGGCCGGTGAGCCGGTGACGTTGATCCAGATCTGGCCGTTGCCGAGCATCGCGCCCTGGTAATTCGTAAACAGGTTGCAGGAGCAGAGGGATTTAATACTGTTTTTAAACTCCGCATGAAAGATGCGGTCGAAGTTGGCCACCAACTCCTTTGCGTTTTTAATGGTGAGGGGTGTTTTACCATCCAATGTGGTTCTGAGAGGGTAGGACGTATGGTTGGCGACCCAGTTTTTGTCACCTCTCAGGATCGCTCCTTTTACCGTTTTCATAAAGCCTTCGATATCGTCTGCTTTCGTGAAGAAAGAATCCGAATAGCGGTTCTCATAAGAGCCACCACAAATTGCCCGCAAGCTAAGCTTAACGGGTAGCGACTTTGCGCCATTTTTACCGGTCCAGATTCCATCGAAGTGATCGCTGCTATCGCTGATGAGAATCCCCTTGAAAGAGCCATTGGCAGTGTCGTTAATCAGTTCCAGCAGGGCTATCGTATTTCCGTCCACAGTCCCATCTAGCTTAATTTTACGTTCGTATTTTGTATAGCAATAGTTGCCTTTCAGTTGACCTTTTTGGGTCAGGTACAGAGAAAGTTGGATGTTTGTTTTTCCAAGCGTGCCTTCAAAGTCGTACCACTTGCCTGTTTCAAAGGTCAGTGCATGTCCCGCAGTCAGCAGCAGCAGGAGTATCAGGGTAGGGAGGAGTCGGTGTATCATCTTTCAAATTTAACGGATGATCCGGATCAGTGCAAGGTCGTCCGTAGGTTTTAATCCGAAGCGGCGCTCCAGGGTCTTCAGCTTCAGGGAAAGCATATCCGGGTTTTCCTCCTGTTCACGGTTGTTTAAGAGAAAATCCACAGGCTCTATGCTGCCATTCTCTTCTGTTTTGATTACTTTAGAAAACATAAAGATGCCATCGGTGGCGATGCTGACGTCGTGCAGCTCTTTAAAATAAATCTTCTGCTCCTGTTTTTTATACCAGGTTTCAAAATCTTCCCCTAAATGAAAGCCAATGTAATCCGGCTTATTCTCCTGGTCGAATTCCGTTGCTTGGCCATTGATGCTGACGAGGCCATCGCCAATCACCACAACAAGGCCCTCCTCGTTTTTCTGGTCGTAGAGCAGTAGGGTCAAGGTTGTCAGCAGCTCGTTCGGCTCCAGCATCAACTGGTTTTTCAATGTTTTTAATTCTGAGAACAAATCTTTTAAGACCAATTTCAGAGAGCTCTCTATGTCTTTGCCGGGCTCAGGCGCATATAGTTCCCCATAACTTTTTTCTTTAGCAATCTTTCGCAGCAGCTTTCCAACAAGGGTAGAGATAAAATAGCAGTCGGTGCCGTTGGTACAGCCGTCCATCACGGCGCAAAGCAGCTGATCGGAGCCGATCGTTCCTATAAATAAATAATCCTCGCAGTAATTGGTATGGTAATCCCCGATTTGCAGGGCTGTATAGGTTTTCATTTCTGTTAACTGTCAAAGACCCAGGTCTGCCATCGCAAAATTAGAATCCTTAACAGAATTAAAGGTATGAAATATAAATGGAATTATTTTTTTATGGTCCGTTTCCGGATCCTGCTGAGCGATTCGGGCGCCATGCCAAGGTAGCTGGCGATCTGGTGTTGTGGCACACGCAGAAATAAGTCGGGGCGCGTCTCCATTAAGTTGAGGTAACGTTCTTCAGGTGAAGAAGTAATAAAGCGGCTGAAGGCTTCCTGTGTTTTTCCAAAATCCTGCTCCATCATACGGCGCGTAATAGCCAACAGTTTCGGATAGTGCGCATACATGTCCTGCTCCTGGCTCATGTCGCCTACCACGAGCAGGCAATCTTCGGCACATACGAGGTAATGCCCCGAAGGCGCTTGTTGCGTGTAGCTTGCAAAGGGGATGGCGGCCTGCTGCTCGGTATAAAATGCCGTTGTTTTTTCTTCGCCGTCGATGATGCTGTATTGACGGATGCAACCTTTCAGTACAAAATAACAGATGGAAGAAACCTCGCCGGCTTTCAAAAGCAGCGTGCCTTTTTGATAAGACTCCACGGGAATCAGTTCCGCAATTTCCCTGGCTTCTGCTTCCGGAAGGGTATCAAGGCCGGGAAGGAGTTTGAGTAAATCGGGTTTCATGATCGTAATTAGAATCGTCGGGCTTATCCTGTCAATAGACTTGTTTGATATACTGCTTCTATAAAAATTAATGCTTTTTAGTGACTGATCACTAAACGTTTATTTAAAACAGTTATGCCATTTTCAAGTTGCACTATATAAATACCATTGGGCAGAGAGGATACATCAATGGTGCTTGTTTCCTGTTTCAGGGATTGTTGTAAAACAATGTGCCCCAATATATCTGTGAGTTTCATGTTTTCAAATGAATGATCGGGTAGCAGGATGGTGAAACTGTTGCGGGCCGGGTTAGGAAAAAGGCTGAATTCCGGGTCTGCAGAATGTTCTGATAAGCCTGTAAAGGTGCAGTTCTCCAGGAAGCACAGATTACTATCTGAGCTAATCAGCCAATTTTGCTGATTACCTGATAAAGCTACATCCGAGGCATCCCCGGCGAAAAGGTAGCCTGTGCCGGTTTTACAGAAATTGTACAGGCGGCTGACAGTTGAGCTTGAATCTGCAAAAACGGTTTGGTAGCTTAGGCTATCTCCGTTAGAATCAAAGGTCATGACATGAGAAACATAAGCTCCTTCAGGTTTCGTTCCAACATAAGGCGTAAAGTGTAAGCCTGTTGCCAGCAAGCCGCCATTACTCATCTCCTGTACCCGGTTTAATTCGTTTAAACTGGAAGAGGCGCCATACATCTTTTCCCACATAATCCATCCATTGTTTTTATTGATTTTTCGCAGGGTATTTCTTGATTTCGGTACACCCATGATACCGCCCTGCATCACATCTGTATAACCATTGCAAATTACATAGTTACTGTCACGGGTTTCTATCAGGTCGCCATCGTAGTCGTGGCGTGGTGTCACATACGTTTGCGACCATATCTGGTTAAACAGGCTGTCATATTTAATTATTCCGTAATCTGTATCTGTGTTCAGGTACACGGTTTTTTTATAAGCAACGAATGACTTTTCGGAGGTGCGAATGATTTTAAAGATACCGCTTGCCTGGCCGGGAGCCTGAATTGTACGGCGCCATAACTCATTACCATTAAAGTCTGTTTTCATGATAAAGCAGTCGCCATAAGCGTTGTATTGGCAAGATAAACCGCAAATGATAATGCCATCATTCACTATAAGTGATGATACAAATTGTAAAGCAGAGTCGGGGACAGGATTGATATATTCTTTATGCCATAGTGTATCTAAATTCTTATTTATTTTCCATAACATGCCGCTTGATTTTGATCCGTAGTAGATCCTGCCGGCAATATATGCCGTTGTATCCTGCGGGTTAATAGCCGGGGGATAAGTTGTAGTAACCACGCTTTTATTTGGTATGCGAATGTTTTTAAAGCCGGTGATTGTACCGCTTTCATCTACAGATCTCACATCTATTTCAAGATTACCCGAGTTAAAACTGCTATTCATGGTTGTCGTTAAATAGGCCCCGTTAAAGGGACTTATGCTTAACAGAATTTCCTGCCTGACAGGATCTCCAAATAAGCTTTGAAAATGATAAGGAGGCAATTGTGCAAAACAGAAATTGCTAAAGGCCAGAAGTAGAACGATGAGGGCTTGTTTATTCATATTATAAATATAACGAAAAATGTTTTTTGTTGCCCGTCCGGCTCATTACTCCGGCTTGGTCCAGAACAGATCCGGATTATTGGTTTTATAGGTAATAAATTTCACGCCGGTGGCTTTCTCTATCTGCTCTGTTTTTTGTGGTTCCTGCTCAAGGCCATTCAGGGGCAGTAACTCCACGTAAACAATTTCTTTGCCGGTCTTGCCGGTTTCCAGGTCGTATTCACTTACCATAGGAGTTTGCAGGCGGTATAAATTTTTAGCCATGTAGTTGTCCAGGTAATCTTCTTTGGTTTGGGAGTTTTTCTTATTCCAATTCGCATCCGGATTTAAAATGAGCGGTTTATCATTGATCAGGCGCTCGCGTACTTCGCGGACGCCCAACAGTGCGCCTTTTTCATCCATCACGTAAGCATCAAAGGTCGGGTCGATCCAGATCCATCGTTGGAGGTCGGCGCTGTATACCATGTTAATCACGTGGCAATCGTCGAACTTCGTTTCCCTGGGCATGCAGGTGATGTGCCGTGATTTGATTCCCATCGCCAGGTAGCACTCGTTCAGAACGGTCGCCAGCATGCGGCAATTCACACCGCGGTTTTCGGTCTTGCAAACCTGGACAATATTCAATGCATTTTTTACAGCCGGGTTATCGCTCGAGCCATCATGCCTGATCGTATTATGGACCCAATGCAACAGGTTCAGGATCTTAGAAACCTCGTTTCCTGTTCCGGCGATGGAATCCAGTTTCAGGTCCCGCCTGATCTTTGCCAGATATATATTATCAGCAGATTGATACATGAATTTCGGAACATAACGCGCATCCGCCGGGTTGTATTTTTTTGCAGCTTTCAGCTTCTCCAGGAAAGGCTGTTGGTATTGAATCTGCGTCCAGGCAGAATCCTTTCCATTCAGCAGGACAATGAAATTGTAGCTTCCTACTTTAGGGTCTATTTTAAACGAAATGTTTTCCAGGTCGGTATAAAAGGTTACTTTCTTGGCTGAGGTAAGATACACATCCGGCTTGGCTTCAGGAACGATTGACCAGGCTTCTTTTTTTAAAAGCTCATCATCTTTAATGTCAACTTTTTTAGAAGTCGCTTTGATCACCGGCCAGTTTTTTTGAGAATACCCGCCTTGTGCGATCAGGAAAAGACCTAGTAGGGCAAGGCATGTATGGGTGGTTTTCTTCATGTTTTACATTTTTATGGCATCAATAAAGACGAAACTAAACCGGCTTCCGTTGCATGGCTTGAAGAACCGGAGTTTCTTTCAAATATATTCCATTTATTCTTCTTTTCAAATGCACGAGCCCGGGAACATCTTTATTTTACATGAAGAGCTTTCGAGAGTTTGCCGGACTAATTTAGCGTTTCAGGGGTAAATAATCGGATAGCAGAAGAACTTTACAATGAGTTAATTCTTCCAGTGTTTCTACCTGGCCATTGCTTAATGTATTGATGCAGATGATGAGATCGCATGTTGTTTCATGGCAGAGTTCCTTGAGTTCCAGGGCCTTCCCTTTACCGATGTATGTCGAAGGATCTAAAGGCTGGTCCGACTGTTTTGAGCCGCCTGGCTTTGTACTTCTTGATACGCCTCTTCTTTGGATGACACGGCCCACAATAATTCCTCCCTTATCTTTCAGATAGGTTTCCAGTTCCTGAAGGAGGTCTTCAGATCCTGTTTTTTGAGGAGCTACGCCGGTAATAATTATTTTTTTCTGGTAGGGAACCATTGCCATTCTTATTCAAAATACGTAAGATTAAACGTGTGTTTCGCTTGCAGAAAGTCCTCATTTCTTAGCATCTACCACCGCCATGTTATTGATGAGCTTCCAGGTGTTATCGGTATCCAACACCAGGGAATTATAAGATACGAAGTAATTCTCAGAACTTTCGAGCCTGAGCTTCACCATGGCAATATTCCCGCTTTCATCAATGTTTTCAATAATCATGGTTCTCGGCAAGCCGCCAAAAATCCCTGCCCTGATGTTCGATAAATAGGTGTGCCTGTCAATAATCGTAATTCCCGGCTTTCCCATAAAGCCGTTGTTCGTTACCCTGAAATCAGGATGCAGTACTTTTTCCAATAGGCTCACATCACTGGTGTCGCCGCCTTTGACGAAATTGGTGATGGCTTGTTGTATGTTTTCTTTCTGGCTCATAGTAGTTTTCAATAAATCTGCCCCTTAGGAGCTTAAGAGGATCATTTCTTTCTTTTCTTTTATTGTGTCATTTAATGCCTGGAGAATATATTTGATCCCGCGGCTTGCATTTTCCGGAGCATGTAATTTTTCCAGTTCTTTTCGCAAATATTGTTGTTCATCGCAAGTCCAGTAACCCAGAATGGCGCCTTGTGATATATAGGTTTTGCTGCCGTCCTGGAAACTTCTGCCGTAAAGCAGATAGTTCCATAATTCAAGGACTTTTTGCTCACAATTTTGTTCAATAATGATGAGGGAGTCATCATAGTATTCTCTTTTCATTAAAGGGGGAATGTCATGGAAGAGTGCTGTCATTATTCCACAATAAATAGTGGTAAAATGTATAATGATGTCTTCTATGACCTCTTTATCGTTACCACGAATAGATATTAACTCTTCCTTGTCCAAAATGAAATTTTGAGCGTCTGGGGATAACAAATGAATAAAGCCACTTTCATCAATACACCAGTCACGAAATTTTGCATAATTATCGTAAAACACTTCCAGAAAAGTGTCCTTATCTTTTGGGATTAAAAATAGTGTTCTTTTACTCATTTTAAGCCGTATAAATTTTTTCCCCGTCCAGGATATTTTTCACCACCATCCCCGGCAAAATCCTGTACACAGGGATTCTGATGTGGTAGTGTTTGCAAAGCTCTGCAATCCGGCGATCAATCTGCTCATCGGAATACCTCGACGAGAAATGCCCTAAGATCAGGCACCCGATGTTTGTTTCTGCCACTGATCTGATCACGTCTTCCAGGTTACTGTGGCTGTTGCCGTGAGCCTGGATCTGCTTGTCTTCCTCACCACCCATGAAGGTGGCTTCATGGATCAGGATGTTCGAGTTGTTCCAGTGCTCGAAATTTTCGCAGGGTGTATCGCCGCTGTATGAAAGTAAAACGGTTTCAATATCGGTATGCGTGGCAGCTTTGCCCAATCGTTCGATGGCTTCCCTGATCTCTTGTCCGCTAAGTGACACATACTCTTCTTTTAATTTCGATTTTACCTGGACCACCTTATAGCCCAGGCTTTTACAAAGGCTTGCATCACACGCCACGTGGTTGTTCCGGATGGCTTCCACGTAGATGTCTTTCCTGATCCAGGTCCGGTCCTTATCCTGTATGGGCTTCCAGACCGTTCCTCTCACATGCGGATCGAATTTCACGGAGAAATCGCGTAGCGCAGGGAAGGAACCGCTGTCTTTGGGATAATGAACTACCGGTGCATTGTTCCGCGCATTGAGCTGGTTGAATTGCAGTAGTCCGGTAAGATGGTCCCTGTCGGCATGGGAAATAAAGACATGCTCGATCTTCCTGCTTTTTTGCAGCAAGGCGGAAGTCAGACCATCTCCGCAGTCGAACAATAAGCCCAGCTCTTCGATAAAGTACCAGGTGGAAAATAAAGCGGTAGAATAGCCGCTGATCGTGAGGTTCATTTTTTTGATCGGGTTTGATAGAGTTGCCTGCTTTTACAGGCTTTTCCTCCCCAAATGTAGCCATAATTTCCAGCTATAAAATAATACCTGTTATTCCTCCATTTTTTTTATATTTAATGCTTATTAAACCACTCTCTTTCTATGAACAAATTACAGAACTATGCAGTAGGCCAATGGGTGGCCGGAGCAGATAACGGACAGGATTTATATAACGCCATTACCGGTGAGGTGGTAGCTACCGCCAGCAGCAAGGGCCTGGATTTCGCGAAAATGTGCGATTACGCCCGTACGGTGGGCGGACCCAAGCTGCGCAAAATGACCTTCCAGGAGCGTGGTCTCATGCTGAAAGCGCTGGCCCTGCATTTGCAAAGCAAAAAAGAAGATTTTTATAAAGTGAGTTGGGCGACAGGCGCCACACGGGCGGATAGCTGGGTGGACATCGAAGGCGGTATCGGAAATTTATTTACCTATGCGTCGCTTCGCCGCCAGTTTCCCGACGAAACGTTTTGCTACGACGGTGATGTGGCCAGGCTTTCCAAAGGAAATACCTTTATCGGCCACCACATCTGTGTGCCTAAGGAGGGCGTAGCTATCCACATCAATGCCTTTAACTTCCCGGTATGGGGCATGCTGGAAAAAGTGGCTGTTAACTGGCTCGCTGGTGTTCCGGCTATTGTGAAGCCTGCGGCCTTAACCTCTTTTTTAACGGAAGCCGTGGTGAAAGAGATCATCGCTTCCGGGATTTTACCCGAAGGGGCTTTACAGCTCATTTGCGGTAGCGCTAATGGCATCCTCGATCATGTGGAGAGCCAGGATATTGTGACCTTTACAGGCTCTGCCTCTACAGGAAAAATGCTGAAAGCGCACCCGCGCTTATTGCAGGAGGCGGTACACTTCAATATGGAAGCGGATTCCCTGAACTGCTGCGTGCTGGGGACGGATGTGACGCCGGCGATGCCCGAGTTCGATATTTTTATCAAGGAAGTATCGCGCGAAATTACGACGAAGGCCGGGCAAAAATGTACGGCTGTGCGCCGCATCATCGTTCCGGAAAACATGGTAGAGGATGTGCAGATCGCTTTGGGAAAACGTTTAGCACAAAATGTGATTGGCGACCCGAATGTGGAAGGTGTGCGCATGGGCTCCCTGGCCGGCAAATCGCAGCTCATCGAAGTGAAGGAGAAAGTGGAGCTGCTTTCCAAAACCCAGAAGATCATCATCGGCAGCTTCGAGAACTTTGAAGTCAAAGGCGCCGACAAGAACAAAGGGGCGTTCATGCCACCGATCATTTTCTTCAACGATAAGCCGTTTACCAATACCGATTGCCACAACGTAGAAGCCTTTGGTCCTGTGAGTACCATTATGCCTTACAAAACCATCGACGAGGCCATCGAGCTTTCCAAAATGGGCAAAGGCTCATTGGTGAGCTCCATCGTGACGGCAGATAACAGCATTGCCCGTCAATACACGATTGGTGCGGCCTGCATGCATGGGCGCATCTTAGTGCTGAATGCCGAGTGTGCCAAAGAAAGCACAGGACACGGTTCCCCGATGCCGATGCTGGTGCATGGCGGGCCGGGCAGAGCCGGAGGAGGCGAGGAAATGGGTGGTAAGCGCGGCGTCTTTCATTACTTGCAGCGCACGGCCATCCAGGGTTCTCCGACGACGATCAGCGCTATTCTGAATCAGTACCAGCAAGGCGGCGCGCAAATCGAAAAAGACATTCACCCGTTCCGCCAGTATTTTGAAGATCTCGAAATCGGTGAAACACTGATTACCGCCAAGCATACGATTACCGATGCCGATGTGGTGAATTTCGCCAATGTGAGCGGCGATCATTTCTATGCGCATACGGATGTTACCTCGCTCGACGGCACCATGTTCACAGGTCGTGTGGCCCACGGCTATTATGTGTTAAGCAAGGCAGCGGGCCTGTTCGTGAATGCGAAGAAAGGACCGGTACTGTTGAATTATGGCATCGACGAGTGCCGCTTTACCAAGCCGGTTTACATGGGCAGCACCATCGGCGTGCGCTTTACCTGCAAGGAAAAAATCCGCCAGGAGAAGAAAACGCCGGAAGACATCGCGAAAGGCATTGTGAAGTGGCTGGTCGACGTGTATGATGAAACCGGCGAGACGGTGGCCATTGCAACAATTCTGACGATGGTGAAACTGCGGAACCAGGACTAGCAAGCATCCATGTCTCCCCTGACGATAAAAAAAAACTGGCTCCTGTTACTGTTGTGGTGTGGTCTGTCCTGTGTTGCGCAGGATAACGCCAAATCCGCTTTCCTGAAACAGGTCCTGCTGAATGCTCCGAAAGATACAGTCACGATCTCCCGGTTCATCGTTTACCTGAATACACCCGGCCACAACCTTCCGAAAGATACACTGGTCAGTTACTGGAAGCTGGTGCATGACCAAAGCGTTGAGGCAGGCTACGATTCGGGGATAGGCACATCCGGCTCCTGGTTTGGAAATTACTTTAATGCGAAGGGAGATTATACCCAGTCGCTCCGCTACCTGTTTGAGGCGGAAAAAGCATTTCAAAAGCTGAAATCCTATAAGCGCCTGGCAGGGACCTATAACCTGATCGGGAATACCTATATGGGATTGGGGAATAACAAGGGGCAAAAGGAATATTTTAGTAAATGCTACGACCTGGCGGTTGAGCATAAGCTGACAGGGCAAATGGCCTATGGTGCCGGCGGCCTTGGCAATTACTTTGCGTCCTTAAAGAATTATGAGGAAGCGATTAAGTGGAACCTGATTGCTGCGGGGCTTTTCAGGGAAACACATAACTACATCGGTTATGCGATCATCAATACCAACATTGCGGCGCAGTACCGCGAAGGGGGGAATATGGCAAAGGCGGAAGAGTTTGTGAACCTGTCGGAGCAATACCTGGGGCAGGCAAATTTGAACTATGCTTCTTTCGTATGTTACCAGGAAAAAGGGCAGCAGGCCGATCTGAAAAAAAATTATCCCGAAGCGTTGAGCTACTACACCAAAGCGCTTGACCTGATGCTGGCCGATAAGGCGAATCACAATATCTCCGAGAGCTACAAGGCACTGTCGGATGTGGCCTACAAAGCAGGGCTATACAAAGAGTCGGCTGATTACCTGAGATCGCATGTGCAATACAAGGACTCGGTGTTTAATGAAAGCAGCAGCCGGCAATTGCTGGACGTACAGGAGAAATATGAAACGGAAAAGAAAGACGCCGCGATCGAAATTCTCAATAAAGAGAACGATCTGTCCAAATCGGAGCTGAACCGTAAAAAGGTGCTCATCTACTCCGGCATCTCGGTGGTGGTGTTGTTGTTGATCCTGTTTGTGTTTGTGATCAAATCCAATATCCGGAAGAACAAGACCAATGCGCTGCTCGAACGCCAGAAGGTGATCATTGAGGAAAAACAGAAGGAGATCGTGGACAGCATCAACTATGCCCGGAGGATCCAGTATACCTTGCTGGCCAACCAGGATCTGCTGAGTGCGTTGTTGCCACAGCATTTTATTTTATTTGAGCCGAAGGATATTGTGAGCGGAGATTTTTACTGGCTCACGCATAAAGGCGGATTCATTTACCTGGCGGTGTGCGATTGTACGGGGCACGGCGTTCCCGGGGCTTTTATGAGCTTGCTCAGCAGCAATTTTCTGAATGAGGCCATCAACGAAAAACATCTTTCCGATCCCGGGCAGGTACTTGATTATGTGCGTGAAAAGCTCATCAACAACCTCGATGGCGGCAACGACGGTATGGACGCGATCCTTCTGAAAATACCTGAAAAGAAAGACAATCCGCTGGAAACGGAACTGGAGTATGCGGCAGCCAATAACAAACTCATCAGGGTGCGCGGGCAGGAGCTGGAAGAGCTGATTGCCGATAAAATGCCGGTAGGAAAAGGAGAGAAGCCCGGGAACTTTGCGACGCGTCGTTTCAAAGCCCTCAAAGGCGATATGCTCTACCTCTATACCGATGGCTATGCCGACCAGTTCGGTGGAGAGAAAGGAAAGAAATTCAAATACAAAACCCTGAACCAGCTGTTGCTGAAGGTGGGTACACAGTCTCCTTCTGAACAGGAGGCTGCACTCCGCAAGGCCTTTACCGATTGGAAAGGTTCCCTGGAGCAGGTGGACGACGTGTGCATTATCGGCATCAGGCTTTGAGAAACAAGAACAGGATCATTTGAAACCAAAAAAATTTGCATATCCCCTTTTTTTCGTCGTCATTTTTATGATGTTCGGTAAGCCTTTGGCGGCGCAGGAAGATACGGTACTGCTTAACCGGTATAATTTACTGTGCAATAAATACGAATACATCAGCGCCGATTCCTTACTGAAATATGCAAGCATCCAGCTGATCCTGGCGAAGAAGCATCATTCCGTTCATCACCAGATCAGGGCTTACACCAACCTGGGAGTAGCTTACACGCGCCTGTTCAAATTCGATGATGCCCTGGCTTGTTACCTGATGGCGCGCGATGTGATTGAGCGCAATGGCCGCACGGGTGTTTCTCCGCTGCTGGGGCAGATTGGCTATATCTATTTGCGGTTGAACCGGAAAAGCGAAGCCTATAACTATTTTAAATTACAGGAACACACTTCGCTGAAAGAAGAGAACTACAAGTCTTACCTGAGCAGCATCGTCAACCTCTCCGATTATTACAATACGCTGAGCGAGCTCGACTCCTCCATTACGATCCTGAATAAGGGGCTTTCCATTGCCCGTAAGCAGGGTTTCCATGATAACGAAGTAATCCTCCTTGACAACATTGCCAATGCCTGGTATGCCAAAGCTCTTGAAACCAACAATAAAAAGCTGTTCCGGAAAGTAGAGCTTTATGCCGATACAGCGCTCAGGCACCATTATGCGGATAAGGATTCTTCCGCGATCTATTACATCTATGGTCTGCTGGGGGCCCTGAATATGGAAACCGGGAACTATGCCAGATCGGAAAGTTATTATAACCAGTACATTTCCTATTCCATGCGCACCCAGGACATCATCAACGTCAAGCTGGGACTGGATGAATGCTCTGCCTTGTTTGCCAGGCAGGGCAAATACAATAGGGCTTACCGGTACCGGCTCATGTACGATTCCATCAATAGCCTGTATGTGAATGAAGAAGCCAATAAGCAGGTGGAGGAGCTGAATACCAAATACGAAACAGAAAAGAAAGAGCAGCAGAACATTTTACTGAAACAGCAGAACGACCTGTCGGAAGAAGCGATGCGCCAGCAAAAGCTGATTACCTGGTTTATCATTGCCAGCCTGGTGGCGTCGCTCATCTTCGGTTTCTTTATGTACCGTGTCTACTCGCAAAAGAAAAAAGCCCACCTGCTGATTACCAAGCAAAAAGAAGAGGTGGAGCTGAAGCAGGCAGAGATCGGGCAGCAGAAACGGGTCATTGAAGAAAAGCAGAAAGAAATTGTAGACAGCATTAATTATGCGAAACGCATCCAGTATGCCCTGCTGGCGCATGAGAACATTCTTGCCCGTCATCTTACGGGGCACTATGTGTTCTTTAAGCCGAAAGACATCGTGAGCGGCGATTTCTACTGGGCTGCTTCCGTGGAGAATGACAGGCAGGAGGAGCTCTTTTTCCTGGCGTGCTGTGATAGTACGGGCCACGGCGTTCCGGGGGCATTCATGAGCTTGTTGAGCATCGGCTTTCTGAATGAAGCCATTAAGGAGCGGGCCATGTACGAGCCTGATCGTATTTTTGATTTTGTACGCGGCAGGATCATCGAAACGGTAAGCGCCGAAGGCCCGCAGGACGGCTTTGACGGAATTCTTTTGTGCATCAATAAAACCAGGAATAAAATAACCTATGCCGCCGCCAACAATTCACCCCTGTTGGTTTCGGGAGGCAAAGGCATTTCGCTGGGCTCCGATAAGATGCCGGTGGGCAAAGGAGAGCGGACAGAGCGCTTCAGGCTCTATGACATTGATTACAGGCCGGGCGACAGCATCTATCTGTATACGGACGGCTATCCGGATCAGTTCGGGGGGCCGAAAGGAAAGAAGTTTAAATACAGGCAGCTCGAGGAGCTCCTGATTGCCCATGCCACTGAGCCGATGAGCAAACAGCGGCAGATCCTGAAAGCCATGCTGGAAGCCTGGCAGGGCGCGCTCGAGCAAGTGGACGATGTGTGTGTGATGGGCTTGCAGGTGTAATACATGATGATGAGCGAATGATTTAGAAATGCATATATGATCAGGTTTCTTTTGTTGATATGTTTCACAGCCTTTGTTTCTTTGGGGTTGTCTTCCCATAACCCGGACAGCTTAAGGCTTTTGCTTCAATCAAAGCAAATAGCAGATACAACGCGTGTGAATGTCTTGAACGAGCTTGCGGATATGTTTGAGGAGAAAGCGGCCGATAGCTGTGTCTTCTACGGCAAGCGTGCGCTTGACCTTGCCACATCCGTTCATTATCTGAAAGGCTGCGGGAAAGCCTATAATACGCTTGGCTCCTATTACAACAGCCGGGGCGATTATAAAATGGCGCTGGCCGATTTTATCGAAGGCTATAAAATTTACGAAAAGCTCAACCATACAAGGGCGATGAGCAACCTCATGAATTCGATGGGAAATACCTACATGGGAATTCAGAATAATCAAAAAGCCCTGGAAGCCTATACGAAGAGCTACGAGCTGGCGAGCCTCGATTCCAACCGCTACATGATGGGGATCTCCTCCGTTGGGCTTGGTAACATACACATGCTCAACAAGGAGGCGAAGAAGGCGCTGGACGTCTTTACAAGGGCCAAGAACATCTTTAAGGAAACACCCGGGGCCTTATATCCCCTGGCGGTTTCTTATACCCTGATCGGGAATGCCCTCGTGGAGCTGAAAAAATTTGAAGAGGCTTTTTCGAATTTTGATAAAGCCCTGGAGCAGCTTAAAACACTGCACAATACCTATGGCATTGCAGGCACCTACCAGGTGATTGGCGACGCTTATCAGAGGCAGGGAAATTTGGATAAGGCGCTTGAGTACTTTCATAAGTCTTATGAGATCTTTACGGAGCGCAAGGCCTACGACGATCTGAAAACGGTGAGCCTTCACCTCTCGGAGATCTATAAGAAAAAGAAGGAGTTTGAAAAAGCCCTGGAATATTATGGGAAATACAGCAGCTTTAAAGACTCGGTCTTCAATTCGGAAAACAACCGCCAGTTGCTGGAAGTGGAAACGAAATACCAGACGGAAAAGCAGCAACAGCAAATCGAGGTCCAGGATCTGAAATTAAAGAAGCAGCAGTTTCAGCGAAATGCCCTGGTGGCCAGCATTGTGACGGTGATCCTCGTCCTGCTGCTGGTATACAACCGCTACAGCGTTAAGCGCAAAGCCAATGCTTCTTTGTCGCAGGCCAATACCAACCTGGGGATTAAGAACGCCATCATCGAGCAGAAGAACCTTGAGATTACGGATAGCATCAAATATGCCCAACGGATCCAGAATGCCATTTTACCCTCATCGGAAAAATTCAGGAAACACCTGCCTCAATCCTTTATTGTATTCAAGCCCAAAGATATTGTAAGCGGCGATTTCTACTGGATGGAAACCGTAACGGAAAATGACCGGGAGCTGGTATTGTTTGCTGCGGCCGATTGTACCGGACATGGCGTGCCCGGAGCACTGGTCAGCGTGATCTGCCGCGATGCCCTGAACAGGGCTGTGAAAGAGCTAGGGCTGACCGACCCCGGAATGATTCTTGACAAAGTGAGGGACCTGCTCCTGGAAACTTTTGGCCAGCACGACAAGGAAGTTCAGGATGGGATGGATATCAGCCTTTGCAGCCTGGATCCCGCCACCAGGGAGCTGAAATGGGCAGGCGCCAATAATCCGCTGTGGCTTCTGAAACAGGATGCTGCCGACATGCAGCAGCTGAAAGGCGATAAGCAGCCGGTGGGGCTGCACTCCAATCCTTCTCCTTTTACCACGCACCGGTTTTCACTTTCCCCGGGCGATCTTATTTATATTTTCACCGATGGCATGGCCGATCAGTTTGGCGGCCCCGCCGGAAAAAAATTCAAGTACAGGCAGCTCAGCGATTTTTTGCTGGAGCAGAAGCACACTCCCGTGAAAGAGCTGGGAGACAGGCTGGATCATCGGTTTGAGAGCTGGCGCGGAGAGTTGGAGCAGGTAGACGATGTGCTCATTATCGGCGTTAAAGTGTAGTGCGGGTAAAAAAAGATTAGTTACCGGAGAGCCGGCGGTTGCTATCGATGCGTTGAGCCGGAGGAGCAGCACCGGCTCAACGCCTTTCTAGCTGCCATAATTTTCTTTAAGTTTCCGCATCAAGAGCCTTACTCCCTGTTGTGTCCCCGGATGAAAGGAGTTGGTAAAAATGATATAGGCCATGCTTTTGATCCTGTCTATATGAACAAGTGTATAATACGTCTCCGCTGTACCCGCATGCGTTGAAAGCTCCTTGCCGTTTTCATAGATGTTATACCATCCCAGGGAATAGTCGGGGATTCCCTTATGGATGAAGAGGTATGTTTTTGCGCTCAGGTAATTCGAATGGCCTTGCAGACCTTGTATATTGAGCTGAATGAACCTGGCATAATCCTTTAGCCTGATGTTGATGTCCCCTGCCGGTTCTGTGTAGTCCAGACGTGAGCTGACCGTTGATGGCACAGGAATTAAGGTGCCATTTTCAAAGGAATGCCCCCAGGTGTCTTTTGCTTTTTGGTTTTCCGGCCATGAAAGCTTCACATCCAGTTTGAGATCCCGGTTGAATACCTTTTCCACCAGCTGTTCCCAGCTTTTGTGTGTCACCCTTTCCAGCATTAAGGCTGCCAGGGTATAGCCGGCGTTGGAATAGCTGAACGGATGGGCGCTGTCGGGATCAACCGGTGTGAGCGTCAGTACAAACCTGCCGAAGGCGGATCTTGTTTCCTGGGGTGTCCCTTTAAACTCGGGGATCACCGGATCATTTTCGCCCTGAAAAGCCTGTAGCCTTGCTCTGTTTGAAAGCAAATCCTGCAGGGTGATCTGGTCATATCCTTTTTGGGAGCTGTCTTTCCACTCAGGGAAGAGGTCAAAGAATTTTGTTGACCACGATAGTTTTTCTTTCTCAACATACCTGGCGATCATGAATGCGGTCATTGCTTTGGTGTTTGAGCCAATGTGAAACCTGTCGTCCAGACTGGCGGTGTCGGGAAGATTAATGGAATGTTTTCCCAGCGCGGCAATTTCCAGGATCGTTTTACTGTTCACCACAGCGTAACTGATTTCAGGGATGTGATATACTTTCCTGATGGAGTCTGCAAACCGGCTGGTCTGTTGACAAAAAGAAAACAGTGCAATACCCGAAAATAGTAAGGTTGTTAATGCTCTCATATTCCGTGTTTTTTCGGGTATGAATATAGAGATTTTAGCTTATACTGCGTGTTCTAAAACTTTATTCTGTAACTCAGATTAGGTATGACAACAGACGCTTCATCTTTGTCGATGGTGTTTTTTTGTAAATTATATTTATAGCCGTAAAAATCAGCCTGGCCGGTCGCATTCAGCAGTTTTAAAGCGAATTCATGAGCGCTTTTTCTTTTGTTTATCCTGTAGCTGGCTGTAACGTGTACATTTGTAACAGGGTCAGCCTGTAGAGAGAAGGCCCTGGTTTCATCATAGATGATGTCCTTTGCCAGGTAACTTGCCGTTTCATTTACCGGGGAATAACGGTTTCCTCCCTGGTAACTGATACGGGTGTTCAAGCTAAGCGTATTCTGTTTGTTTTTACCAACCTGCCATTCTTTCCCGATCAGAAAATTGAACACATAGCTCCTGTTAAACCTCGACTCACGCCAGACACCATCCCCGCCTTTGTATTTTGCGTCGAATACTGAGGCGGTGAACAGGTAATAATAGCCTTTTGATATGTATTTTTCTAAGGTAAAGTCAATGCCATAATTTCTGCCTTCACCTGTGTTTTCAAGTTTTTCAGCAAAAAACCAATCGCTTTGAAGGTTGATGAATGATGTTGAGCTGTTTCGGACCACAGGTACCGAAAATAGTTGCTGGTAATAAGGCTCAACTTTGACATGGATCAAAGGGCTGATATTCCAGTCGTAACTCAAGACCACATGATGTGCCTTTGTAAAATCAAGGGTTTTGTTAACGGCTTTTTCGCCGCTCGTTTGCGAATTGTTATAATAGAAATTTAAATTCTCCAGGCGGCTGTGTAAGCCATAAGCCAGGCCGATCGATTGCCTGCGGCCGATTGCCTGCCGTAGGCCGAATCTCGGCTCAATGGTGTAATGATGGTTGAGCGTGAAAAACTGGCCATTTACGCCAACAGTCATCAGCAGCTTATTGGTCAAATGAAAGGAGGAGCTGCTGTAGGCAGAGAGCAAGGTGCTGCTTCCGCCTGAGTTTACAATTTCCGTTGGCAGATCGCCGGGAAGTAAGGATTTGTTGAGTACGATGTTGTACAGCATTTGGGTGGCTGAAATCCCGGTTCTGTTGGTATGACGCGAATTGATCTTTTTATTGACGACAGAGGAGAGCACATAATTCCAATACGTGTAGGCGATTTTACTGTATGGCTTTAATTCCAGTTGAGAGTTTAAGGTCTCCGCTTTCCAGTCGGTAGAGCTGCCCGTTGCAGCCAGGGTCGTTTTCAGATAGGTGCTGGTGTTGAAAAAGTAGGTGTGGCTTAAACCGCCCGCACCGATGTCCAGTTTTATGTCGTTTTTTTGTTTATCGTCTTTGTAAAACCATTTCAAACTGTCTGTTTTTGCTTTAGCGCTGGCCCCATCCCTTAAGCCTATTCCCCATACAGAAAATACACCCGCTTTTTTTGTCGGGAAATTCAATTTGAAGGAGAGGTCCTGGTATTTTATTTTCTCTGCATTTTCGGGCAAAAGAGGTTCCAGTAAAGCCAGTGTTGAATTTCTGTAGTTAAATAAGTAGGAGGCTTTCCCGCCTTTTTTGAAAGCCCCTTCTTCGGAATACTCCAGGCCAATAAGGCCGAGCTGGATCGTGCGCTCTTTCTTTTCGTTGTTGCCTTTTCTCATCGAGATATCAAAAACACCGGAGACCGCATTATTGTATTCTGCCGGGAACGCTCCCGTGAAAAAATCAGAATTCGCCAACATCTGGCTGCTTAAGCCCGTTAATATTCCACCACCAAAGGCTTTCAAATCCCCGAAGTGATTTGGATTGGGCATCTCAATGCCTTCCATCTTCCATTGGAGGTACTTTGGCGCGTTGCCTCTTACCATAATGCCGTTAACGCCCGAGTTAGACGTTACCCCCGCAAAAGCAGAGGCCAGCCGGGCGGGGTCGTCGAACCCACCCGCATAACGCCCGGCCTCCTCTACACTCAGCATCCTGGCGCTTACCGTCGCCATCGGGTTAAGCGGCTGCTCCTTGTTAACATTCGGTGTAATGGTCACCTCCTCGAGCAGCCTTGAATTTTCTTTGATCGGAATAGTCAGGATGCTTTGTTTGGCAGAAATGACCGTTACCTCACGGACAAGGGCCTCTTCGTATCCAATACAGGTGATCTTTAGATCATAGCGTCCTACGGGCACATTGGCAATCGAAAAATTACCAAGGCTGTCAGTGACGCCACCTAACAGCGGCTGCGTATTCATCAGCATGACATTGGCAAATGCGACGGGAGACTGGGAAGCATTATCAATCACAGAGCCTCTGACCGACTGTAAAGGCTGTTGTGCTTTTGCATGAATAAAAAGGAAGGCAAGAATTAACGTGAGGCAGGATCGTATCATAATTTTCGGATTTATAAAGCGCAAATGTCTTTGTAAGCCCGGGTTGATACAATACTGATTTATCAGTATCCCTATTCTAGCAAGCCATATTTCGAAGCGAAAATGACGGCCTCGAATGAGTTGTTGGCTCCTAATTTTTCCAGGAAGCGCTGGCGGTGAGTATTGACGGTATGAACGCTTATCGCCAGCTTGTCTGATATTTCCTTGCTTAAATAACCTTGCTTAACCAGCTTTAAAATTTCCAGCTCCCGTTTTGTTAAGTCTAAGTCTGCTTTTTGATTCGTTTCAAACGGAATGAGGTTGCCTGTTCTGAAGTTCAGTAGCTGGCATTTCACAGGGCTGTTTTCTTCCTGGTTGGGAGAAATGTCGACCATGCTGAACATCAGCCATACCTGGCCTGTTTTGTCCAGCTCCAGCACCTGATATTGCTCCACAAGCCGGACGTAGTTATTTTCGGAATTCAACATCCGGTACTCGTACACGGCTTTGTGATTGAGTTTTTCGTCATTGGAAAAGGCATTGAACATTTTTAAGATGGAGATGCCATTCAGGGCCAGCTGATGCTTTTCTTCCGGATGAATTTTACTATCAAAAAACCGGTGATTCAGCTCTTCATAGTCGGATGGAACGTAGCCTAAGAGCTTTCCGAAATTTGGTGAAAAAAAGATGACCTGCTTTTTGTTGACATCAAAAATAGTAACGCCTGAATGGGTGACGCCGGCTAAGGTCCGGAGGGAGTCGATATGCCTGGGGATGATGGAATAATCAAGGTTGCTTTCATCAAACTGGTACTGCATCAGGAACTTAAAAAAGAGTTCGTATATGCTATTTTGCTCCATAGGTTGTTGGTTTAAATCAGGATATTCTGTAATAGATCAATAGCCCAAAATTACAACAAAATGGCTCAGCTTGTGGCTTTTTTGGCCTGGCGGATACAAGGACCTTAGCTCTGCGGAGTACGCCGCGGCCCTGCCTCCTCCTGCCGGTGCTATTCCTGTTCCGGATATCTGGTCCCGATGTATGAAAACCCGTCTAAATTAGTATCTTTGAGGCTGTGCTGACGCCACTTTACATATTATTCCTGTCTTTCGGGATCATCGACGCCATTGATATTTTCCTGGTGGCGGTGATGCTGTACCAGTTATACAAAATGGTAAAAGGCACGGCGGCTGTCAACATCTTTATCGGCCTTGCTTCCATCTATATTTTCTGGATCATTGTCCGGGCCTTTGAATTTGACATGCTGGGTTCCATTCTCGGCAAGTTCATCAATGTGGGTGTCATTGCCATTATGGTGGTCTTCCAGCAGGAGATCCGGAAATTCCTGTTGTACATCGGCTCCAACGATTTTCTGAAAAATAACAACTGGCGCAATGTGTTCAGCTTTGCCAAGCGGGTGAGCTCCTCTACCGCTTTCGACCTCGACGTGGAAGCAGTGATCAATGCCTGTTTCAATATGAGCGAGTCAAAAACCGGGGCTTTGATTGTCATTGCCAGGAAGTCGGATCTTAAGTTTTATGTAAATACCGGCGAGATCGTGGATTCTGCGCTCACGGATAAGATGCTGGAAAATATCTTCTATAAGAACAGTCCCATGCACGACGGTGCCGTCATCATCAAGGACAACCGCATCATGGCGGCACGCTGTGTGCTTCCCGTGACGGAAAAAGAAAATTTCCCTTCGCATTTTGGCATGCGGCACCGGGCAGCAGTTGGCATCACGGAAACCACCGATGCCCTGGCCATCACCGTTTCCGAGCAAACAGGCACGGTGTCCCTTACCGAAAAAGGAGAGATCAACTCAAACCTGAACCGCGATAAGCTCAGATATCTCATAGAAAAGAATATTAAACACTAATCCTACGAATATAAATCCATATACGCATACATTAAATGATGATTACGAATACATACGAATATACCAATGCGAAGCCTCAATAGTGACTACGCATGGATTTGTATGTTCGTACTTATTCCTAATCCCTTTCTTCAACCCCATAAATTAATAAATGAATCTTCTTTCCGTTAACCAGTTAAGTAAAAGTTTTGGCGATAAAGTCCTTTTTAAGAACATCAATTTTGGAATCAATTATGGCGATAAAGTAGCCCTCATTGCCAAGAACGGCTCCGGGAAATCCACGCTGTTCAAGATCCTGCAGGGCATAGAAATTCCCGACAGCGGGGAGGTGGTATTCCGTAAGGATGTGCGGGTTTCTTTCCTCAGCCAGGAGCCGGTGATGAACGATGCACATACCATCGAGCAAACCATTTATGCAGGCGATAGCGAAAAAGTAAAAACGGCGATCGATTACACGCGCCTGGTAGAAACGCACTATGCCAACCCTTCTCAAAAAACAGAAGACCAGCTCGACATACTTACCAACCGCATGAACGACCTCGAGGCCTGGGATGTGGAAACACAGATGAAGCTGGTATGCGTGAATCTTGGACTGAACGACCTGCAACAAAAGGTAAGCACCCTGAGCGGCGGTCAGAAAAAAAGGCTGGCACTCGCGCAGGTGATCCTGAACGAGCCGGATTTATTAATCATGGATGAGCCTACCAACCACCTCGACGTGAGCGTCATCGAGTGGCTCGAGGATTACCTGCACAGCTATAAGAAAAGTATTTTACTCGTCACACACGACCGTTACTTCCTCGATGAGGTCTGCGATAAGATCATCGAGATCGACGACCATAAGATGTATGAATACAGGGGTGATTTTGCCTATTACATGGAAAAGAAGGCGGAGCGTGTGGCGATGGAGGCCTCTGAGCTGGAGAAAGCGCAGAACCTCTACAAGCGTGAGCTGGAGTGGGTAAGGAAGCAGCCACGCGCCCGGACCACGAAATCCAAATCGCGGGTAGATGCTTTTTATGAAGTGGAAGCCAAAGCGCGCGCTAAGAAAATAGAGAAGAAGATCGAGCTGAGCGTAAAGGTAGAGCGCATCGGCAGTAAGATCATCGAAGTCAATAAGCTGCAAAAGTCCTTTGGCGATAAACGCATCCTGGAGCCTTTTTCCTACACCTTCATCAAAGGCGAAAAGATCGGGATCGTAGGGCCGAACGGAGTAGGGAAGAGCACCTTCATCAATATGCTGCAGGGACTGGAGAAGCCTGACGGAGGAACGGTATCGGTGGGGGATACCATCGTGTTTGGTTACTACTCGCAGAAAGGCATCCAGGTGCCGGACGATAAGCGCGTGATCGAAGTGGTGAAAGACATCGCCGAGTTTATTCCTTTGGCCAACGGCACCTCACTCAGCGCTTCGGGTCTGCTGACGCGTTTCAACTTCCCTCCGGCCGTGCAATACGGGCATGTGGGCAAGCTCAGCGGTGGCGAGCGGCGCAGGCTGTACCTGCTGACCGTGCTGGTGAGAAACCCGAACTTCCTGATCCTCGATGAGCCTACCAACGACCTTGATATCATTACCCTTCAAACACTGGAAGAATTCTTACTGGAATTCCAGGGCTGCGTGCTCATCGTGTCGCACGACCGTTACTTCCTCGACCGTTTGGTAGATCACGTCTTCGCCTTTGAAGGAAAGGGCGTGGTGAAAGATTTCCCGGGCAACTACAGCGAATACCGCCAGTGGAAATACGACCAGGAATACGAAGCTGAAAAGGAGATGCAGCAAGCCGCACAGGGCAAAACCGCCCCGGTAAAAGAAGAGGTCGCAGCGCCTGTACAGGTGGCAACGCCCACAGCCGCTGTAGAAAAAAAGAAACTGTCTTTTAAAGAACAAAAAGAGCTCGAAACCCTCGAAAAAGAGCTGGAGCAGCTGGAAAAGAAAAAAACAGAACTGGAGACCCTGCTGGCAGGAGGCCTCACGGATGCCGAAGAGATCCGCAAGACCTCGCAGGAGTTCACTAAGGTATCGGAGAGCATTGATGAAAAATCCATGCGCTGGCTGGAGCTGCAGGAGTAGGGGACTGATACCGGCAGGGTTCAAACTAAATGCCGTTCTGTTTGTTTTGATGGTATGAAATGTGAATAATAACATCATGGTGGCTTCAAGAGCCTCAGCCACCGGTGAGTATTTTAATCATGAAATCGCAGGCTGAGGCTCTCGAAGCCTGCATTAGAGCAAATAATATCATGGCAACTTTTTCAGAACTCATCAATACCGACAAGCCTGTGCTGGTGGATTTTTACGCCACCTGGTGCGGCCCCTGCAAAACCATGGCTCCCATCCTTTCGGATGTGAAAAGTAAAATCGGTGATAAAGCCAGCATTATAAAAATAGATGTGGATAAAAACCCGGAGGTGGCCAATGCCTGGCGCATTACGGGCGTTCCCACGCTCATCCTCTTCAGGCAGGGCAAAGTGCTGTGGAAGCAGTCGGGCGTGGTGCCAGCACATGAGCTCACGAAGGTCATCGACCAGTATGCCTGAGTTTATGCAAACGTTCATCAAGAATATCCTGATTGAAGGAAACAAGGAAAAGCCGATCCTCCTGGACGTATGTTACAAACCAACACGGGAAGCCAAGCCGCTTGTGATTTTTGTGCATGGCTTCAAAGGCTTTAAAGACTGGGGCCATTTCGATCTGCTGGCTAAAGCCGTTGCACAGCAAGGCTTTGTCTTTATCAAATTCAATTTTTCCCATAACGGCACGACTCCGGAAAATCCCCTGGAATTCGGCGACCTCGATGCCTTCGGAAACAATAATTACATCATCGAGCTCGACGACCTGGAAAAGGTGATGGACTGGGCACTTACCGATCTTTCCATCGCACCCGAAGTTGATAAGGAAGCCCTATACCTCATAGGTCATAGCCGTGGAGGCGGCATCAGCATCCTGAAAGCGGCAGAAGACCCGCGCGTGAAAAAGCTGGTCACCTGGGCTGCGGTGAGCGATTTTCTGAACCGCAATAAAAAGCTGACCGTCGATACCTGGCACGAAAAGGGTGTGGTCTATACCTTTAATGCGCGTACCAAACAGCAAATGCCCCTATACCTGCAATTTTATGAAACGATGCAGGCGAATAAAGAACGGCTGAATGTAACGAAGTCGGCAAAACATCTGACTATTCCTTTCCTCATCATTCACGGCACCAAAGACGAGGCCGTTGATCTCAAAGATGCGGAAGAGCTGCACCGCGCCTGTAAGCATTCGGAATGGCTGGTCGTGGGTGAGGCAGGCCATACCTTCGGCGTGAAGCATCCCTTTGAAGCGCTCTCCTTTCCCGAACAGGCGCAGTTTGTCATTGAAAGGACCCTTGCCTTTCTCAAAGAATAGGCCCTGCAAAATAGACGCTATATGCTTTAAAATTGTATCTTTAATCCTTAAGAAACTCCTTAAGTATGGATATTTTTTTATTGCTGGTCATCCTCGTCCTTTTGATCATCTTCCATTTCGCTAAAAATGCAAAACTGAAGCATGTAGAGGAAAAACTTTCCAATATCGAAGATTATTTACGCCGTGTGCAGCTCTACCAGGCCCAAAAAGCCGAAGAGCAAAAACAGGCCGTTGCGGAAAACAAAGAAACCGCCAGGCCGGTTCAGCCGGTGGAAGATAAAGTGGTGCCTCCGCCAATCGTGAAGCCGGTGATCCCGCCGGTAGTGGAGGAGAAGCCTCCGGTAGCAGAACCGGAAGTGCCGCCGGTGGTAATCATCGATGAGGTGGTGATCGATAAGGAGGAAGAAGCTCCTGTGGAGATCAGCGTGAACGAAATCATGAACACGCCTTCGCAGACACCGGTGCAGCCTGCCCAGCCACAGCAAAGCTTCTACGACCGGTTCAGGGAAAATAACCCGGATCTCGAGAAATTCATCGGGGAGAACATCCTCAGCAAGGTGGCCATTACCATCCTGGTGATCGGGATCGCCTTCTTTGTGAAATATGCGATTGATAAGAACTGGATCAACGAGATTGCGCGCGTAGGCATCGGCATCCTCTGCGGAGGTATCGTCCTGGGCTTCGCGCATCGCTTACGGAAAAACTTCAAAGCCTTTAGCTCTGTTCTGGTGTCGGGAGGCATCGCTATTTTCTATTTTACGATTGGTATTGCATTTCACGAATACCATTTGTTCGGGCAAACCATGGCTTTTGTGCTCATGCTCATTATCACATCCTTCAGTGTCTTTATCTCTGTGATGTACGACCGGCAGGAGCTGGCGGTGTTGTCGCTCATCGGTGGCTTTGCCACGCCGTTTATGGTGAGCACCGGGCAGGGCAATTACCAGGTGCTCTTCACCTATGTGCTGATCCTCGACCTGGGGATGCTGGTGCTGGCTTACCTACGCAAATGGAACCTGTTAAATATTCTTTCTTATGCCTTTACCATGATCCTGTATTTTGGCTGGCTGCAGACGAAGGTGATCGGAGAAGAGAATCCACCGTACAAAGGCGCCATGATCTTTGCCGCCATATTCTATGTGGTGTTCATTATCATGAGCCTGATTCACAACATCAAGGAAAAACGCAAATTCGGCGTGATGGATATTACCATCCTGGTGAGCAATACCTTTTTATTCTACGGTGCAGGCATGCAGATCCTCAACTATTACCATCAGGATTTACAGGGCCTGTTTAGTTTGGTGCTTGCTTTATTCAACCTGGTGTGTTCCTGGTTACTTTATCAAAAATTCAAGGCGGATAAGAAGCTTGTATACCTGATGATCGGCCTTACACTTACCTTTGTAACCTTGGTAATTCCGGTACAATTTCACGGTAGCTATATCACGATGTTCTGGGCAGCAGAAAGTGTGGTGCTGATTTACTTCGCTCAGATCTCAAAGATTACAATGGCCCGTTTTGCTTCTGTATTAATTATGGTGCTGATGAGTTTCAGCTTGTTCATCGATTGGGGACAATTGTATACCAGCTACCATGAGGTAAAACCGGCCGTTATCCTGAATAAAGGATTTATCACCGGTATGATCTGTGCCTTATCCATGCTGGCTTCCGCCATCTTGCTCAGGAAAGAAAACGAAACCCTCAGCTGGGCGAAGATGAACTTTAACCCGGTTGCTTACCGCAATTTCCTGCACATCGCTTTCGTGACCCTGCTGTACTTCACAGGCATGTTCGAGCTGGTGTACCAGATGAACCGCGTGAGTTACGGTGTCGGTGTCACGATTGTGGCGGGCGCCTACCATTTCCTCTACTTCCTCTTATTGAATATGGCCGTATCGAAATGGGAAAACCGGAAAGCCGGAGCCGTGCTCTTTATCTTTAATTACATCAACGCCGTAGCCTTTGTGGTCATTTTTGCGGCCCTTCCTTATGTGGATTTTAAAGACAATATGCTGCAAATGGATAGGAGTTACGTTGGCTTTACAGCGCATTACGTATCACTGATCTGCTTCGTGGCTACGATCCTGTTTATGAGAAGTTGGTTCCGGAAAGGAGAAAACCCGGAAAAAATGGGAACGCTCAACACCGTATTTGTTTCCATTGCCATCGTCTATGTCTCGAGCCTTGAGCTGATTCTGCATGTGTCGCAGCTGGTCATAGGAGGCGTGAAAACCATCACGGACCAGGAAGTCGTAGCAAAAATGCTGGAGCTGGAAGTGGCAGAAAGCCATATTGTGAAGATCGGCTTCCCTATTTTGTGGGGCCTGCTGGCCTTTGCCTTCCTCTTCATCGGCATGAAGAAACAGAACAAAGCGCTTCGTATCATGTCATTGATCCTCATTGGGGTGATCCTGTTAAAGCTCTTTACCTTCGATATCAAGGATGCCTCCGAAGCCGGTAAGATCGTGGCCTTTATCATCCTCGGTGTGGTGTTGCTCATCATCTCCTTTATGTACCAGAAGATCAAAAAACTAATCATCGACGATAAGCCGGAGACAGATGAGGTCGCTGGTACCACAACAAACACGCCCCCGGCAAATGATCAGAACGATTCTACTATTATATAACCTTTGACTAGATACGAGATCCGACGCATGAAACCGTTTTTTTTAAGCCTTATCACTGTTGCCCTTCTGAGCTTTCGGTCAGAAGCCCAACAGTTTGCACAGGAAATGCCGATCATGGGGATTACCAAAGATTCCCTCTACAAGATCCCTCTGAACCCGGAGCATAAGCAATACATGAAACGGGATTTTCATGACATGCGTGTGTACGACGCCAAAGGGCATGAGATACCTTATGTGGTGCTCAGCGAGCCGCAGCTGAAATCCAAGTCGGATTTTGTAGAGTATAAGATCCTGTCACTGCGCCACATCTCCGACTATACAGAAGTGGTGGTGCATAACCCCGAGCGGCAGAAGATCAGCAACATTGCCTTCAATATCAATAACTCCGATGCCTATAAATACTGCTCCATTGAAGGAAGCTACGACCAGAAGCAGTGGTACAGCGTGAGCGCCAGCCAGGAGCTGAGCCTCCTCTACAACGACGTTTATACCAATCAGTATAAATGTATCTATTTTCCACTCAATGATTATCCTTATTTCAGGTTATCGATCGATGACTGGCACCACCGTCACTGGCACCATAACTGGGACAGCTACCCGTTTAAAATAAATTCGGCTGGTTATTTCAAAAATTCCGTCATTGCCGGAAAGCTCAACGATGTGCTGTTTTCCAAAACCATAACGGAAAATACTAAAACGAAAACAACCACGGTACGGTTGCTCTTTACGAATAACCAGCAGGTAGACCGCCTCGATTTTAAAATCAAAGCGCCGCGCCTGTACAAGCGCCACGCCACGATCTACGTCAACCGGAAGCAGTACGGAAAAGGGGCTACACAAACCATCCGGGAAAACCTGTTTGAGATGGAGCTGAGCTCGGATAAGGTACTGATGTTTGACCTGCCGAATTTTAACGAGCAGGAAGTATTCATCGAGATCGAGAATAAAGACAATCCTCCATTGGAAATTGAATCCATCAATTGCATGCAGCTGGCAAGCTACCTGATCGCTGATTTTAAAGGAAATACAAGCTACACGCTCAAATGCGGAGACGACTCGCTCAAGGTGCCGGAGTATGACCTCGGAAGCTTTGTGTCGCAGATCCCTCAGCTTCTTCCGGAAGCGCAGCTGGGTGCTGTAAAGGTCCTCCCTAAGGAAGCACCAAAGACTAAGCAGAAAGAAGCGGAGAAAGAAAAAGCATTTTTTGAAACACCGCAATTCCTCTGGCTCTGCCTGGGTGTCGGCTGTATTGTCATCTTCCTATTCTCCCGCAGCTTATTGAAAGAAGTCGGGAAGAAGGAGTAGCTTATTGTTTTTTCCGGTCGAATGTTTTGGAAAGAAAGTAGTAGACAACGATGGTTATCCCCATCAGGGCGATGTAGAAGAGATAATACCTGGAGCCTTCCAGGACACTGAACAGGCCTTTGTGGGCAATGCTGTTGTTGATGCCTGATACAATTAGATTCCCCAGCGAAATGGTTAAAAGCCAGAATGCCATGATCGTACTTTTCATGCTGACTGGTGCTTTGGTATAGGCATATTCCAGCCCGGTCTGGTATACCAGCACCTCCCCGGCTGTGATGATGATATAGGCGAGCAACTGCCAGCCTACATTGGGCGCCCCGCCTTTGTCGATGCTTAGCTGCAGCCAGTAAATAATCCCGAAAGATAGTAAGGTGAATATAAAACCGATGCCTATTTTTTTATAGGGCGATAGCCGGATATTTCTTTTCTCCAGAAAAGGAAAAATCACATAATTGAATAAGGGAATGTAAATCAGTACCAGGATGGCATTGGCCGATTGCACCTGCTCCGGCAGAAAGGTGTAACCCATGAAGCTGAGGTCAAGGTTACGCGCCTGCAAGACCCATTCGCTGCTGTTTTGATCGTTCAATGCCCAGAAAATGGGAATAACGGAAAACACAGCTATGATTTGCCAAACGACTTTGACCGCCTCGACAGACTCAGGGGAATACTTCTCTTTGGCCACATCCAGTAAAGAGCCGCCGGTCTTTTTTCTGAAATGAACGAAGGCGTACAGGCTGACGGAAATAAAATTATCTTTTTTGATGCCGGAAGGAGGCACATGAACGTACTTTTTTCTTCCAAGGAAAAATAATAAAGTGGCAATGCCCATGAGGATTCCCGGAACACCGAAAGCCACAGCGGGTGAGGAATAACGAAGGATTACCGGCGTGAGCAGCATGGAGATGAAAGAGCCTGCATTGATGCTGAAATAGAACATGCTGTATGCTTTTGAGAGCAGGGACTTGTTGCTTTCATCAAACTGGTCGCCCACATTGGCCGATACACAGGGCTTGATGCCTCCCGAGCCGATCGCAATGAGAAGCAGGCCGGCGAGAAAACCATTCAGGTTATTTTCAAACAGGGCGAGGCAGGCATGACCGGCACAATAGACCAGCGAGAGGTACAGGATCACTTTGTATTTTCCGTAAAACCAATCGGCTAAAATGGCGCCTGCTAAAGGAAGAAGGTAAACCAGCGTATTAAATAAATGGGTGATGTTATTTGCTTCCGCATTTGAAACCACTTCCAGGGCAGGGTTGTTTGTTGGGTTGAAAAACTGGCTGACCAAAAATGTGGTCAATATAGCTTTCATGCCGTAAAAGCTGAAACGTTCGGCGGCCTCGTTGCCGATGATATAGGGAATTCCCTTGGGGTAGCTGGCTTTTTGCTCCATCTTATAATTTGGTTTATAAAATGAAGTACCGCGATAATACGCTCAAAAAGAACAGGAATTCGCCCGGGCGTTTTAAAATTCGCCGAGCCGTTATTCTGAGCCCCTGATGTGTTTCAGGTTTTCTTTATAGCTACGGCTCAGTTTCAGCTTAGCTCCGTTTTTGAGAAGCACAAGGTATTCTCCGTTGAAATGAGGATGCAGCTCCCGGATAGCATCAATGCTTACAATGGTGGAGCGGTGAATCCTGATAAACTGTTCGGGATTCAGGCTGCTTTCCAGGTGCTGCAGGCTGTCATGGATTAAATACGTTTTTTCGGGCGTATGAATGCTCACGTAATCGCCGGATGCCTCGAAGAATAGAATATCAGCCGTTTTAATGAAAAATGCTTTTTTGGATTCCTTGATCAGAATACGGGAAAGGTAAGTCACTGTTTTAGTGGAAGAGGCTTTCCAGGCTTCATAATCCAGTAATAAATGCTGAAGCTTTGTTTCCAGCTCCGGCTTTTTACTCTGTTGAATGAGCGCGATGGCATTTTTGACGGTGGTATCAAAGCGGGCCTTCTCAAAGGGCTTAAGCAGGTAGCCTGTGGCATTCACTTCAAAGGCTTTTAAGGCAAACTGGTCATAGGCTGTAATGAAAATCACCACCGGTGTTTTTTCCGGCTGAAGTTCGCGGAGCAGCTCAAAGCCGTTCAGGTCGGGCATCTGCACATCCAGGAAAATAAGGTCGGGAGCCAGGCTCACGATGCTGTTCAAGGCTTCAATGCCATTGGCACACTCGCCAATCACCAAAATATCCGGATATGGTTCCAGGTATAATTTCACGAGATCCCGCGATAATGTTTCATCATCGATAATCAGTGCGCTGATAGGTTGTGTTGAATTAATCATGGACATAAATTTTGATGACGGAGCTTGCACCTTTCACGGCGTTGGGGATGATCTCTAAGCTTTGATAGTTCCCATAGAGCTGGCTCAGCCTGTTCCTGGTATTTTTGATGCCGATGCCGCTTGTTTTGTTGAGAGGTCCTGTGATTCCCTGTCCATCGTCCATGACACAGATTCTGATGGTTTGGCCTGTTTTGGTAGCAGAGATCCGGATCAAGCCCGCATCTGAATAGGGAGCGATGCCGTGCGTAATGGCGTTTTCTATTAATGGCTGCAAAATAAAAGTCGGGACCTCAAAATCAGCAAGCTCCTTCTGGATGTCAATCTCAATGCGGAGTCTGTCCTGGAAGCGAATCTGCTGAATCGTTAAGTACAGCTTCATGTAGTCGATCTCTTGCTGCAGGCTAATGGTTTGGGTATCGGATTTATCAATCGTGAGGCGAAGCAGCTCGCTGAGCTTGGTTAGCATTCCAATGGCTTTCTCATTTTCTTTTTGCAGCATCAGGCTGATGATAGCATTGTGCGTATTGAACAGGAAATGTGGCTGTAGCTGCATTTTCAAGGAGCTTAGCTGGGCGAGGGTCAGCTCATATTCCAGCTGCTTGTTTTTTAATTCCGTTTCGATTAAAGACGTTTCGGATACCTGGTATTTGGTGATGTATATAAATACGTTGACAATTCCTACAATAAGGAAATAGAGGGAAATGTAGGCCCAGTATTTAAACAGAAAGGGAATGGTGTAGTCTTTTACAGGAACGTGTTGCTGCCAGAGCTGCCAGGCAAAAAATTTGATAATGCTGATTTCCAGCAGGTATTCCAGGAAAAGAACACCCGTTCCCAATAGCATGTGCAACAGGACAAAGCGGATGATGTGTGTTCTACGGAAGCCAAGCTTTAAGGCAAGGAAGATGATGATAGGCGTTAAGAAAGGCCACGTGATCCATCGCACCAGGTATTGCATTTTTTCGATCGGTTCCAGCGCTTTGGTACCAAAATAATTTGCGGCAATCACCTCTTCCGTGATATAGATCATCCCGCCAATGACGAGCCAAAACAAAATAACCCCGGAAATAATCCGGACCTTATTTTTCTTAAGAAGCCATAACAGAGGAATCTCCATAGAACAAACATACAAAACCCAATGATGAAACGGTAATGTATCACCTGGGAATTCTTTTGCAAAGTATATGGCAAACAGATATTCAGCTCCTGGTGGCTTATGTGGGCAATCGAAAACTATTGGCAGGTTCCGATTTTATTTTTTACTTTACATGAAACTTTGAGCATCCCATGATCAGATATTTACTCGTATTTATTTCTGTATTTTTTATCACACGCGGTGGCTTCTCCCAAAGCCAGTATACACAAACGGTCCGCGGGCAGATCCTCGACAAAGTGAGCTCCGTTCCCTTGCCGGGCGCGATTGTCCGCCTGAAGAACGATTCCACCAAACAGCGGGTGTCTACCACCGATGCCAATGGCTATTTTAAAATAGAAAACGTTCCCGTGGGCCGCCGTTCCTTTATCGTCAGCCTGTTCGGCTATACCACGATCCCGCTCAACGACGTGATCGTGTCTTCGGGTAAGGAAACCTTTCTCAACCTCGAAATGGAAGAGTCCTTAGTGAACATGGATGAAGTGGTGGTAAATGCCGAAGAAGGAAAAGACGTGGTGACCGATATGCAGGCCGTGAATGTGAAAACATTCAGCATCGAAGAAACCGAGCGTTACCCCGGATCGCGGCAGGACCCGGCCCGGATGGCTTCCAACTTCGCCGGCGTACAAGGAACCAACGACAGCCGCAACGATATCATTGTGCGTGGCAATTCTCCCTCGGGACTCTTATGGCGCCTGGAGGAGATCGATATCCCCAATCCCAATCACTTTGCCGTAGCCGGCTCTGCGGGCGGGCCCACAGCCATCATCAACAATAAATACCTGGCCAATTCCGAATTTTATACCGGCGCCTTCCCCGCCAATTATGGCAATGCCCTGGGAGGCGTGTTCGACCTCAAAATGCGTAACGGCAATAACCAGAAACACGAGCGGACCTTTCAGTTCGGCTTGCTGGGCACAGAGCTGAGCCTGGAAGGGCCGATCAATAAAGAAACCGGCAGCAGCTATTTTCTCAATTATAGATACTCTACCCTGAAATTATTATCGGGATTGAATATCAAGCTGGGGACGAGTGCCGTACCTCAATACCAGGACGGCGCCTTCCGTTTTAATTTCCCGACCAAGAATGCCGGTGTCTTTTCGGTGAGCGGCATCGGGGGCTTAAGTACCATCAAAATTATTCTGAGCACGCAAACCGAACGGCCCAAGGAATTGTACGGCGATCTCAACCGCGATCAGTATTTTAATTCCAGCATGGGTGTGGCCATCCTCAATCACAGCTATTCCTTCAATAGCCGGACTCTCATGAAAACCTCCGTGGCTTATGGCGTACAGGGGCTCGATGTGGATCATTACCTCGTGCTCAGGAATAAGGATTTTGTACCGAAAGATACCCTGCCGCAGATTCTTGGTTATAATTTTTACGAAGGAAAAACGACCCTGGCCTGGTATGTGAAGCATAAGGTGAACGCGAAAAACAGTTTCAAAGCCGGTTTTTTTGCCAATGCCTTTCATGTGAATTTCTACGACCAGGTGAAGATCGTTTCTCGCTACGACACGCTTGCTCAGTCCATCAACGAAATGCCGTATAAAACGAGGATCAATACGCAAACCGATTTTTTCCTCCTGCAGCCCTACCTTGCCTACGTTCATAAATTCAATGAGCAATGGAGCACCAACCTGGGCGTGTTCTCTCAATACCTGACGCTGAGCAACAGCTGGAGCGTAGAGCCGCGCGCCAGCCTGCGCTACCAGTTCAGGGCCAACCAGTCCCTGAGCCTGGCCTACGGCCTGCACAGCCAGATGCAACAAACCTACCTGTACTTTGCTTCACCGGATAGCCTCGTGCGCGACGGCAAAACCTATTATAACGCTACGAAGGAGCTCGACAACAAGAACCTCGGTTTTACCAAAAGTCAGCATGCCGTCCTGGGCTACGACTGGCAGCTCAACAAAGTGCTGCGCACCAAGGTCGAAGCCTATTACCAATACCTCTGGAATGTGCCGGTATATGCCGTGCCCTCCGGCGTTTCCATGCTGAACCGGGGCTCCACCTTCAACCGCTTCTTCCCGATCTATACCATGGAGAATACAGGAACGGGTTATAATTACGGCCTGGAGTTCACCCTCGAAAAATTATTCAACAAGCATTATTTCTTTCTCTACTCGGCAAGCTTATTTGAAAGCAAGTTTACCGCCAGCAACCATAAGACCTTCAATACCGATTTCAACGGCAACTACATGATGAATGCCCTGGCCGGCGTGGAATACGGGCTGGGCCGTTCGAAGAAGAACTCCATCAACGTGTCCGGGAAATTCACCTATGGCGGAGGCAAGCGCTACTCGCCGGTGAACATTGCCGCCAGCAATGCCGTGATGGATGTGGTGGCTGATAATGATAAGGTGAACACCCTGCAGTTTGATCCCTACAACCGCCTCGATTTCAGGATTGCCTATAAGATCAATACCAGAAAAGTGGGTTATGAGATTGCCCTCGACCTCGTGAATGTGATGAATACCAAAAACGTACTGGCTCTCAGCTACGCACCGGACCCGGCAAACGTGAATGCCGATCCATTGATCAAAAACTACCAGCTGGGCTTTTTACCTTTATTTTATGTTAAGGTCGATTTCTAAATTTTTTGCGCTTTGTTTTTTGCTCCTGTCCTTTTCTGCTGCATCGCAGGTGATTAATATTGAAGGCAAGCGTTTTCTCAATGATACCAATGGCTGGGTGGGAAATGCCGATTTTAGCTTTGCCGTCATTCAGAATACGCAGCAGGTCTTGTCTTTTTCCAACACCCTTCGTATTCAGTACCAGAAGAACCGGAGCCGTTTTATCCTGCTCAACGATATCAATTTTATCAAGGCCGGGAAAACAGATTTTGTGAATGCCGGCTATCAGCATTTTCGCTACAACTATAAACTCCACAGGCTCTGGACGCTCGAAGCCTTTACGCAAACCCAGTACAACCCGGTGCTCCGGTTGGATTTCAGGTACCTGCTTGGCGCCGGACCCCGCCTTCGCTTATTGAAAAAAGAAAATGCACGCATTTATGCCGCCGCCCTTTACATGTATGAGTTTGATGACATCAAAGGAGATGCGGTCGACATTCATGAGCACAGGATCAGCAGCTATGTGACCTTTACCTTTACACTCCTGAAAAACTGCGAGCTGATCAGTACGACCTTTTACCAACCTAAGATAGGAGATGCTTCCGATTATCGGATTGCCAACGATAGCAGCCTGGAAATTCATATCAACAAGCACCTCAATTTCAAATCGACCTTCAATTTATTGTACGATACGGATCAGCCGGCCGGCGTTCCGAGTCTGGTGTACAATTTCAGAAACGGACTCTCCGTGAAATTTTAATTGTTGTAACAATTAAGATTTGCCAGATATGTTTCAAAACATGCCAGTTAACAAGATTCTATCCTCACTTATGAAGTCGTTTTATACTTCGGAAAATAGCGGTCGTACCATTGTGACATATTAATCCTTAAAACGATGAGTCATGATGAAACCACTATGTTCTATAATTGGCATCTTGTTTGTCAATTCTGTATTCTCCCAATGTCCGCCTACAACTCCCACTATTACGGGAACTTCTGAATTATGTACGGGCACCTCAGGTTATTTATCCGCAACAGGTTCAGGTGATACCTATACCTGGTCGCCGGGCGGAGCCAACACGGCTTCTATCAGCATTTCTCCGACTATCGCAACGACCTATTCCGTGTTGATGGGGCAAACAGGCTGTACAGTTACTTCGGCCGCAGCTATAACGGTTACGGTGGTTAATACGCCCACGGTTGTAGCAAGCGTTCCCATTTTTACAAACAATCCCGGTGCCACCAGTTTTACTACCTGTGGCGGATTTGAGTATCCTTCTTTTGAAGCCAGCGGCGCTTCCACCTATACCTGGAGCAATGGCGCCACGACGGCAACCACTTCCGTCTATCTTCCGTTTAACATCGGGTCGCCACCCACTACCAACATTTATAGTGTAATAGGTCAAAACGCCTGTGGAACCTCTACCGCGGCTATTACATTACGTGTTTATTACTTTCCTACGCTCAGTGTTTCTGCATCGCCTACACTTGTTTGCACAGGACAGCCTGTGCTCCTTAAGGCAACCAGTTCGGCAGCCAATTTTGAATGGAAAGTAACGGGGTCGACGGCAATCATTGCCACAACAGCAACCGTTACCGTAAATCCTACAGTGACAACTACCTATGATGTAGATGCTATTACCGGTAATGTTTGTTACCGTGGTGATCAGATAACAATTAATGTGATTGCCTGTACGGGAATCGATGAGCTCTCACAGGGGGCAGAAGTCAGCTTGTATCCTAATCCGGTTGGTGAATTATTGCACGTGGATCTAAACGATCGTCAGGGGCCCGGCGTTTTGGAAGTATATGATATGACAGGGAAGATAAAGATGAAAGAATCTGTTTCGGGTTCCGCAAATGTTATTCCGACAGGGGCTCTGCCACCCGGTATCTATTTTTACAAGGTAGCTGGCAAAACGGGGAAATTCATAAAACAGTAATACTCTAAACAGCAAAAAACCATCTCACAGGGTGCAAATGGTTTTTGTTTTGGGATTTTGTGTCAACGATACGCTCTATTTCTTTGTCGTATCGGCAGGTGTAGCAGCCGGTTTAGGGGCCGGAACATTAGCCGGGTCAATTTTCACCTCTTCGAGTGCGCCGTCAACCACACGCGCAATAGAATCGGAAATACGCTTGGCATTTTCGTGCATTTTTACCCTGTCTTCGGCAGCAGGCTTGCATTGTGTAAAGGATAGCACGCAAAAAGAAACAAACAGGGCAGTATAAAGTGTTTTCATAATCAAAAGTCGGAATTAGTAAACGAATATACTGATTTTTTGGAATTGAGCGAAGAGTTTTAAATAAGTGATAAACGATAAAAGCCTACGTGTACGAAACACGTAGGCTTTCCTAACTAACTAAACACAAATTCTTAGTGAGCGTGAGCTTCAGTAGTAGCTGTTTCAGTAGCAGCTGGAGCAGTAGAGTCAGCAACTGGAGCAGTAGCCTCGTTCATTGCACCTTCTAAGCTAGCAGATAAAGCAGCAGAGATAGAGTCAGCTGTACGTTTTGCTTGTTCTTCCATTTTAGCTTTTTCTTCAGCAGAAGGACCACAAGCTACGAAAGATGTAGCTAAAACAGCTACTGCGATAATTGAAAATACTTTTGTCATTTGTTTAATTTTTTTAGAGGTTAAGTTTGTTATTTGACCATTTATACCAAACCCGAAAAGAAGTAACCCGAAAAAAATAAAAATTTCGAAAATTATTTTTAAGTTATTGATTTTCAGTAAAATAAATTGCGGGTTACCTGCATATAAATCATGGATTCAGTGGGGGCAAGCACAAAAAAGTCCGTCTTTGAGATCACATATAGGCCGTTTTTCATGTCAGGTGTCTTCCAAAGGATTTTGGCGGATTTTTTTATCAGGTTCGGGTTGAATGATTCTTAATCCGGTCTTTTATAACAGGAATAAAAAGGAATGAGCTGCAAACAGGAAAAAGAACCAGCTGGCACCGATGAATCATGCTTATTATACAAAACGTCAATGACGTATATTTGAAAGTGACAGGTAATTGAAAAATAATCACGAACTTCAACAGAAACCAAAAAAGGAATAAATCATTATGGGAATTTTTATGTGCCAGTTTTATTTTAAACAGGGATTTCCGAAAGTGGCAGATATTCAGAACACCTTTCACCGCATCACAGGTTTGAAAGTGAAGTTGTATTCAAACGTGTATATGGATGAATTAATGACGAATGGCAGGGACCTTATGTATCACCTGCTGGAAAAGAGCGAAGACAGGCGTTGGGATTCCCTTAACGAGACTTATTTTGCTTGTTCCGGATTTAATGATGTCTATCTTGACTATCTGAATCCGGCTAATAAAACACTTGATTTGAAATACGGGGCCGGAAAATCCAATACGTATTTTTATGATGCCATGATGAAAACGATGCAGGAAGTCGGAGGAGTTACTTACAGGCACCCGCCATTTGAAGAAATCACCGATGATTCTATTGAGCAATTCCTGGAACCTTACCAGCCACATACCCCGTTTTGGATGCGCATCAGGAAATGGGATGAGATGAGTGATTTTGAGAAGGAGCGGTTCCTTTTCAATCCATAGTTAGGAATATGCCGGGGAATCAATTAAACAAATGCCTGAAAGCCTTACTAAAAACCGTTGAGGGCCACAGTGTTTAATTATGTATATTTGAGAAAAGCCGGAAAATGAATCGCTATGGGAATTTTCGCACACCAATTTTATTTTAAGCAAGGACTTCCGAAGGTGGTTGATATTAAAAAGGCCTTTCACCATATCACCGGATTGGACGTGCAGTTCTATTCAATCGTTCACATAAATGAATTAATGACGGATGAGAAGGATCTTTTATACCACATCAGGGAAAGCAGAGGAAAAGTAATTCATGCGCCTTATTTTTCATGTTTAAACTTTAACCACGTCTATCTGGGCGATTACATGAACCCGGGTGATAAAACATTTTATCTGGAATATGGGGGAGGAAAATCCAATAAGTATTTTTACCATGCCATGATTAAAGCGATGCTGGAAACCGGTGGCGTTACTTACACCAATCATATCCATACAGAAAACTCCAATGACCATATCGAGCAATTTCTGGAGCCTTACCGGCCACATACCCCGTTTTGGATGCGCATCAGGAAATGGGACGAGATGAGTGATTTTGAGAAAGAACGTTTCAATCAATAGTACGGAATATGTCAGAGAATAAATTACACAAGCGCCTGAAAGCTTTTTTGCTGGAGATCATCATCCGTGAAAATGAGGCGAGCGCCTGGGAGCATTTTAAAACACTGGATCTGGATGGCGCTGATTTGAATGAGGTCATCCTGTCTACCTCGTTTAAGCACGAAGCATGGGAATTGCTCAAAAAGAAAAACGCTGCTATGGATGATTTTCTTCATATTGTTAACAATGTTGATGAAGATAATATAACACGCGAGGCGGAGGAAATCTTACTGGATCGCTTTTCATTGGATAATAAATCCTTGCAAGACATCGTTGAGGCTAATAAAAGTAATCGCGCAGCGGAATTGCTATTCCATCAAAGTCCGGACAATCAGCAGCTGATAGCGATTATGAAATATTCGGATCTCAAAGACCGGGCGGCAGCTGAATTACTGAAACGTTCCCCAAACCTGGATGAGTTGAGAAAGATTATAGAGTACTCCGGTTTTAAGGAAGAAGCCTGGCAACAGTTTATTCAGCAAAATCCAAATAATGAGGAGATTATCAATATTATTCATTATACAGATTTGCAGGATATGGCCTGGGACTATTTATTGGCCCGGCGGCCGAAGAAGGAAGAGCTGAGAGAATTTGTCCACGATTTTGCAGAAAGCGGCAGAAAACGAAACGAAGCAGCCAAATATATCCTGAGCCGGAGGCCAAAAGTAAGCGAATTGACCGACCTCATTCAAAACGATTTACAGACTGAGGAAGCATGGGCGAAGCTTGAAAAAAAGAAGTTGAACGGGGACGATTTGGATCATATCATCTGGAGACTCCTTCGCCAGGGGTCGAACTACAAGAATGAAGCGGCAGCCTTATGCCTGAAGTTCAACCCGACAGCAGGAAATCTGTGGGATATCATCGAATACACCGATCTGAAAGATCAGGCAGCCGAACGGCTTGTACAAACAGCCAAACTGACCTTGTACGAATTGGAAGACCTGGTGGTAGCATCAGCCATACCGTCGGTTGTGAAGACTTTAAGTAAACGCATTAAATTCGATCGTTCCCAGGTAGACGAACAGAAATTAATCCGGAAAATCGCCCAAAAAATTGTAGCCGATCCGGAACTACTGGACGTTAACTCCTGGCATAACGGCGAAAAGCACAGCGTTGGCGGTTGGGCCATCACCCTGAACGAAGCAGGAAAAAAAGTGGAAAAAGAATACAGTTCCGAAATCGCCGCCTGCTTGTTGATTCCGAATTACCGGCATTTGATGTTTGCAGATAGAGAAACGGTTTTAGATGGATTAAAAGAAATCATTTCCGGGTAATGATTAAAATGATGGAATGCCATTAGAATTTACAGATAGTCTGCCACATGGCACCACCTTAAGTCCTGTCCTGATTTCAGGTTCTTCATCAGCTACCTGTTCAAATCAGAGCTTTCTCATATTGCGTGAAGGTAACAGCATAAAGGCTTTATATGAGCTAAAATATGATGGGCATGGCAGTTCATTCCGGGAAGCTTTATTGATTGACGATATACTTGCTGTTGGTTGCGAAGCTCATTTTTATATATTTAATATAATGACAAACGAAACGATTCTTCGGCTTGACATGAATGGCTACTTCGGTCATCTGTATTATGAAAAAGAAGCTTTTTATGTGGCAGATGCCCGGGGACTTCATTGCATAGATAAGCAGGGGAAAATCTGTTGGACTAATACGCAGCTCGGAATAGATGGCGTCATTGTTCATGAATTTACGGATGATAAAATAGTGGGCAACGGAGAGTTTGATCCGCCCGGAGGCTGGGTGGCTTTTTCAATAGATAAAGCAACGGGTAATGCATTGAGCAGGTAAAAATGATAACAGAGACGATCATAGAATTCCTGCGGGCAGGCGAGTTGACAAACTTTGCATTTGGGACCGACCGGCAGACGATCACCGATCAGTTAGGCGACAACCCGGATTGGACAGTGGCTATTAGCAGAAAAGATAAGCGACCTGCTATTATTAAGTACGGTCTTACAGAGTTCTATTTCAATGCGCAAGTCCATCAGAAGCTTTGTGGCGTGCAAATTACCTACTCACAGCCCGCAGACAAACATGGATTTGATATGGAGTATGGTGACCTCAGGCAGAGCTTAACTTACCGGCAGACGATAGACTTTTTGATAAGACATGACATTCCGTTTGAAGAAGGACTTTCAGAGTATGATAATAACGATAAGATCATAAAAACAGGTGGACAGGTCATCTTTTATTTTACGGACAACAAAACACTGCAAAAATTCGGACGATTTTTAAAAGATAAATGACAGTAATAAATATTCGATACGCTGGTCTTCAGGTCGGAAGCTTAGTCTTTCCGGCACAACTAGTCATGCATTGATAATGTTTTGCTCCCATGACGAACTTACAAATTAATGAGCTCATAGAAAAATTAAAAGACAAAGGAGTTAGGTTCGACAAGGGACTGACACAGGAAGAAATCGTGCATATACAGGAAAAATTTGAATTCAGGTTTCCACCGGATCTGAAACATGTTTTGCAGACCGCTTTGCCTGCTTCACAGGGATTCTATCATTGGCGGCAGGCATTAACATCCGAAGCCGTTGCCGATGCCATTAAATCACAACTTCGATGGCCATTGGAAGGAATGTTATTTGATATCAAAGAAAATAAGTTTTGGGTGGAAAGCTGGGGGCAGAAGCCTGAACTGATGGAAGAGCAGTTTTCGGTGGCAGAAATGAATTTCAGAACCTATCCCAGGCTTATTCCTGTTTATGCGCACCGCTATATGCCAGATGAGCCGTGCATTCCAGAAAATCCGGTATTTTCGGTATACCAGATGGATATTATCTATTATGGCTATAACCTCGCAACGTATTTAGCGAGTGAATTTCGCTTCACACTGTCTGATAGCTTTGAAGAACTCGAAGAGCCGAAACACGACATTGAGTTTTGGACATGGTGTGTCGAACAGAACTGCTAAATAAACAGGGAAGAGAATGATACGCACTTTGGGCTTCACATCAGCAGGGCTGATGCATAAGCCGAAGCCACGCGCCTTACTTCGCTAAAAACTCCGTGACCACCTTTTCCGCTTTGGCAAGGGCTTCCTCGAGTATTTCGTTCAGGATAAAGGTATCGAACAGATCGGCGGTACGAATCTCTTTTTCGGCTTTCTCCACGCGCCTGGCAATGCTTTCCGGGCTATCGGTATTGCGGCTGTTGAGGCGTGTTTCAAGAGTCTTGATGCTGGGCGGCATCACAAAAACAGCGAGGGCTTTGTCCCCGAACTGGTTCTTAAGATTAAGGCCGCCTTCCACATCAATGTCGAAGATCACATGCTTGCCTTTGGCCCAGATCCGGTCCACTTCGCTTTTCAGGGTGCCGTAATGCACGCCGGCATATACCTCTTCCCATTCCAGGAATTCGTTATTGTCGATCTTTTGCTTGAACTCCTCCACACTGAAGTAATGATAATCTTTGCCATTCTCTTCCACGCCACGCTTCGGGCGGCTGGTAGCAGAAATCGAAAATTCGAGTTTATCCGGAAAGGTTTTCAGCAGGTGCCTGACGATGGTGGTTTTTCCGGAACCGGAAGGTGCTGAAAAGATGATTAATTTACCTTGTGACATGGGCAAAAGTAAGCATTGTCGGATAAATGAGAAAATATAAATTTAACGGGGTTACGGAACTACACTTCAAAATGGTGCTGAGCGTAGTCGAAGCCACCATGGAATTACTTATCCTTATAGATCACCAGGTTGATGATGCCCTGATTCGGCGTGCTGTTATCGGTCAGAGAAACCACAAAAGGCTTGCGCTGCCCTTCGAAGCAGTTGTACACCACATAGCCTTTGTCCTCAGTAGGATTCGGCATCTTTTTTTCGTAGTAAGTCTTCAGGTCCGTGAAGAGCCTGTTGCTCAGGTCAAGGTCATTGCAGTTGATCTGCACGGCAACCTCGTCGAGGCTGTCTTTTTCGAGGTTGTAGGTGACTGAGTAGTTGGTAATGCTGTCGATCTTATACTCAAAGTACAGGTAATCCTGGTCCACGTCGGATGGCTGGCGCGTTTCCGTTTTGGTAATCACGATGGCCTTACTGTTGAGGTCCACGCCGCGGATCACACCATCCTTCGAACGGATGATCTCATCGAGCAGCTCGTTATACTCCGGGAAAATCCTGGTTTTTTTCTGCTCGGTAACCTTAGGGGTTTCTTCGCAGGAACCCAGTGCCAAAGCTACCAGCAGGATCAAACAACCTAATACGCTTCGCATAAATTTTAATTTAATTCTTCGCTGGCCACGGTTTTATTTTCGGGACGCATGGTAGGGAACAGCAATACATCCTGGATCGACGGCTGGTTGGTCATGAGCATGCAAAGCCTGTCGATACCGATGCCGATACCGGCTGTCGGAGGCATGCCATATTCCAGGGCACGTAAAAAATCGTAATCAATGAACATCGCCTCATCATCGCCGCGCTCCATCAGTTTTACCTGATCTTCGAAGCGCTCGCGCTGGTCGATCGGATCGTTGAGCTCCGAGTAGGCATTGGCAATTTCCTTGCCGTTGATCATAAGCTCAAAACGCTCTACCAGCCCTTCTTCCGAACGGTGTTTTTTCGTCAGCGGACTCATCTCTACCGGGTAATCGGTAATGAAGGTCGGCTGGATGTAGTTGCCTTCGCATTTTTCACCGAAGATGGTATCGATCAGTTTCGCCTTGCCCATGCTGTCATCAATGTCAAGGTGCAATTGCTTACAGACGCCACGAAGCTCAGGCTCTTCCATTTTGCTCACGTCAATGCCCGTATTTTCCTTGATCGCATCGAAAATGCTGATGCGTTTGAAAGGCGCAGCAAAGCTGATGGTTTTATCACCAACCGTTACATCGGTGGTACCGTGCAGGTCGTTCGCAATTTTTTCCAGTAACTTTTCCGTGGTGTTCATCATCCAGAAATAATCCTTGTAAGCCACATAGAACTCCAGGATCGTAAACTCCGGGTTGTGCGTGCGGTCCATGCCCTCGTTGCGGAAGTTGCGGCTGAACTCATACACCCAGTCGAAACCACCCACGATGAGGCGTTTCAGGTAAAGCTCATTCGCAATACGCAGGTACAGCGGAATGTCGAGCGCATTGTGGTGTGTGATGAAAGGCCTTGCAATGGCCCCGCCCGGGATCGATTGCAGCACCGGTGTATCTACTTCCAGCGCGCCGCCCTCGTTGAGGAACGTACGAATGGTGTTGATGATGGTGGTGCGCTGCTCGAAGGTTTTTTTCACTTTCGGGTTGATGATGAGGTCCACATAACGCTGGCGGTAGCGGAACTCGGGATCGGTCACTTCGTCAAAGGCATTGCCGTCGCCATCGGTTTTCACAATTGGCAATGGTTTCAGCGATTTGCTCAGTAATTTAAAAGAGGTGGCGTGAATAGAGATCTCGCCGGTTTTGGTCGTGAAGACATAGCCTTCCACACCAATAATATCACCGATATCGGTCAGTTTCTTCCAAACGGTATCGTACAGTACCTTATCGTCTTCCTGCGGACAAATATCATCGCGGCGGATGTATACCTGCATGCGTGAGGTATTGTCCTGCAGCACTGCGAAAGCGGCTTTACCCATGTCGCGGATGCTCATGATGCGTCCCGCAAAACGGATGTCCTTGTAATTTAATTTATCGCGCTCGTAATTTTCCTTAATATCTTTGGCAGTAACATTTACTTTAAATTCCTCGGCCGGGTAAGGGTCGATTCCTAATTTTTTTAGTTCAGCGAGTTTGTTTCTCCTTAGCTCTTCTTGTTCGCTCAATTCTTGCAACATAGTCTCTTTCAAATTTTGGTCGAAGGTAGTTAATTAATAGCCTATTTTGAAGGGGAATCCATCTAAGTATTCACAATTTATTAATACGGCTTTTGGCATCAGGTTGTATGGTTTTGGGTAGTAAAACTGCTTTTTGTCCAAATTCGTATATAATCCGGTGCTTAACTTTCCGATATTTGTTAATTTGTTGATAATTAAATGGTTGAAAATATTAACATTTATTTCGTTTAATATTAAGCCTGTTTGATTAAACAATACCTAACTTTGTTTAAGTTTTTTAAAAATAGACTAAACAATCCTTTAAATTGTATGACAGCTATAGAATTCAACACCCGCATTCTCAACGAACGGCAATCCCTCAAAAACTTTGCCCTCAGTTTAACTCATAATAACGACGATGCCCTGGATTTGTTACAGGACACTTACGTAAAAGCCATTACTTACCGCGAAAAATTCGAGGATAGCACCAACCTCAAGGCCTGGTTATTTACGATTATGAAAAACACCTTCATCAATTCTTACAGAAGGGCCGTCAAAACCAAGCAGATCATTCAAACCAACGCCGATGTGGCCATGGCGCGCGCTTTCAAAAATAATTACCAGGATATTACCGAATCCCGCATTGCCAGCAAGGACATTCTGAATAAGATCGAAAACCTCGAAGACCAGTATAAAATCCCCTTCACACGCTATTACACCGGTTTCAAATATGAAGAGATCGCACAGGAAATGAAACTGCCTTTAGGAACCATCAAAAGCAGGATCTTCATTGCCCGCAAGCAATTGATGGATGCTATCAATAAATCAATGAATTGATCCCGGTACATCCCTGGCGCGGCGTTCCGGTCTAAAAACCATAAAAACGCTCTTTCAACTTTGGAAGAGCGTTTTTTTGTAATCAATCACGCCCTCGCTAAGCTATTTATAGCGATTTTTAGCATTTTTGATAGATATTTTATCTTATTTTTAGACGTGAAATTTATTCTGAAACAGTCTTTATTGCTGGCTTTGCTGATCTGTACAGGCACAGTACAGGCGCAGGACGACTGGAACGAGAGCGATAGTACCGCCTCAGCGACGCCGCATAAAGGATTCCATGCCGGCTTATTTATCGGTGCCTTCTGGGCCAATGGCCAGACCGCTTACCTGTACGATGGCTATGGCTTTGATGAGAACGGACAGCGAAACAGTTTTAACAACAGCATCCTGTATAACCAGATCGTGAATGTGTATGGCAACGGAAACAATGACATGATTGCCCTGCTGCTCAATGTCAATCATACCGACTGGCAGTTTACCCAAAATGATATGCCCTTCAATTTGAGGTATACCACTACCTACCTCGTTGGCTTCAACTCACGCTACCAGTTCCGGAAAAGGCAAAATATTACCATCAACATCAACGGTACCAAGCTTGCCGTGAACGGAAAATTTACCATTACCACCAATAATAACAGCGGCGGCTTTCAAACGCCGGGAGCTGCCAGCCGCATCAACCAGTTTACCATTGTGGGAGCGGAGCAGCGGCTCATGTTCCAGTTCGGCTATCAGCGCATCTTAGGGAAAAATGAAAAGGTGAATTTTGTGGTGGAAGGCGGTCTTAACATCATCATGTCCAAAGCGCAGAAGAACCAGGCCCTTCTCTACAGCGATCTCTACAACGGCGCCAATAACATTGCCATCGACCTGATGAGCGTTTATAATACACCGCCTTACAATTATTACAGCGCCAGGTACCTGATAGGCGTGGGAATCGGCGCTTTCGGCGGCATCGGGCTCAACCTTAATCTTAACCCGAGGTATAGCGTGCAGCTATTGTACAATCCCTCTTACGACCGGATTGCCCTGGGCTATGCGCCGGAATTCAAGCTCCAGCATGGTTGTGGCCTGAGGGTGTACTATAACTTCAGTACGCTATAGCCATTTTTTGGTTTTGAAATAAACCGAAAGGCCGAGAATCACGGCCAGCATCACGCCACAGGTAATGAAGTAGCCATTTCGCGTATGCAGCTCGGGCATGTTGTCGAAGTTCATACCATAAACACCGGCGATAAAAGTTACCGGAATAAAAATAGAAGACATGATGGTGAGCACTTTCATCACCTCGTTCATACGGTTGGCGTTGGTGCTTAAATAAATATCCATAATGCCCGATAAGAGGTCGCGGTAGGTCTCCACGGTATCGATGATGCGTGTAACGTGGTCGCTGAGATCGCGCAGGTACACATCGCTGCTGGGATTGATAAGGCTGGTTTCGGAGCGGATCATGTTATTGATCATATCGCGCATCGGCCATACCTGCTTGCGCAGGTAAATCATTTCGCGTTTGAGGTGATACAACTCCATCAGCGATTTTTTATCGGAGTCGTTGATAATTTCTTCTTCAATCTCCTCTACCTTGTCACCTATTTTTTCAATAGCCGTGAAATACAAATCCACCACGGCATCCATCAGGGCATAAGCCAGGTAATCGGCCCCCAGTTTTCTGACACGCCCTTTGGCTGCCCGGAGCCTGTTGCGGATAATGTCGAAGGCGTCGCCGCCATCGGGCTCCTGGAAGGTGATCACCGTATTCGCCAGAAGGATGATCGCCAGCTGCTCCGATTCTACCTCGGTGCTGTAGCGGATCATTTTCATGATCGATACCACGTAGTTGTCGTACTCTTCGAACTTTGGCCGCTGATCCACATGCACAATGTCTTCCATGGTGAGCGGGTGAATGTTGTAGAGCTTGCCGATCTTTTCGATCAGATCCGGTTTATGAAGCCCTTCTACATTGATCCACTTCACCAGCTCGGGCTTCACATGCTGCAGGCAGTCGGAGAGGTCATAAAACTCCTGCTCAAAAAATTCCGTTTCATTATATTCGATCAGTGTGATCTTGATCCGGTCCGTCCTTTTTTCCCCATTGTAGAATAAGGTCCCCGGAGGCGCGCCGACATTTTGAGTTTTAGCATTCATGAGCGGATCTGGTTTGGGTTTATATAATGAATTATTCTGTATCGTCTTTCATCACCATCTGCACGGTAAAGCGGCTGCGCTGTTCCAGCAGGATGATCTTTTTCTGCGTCAGCGTATCCAGGGTCTCCTGGGTGTAGTAACGCACTGTCATAAGCTCCACGCCGGCATTGTACAGTACTTTGAACAGGCCCTGCAATTTTTCTACCAGCGCATGAACGCGGCTATGGTCATCGTCGCAGCATACCGAAAAGCTGATGGCGGAGAGCTGCATCAGGTTGATCTTAACGCCATGCTGTGAGAACAAGTCGAAAATGTCGCTGAGGTTATCTTCGGCAATAAAGGAAAAATCCTTGGGCTGTATGGAGATCAATACCTGGTTGACCTTAAAAATATAGGAAGGAATATTCAGGCGCTTCTCTCCGTCACGGATCACCGTACCGCTTTCTTTAGGCTGAAGGAAGGACTTTACATAGAGCGGAATGTTTTTATTCTGTAGGGGCTTGATCGTTTTCGGATGGATGACCGTAGCGCCGTAATAGGTCAGCTCAATGGCATCATGGTAAGAAAGCTCATCGATTTTTTTGGTGTTGCTGAACCATTTCGGATCGGCATTCAGCACACCGGGTACATCTTTCCAGATGGTCACAGCCCTGGCGTTGAGGCAATAGGCCAGTACGGAAGCCGTATAGTCGGAGCCTTCACGGCCCAGCGTCGTGGTGAAATTTTCGGAGGTGCCGCCTATGAACCCCTGCGTGATGACCACGCGGCTTGACCTCAGTTGAGGCAGGAGCAGCTTATCCACGAGCGATCCTGTCAGCTCGAAATCTATTTTTCCTTCCCGGTAGGTATTGTCCGTCTGGATCACGCCGCGGATATCGACCCATGTATTTTTAATGCCGGCATGGTTCAGGTAAGCGGAAATAATTTTGGTGGAGATGATCTCGCCCATGCTCACGATCTGGTCGTACTCAAAATCAAAACCGTGTGTCGGTTCATCTTCAATGGCCCAGTGCAATTCCACAAAGGTATTTTCAAGCTCGGTAAAGATGGCGTGATGGCTGTCGGGAAATAATTCTTTGCAGATGTTGAGGTGATAGGCTTTGATCTCTTCCAGCAAGGCCTCGGCATCTTCGGTTTTATAGAAAAAAGCATGAGCCAGCTTTTCCAGGGCGTTGGTGGTCTTGCCCATCGCGGAGATCACCACGGCAAGCTCCGCATCGGGAAATAAACTAAGAACATCCGCTACATTCCGGATAGCCTGCGCGTCTTTTACCGATGCGCCGCCAAACTTAAATACCTGCATAAATTACGATTTAGACAAAGATAAGGATGCCCCTATAATATCGGGGAATTAAAATTATTTTTTATAAACCGTTACTTTTTTAAAACGAGGAACTTATAGCTTTTAAACAAACAAACCACTAACCTATAAACCCAAAACTACCATGAGTTCAGGAAAAGAAACGCCGCGTCAGAAGATGATAGGCATGATGTACCTGGTGCTGACGGCCCTGCTGGCACTGAATGTCTCCAAGGAAATTCTCAAAGGTTTTGTCACCGTGGATGAGAGTATCGAAAAATCGAAGGTCATCCTGGATGAAAATAACATGCGCGTGCAGAGGGCATTTGAGAAATATGTGAGTTCCGGAAATGATGAAGCTAAACCTTATCTGATGAAGGCCATTGAAGCTCAGAAAGACATCAGGATGGTAGATGCTTACATCGACAGTGTAAAATTGCTGATCGTTCAGAAAACGGAAGATCCTTCCAAACGGGATACCTCGCAGCTCCGGTTTATGGATAAGCTCGACGATTATGATACCCCCACCTACCTGCTGCTTGGCTCTGATGAAGCCTCTCCGATCACGACGCGCTATTCCGCCAAAGACCTCCGCTTACAACTCGACAGATTGCACACAGGTCTCACGGCGATGCTGGACAATATGCAGAAGCATCCCGAAACTCAACTCGATGAGGCAGACAGGAATGCCCTGAAACAAAAGCTGGCAACGATTAAGCCGGTTGACAGAAACCTGGAAGTGGACGGCGTGAAGCTGAACTGGGAGCTGGAAAATTTTTACAACATGCCGATGGCTGCGGTGATCACGAACCTCAATAAAATTCAGGCGGATATGAAGAATGTCGAGTCGGAAGTTTTGCATGTGTTTGGCGCGGCGTCGGGCAAGTTCGATTTCAAAACCGACAAGCTCCAGGCAAATGTGATTGCACCGACAGCATACGTATTGGCCGGCCAGCCCTTCAAAGCCAATATTGTACTTGGTGCTTCCAGCAGTAAGCTAACCGATGAGCATATGCAGGTATTGGTGGGTGCGGAGTATGACAGTATCAGTAAAAAATTGTCTGTTCCGGGCTCCTCTTTATCGGTTACGAATGGTATGGGAAAATTTGAAAGTGTGACCAGCGCCACCGGTCAGAAAAATCTCAAAGGGGTAGTGGTGTACAGGAACGCGAAAGGACAGGAGGAGTATTATCCCTTTGATTATTCCTACATAGTGGCGCCTCCTTTCACTGCGGTATCTGCCGACAATATGAATATCTTTTATGCAGGTGTGGATAACCCGATGAGCGCTTCCTCGGCGGGATTCTCACCAGGTGATCTTCGTGTCACGGTTTCCGGTTGCGGTGCTGTTGCAACTCCGGCCGGTGCCGGCAAGTACACGGTCACAGCCAAGTCTGCGGGAAGCTGCACGGTAACGGTAGCTGCTAAAGTAAACGGTGTTTACCAGCAGCAAGGCCCTCCGAAAGTATTCCGGGTAAAAGACATTCCGCCGGCCGTATTAAAAATCGGGGGTAAGCTTGCGACGACCAACCTGGAGCTGAGTAGAAATGAGGTAGGGCAGATGGGAGGCATCGGCGCAGAATCGCCGGGTTTTATGTTCCCGGTAAATTTTGTCGTGAGGAGCTTCGACGTTTTCATGATCCGCAAAGGCAAGCCGGAAACCTTTACCTGTACAGGCAACAACTTTTCGGCGGAGGCTAAAGTGGCGATGGCCTCTCTGAAGAGCGGCGACAGGCTTTATATCGAAAACGCCAAAGTACAGAAGCCAACCGGCATGACCACACTCCCTTCGGTACAGATCAAGGTAAAGTCCTGACCGGAATGAAAAATGCCTCCGCTTTTTGTCGGAGGCATTTTTTGTTTTAATGTTGTTAAAGAGTGGTCAGGTTTTCTGTCAGTTCGAGTGTTTTGGCTGCTCCCGTCCGTACCGGCACGGGTGGATCTTGCAAAAAACGTATCGGGAACACTTCTCGGCACAGCGCTCGCAAAGGGCAGGCGAGCACCACTCGAAGCAACCGTTATGATGATGCGGGCGGGTAGCTAAGCCTTCTCCAATTCCTGGTTGGCTTTGTTGGCATTGAGGATCGCTACCTGTTGAGCCACATTCTGCGCCATTTCCCGGAAGGCCAGTGCCTGTGAGGTCGTTTCCTGCAATACCGCAGGACGGCCGATATCACCGGCTTCGCGGATGCTTTGCACCAAAGGAATTTCACCTAAGAGCGGTAAGCGCATTTCGCCGGCGAGATTTTTAGCGCCGTCTTTCCCGAAAATGTAATAGCGGTTTTCCGGCAGCTCTTCCGGAGTAAACCAGGCCATGTTTTCAACGATACCGATGACAGGCACATTGATGGCCGGCAGGTTGAATAAGGCAATGCCTTTGCGGGCATCGGCCAGCGCCACGGCTTGCGGCGTACATACGACGACCGCGCCCGTCAGCGGAATCTGGCTGCATAAGGAGATCTGGATGTCGCCTGTGCCCGGAGGAAGATCGACGATGAGGTAGTCCAGCTCGCCCCAGTTGGTATCCATAAACAGCTGCGTAAGCGCTTTGGAAGCCATCGGCCCGCGGAGAGCGATTACCTGGTCGGGCCCGGCGAGGAAGCCGACGGAGTTTAATTTCACCCCGTAGCTTTCTACAGGAGCCATTTTTGGCTTGCCTTCGTATTCCGATTTTCCGGGCATTTCGTTCTGCACGTCAAACATAATGGTTTGCGAAGGGCCGTAAATATCGGCATCTACCAGCCCCACTTTTGCCCCTTGTTTTGTCAGGGCAATGGCGAGGTTAGAGGCGATCGTCGACTTGCCCACGCCGCCTTTTCCGGAGGCCACGGCAATGATGTTTTTGATCTTTGATAAGGTCGTATTGTCTTTGGTGCGCGTGGTAGTCACGTTGGCCGTCATGTTTACCTGCACGATCGCTTCCTGGTCCACATAATGTTTGATCGCATTGATGCAGGCATTGTGGATCATGTCTTTCATCGGGCAGGCCGGCGTGGTGAGCACCACTGTAAAGGACACGTTCTTGCCATCCACGGCCACATCTTTCACCATTCCTAAGGTCACCAGGTCTTTTTTCAGGTCCGGATCATCCACATATTTTAAAGCGTCTATCACGCTTTCTGTTGTAATTGACATAATTCTTATTTTCTGATAAAGGTACTTACTATATTTAAATAATCGGAAAAGCCCATTTTTTCAGGGACTTCACCATGGTCGGCCCCGTTTACCCGGTGCGCTTCTTTATAGGTTCCGCCGTAATTTTTATACACCACTTCCCCGTGCGTTTCTATATTTAAAAAATTATCGGCTGTTCCATGTAACCAACAAAGTGGCTGCTGAATTGTTTTCACTTCTTCCGCATTATCGATTTTCAGATTGGTGAAAAAAGAGCCGGGCATATTCAGGCCGCTGCCGTCGTTGGCCATCACATCGGCAGAGGCAAAAGGCGCCTCCAGGATAAACTTTGCAGGAGACATGCTTCGTGGCTTATTGCTAAGCTCACATACCGGAGCGGTTCCCATGCTGAAGCCATACATCACCAGGCGACTGTTCGGTAAACCGTTTAATTTTAACCATTGCAGAGCAGCATCCACATCGGCATACAGACCTTCCTCGCTCGATTTTCCTTCACTTAACCCAAAGCCGCGGTAATCGATCATCAGGACGCCATAGCGGTTCTTACCGGAAACGTGCGCCAGTAATTTGGCACGCTGCCAGTAAAAATCCATGTGGTCTTTGTTGCCATGGCAATACATGATCACCGTGTCGCTCTGGATCTTCGCGATGCTGCCGATGTAGATGGCGCGGATGTTGGTGGCGTCGCTTTCGCCCGGAGCCTGCGAAAACAGGGTGAATTGATGGATCAGGCTATCGGGAATGTTGTAGGAAGCGTCAAGGATGAAATCCTGCTCGCCGCTATAGTTGTCTAATTTGTATTCCTGGATGTCGGTGCTGGGATTATACAGGTTGCTGTCGAGGCGCAGGCAGGAGGAAACAACCATAGCTAATACGAGTGCTGTCAGTCCGGGTGCAGGCCGGAACTTTGTATGAGCTTTTTTTGCATGTCGCCCTTCGACTCCGCTCAGGGTGACATGTTTGCTGTGGCCCCCCCTTTTTTTATAGGTCTCTTCCCGCTTCATCCTAAAACGTCCTCATCACATTTAAATAAATTCCTACGGCTCCGCGCTGATTAATGCCGACGTAGTCCACCACGTTAGGCACATTCTTGCGGTTCATCTCTAAAAATTTGCATTCCATGCTATAGCTCCATTTTTTCGGGTGATAGGTAAAGCCCACATGTGGATTAATAAGCACATGAGTGTTTTGTGCTTCATTGTGTGCTTTTTTGGAAGAGAGTTCAAACCAGTTCGTTAAACCGAGGTACAGGAATCCTTTCTGATGGATAACGTCTTTGTAAATATTCAGGTCGAGCTGCGGCCACGCCCTGAAATTCCCTTCCCACTTGTCGTACACCATGTTGATGGCGGGATTGATCGTAATTCCGAATTTCAGGCTGTCGTTTTGATAGAGGCGCTGGCAGATACCCAGGTCTGTCTGGAAATTGCCGAAAAGGGCGGAGGTGAGGTGAAGCGATCCGAAAGCCGTTGTGGAATTGCTCAGGCCGCGGCCATACATCAACGAGGTGAGGGGAAGCGGCGTCACCGCATTTCCGTAGTGGATCAATGGCCCGCCGAGGTTCAGGGCAAGCGCATTTTCTTTTTTGGCCAGGGGTTTCACGAAACGGCTAGGCGCACAACGTTGGTGTAATATCAGGAACGCGATACCAACCACATATGTAGCCAGTCGCATCATCAGATCTGCGCGGCGATGTTCAGTAAATGCCCTTCTTCAAAATCCCTTCCCATAATCTGCAGGCCTATCGGCAAGCCATTGCTGTGTGTGCCGTTAGGCACGGAAATAGCAGGGCAGCCAACGATATTGGCTTGCACGGTGAAAATATCTTCCAGGTACATTTTGATAGGGTCGGCGCTGTTCTTACCAAACTCAAAGGCTGTTCCCGGTGTGGAAGGTGTCACGATAAAATCATAGTCGGCGAGGATCTCGCGTGTTTTCTGACGGATCTTGTTCCTTACTTTTTGAGCTTTGCCATAATACGCATCATAGTAACCTGCGCTCAGGACAAAGGTGCCAAGCATGATGCGGCGCTTCACTTCCTTCCCGAAACCTTCGCTGCGCGATTTCTTATAGGTGCTTTCCAGGTCGGTGGCATTCGGGCTCCTGTAGCCGAAATGCACGCCATCGAAACGCGACAGGTTGGAAGAAGCTTCCGCGGTCGTAAGCACATAATAGGTAGGCACTAAAAAATCCAGGTAGGGGAAGTCCACAGCCGCCACGGTATGGCCGTTCTGCTTCATCTTTTCGAGTGCCGCCAGTGTATGCTGTTTCACCTCAGGGTCCAGCCCCTCGGAGTCGATACACTCTTTCAGGTATGCGATTTTAAAGTTTTTTTTCTCTGCCAGTGCAGAGCTATAATTGTCTACTTTTTTCTGTGAAGCCGTCGTATCATAAGCGTCGGCACCTGCCATGATCTCCAGCAGCAAGGCAGCGTCCTCTACCGTTTTGGTAATAGGCCCGATCTGGTCGAAGGATGAAGCATAAGCGATCAGTCCCCAACGCGAGATGCGACCGTAAGTTGGTTTTAATCCCACCGTTCCTGTAAAGGATGCCGGCTGGCGGATAGAGCCTCCCGTGTCGGAGCCAAGCGTGATGTGGCATAAGCCTGCAGCGACGGCCGCTGCCGAGCCGCCGGAGGAACCACCCGGAACGGTTTTTTCATTTATGGGGTTCAATACATTTCCGAAAGCCGAATTTTCGTTGCTGCTCCCCATCGCAAACTCATCGCAGTTGAGGCGGCCGATGATGATGGCATCTTCGGCGAGCAGGCGCTCAACCACTGTTGAGGAATACAGGGATTCGAAGCCTTCCAGGATCTTGGAAGAAGCAGACACTTTATGTCCTTTATAGCAGATATTATCTTTCAGGCCAATGATGACACCGGCCAGCCTGCCGGCTGTTTTGGAGGCGATCTTCTCATCTGCCAGCTTGGCCTGTGCGATCGCAGAATCGTTGAACACTTCGAGGAAAGCATTCAGTTGTTTTTTTTCTTCAATGGCTTTGATGGATTCGGCAACCAGTTGCTGACAAGAGGTTTTTCCTGCGGCAAGGTCGGATTGAAGCTGACGGATAGTTGTAAATGTGTACACAGGTTTCGGTTAAAAAAGTAAAAGCGCCAATCGAACAGAATGACGCTTTCAATATGAGTTAAAAACTAAATAATTACTTGTTTTCTCCTTCAGGAGTGCTTTCGCCCTTTGAAGCGTCTTTAAAGTCTTTCACACCACGGCCTAATCCTTTCATTAATTCCGGGATTTTTTTGCCTCCGAATAATAATAGAACGATTACTAAGATAATAATGATTTCAGGAGCTCCCAAACCGCCTAATATCCCTAAGATGAATGATTGTGTCATTGTCGTAAATTTAGGCTACAAATGTACGACATTATTCGCGGATCACCAAATGGTTCATGTTTTGGGTTTTCTCAGCAATTCGGCCTGTTTTATGGCCTAAATGGGGTGATTAAAATTGGTTTGCCCCGAAATACTCCCTATTTTTGAGGAAAATCACCTGAAATGATCAAAAAAATAGAGCATATCGGCATTGCCGTGAAGAGCCTTCAGAGTTCCAATGAATTGTTTAAAAAGCTCTTCGGGAAAGAGCATTATAAGGTGGAGCCGGTAGAAAGTGAAGGGGTGAGCACTTCTTTTTTTATGCTCGGAGAAACCAAGATCGAGCTCCTGGAAGCGACCACTACCGACAGTGCTATCGCTAAATTTATTGAAAAGAAAGGGGAAGGCATTCATCACATTGCTTATGAAGTCGATAATATTTATGAGGAGATGGAGCGCCTGAAAGGGGAGGGTTTTGAGGTACTTAATAAAGAGCCCAAATTCGGGGCCGATAATAAAATGATCTTTTTTCTCCATCCCAAAAGTACCAACGGCGTGCTCGTTGAGCTTTGCCAGGAGCGGAACGAGGAGATCCTTTAGTGCGCCTTGAAATCGCAGGCGTTCCGTTCGGTGGAAAGGTATTCGGCTTCATTTTCCAGGAAGTTGCGGCAATAGTGTTTTCCTTCCGGCCCGCCATTGATGAAGAAATAATTGATCCCGTACAGCTCATAGTTGAGGTCGCCATAAATCCAGGGGCTTAGCTTCGCATACCATTTGGAACGCTCTTTCCACCGTGTTTGCAAAGGATTAAAAAACTGATTGACACCGGCCAGCTCCCGGAACTGGAACGTATGGATCATCTCATGAGCATAGATGTCGTAAAAGAACAGGTTGTAGCGCAGGGTATCGTTGAGCAGGAAGCCATTGGTGAGTGTGGAGCCGTTGAGCCTTGGGGCATAGGAGATGCTCCTGGTACGAAAGGTCGGCGTTCCGGAAGCCAGGCTGGTAGGGGCGTCGAAGCGGCCCTGCGTAGCAAGGAAGACGGTGCCGATGAATGTAGAGGCCATGATACGGGGTTTGAATCTGAGCCTGGTGGTTTCCAGCTCCAGCCGGATGAAGCCGACATCGTAGTGTAGCACTTCCCAGAAGTTCCGGTTGGCGGCGGCATTTTCTACGATGGAGTTTCCCATGTCGAAAACAAACCGCGACAGGTAACCGTAGCTCAATTCGCTCTTCACGGAGATCAGGGAGTTGATGCGCTTGCCACCATACATGATCATACCTCCTCCCGCACCCACCGCAAATCCCTTTGCAAAAGCGGTATACCATTTCTGACCTTTGTGCTTATTGATGACAGAGCCGACACCGCCCGTCACGGCGCCGATGAGGCCATTGTAGAGCAGGGAAGGGCCGCGGTAATCCTGCGCTCTGATGCTGTTCCGGCCCAGGCAGATGATCAGCAGGATAACGAGGGATCTGGAAAAGAAAGTAGAAAAGAATATCATAACCGGGAAAAAGACAATCAATTCGTATGCCTGCTGAGTTGATTAGGGGGAACTGAGGGTCTCTTCATAAACAGGCGAACTGCCCGGGAAGCCCTTGTTTTTTAACCGGTTGTTCTGTTTTCATCATGGAAAAATTGCTTAATAAAGGCACGGAAAACCAGCAGGAATGCGGTACCCGAAATTTAAAAACCTTAGCGGACAGGCTAAGGTTTTACATGCTTACAGCAGGAACATCCGAACTTAAGAATCAAACAGAAAGCGTTTTTTCGAGGCCTGTTCCCTGATGGCCTTGAGCATTGCTGCATCCAGGGATGTTTTTTCGCCCGTTGCTTTTTCTTTTTCGGCTACGTATTTTATCCGCTGCTTGTTCAATTCCACAATCTTAGCGGTAATGCTTTCACGCTCCGCTTTTTTCTTAGCGAGGTATTGCTCTTTTTCTTCATTGGTTTTTCCCTTGAGCTCCGCCGGGAGATCGGCTTCTTTGATTTTGGTGATGTCGAAGCTTTTTGACTTCGAGGCATCTACCAGGTCCCAATCGGCATTGGAGTAGAAGGAGCTTGTTTTAGACACGACGCGCTCTGTCGTATTGGCAATGCCATAGCTTTCGGCGTTTTTATCCTGCGCCAGCTGATTGGATTTTTTGGAGTAACCTTTGGCTCCGTATGAGATGTAGGTGTTGTTGATCTGTCCGTTCAGCTCCGCGATCTCCTTGTCATAAGGCGATTCGGTGTATACGGTTTGCCTGTCCTGTTCGATGCTCATGTATTCTCCATCAGCCATGATGGCGCCGTTCTTCCAGCCGGTTCTCAGTCCTTCATCAAAAGGCCCGCAGAAGATGGTATTGATTATTACGTCTTTTTCTTTGGCCTTTTTACAGGAAGCGCTGGCACTCACCGGCCCCTGTGTGAAGGGCTCGTTGCCGGCAATGAAGATCAGGCGGAGGTCGCCATCGTCGCCCTGCCAGTCGAGCTCGGTTAAAGAGGTATTAATGACATAGCCACAGAATTCGCTACCACCATTTGTGCTCAGGGCAAATAATTTTTCGGAGATCAGGTCCAGGTCCTGGGTGAACATGGTTACCTGCCGGATATAGCCTTCGCTGGAAGGCAAGCCCGAATTGCCGTATTCATAGAGCGCAATTTCCAGCTCCGGTTTTTCATGATCACATTTGGCGCCCGATAGCTCGTTCACCAGTTTCCAGAGCTGTGATTTTGCCTGGTTGATGAGACCATCCATGCTGTTGCTGGTATCCAGCAGCAAGGCGATCTTGATTTTCTTTTTCAGGCCAGGAGGAAGCGCACCCGGTATAGGGCCGGCTGCTGCGGAATGTGTGATGGCTGCCGCCAGCGCGGTTTCTTTTTCAGCGGAGCCGGTGTGTCTTTCCGCTACAGAAGCGCAGGAAATGCAAGCCATATAGGTTAAGGCGAAAAATCCTGCACCTGGCTTGAAGGATAGATGATGTAAAGGGTTCATGGTTTCCGGTATTAATGGGTTTGATTATTTATTGACGGCTGTGCCTTCAAATTCAAGTTTACCGTCGTAGGTGTTCACCAGTTCGGAGAGCTCGTAAATATTCCGGTAGCCGTAACCATAGAGATGGATGTACGTGGGAATATTCAGGGCCAGTGTGATCGGTTTTGCCGGTGGATAGCTGACGCGCGCAGCACCTTTGCGGGTGCTGCCCGAGGCTTGTTGTGGCTGGAGATCCTGGTCGGGTCTGAATGATTTGGTAAGGAAGTAATTGGTGTAGTCCTTTTTGACCGGCGCAGGTCCGGGAGAAGCTACAGGTGTGCTTACAAAGTTATTGTTGCAATAGATCAGGATTTTATAATCGTTTGACGGGATGATCTTTTTGAGATTGTCCTGTGTGAAATCCGAAAAGTTGAGGTGGATCGCTCCTTTTACGTGTACGGCTGCATACATGGCATCGGAGCGGGTGTCGAGGATGATCACGTTTTTTTCCTTGCTGGTTTTTACAAATTCCTCTGCATTCAGCAGGCGGCTCTGGCGGTGTTGCTTGACTTCTGAAACGAGCTTTTCATAAGCGTCGAAATCGACAAGTGCCGGAGTGACTTGTGCAGTGCTGATGAGTGAGAAGAAGCTGAAGATAGCTGCCAGGCAGCGCTGTGTGGTTGATCCCGGGTAGTTCATGGCTTTTTTGGGTTTATGGGGTGAAATCTATGGTAAAGCTAGGGGCAAGCGATCTTCTAAAAAATGAGGACTTAGTGAAACGGACGTTGCACTTGGTGAAAGGGTTTGCTCAGCCCGCATAAGGGTCTAAAATGGTTATTTTGAGGCACTTTTGAGAGAATGCCGATTTTAATATCTGCTGTTTCCTTACTATGTTTGTCAAAGTAATGGTTAAGCGTACACCTCATTTTTTTTTCAGGCTTTCGGGAGTCATCCTTTGCGGCATGATGTGTCATGGGCTTTATGCACAGTTTGATAATAGCAGTAACACCACTACGATTCCCCAACAGCAGATTAATAAAAGCAACCAGAACACCGTACGGCCACAAACCAACAGCAGCCAGCAGAACGAGATGCAGGATGTCAATTCCAATTCGTTCAAGAAGCGTTCGGAGTTCGGCTATACCAGCAGCAGGTACCTGGATTCGGCAGGCTATTATTCGGAGAAAGTACCGCTGAAAGCGATTGATTATATCAACAAAGCCATTGCACAAAGCATCAACGAGCATGATAAAGCGAAGGAAAGTGCGGCTTACCTTATATTGGGAAACATCCAGCAAAACCTTCAGCAGCATGAGCTCGCCATCGAAAATTATCTGAAATGCATTGCTGTATCTCAGGTCAAAAGCAAAGCGAAAGGCTCCTGGTCGCCGCCTGTGAGCCAGGAAACGCTTTTTCAGGCCAACAAGCATCTGGCTATGTCCTACATGGAGCTGGGAGATTTTGACAAGGCGGAAACCAGGGTCAATTACAGCCTCGGCTATGTATCCGTGGATGCCGCCGAATTGCTGTCCGCCAAGCGCCTCCTGGCTACGATCCGCCTAAAGCAGGGAAGAGTACCCGAAAGTATTTCCATCCTAAACGATGTTCTGCTCGAGGAGAAGCAAAACGGAAATGCCAAAGGAGAAGCGGAAACGAATCTTGCACTGGGAGAGATCTACCTGGAGCAGAAGAGCGATGATAAAGCCATCGATTGTTTTACAAAAGCCAAAACGGTTGCAGAAAAAGCAAACCTGGCGCCCCTGTCGCTGAAAGCCAATGACCAGCTGGCAAAGATCTTCCGCAGGCAGAAGAATCTGCCCAAAGAGCTGGAGGCCAGGAACAGCAAGATCAGCATCAATACCAGCAATAATAATCCGCAGGCGATCATGAAGGAGAACATTGAGATCGGGAATGCCTACCTCAATGCCAACCAGATGGACGTGGCGCAAACTTTTTTTGATAAGGGCCTGAATACGGATATGACCGAGCAGAAGGTAACAGAGGGTACTTACAGTTCCATTAGCCAGGAGCAGCTGCTCTTCCCGAAAAGTAATGACCTCGATGAGACAGCGAATACCTATAAACTCCTGGCAGAAGAGTACCTGAAGCAGAGAAACCCGGCGAGGGCGCTGGTGTATTTCGATAAATACGCTGCGTTGCAGGATTCCATCAAGCATGTGCGCCAGCGCGAGCTGAACGAGGCCCTGAGCCTCAGCACCAGCCTGGGCAAGAACCAGCAGAAGATCGACCTTTTGCAGAAGGAACGCCAGCTCTCCGAGCAATCGATGGAGATCCTCAAACAGGACAAAACGCTGAAAGAGGAGCAGCTCGGCTTTAAGAACATCATCATCGGGGTGCTTATCTTCTTTATTTTCTCCATGCTCATGGCCGGCTTCTTCGTGATGCGAAGCTCCAGGGAAAAGCGGAAAGTTAATCAGCTGCTGGCACTGAAATCGCTGAGAGGACAAATGAACCCGCATTTTATTTTCAATGCGCTGAACTCCGTCAACCATTATATCTCCCAGAATGATGAGCGTCAGGCGAACCGTTACCTGTCCGATTTTTCCAAGCTCATGCGCATGGTGATGGACAGCTCCAAGCACAGCCTGGTGCCATTGACGGAAGAATTGGAAATGCTGCGCCTGTACCTGCAACTGGAGCATACACGCTTCAACGATAAATTCGATTATACCTTTGAGATCAGTGAAAGCCTTGCCGACAGCGATTTTGAACTGCCTCCGATGCTCATTCAGCCTTACCTTGAAAATGCCGTGTGGCATGGCCTGCGTTACCTCGACGATAAAGGAAAGCTGGGGCTGGTGTTTGAAACCGCAGGAAACGAATTGCTGGTAACGATCACGGACAACGGGATCGGCAGGGAAAAATCGAAAGAGCTGAAAACGCATAATCAGAAAAAACAGGCCTCTATCGGCATGCAGAACATCGAGAACCGTATCGTGATCATGAATGACCTGTTTGGTACCAATATCCGGGTGGAGATCAGCGACGCCGATCCCGGAGCGCTTCATTGTGGCACCAGAGTAAAATTATACATACCACAACAACATTAGGACACATGCTGAAAGCGATCATTGTCGACGACGAAAAAATAAGCCGGGATATCCTGAGCGACTATCTTGCCAAATACTGCCGGGACGTAGAAGTGCTGGCCCAATGCGATTCGGTGCAGACGGGGCTCCTGGCCATTGAGAAGCACCAGCCGGATATTGTGTTCCTGGACGTGGAGATGCCCAAGGGCAATGGATTCGATTTGCTGGAACAGGTAAAGGACATCACCTTCGAGACGATCTTTGTGACTGCTTTTGATAATTATGCCATCCAGGCGCTGAACTACAGCGCCGCCTATTATATCCTGAAACCGGTGAGCATTGATGAGCTGGTGGCGGCGGTGGAAAAGATCAAAATGCAGAAGCAGAAAAATGCAGCCGGTGTTCACACCAAAGTGCTGCTCGAAAATATGAAGGCACGCACCATCGACCAGCACAAGATCGTGCTGCCCCTGCAGGATGGCTTTGAAGTGGTAAGCCTCAAGGATGTGGTGCATTGCGATGCGCACGACAACTTCACCGATTTTCACTTTGTGTCGAAACAGAAAATGATGATCTGCCGCACGCTTAAATTCTATGAAGAGCTGCTGGCGGAATCCGGATTTATCCGCGTTCATAAATCGCACCTCGTCAACCTCGAGCACGTGCAGAAATACAAGAAAGGAAAAGGCGGCCAGCTGACGATGAGCAATGGCTCGGTGATCGATGTCTCTCCCAACAAGAAGGACGAGCTCATGCAGTATTTCGAAAAAGGGAAATAGAAATTTCTTACCTCAGGGTATCCGGGTACATGTCAAAATTTTTGACGCTGTTGATCACTTCGATCCTCAGTAATTTACTGCGGTCGGCATTGTAATAGTAGGTCTGCTTGCTTTTGGGCGAGGTCATTTTGAGGCTGTTCTTCCCGGTTTCGGTCAGGATACCCATTTTGCCATAGCTTTCGGTAAATACTTCATCGCCCGCCGAGGGAATTTCGAAATACAGTTTGCTCGCCGTCCAGTGGATGGGCCTGGTGAGCGTCGAATCTTTGTACGTATACTTATACGTGTGGCAATCGATGTTGTAATGGTCTTTTTCCCAGATCGTTTTTGAAGAATAGGGAACGCCGTTGAGCGTACTGTTCACCATGGCTTTGATGAGCACGCCATTGTGGTAAAGGGATTCTGTTTTGATGTCCGCTTTTATTTTCAGGATCACTGAAAAGTCAACCGTGCTGTGGGTCACATAATAATCGAAGCCGCTGTTCTTAATATGGTAAGCCTGGAGTTTCCCGATCTTAATGCCTGCCATTTTGATGACAAAGACCTTATCCTGCGCTTGTGAAGCAAGGCTTAGCAGGAGAAAGAAGCTGGCTATAAAACGGAGGTTCATAAATTGTCCGGATGAAGATACTAAAACTTCTTCATGTACGAATGTGCCTGACAATTAGATTGAAATGGATGAAAATCGGTCCGCTTATTTATCGGGAATCATATCAAAATTTTTGATGCTGTTTACCACCTCTATTTTTTCGAGCCTGGTGTAATCGCCGGAATAATAATAGATCTGTTTGCTTTCCGGCGTTGTCATCTTCAGTGTGTTTTTTTTCGTTTCTTCCAGGATGCTCAGCTTGCCATAGCTTTCCGTATAAATCTCCACCCCGGGTTTCGGAATTTCAAAATACATTTTTCCCGCCGACCAGCGGATAGGTCGGGTGAGCGTGGTGTCTTTGTGACTGTATTTGCGGGTATGACAGTCGATGTCGTAGTGGTCTTTCTTCCAGAGTGTTTTTGAGCTGTAGGCTTCACCGTTGATCTTGCTGGTAACGATAGCCCGGATGAGGATTCCGTGCTGGTAGACGGCTTCGGTTTTTACATCTGCTTTGATGGTAATGAAATCGACCTTGCTGTGCGTAGCGTAATAGTCGAAGGCGTTGTTTTTGAGATGATAGGCTTCGAGTTGCCCTATCTTAATGCCCACTGCTTTCAACGTATAGGTTTTAGTCTGTGCCTCCAGCCGGACACACATGTTTATCAGAATTCCTATGATGGCGTGTTTCAAAAACATCTGTAGCAAAAACATGATCCCTATAACAGCGGATCACATGACTCTATTCAAAAACAATACCCGTTTTGAGGGCTGTGAAAACCAGGTCGGTATTAGCGGGCTCATCGCCGGTCTGTGTGATGTTCCGGCTCAGCTCAATGCTCTCAAAACCACCGCCCGACAGGGCATCCGTCAAAAACCGGGCGCTGTGATAGTACATGTAGGTTTTATCGCCGGCACTGTTCGTTTTTATCCCCGATTGGTGGTGCTCGCTTTCTTCCATGCAGCTCAGGTACAGAATGCCTCCGGGGTTTAAGAGAGCGGCACAGCTCCGGATAAGGCTTTTGCTTTCTTCCTCCGATAAATAGGGCAGGCAAAATCCACATAAGATCCCATCGTACGTTTCCGTCATGGAGCTCAGGTCGCGGCAATCGAGCAAGCGGAATGCTGCACCGGGATTATTGGCTTTGGCCAGCTCCAGCATATTCGGCGCAATGTCGGTGGCCAGGATCTTCAGGTCGGGTCGTAGATCCAGCAAATAACGTGTGATGTTCCCGGGGCCGCAGGCAAGTTCAAGCACGTTTCCGCCATCCGGCAGATGCTCGCAGAAGTGAGCGATACGGTCGGCATACAGGCTCACATCCATAAAGCGGCTCTGGTAGAGCAGGGCATGCTTGTTGAATATGTCGGCTGCGCTGAGTATGGAGCTCATGTGTAGTGATGAAGGTACGACTATTTTTTTGAAACCCCTAAACACAACAAAGCCCGGATCGCACAGGCAACCGGGCTTTGACACCTGTTTTAAGAAGCGTCTTATTCCAGCATCAGGATGACGGCGCTTCCCGCAGTTTTGCTGGTCATAACTTTTAATTTGACATGGCGTTTGGTTTCCCCGTTTTCATAGTCGAGTAATACATCCGCTTTGTCAGAAGTCAGCTGTTTCCAGTTGGTGGTGCTCATGTAGTCCTGCACCAGCTTTGTGGCTTTCTCTTTCATAGCTGTCAATTCGGCTTCTTTGTCGGCCTGGTAGCGGCCAAACTCGGCACGGTATTCCCAGCGTACTTTAGAGTTGTACCAGGTATACTGCTCGTTTGCAACCGTCGGCAGTCCTTTTCCCGCTTTAGCCGGGTACTGTCCGTAGCCTTTGGAAACTCCCAAAAGCCCCGAAGCTTTTCCGGCATCTTCGGTGGTGGCTGTGGTTACCATGGTCAGGATTTCGCCGAGGCGTGTGCTGAACTTTTTTTGAGAATCGTTGGCCGAAGCCGCCGGTTTTGTTTGTGCCTGCATCACTGCTGCGCCGAATGGCATACAGAGACCGAGGATCAGGATGAGTTTTTTCATAAAGAAGAGTGTTTGATTTGGTTGAGGCTAAATGTAATTATTTCCTTTTGAAAGAAAAAAATTCCGAAAATTTAAAAGACGATGCTATAACCTAAAGCAATGTTGAACAGAAAGGGCGTATTGGCAATGCCGATGTTGGAGGCTTTCAGACTTTCTGTTTTACCGGTAACGGTATTGGCGTATACGGTTTTAGCGTTGTTGAGCGAGGTCCATACATTTTGCCAGTAGCGCAGGCTCGTTGATGTAAAAATACCTTTCAAAACATTGTGTTGCTTTTCAAAGGGCTTCCACCTGAAATAGGCCCCGATGCCCAGTGTGGCTGTTGTGTAAGAGCTGATCCGGTTTTCGGTCGCTTTTCGGTCGCTGCCGTCATAATAAGCCTCGAAGTGGTGAAGCTTGGGCTCAAAACGGACATCCACATATTTAGTGAGGCGGTAACCGATGCCAAAGCCCGTAGAATAGGGGATATGATAGGCAACGGATTGTCGCTTCGCTTCACCTACCGTTGTGCCGGAAGCACTTTCCATTTCGAGGGAAAAGCCATGGGAATAATTGAATACTGTTTTGGGAAGGTAAAAGTCCAGCTCAATATTTCCTCCCTTTAGTAGAAAGGGCTGAATGGTGCCGGCTAAGAGAACGAGCTCCTTCGTTTTTTTTGGTGTGTTGCTGGTCTGGGATCTGATGCTGCCGGCCAGGCATAGCAGGGCGGCAATGGATAAGAGGTGTTTCATGATTTGCAGCGTTTAAGGATTGTGCTACAAAAGTCTGCGATACCTTGCCGGAACTACTGAACAAATGTTAAGAAATTACCGGGCGGATTCTTTTCTCAGGCGGCTCAGGTGTTGCGGCGTGATCCCCAGGAATGAAGCGGTATACTGAAGGGGAACGCCCAGGATAATATCGGGATTGTCTTTGATCATTTGCTCATAGCGCTCGTGAGCCGTTTGCGATTGCAGCATGGCGATCCTCTTCTCGAGGGTTATGAATAAATTTTCGGCAATGACCCGGCGCCAGACATGGATCTTTGGCAGCTCCTCCGAAAGTGCTTCCAGTTCTTTTTTGGAGATGACAAGCAGTGAGGAAGGCTCAATCGCAGCAATAGTTTCAAGGGTAGGTGTGTTTGTGAGGAAGCTGGTAAAGGATGAGATGAACTGGTGGGGCATTACGAAATGGCAGGTCACTTCATCGCCTGTATCATTGCCATAAAAAACACGCAGCTTGCCGGCCTTTAAAAAAGCAACGTGCTCACACACTTTTCCTTCTTTCACCCATGGCTCGCCTTTAGCCAATTCCAGGGGCCTGAAGGCTTGTTCTACTTTTTGTTTTTCATCTGTGCTGAGATCAAGGAACTGGCTGATGTTTTCAGAGAGTGTCATCTTTGTGCGTATTTATGCCTGGCAGCTTGTGCCCGTAAATGTACGATCTATCGCGCGATTAAAAAATCTGTTTTGTGTAACAGCTGGATTTTCACGACCAATCCGGTTTGTCAGAGATCAGGAACTAAATTCGTATCTTTGCTGCGGTACGCTGAACGCAGCCTGATAGCAGGGAGGCTTACCCGGATAATTAACGTGAACAGGCATTAGGATGACGACGCTTTTTATTAAGAATATGGTTTGCAACCGCTGTATTATGGTGGTGCAAAACGAGTTGGATAAACTGGGCCTGGATGTCAAAAGTATCAGGTTGGGAGAGGCCGTGCTTGAACAAGAGCCGGACGCCCGGAATAAAGAGCAACTGAAAGAAGTATTGGTTTCATTGGGCTTTGAGCTGATTGATGATAAAAAAAGCAAGATCATTGAGAAGATAAAAAATGTTATCATTGATCTTGTTCATCACCAGGATAACGATGTCAAAACCAATCTTTCTGCGGTGTTGAGCGCTGAGCTGCACCACGATTACAATTATTTGTCCAACCTTTTTTCGGAGGTAGAGGGCACCACGATTGAAAAGTATTTTATTGCCCAGAAAATAGAAAGGGTCAAGGAGCTCCTGGTTTATGATGAACTGTCGCTGAGCGAGATCGCTCTCCGCTTAAATTATTCGAGCGTGGCCTATTTGAGTAACCAGTTCAAAAAGGTAACGGGGCTCACTCCGAGCCATTTCAAGCAGATCAGGGAAGATAAGCGCAAGCCCCTGGATAAAGTATAGGCCGGGATTTAGTTGCCTTTCCTAAATCTTACAAATCAATCCCAAAATTCCACAACACCGGCCAGCGCTATTATCGCCAATTTTGCCTTGTCAATTAAAGCAAGCGAAACATGGCAACAACTAATCATAAAGACATCATTTATCTTCCCCTGGAAGATGTAGAAAGCGAACATTGCGCGCTCATCGTTGAAAAAGGACTGGAGAAGGTGAAAGGCGTGGAAAGCCACAAGGTAGAGCTGAACAACCGCCGGGCTGCTATTACGGTAAAAAATAATGAAGCCATTGCCGAAGCCGTTAAAGCCATTAAAGACTTAGGCTATGGTGTTTCAACCGTTAAGCGTACGTTTCCGGTATTGGGGATGACCTGCGCCTCCTGCGCTATCAGTACGGAAAGCATCGTGAAATACCAGGAGGGCGTGGTGGAAGCCTCCGTCAATTTTGCCACAGGCCATCTGACGGTAGAATACCTGCCCACCATGACGGATCCCTCAAAGCTGCAAAAGGCGGTTCAGTCCATCGGTTACGATTTATTGGTGGAGGATGAAAACAAGCAGCAGGAAACATTGGAAGCGATCCATGCCCGGAAATTTCAAACGCTCAAAAACAAAACCCTGTGGGCCGTCCTGTTATCGCTTCCGGTAGTGGTGATCGGGATGTTCTTGATGGATATGCCTTATGCCAACGAAATCATGTGCCTCTTTGCCACACCGGTGGTGGTATGGCTGGGGAAAGACTTTTTCATTAACGGCTGGAAGCAGGCCATGCACCGGTCGGCCAATATGGATACCCTGGTAGCCCTGAGTACCGGGATTGCCTACCTGTTTAGCGTGTTCAATATGCTGTTTGCAGACTTCTGGCATCAGCGTGGACTGCATGCCCATGTGTATTTTGAAGCCGCATCGGTGGTCATCGCTTTTATTCTTTTAGGAAAACTGCTGGAAGAAAAAGCCAAAGGCAATACATCAACAGCCATTAAAAAACTGATGGGCATGCAGCCGAAAACCGTGCTGGTAGTACAGGCAGACGGAACCGAACGGCAAATGGCCATTGAAGAGGTAAAGGCAGGAGATAGCATCCTTGTAAAGCCCGGTGAAAAAATCGCCGTGGATGGTATGGTCACGACAGGTAGCTCCTATGTGGACGAAAGTATGCTGAGCGGAGAACCTGTTCCGGTGCTGAAACAGGAAAATGAAAAAGTATTTGCCGGGACGATCAATCAAAAAGGAAGCTTCCGGTTTACGGCAGTAAAAGTAGGAAAGGAGACCATGCTTGCCCAGATCATCAACATGGTGCAGGAGGCGCAGGGCAGCAAAGCTCCTGTTCAGAAGCTGGTAGATAAGATTGCAGGTATTTTCGTTCCGGTGGTGATCGCTGTTGCCATCCTCACGGGTGTTCTGTGGTTTCTTCTGGGAGGCGATAATGGCTTCGTGCAGGGATTGCTGGCAGCTGTGACGGTATTGGTGATTGCCTGCCCTTGCGCCCTGGGACTGGCCACACCTACAGCCATTATGGTAGGTGTCGGCAAAGGAGCTGAAAACGGGATCCTGATCAAAGATGCGGAAAGCCTCGAGCTGGCCAGGAACATCACCGCCATCGTATTGGATAAAACAGGCACAATTACCGAAGGCAGGCCGCAGGTGACAGGCATCCGCTGGCTGGATAATGAGGCCAGCGCGAATATCCTGTTCAGCATCGAAAAGCAATCGGAGCATCCGCTGGCAGAGGCTGTGGTAAAGCATTTCGAAGGTGTGGCATCTCCTGTATCCTTGTCCATGTTCGACAGCATTACAGGGAAGGGAGCCAAAGCCAGTCATAACCGGGAAACCTACTATGTAGGCAACAAAAAATTATTGGCGGAAAACAATATTCAGATTGCGGAACAGTTACAACAACAAGCTGACGAATGGGGCAGGCAATCTAAAACTCTGATCTGGTTTTCAGATAGCAAACAGGCTTTGGCCGTAATCGCTATTTCCGATAAGATCAAAGAAACATCGGTAGCAGCCATTAAACAGCTACAGGATATGGGCATTGAGCTTTATATGCTGACGGGAGATAACGAAGCGACTGCCAGAGCCATTGCACAGCAAACCGGGATCAGGCACTACAAAGCAGAAGTATTGCCGCAGCACAAAGCCGATTTTATAAAAGAGCTGCAACAGCAGGGAAAAATGGTGGCAATGGTGGGCGACGGGATCAATGACAGCACCGCTCTTGCCACTGCCGATGTGAGCATTGCTATGGGAAAAGGAAGCGATATTGCGATGGACGTTGCCAAAATGACCATTATTTCATCAGACCTTGGAAAAATCCCGCAGGCCATCAGGCTGTCGAAGCAAACAGTTGCCACCATCAGGCAAAACCTGTTCTGGGCATTTATCTATAACATCATTGGGATCCCGGTAGCGGCAGGCATTTTTTACCCGATCAATGGATTCTTGCTGAACCCCATGCTGGCAGGAGCCGCCATGGCTCTAAGCAGCGTCAGCGTGGTGAGTAACAGCCTGCGTTTGAAATGGAAAACATAAAACAGTAAATCCTGCAAATCAAATCCAAAATATCACAAGGCCCCTCTTTAAAAGAATAGCCAACTTTGTATCACCCATCTACATGTTAATTATTAAAAAAAAAATAGCACCCACATGGAAACTCAAACATTTCAATTCAAGACAAACATTAATTGCAGCGGCTGTGTCGCTTCCGTAAAACCTTTTTTGGATCAGGCAGAAGGCCTTTGCCACTGGGGCGTGGATACGGCCGCTAAAGACAAGGTGCTAACGGTAAGCTCAGACGGCATTACCGAGCAGGAAGTGATAGAAACCGTACAAAAGGCCGGGTTTAAAATAGCGCCTGTAAAATAAAAGGAATGCTCCCCGGAATGACTGGTTTTTGCATTGCCGGGAAGCTCATCCGCTCAGATTTAATCCATTATATTAATACCTTTGTGAAGGTGAAACGTCCGGGAGCACATATCATTTATTTGGTCTTATTGAGTTTGGGATTGTTTCTAATTCCCAACCCGGGTTATGCCTGTTCCAAAACATCCGCCGAAACAAAACACGCTTCCTGCCCGGGGGAAAAGGCAGACACCGGTCAAAAAGACCATTGTAAACCCGGATCCTGCCAGGATGAGAACCATCCCGGTGATTGTAAAGGCAGCTGTGCGAACGATTCCTGCGGTTGCAGTACCTCCTTTTCCTTCTTTGGCCTGCTTAGCCCTTTCGACATAAAAGCTAAAGAGGACTTCGCTGAAGTTAAAAAACAAACATTCGGCTTCGTACATCAGCCTTGTTCTTCAGGCTATTTCTCCATCTGGCTACCGCCTAAAATAAGCTAAAGCCTTGGCCTGACAGCCACAGGTGTGCCTTCTCGAAAGCCAGGTCAGGCTTTTGACACTTCTTATTGACCTTATTTATTTAGTAAATTTTTTAGACATGAAATTAATATCAAAACTCATGATGGTAATCGTTGCATTACTATCCTCAACCAACAGCTTCGCCCAAATCAGGAATGCGAAAACAGAAACCGTAAAAATTTACGGCAATTGCGATATGTGTAAAGCCACGATCGAAAAAGCAGGGAACGTCAAAAAAGTGGCTGCCGTGGTATGGAATAAAGATACCAAAATGGCGACGCTGACGTATGACAGCCAGAAAACAAGCCAGGAGGAAATCCTGAGGCGCATTGCTTTAGCAGGGTATGACAATGAAAAGTTCCTGGCGCCCGGCGATGCTTATGCAAAACTACCGGGCTGCTGCCAGTATACCCGCGTATTAAAGCCCGCGGCCAAAGCCAGGACAGGAACGGATACAAAAGATCATAGCAACCGTGAAGCGACTGCACCGGCCAATGCAACCTCTCAACATGTGCTGCAATTAAAGGCGGTAGCCGATAGTTACTTTTTAATAAAAGAGGCTTTGGTAAAAACAGATGCCGGTGCCGCTTCATCAAAAGCCGGCGAATTGGTGAAAGCGATGGATGCTGTGGAAATGACAAAGCTTTCAAAGGAAGAGCATACGGCCTGGATGCTTGCCATGAAAGAGCTGAGGGCGAATGCTGAAAAAATTGCCAACGCCAAAGACGTTTCAAAACAAAGAGAAGCTTTTGCTTTGTTATCAGAGAACCTGTATGAGCTGGTAAAGGTATCCAAATTCGAAGTGCCCGTGTATTACCAGCATTGCCCGATGTACAACCATGGCAAAGGCGCTCACTGGCTGAGCAAAGACAGCGCCGTGAAAAATCCTTTTTACGGTTCTAAAATGCTGACGTGCGGCAGTACAGTGGAAACCATTTCCACCAAATAAATCAGGCCATTTGACATGAACAAAGGAACTCTCAGAAAATGAATAAACACAGAAATAGAATGAACACCGTGCTGGCATTAGCTTTCATGCTGCTGTGCAGCCGGGTTTTACCGGCACAAAAAACAGTACGCTACGACTTGTATGTAAAAGATACGCTGGTGAGCTATGCAGGAAAAGAAAAACGCGCCATCGCCGTAAACGGGCAGATCCCGATGCCTACCCTGACGTTCACGCAGGGAGATACGGCCGAGATCGTCGTTCATAACCAGCTTAAGGAAAGCACCTCCCTGCATTGGCACGGTGTATTTTTGCCTAACAAGGAAGATGGTGTGCCCTGGCTGACACAAAAGCCTATCAAGGCGGGAGAAACGTATACCTACAGGTTCCCCATTATCCAGAGCGGGACCCATTGGTACCATTCCCATTCAGGCCTCCAGGAACAGATCGGGATGTATGGAAGCTTTGTGATGAAAAAACGGGAGAACGACCACACCTTTAGAAAAGGAATTGATGATCTGCCTACGGTCCCCGTTATTTTAAGCGAATGGACAAACTATCAGCCCGATAACATCAACAGGATGCTCCACAATGCCAATGACTGGGCAGCCATCAAAAAAGGCGCTACACAATCGTACGTTGAAGCCATTAAGGAAAGGCGACTCGGAACCAAAGTAAAGAATGAATGGAAGCGGATGCTGGCCATGGACGTGAGTGATGTGTATTATGATAAGATCCTGATGAACGGACATCATACAACGGATTTGAAAACCGTTGATGCTAAAGAGTTAAGGGCGGGCGATAAAGTAAGGCTTCGCATCTCCAACGGCGGGGCTTCCTCTTATTTCTGGCTCAGGTACGCCGGTGGTAAAATAACAGTGGTTGCCAATGATGGCAATGATGTGGTGCCGGTAGAGGTGGACAGGCTCATCATCGCGGTTTCCGAAACTTACGATGTAGTAGTGACGATTCCCGAAGATGGAATTGCCTACGAGTTTTTGGCTACCACCGAAGACAGGACTCAATCTGCAAGCTACTTTATCGGTAACGGCATTAAGCAATTGATTTCGCCACTCCCCCGGTTAAACTATTTTGAAGGCATGAAGATGATGAACGATATGATGAAGATGAACGGGAACCTGGATGACATGGGCATGAGAATGAGCCTGAACCAAATGGATATGAACGTGGTGATGTACCCGGAGATAACAGGTGAAGCCGGGCAAAAAACGGAGCAGGGCCAACACAATATGGATATGGAGAACAACCCAAACCGTTATAATGCAAACGCCTTGGGGGATCTCGTCACGCTAAACTACGCCATGCTGCAATCGCCTTATAATACGGCTCTCCCCAAGGATGCCCCGGTAAAGGAACTGAAGTTTACGCTTACCGGGAACATGAGCCGCTATGTCTGGAGCATGGATAATAAGATCCTCTCCGAAACCGATAAGATCCCGGTTAAGAAAGGAGAAGTTTTACGCGTCACCATTTACAATAATTCGATGATGCGCCACCCGATGCACCTGCATGGCTTTGACTTCCGGGTGATCAACGGGAAAGGAGAAAGGTCGCCGCTGAAAAACGTCCTGGACATCATGCCGATGGAAACCGATACCATAGAGTTTCTGGCCAATGAAGCAGGCGACTGGTTTTTTCATTGCCATATCCTCTATCACATGATGTCGGGCATGAACCGTGTGTTTGCGGTGGACGATTATCAGAATCCCTATTTGCCCGACAAGGCAAAAGCTTATAAGGCCTTGCAGAGAGAAAGCAATATGCCTCATCTGATGGCTCAGAATGATTTTGCCAGCAACGGAAATGACGGGGAAGCCATGCTCCGGAATGCCAGATGGTCTCTGGGCACGGAATGGCGTTTAGGTTACAACAGGATGCATGGCTATGAGGTGGAAACCCACCTGGGAAGGTATATCGGGAAAATGCAATGGTTTATGCCTTTTGTAGGCTATGACTGGCGTTATCGGAACATGGGCATGGATGAGCATGAGAGCAATGTATTCGGACAAAAAAATGAAAAAGACACGCGCCAGGCATTCAGTGTAGGATTCATGTATACGCTGCCGATGATGATTAACTTCCAGGCAGAAGTGTATCACGATGGCATTGTCAGGTTGCAATTGATGCGGGAAGATATTCCGCTGTCAAAGAGGCTCCGGGCAGGGTTTATGGTGAATACCGATCTGGAATACATGGCAGAGATTAAGTACATTATCACTAAAAACATAGGCATCCGCGCCCACTACGACAGCGATATGGGAGTTGGTGTGGGCTTATCCCTGGGATATTAGGATGGCATAGTTTTGGCAATTTGCTTTGGGTGAACTCCCCTTGTCATATACCGTCGCTTCCTGCAGGAGTGTTTAAATGTGTGATGATTAACCTGATCCTGTTTAGCAACGTCGTGATCGGGCAATTAAATCCTAAAGTGAGTTTTTCGCCTGCTTTTTTAAGAGAACAATCGTCGCCTTTTAAGTTTAAGCATGATAAGGGTTATAATGCAAAGTACGATCTTGGGATCGGAGCAGATGTCTTTTTTATGTTCGGCAGATATAATGCGACTAAAAAGCGCGGGTTTCACTTCGGGCCGTCCATCGGTCAATATTATTTCTGGAGCAACTCCGTAAAGACCTTTGAGCATCATTTTGAGTACAGGGAAAATAACCTTGTTTCACCCATGGTTATGAATCTGGGCTTTGGGAATGATCCGCGACAAATCATTAAAAGAGAAAAACGTCTGGCCTATTCGGTAGATGTAGCGCTCGGTGTGGCTTACATTCAAAACTCCATCGTTTCTCTTCATACGCCCGACATCATCACCTCCAAAAAATGGTCGGAAATAGCCAGATTCAGGCTTCACCTGATGTTTGCACCTGTCAACACCCGGATTCCCGTTCTCGGCTTAGGATTGGAATATGTGTACATGGACGGAAGAAATTTCGGATCGGTGTTTTATTGATTGGGTCCATCGCCATTGAATTGGTTATTGTAAGGTTATAATCCCTATTTATGGCAATAATTTGTATTTAAAATTTTGAGTTATGATTTTTTTAAAATATCTTCGCCCTCTCTTTGGGGGATTAGCTCATTTGGCTAGAGCGCTTGCCTGGCAGGCAAGAGGTGACCGGTTCGAATCCGGTATTCTCCACAAAAAAGGTTCTGATTTATCAGAACCTTTTTTAGTTTTTCAAAGACCCTTGAATTTCCAGGTATTTTTTAGTTAGCTCCTGTTTAATTCTTTTATCGCTTCCTGAAACGATTTATTGTCTAGTTCAAGCAAAATGTCGCCAAATCGATGATTGTCTTTCTTTCTCACAATCAGGCTTCTGCCAAAATATAAATGGGTTTCATACCTCATCTCTCCAATTCTTGTGTTTATCTCTGTCATAATAGGTTCGGAAAGAGTCCCGTCGACATACCATCTGCACAAAACTTCTAATGCGGTTGCCTGCGTCCAGTCATACTCTCCGAATGCAACTTCCTTCACCAGGGGCAATGATAGTTCCTGTAAATTATAAAGCAGTTCAAATATCACATACTGGCAAACTGCCATCCATTGGCCTAGGGCAAACTGTCCTTCGTCAATTCCTGGAGGAGTCTTTGGCGGATGATGAAATCTGGTTTTCAAATAACGGATAGCGTTAACATCTAAAAGGGCGGCATCCTGCTTTGCCGCTTTTTCAAACGCTATTCTGTCTTTCAATAAAATACCGGCAAGAGAAGAAATGAGGGTGTCAATGTCCAAATCTTTCATAGAAGGCTGGGGGGTTATAAGTTTATTTTCAGGGTTGAGAGCGTATTCATTTCATAAAAAAAGTCCTCACGATGCATGGTGAGGACTTTTTAGGTTTATTCGGTATTTTTTAAAGCTTCGCTTTGATTTCCACCATATCGTAACCTTCGATGATGTCGTCTACTTTCACGTCGTTGAAGCCGTCGATGTTCAGACCGCACTCATAATTCGCCGCTACTTCTTTCACGTCATCCTTGAAGCGTTTCAGGGATCCTAAAGAGCCCGTATGGATCACAATACCGTCGCGGATCACACGTACTTTGGTATGACGTGTCACCTTACCGTCGAGCACATAACAGCCGGCAATCGTTCCTACTTTGGTAATGTTGAACACTTCGCGCACCACGATGTTGCAAACGATTTTCTCTTCGAATTCCGGTGACAACATCCCTTCCATGGCCGCTTTGATCTCGTTGATCGCATCGTAGATGATAGAGTAGAGGCGCACGTCGATCTCTTCCTGTTCTGCCAGTTTGCGTGCCGCTGCCGAAGGACGAACCTGGAAGCCCACGATAATGGCATTGGAAGCGCTGGCGAGCATCACATCGTTCTCGCTGATGGCGCCTACCGATTTCAGGATGATATTGATCTGGATTTTCTCCGTTGATAATTTCTCCAAAGAATCGGATAAGGCCTCGAGAGATCCATCCACATCGGCTTTCACGATCACGTTCAGCTCCTTAAAGTCGCCAATCGCCAATCGCCTTCCGATCTCATCCAGCGTAATGTGTTTCTGGGTGCGGATACCTTGTTCGCGCTGTAACTGTAAACGTTTATTGGCCAGCTCACGCGCTTCACGCTCATCGCTCATCACGTTGAACTTATCACCCGCTGTCGGCGCACCGTTCAGGCCTAACAGCTGCACCGGAATAGAAGGACCGGCTTCTTTGATATTGACACCGTGCTCGTTGGTCATGGCTTTCACCCTGCCGCTGTAGCAACCGGCAACCAGGATATCGCCGATACGCAGCGTTCCTTTTTGGACGATCACATCGACTACGTGTCCGCGGCCTTTGTCCAGCTTGGCTTCCACAACCGATCCGGATGCTTTGGCTTTAGGGTTGGCTTTCAGGTCAAGGATCTCAGCTTCCAGTACAATTTTTTCCAACAAGAGGTCGATGTTCTTACCGAACTTCGCCGAAATTTCCTGCGACTGGTATTTTCCACCCCATTCTTCCACCAGGATATTCATGGTAGATAATGCTTCGCGGATCTTATCCGGATTGGCTCCCGGCTTATCAATTTTATTGATGGCAATGATCATCGGAGCGCCCGCCGCCTGCGCGTGGTTGATGGCCTCACGTGTCTGCGGCATCACGCTGTCGTCGGCCGCTACCACGATAATCACAATATCCGTTACTTTGGCACCACGGGCACGCATCGCCGTAAAGGCCTCGTGACCCGGAGTATCCAGGAAGGTAATGGATTTTCCACTGTCCAGTTTCACATTGTAGCTACCGATGTGCTGGGTGATACCACCCGCTTCGCCGGCAGTCACGTTCGTTTTACGGATGTAATCCAGCAAGGATGTTTTACCGTGATCGACGTGACCCATGATCGTTACAACCGGTGGACGTTCTACCATATCCTCCGGATTTTCGATATCCTGCTCCTCGATCGATTCCTGTGCTTCCACGCTGACAAACTCCGTTTTGAATCCGAACTCTTCCGCGACGATGGCCAGGGTTTCCGCATCCAGACGTTGGTTGATGGATACGAATAAGCCAAGGCTCATACAGGTAGAGATAATCTGGGTCACCGGAACGTTCATCATCTGCGCCAATTGGTTGGCCGATACGAATTCCGTTACCTTCAGTGTTTTCTTTTCCAGGTCTGATTGTTCCTGTTGCTCCGCCATTTTATCACGAACGTCGTCGCGTTTATCACGACGGTATTTCGATGCTTTGGATTTGGAGCCCTTGTTGCTCAGGCGTGCCAGCGTTTCTTTGATTTGTGCCTGGATTTCCTCATCCGTTAAGGCCGGGCGCGATTCGCGGGTTCCCGGTGTTTTTTTGGCACGCGGGTCGCCGTATTTTTCTTTGGCCCTGTCCCTGGCAATCTGTGCCTGCTCGGTACCTACTTTTTTAATTTCCTCAGGCGTCATGCCGCCTTTGCGGATCCGCTTGCGTTTTTTCTTATCAGCCAAAGAGCCGGCACCGGTAGAGGCCGCTGTTTTCTTCGGATCTTTTGCTACCGGAAGCTCGATCTTGCCCATAATTTTAGGGCCTTCCAGCTTCTGGTATACCGTTTCATGGAAATCTTCCTTGTGCTCTCCTTCTGTTGTTACTGCCGGAGTCTCACTTGGTGTTTCTACCACTACCACAGGTTCTGCGGTTTTCTCTGTCACAGGCTCTTCTTCAGCAACCGGTTCCGTTTTTTTCTTGCCTTTTGCTGTTTTTGCTTCCTCGTCTTTATCGCTTGCAGAGCTTGTCGAAGCATCTTTTTTGGTCACGCCATGGCGTGATTTATCCGGCTTGGTTTTTTGGTTCAGCGAATCGAGGTCCACCTTGCCCAATACTTTAGGGCCGGTGATACCAGGCGTTTCTGTAGTTTCTTCCACTACGGGCTTTGTTTCCACAGGAGTTTCCTGTACCACAACTTTGGGTTTTTCCTGGACTTCCGCTTTGGCTTTTTCTTCTGCCAGCTTCTTCTCCTCCGCTGCTTTTGCAGCAGCCTCTTCTTTCGCTTTCTGCTCCTCTTTGGCTTTCAGAGCCTTCGGATCTTCCAGGACAATCGTTTCGCGTTTCAGCTTGTTAAGACTAAGCCCAACACTCTGAGCTTCTTCTTTGGCAGACTTATCCCCTGAGAACTCTTTGGATAACAAAGCATACTCATCATCGCCGATTTTGGCGTTGGGATTATTTTCTACCTGGCGACCTTTGGCAGAAAGGAACTCCACAATTTTTCCCAGGGATAAATTGAATTCCTTTGCTACCTTACTTAATCGCATTGTTTTTGCGTCTGACATATTATTTCCCTCTTCTTTTTAGTTCAATTTTGCTTTTTTATTTCTGAAAAAAGAAAGCTAACTTCTTTTATTAACCATTTGTTAATCTTCAAATTCAGACTGAAGCACCTGCTTCACATCTTCAATCACATCCTCTGTCAATCCTGTTCTGCGTACGAGGTCGCTGTTCTCAAGCTCCAGGACAGATTTAGCAGTATCGCAACCGATAGACTGTAAGGCTTTGATCACTGACTCTTCGATCTCATCGGAGAATTCGATCAGGTCAACGTCTTCGATATCCACAGCAGATTCATCATTATCACGGAACACATCAATCTCATAGCCGGTGAGCTTGCCTGCCAGCTTGATGTTGAAGCCACCCTTACCAATCGCCAGGGAAATCTGGTCAGGTTTCAGGAACACTTCCGCACGTTTGGTATCCTCATGCAGTTTTACAGAAGTTACCTTGGCCGGGCTCAGGGCACGCTGAATCAATAATTGCGGGTTGCTGGTGTAATTGATCACGTCGATGTTCTCGTTTTTCAACTCACGCACAATACCGTGGATACGTGAACCTTTCATACCAACACAGGCGCCAACCGGATCGATACGGTCATCGTAAGACTCTACGGCAACCTTGGCTCTTTCGCCCGGTTCGCGTACAATTTTCTTGATCGTAATTAATCCGTCGAACACTTCCGGCACCTCCATCTCGAACAGGCGCTCCAGGAAAGAAGGCGCTGTACGCGACATGGTAATGGTCGGGGTTCCGTTTTTCAATTCTACCTTATGCACAACCGCCTTTACAGAATCGCCTTTTTTGAAAAAGTCAGATGGGATCTGCTCCGTTTTCGGAAGCAACAACTCATTGCCTTCGTCATCCAGCAGCATGATCTCTTTTTTCCACACCTGGTACACCTCCGCGTTGATGATATCACCCACGCGCTCTTTGTATTTGTTATAAATGCCGCTTTTTTCCAGCTCAAGGATCTTTTGAACCAGGTTCTGGCGCACAGATAATACATTACGACGGCCGATCTCTTCCAGCTTCACCAGCTCCGTTACCTCTTCACCGATCTCAAAATCAGGCTCGATTTTTTGAGCGTCTGTCAGGCTGATATGCTTGTTGGGATCGTAGTCGAAAGAGTCTTCTGCAAACTCGTCATCTACAATGGTCCTGTTCTTATAAATTTCAATATCTCCTTTGTCAGGGTTTACGATGATGTCAAAGTTTTTCGCGTCGCCATATTTTTTGATTAACATGGTACGGAATACATCCTCGATGATACTCATTAACGTTGCTCTATCAATGTTCTTGTCTTCTTTAAATAACGAGAATGATTCAATTAAATTTACGCTTTCCATTGTTTTGTTTTTTAAAATGGTAATACAGATTTTGTTTCTTTGATTTGATTGTATGTTAGGTTAATATTTTCTGTAACAGTGTGGTTGCCCTTGCCCACAGGCTTTTTCTCTCTCCGCGTTTCCTCCAGCACAAAACCTTCATCGTCTGCGCTTTGCAGGATGCCCTCGTGCCTGCTGCCCTCTTTGGTTACCACCGATACCTTGGTGCCCGTGTATTTTTTGTATTGCTCGATCACTTTAAAAGGCTCCGTTGCCCCTGGCGACGATACCTGCAGTTCAAAGTCATCCTTCTCGCGGTCGAGGCTTTTCTCGATGAAGCGGCTCAGGTCCACGCAATCGGCAATGGAAATGTGCTTCGGTGAATCGATGTATACCTCGATCTTGTTGGCGGCCGATACTTTTACGTCCACGATAAATTTGTCAGAACCTTCGAGTTGTGTCTTTGCCAGGTCTATGACAGTTTGTTTTTTAATCATTTTACTAAAATAAAAAAGGGACTTTATCGTCCCAGCCTTCTTCTTTTTTTGATTTGCGAGTACAAATATAGGTATATCTTTTCAAATAGCCAAATTTTATGCGCTTTCCCTTTTGGCGGTTTTTCGCTAATTTAGCTATAAGTGCTCCCCCAGATTTTTAGTGTTTAACCTGTTTTTGCCTCCGGCATCAGGCCCTGAAACCAGAGACAAAAACCAAAATTTAGTCAGTATGGAAACAAAAAGCAACACATCCGCCTTCAGCAGCAAGCTGTTATTCGTTTTTATGGTATTTCAGTCGTTTTGGCTACAGGCCCAGGAACCGGGCGTGTCCAAAAAGATCGTTTCCGGCGACCAGATGAACAGCCTCTATATCATCGGCAGCGTGCTCGTATTCGGGGTGGTGGCCTACTTCGTGTATTCCATGATCGATAAGCGCCGTGCCAGGGAAGAAGACAAGCCCCAGGCCCGCCGGCCCGTTTCCCACAGGCATCACCACCATCACAAGGTCATCAAAAAATCGGCCTGAGAGCCAAAATGAGCCTGTTTATTGGTAAAAAACCCAGGTTTAATCGACGTTAAAAAAGCCTTTTTGGGTCAATTGTTTGAAAAACAAGAGATTACTAAGAGGCTTTTTTTTTTGATATTTGCGTCATAGCGTTATCTTTGTCGCAAATTTTTAAACTAAAACACAATGTCAGACATTTCATCAAAAGTAAAATCTATTATCGTAGATAAGTTAGGTGTAGAAGAAAAAGAAGTAACACCAACTGCAAGCTTCACTAATGATTTAGGTGCCGATTCTCTGGATACAGTAGAATTGATCATGGAATTCGAAAAAGAATTCAATATCGCTATTCCTGATGATCAGGCAGAAAAAATTGCTACTGTTGGAGATGCTATCTCTTACATTGAGGCAAACGCTAAAAACTAAGCTTAACACACTTTTACTTTAAAATATTTCTCTCATGCAATTTAAGCGCGTAGTAGTTACGGGACTTGGTGCCGTTACCCCTTTGGGCAATAACGTCAACGATTATTGGACAAATCTGATTAACGGTGTCAGTGGCGCCGCACCTATTACGCGTTTTGATGCAGCTAAATTTAAGACCCGCTTTGCCTGTGAGGTAAAGGGTTTTAAGCTCGAAGAATATTTTGACAGGAAAGAGGCTCAGCGCCTCGACGCCTTCTCGCACTACGGGATCGCAGCCTCTGTGCAGGCTGTGAAAGATGCCGGACTGGATGCAGAAGGAATCGACAAGAACGAGATCGGTGTGATTTGGGGCTCAGGCATCGGTGGTCTGGATACCTTCCAGGCAGAAACCTTTAACTTTGCCAAAGGCGACGGAAACCCGCGCTTCAATCCTTTCTTTATTCCGAAAATGATCGCGGATATCTGCTCAGGCCATATCTCGATCCGTTTTGGGTTCAGGGGACCGAACTTCACCACCGTTTCTGCCTGTGCTTCATCCACAACTGCGCTCATCGATGCCTTTACCTACATTCGCTTGGGAAAAGCCAACGCCATTGTTACCGGTGGTTCGGAGGCAGCGATCAACGAAAGCGGCATCGGCGGCTTCAATGCCTGCCAGGCCATGAGCTTGCGCAACGACAGCCCTGAAACGGCCTCACGCCCTTATGATAAGGACCGCGACGGCTTTGTATTAGGAGAAGGCGGTGCAGCCCTTGTATTAGAAGATCTGGATCATGCCCTCGCGAGGGGTGCAAAAATTTATGCCGAAGTGATCGGCGGCGGTATGAGCGGCGACGCCTACCACATTACTGCGCCACATCCGGAAGGATTAGGTGCTACGCTGGTGATGCAGCGCGCGTTGAAAGACGCCAACATCTCTCCCAACGAGGTGGATTACATCAACACACACGGTACCAGCACCCCCCTGGGCGACGGTGCCGAACTGAAAGCCATTACCAACGTGTTCGGCGATCAGGCTTATGTCATGAACATCAGCTCTACCAAATCCATGACCGGTCACTTACTGGGTGCTGCCGGCGCGGTAGAAGCCATTGCAACGGTTCTGGCTATTAAGAACAATATCGTTCCTCCAACGATCAACCACAAAACAACCGACCCTGAAATAGATCCTAAACTGAACTTAACGCTGAATAAAGCACAGGAACGTACGGTCAATGTGGCTATCAGCAACACCTTTGGCTTTGGAGGTCATAACGCGGCGGTTGTGATGAAAAAATACACCGCTTAATACCTTATTTTGATAAAACTTTTATCCGTTTTAAAAAACTTACCTAAAGAGGATAAAGAATTCAGACAAAAGCTTAAAAATATTTTAGGCTTTTATCCTGATAATCTTGCCCTATACCGGCAGGCCTTCAGGCATAGTTCTATGGGGAATCATAACGAGCACCTGCAGAGCAATGAGCGCCTGGAGTTCCTGGGCGATGTTATTCTGGGGGCAATTGTAAGCGAATACCTGTTTAAATTATACCCGAAAAAAGACGAGGGCTTTCTCACGCAGATCCGGAGCCGCATTGTGAATGGCCAGCATTTATATGCCTTGTCAAAAAAATTCGGCTTTGATACCCTGTTGCATTCCAACCTTACCAAAAAGGAAAAGGTAAGCTCCTCGGCTTATGGAGATGTGTTTGAAGCCTTTATCGGCGCCGTGTTTATGGATAAGGGCTTTGAAGTGACGCGTAAGTTTGTCCTGAACCGTATTATTAAGATCCACCTCGACATGAGCCAGTTGCTGCAAAACGATACGGACTACAAATCGCAGTTCCAGATCCTGATGCAACGCAAAAAGAAGCGCTTTGAATATGTGACCTTAAAGGAAGACCGGGTAGGCAAGGAGAAGCTTTACACCATCCAGTTGAGCATTGATGGCGTGCCTTTTGCGGAGTTCGAGCACAAGTCCAAAAAAGTGGCCGAACAAAAAGTGGCGCAGCTCGCGCTCGAAAATTTCAAGTAGTTTTTTATCTAAACGCAAAGGAAACACCGCTAAGAACGCAGAGCGTTATTAGCGTCAAGACCTCTTGGTTATTTTCTTTGCGTGCTTTGCACCTTCTCTGCATCTTTGCGGTTAAATCACTTCATCGCTTTGATCTTCGTGAGGAGATCGCTGGTCGCTTTATACTCGTCGGCAGGATAGCCTTCTTTTTTGGCGTATTCAATCGCCTTAGCCGCTGTTGCCAGCGCTTCCTCCTTTTTACCATTCTTGTAAAGCAAAGCGGCATAGGTATCCAGGTTGGGATAAGTCGCCTCTAGGTCTACCGATTGCTTGGCCCAGGCCTCTGCTTTCAACAGGGCTGCTTTGTCATCCACATGCTCATAAAAATCCCAGGCGATGCTGTTAAGGTCATTCACACTTTTGGCATAATACGTCTCTACATTTGCCAGGGCGAGCTCTGTATACGCTTTCCAGTCCTTGTTCCGTTTGGCAATGTTAAGGTCGGATTCAAATAAAATCTGCCTGCCTTCGGGAATATGGAGCGCTGTAATTTGCTGTTTGATGAGATCGTATTTTGCCTGGTCGAAAGGCCTGGTCCGTACAACGGCATTCAGGCTGCTTTCGGCCACATGAGTCATTTTTTCGTTCACGGCGGCTTCGGTATGCGCTGCGCTCAGCTTAGCCCTGTTGTCAACGAGGAATTTGAACTCGCGGGAGTTGAGGTCGCTGGTATAGTTATTAATCATGTTCCAGTTGGCCTCGCTCCACAGGTCTTTTTCGTTTTGCAGGGAAAAGTACTGTGCCAGCTCCTTGTCGGGCTCTAAGCAGGTTCCGGAAAGCGCCTCGACATAAGCTGCTACAAACTGGGGATCTGTTTTTCGGGCGTCATAATGTTTGACATAATAAGAAAAGTTTTTGCTATCGTCCTTTGCTGTTTTGCCGAGGTCTACGAACGAGGATACCGGCATGGAGCCGGCCACGCGGTGTACCAGGTTGCCATCGCCATCAATGAACAGCAGGTTAGGGTAGCAGGCCACATTGTACTGCTTCGCCATTTCGAGGCCTTCGCCTTTTTCCATGTCAATCTTTGCATTGATGAAATTAGCATTGTAATAATCAGCGGCGGTATCATTGGTAAACACTGTCTTCGCCATTTGCTTGCAGGGCCCGCACCAGGTGGTGTAAGCATCCACGAAAATCAGCTTGTTCTCTTTTTTCGCTTTGGCTTTAATGTCCTTCCAGGCGCTATGCTCAAATGTAATGCTTCGGTGTTGGGCACCGGCGGCAAAGCAAAACAGGCTAAAAGCGGCAATAGAGAAAAAATGCGTTTTCATGAGTAGTGGTATTGGTTAACCAAAAATAAGCATTTGCCCGAACTTTACCGCATAGCCTCAACAGGAGGGATCGGCTTGCATGTTTCTCTTCGTTTTCTTTTTGTTCCCTGTTGCTTTTTCTTTTACACTACTGTGGCTTCTTCCCATAAAAACCGCTTGCACAGCCATAAAAGTAAGAGTGGAATTCCGTTGTCAGCCCTGCGTTGGTAAAGAAATCCGCTGCCTTTTTTGAATTTTCAAACCTCCGGGTATAGTTCCAGAGCATCTTATATTCCTCGGGGCTTCCAAGCAAGAGTTTACCTAAAACAGGGATTGCTTTGCCCAGGTAAAACCCATAAAGCCATTTCAGAATTTTAGGATCCGGTTTCGATACTTCAATAAAAGAAAATTGCCCACCCGGTTTTAAGATCCGTTTGGTTTCAAGGGCCAGTTGCTTTAGTTGCTCGTCGTTAAAGGTTTTGAGGCCGAAGGCGCAGGTCACAAAGTCGAAATGGCCGGAAGGTAACTCACTTTGCAACACGTTTTGTTGCAGCAGGGTGATGCTGTCCCCGAATTTGGCTTTGCTTTTTTGCCTGGCATATTTCAGCATGCCCTCCGAAAAGTCGAGGACCGTCAGGTTTGAATGGGGCAATCGATGCTTGATGGCAGTCCAGGTTTCACCCATGCCCGTCATCAGGTCAATGATCTCGGCTTTTTCCTCTGTGGGTTTAAACGATTTTAAAAACTGTCTCCGCCAGCGAATGGAAAATCCGAAAGAGGTGATGTAATTCACCCGTTCATAGGAGCTGCTCATTCGGTTAAACAATCCCCTCACATAGTCCGGGCTATAGATATTTTCTTCCATGTTTGGTTACCAGGTATTTTGCAAAACGCATTTAAATGCCAGTCCAAATATATCTAATTATCAGGAGCATCAAAACAGGCTCAGCTGTGCATCGCCGGCCCTGTAGTTAAAATCATCGCAGTTGAGGTTTCTCGCTTCGCCCGACTTAGGCATGAAGCGGCTTCTCGACAATCTGAACAGCTGCATGATCGACTCGGCCAGCTTGCCTTCGCCGCTCATGCGTGTGCCGATACGGCTGTCGTTGGGGCTGCCCCCGTGGCATTCGCAGATCTGGTTCCACACTTTCTCCGCACGGTCCGGAAACGTTTTTTCGAGCCAGTCTTTAAAGATTTGTGCGATGGCACCGTTGAGCCTCACGATGGTAATGCCTGCAGAGGTAGCCCCCGCTTTGGCAGCCTGCTCGAGTACCCCCGGAATCTCGTGGTTATTGATACCCGGAATAATCGGCGCAACCATCACACCGCAGGGGATGTGGTGTTGAGACAAGAGCTCCACAACCCCGAAGCGGTTCTTATACGTCGCGGTACGAGGCTCCAGCAACTGGCGCACCTTCTCATCGGTCCCGGTAATCGACACCATCACGTGCACGAGGTTGTGCTGCGCCAGCTCCACCAATACATCGAGGTCGCGGGTAATGAGGGCATTCTTTGTGATCACGCCCACCGGGTGCTTGAATTTCAGGCAGATCTCCAAAACCCTTCGTGTCAGCCCGAATTCCCGCTCCAGGGGCTGGTAGCAATCCGTATTGCCGGAAAGCATGATGGGCAGAGGCTTCCAGTTCTTGTTGCTGAACGTTTTTTCCAAAAGCTCAGCGGTATTTTTCTTGACGATGATCTTTCGCTCGAAATCAAGGCCGGCGCTGTAGCCCCAGAATTCGTGGGAGTTCCGGGCATAGCAATAGATACAGCCATGCTCGCAGCCCTGGTAAGGATTGAGGGAGTAGGCCAGGCCGATATCCGTACTATCCACTTTATTGATAATTGTTTTGGGATAGGTATAAATGATCTCTGTTTTCTCTTTTTGCAGAAAAGGCTCGTCCAGTCCTTCGATGTGCTCCTGCACATACGTGTTCTTTTGAAACCGGGTGTTGGGATTGAGTTGCGCGCCTCTTCCTTTAAAATAATCGTTTTCTGAATGTTCCATGGCACGTTCTTTTGAGTCATACCAAGGTAACTGTATTTGTAGCAGCAGAATGCTATAATTTATAGCATTCTGCCGCTGTGTTGAAAACTATAGATTCGTTTAAAGACGGCAATAACGAGCCCGTTGCAGGGGGATTAATGCCCTACAGTTTTTAAAAATTGAAACCGAAGGAAATCGCATGCTGCAGGTAAAGGTCTTTTCTTTTCTCCATTCTCCGTTCATCCGCATGGCTTTCGTTTTCGTGGTCCTCGTCCTCGTGGTCCTCCGTGTCATGATTGGCGATGGCATTGGTGTAATACACTTTTTTCGTCACAAAGCATCCGAACCCTAAATTATACCCGATGCTGAAGCGCTCGTTGAGGTTGTATTTGACACCGGCGCCGGCATTGATGCTGAGGTGTGTGCCTACATTCACGCAATTCCGCTTCATGTTGTCGGATAATTGATTGACGCCAAGGCCGGCGTATATGTAGGGCGCGAAGCGGGCGTTTTCCTTCAGGAGCATACCGTTGGCAAACTTGTATTTAAGCGCCACATTTCCGGAAAGCATCCTTGATCTTAATTCCCCCATACCCAGCTGGTCTGTGCAGCCGGGGCAGCGGAATTCAACCGCTACGATCCGTTTTTTGTCCTCGTCGGTCTGGCAGTATCCGAAGTGCCCAATAGATCCTCCAACGACGGCATCGAACGATTTGTTTAAATACAGGCCTACATTCGCATGGAAACCACCAAATGCTGTTTCATTGAATTTAAAGAAACTATTGCCCAGGTTGCCGTTATATTGCTGAAGATAGCCGCCGACTTCAATACCTATCTTGTGATTTTTAGTCTGAGCGCGTAAGCTCAATACAGATAAAGCGAAGGCTGTGAGTAAAATTTGCTGTTTCATGGTTGTGATTTTTTAGAGTGATAACTAATGGTCAGGTGCATGCATTTCCTGGTTCAAAAGTATTGTGCTAAAAAAGAAACTGCCACTTTTTGAGAGTGAATTTTGCGATATAATCTCTTATTGAATGGAATATTAGTTTATTATGATATAAAGTAGTTAGTGATATCAAAAAAAGATATTTATTGTGTGATAATATCAAAATAGGATATGTGAAAATAAGATCATCGCTTTTTATAGAACCATGCAGCGATGCTTTAAATCCGGATTCTAAGCGACAATGACAGGGATGGATCAGCTCAGATCCACTTCAGCAAGCGGCGGATCTTTTTGAGCTTGTCTTTATAAGGTGCATAGCGGAGCTTAATGTCCAGCCAGGTTGCTTTTTTGGTGATGGCTTTTTTATGAGAAAAAGTATCGAAGCTGCTTTGCCCGTGGTAAGTGCCCATGCCGCTGTGGCCCACACCGCCGAAGGGAAGGTGTTTATTGGCAATATGAATCACGGTATCATTGACGCAACCGCCGCCGAAGGAAAAGTTGCGGATCACAAACCGGGAGAAGCTATCGCTTTCGGTAAACACATAAAGGGACAAGGGTTTTTCATAGCTACCGATGATGCGCTTGAGGTCGGCCTCGCCCTGGTAGGAAATCAAAGGCAGCAGGGGGCCAAAGACCTCGTTCTGCATGACGTCGCTTTTGAGGTCGGGCTCATCCAGAAGCGTAGGAGCGATAAAAAGATCGTCCTTATCGTATGATCCGCCAAACAGCACCCGTTCCGGGTGGATATAGCTTAGCAGGCGCTCCCAGTTTTTGAGGTTGATGATGCGCGCAAAATCTGCAGATTTTTGCACATCGTTTCCATAAGCGCGCGTGATTTCCTGTTTCAGGTGTTCGGTAAGTTGTTGCTTTACGCTGTGATGCACCAGGATATAATCGGGAGCAATGCAGGTTTGGCCTGCATTGATGAACTTGCCCCACACGATGCGCCTGGCGGCTAATTCCAGATGGGCGCTTTTATCGATAATGCAGGGGCTTTTTCCGCCCAGCTCAAGTGTTACCGGTGTCAGATGCTCTGCCGCCGCTTTAGCCACGATCTTACCGACGCTGACACTGCCGGTGAAAAAAATATAGTCCCAGCGCTTCGCCAGGAGCTCGTTCGATTTTTCCACGCCGCCTTCTTCCACGGTCACGTGGTAGCGATCAAAGGATTCGGAAATGATCCTTGCCAGGATAGCCGAAGTGTGCGGTGTTAGCTCCGACGGCTTTAATGTGACACGGTTGCCTGCCGAAACGGCTGCAATCAATGGGCAGAGCGCCAGCTGAAAAGGATAGTTCCAGGGGGCAATGATGAGCACGTGCCCGTAAGGCTCACTGTAAATGTAATCCGAAGAAGGAAAATTGAGGAGTGCCGGGCGGACTCTTTTCGGTTTCGCGAGGCGGTGAATGTTGGAAATTGTGGCCTTCAGGTCGCTGATGATGTAAGCGGTCTCTGTGACCACCGACTCGAAGCCGGGCTTTTTAAAATCGTTGTATAAGGCTTTGATGACCTCGTTCTCGTATGCGAGGACACATTGCAGGAGCTTTTCGAGGGCTTTTTTGCGGCTTTCGGTATCGTGTACAAAATCCATGAAACGGCTTTCTGTAAAATTACAATAAATCCCGATACCTTTCCGAAAGGGGCAATGCTTTACCATTTCGGCTTGGCATATAGAATTTTTTCTACAGGATCATTTCACAAATAACCTTTTCAGACTGGCATCGCGTTTTCTGCTACAGAAGCAAGAAACGAATGAGATCTTTCAACGTTTTGCATTCATAACCTGCAAAACAACCAAAGAGACTTACTCCAATTTACTGATACTAAGTCAGAGGCAAGTTAAATCATTCATACAAAATCCCCATCGCGACTTTGTCGTGGTGGGGATTTTTGTTGAGGTAAGGTTGGAGATTAATTGGAGGCAAGTAAAAAGCCCCTGTTCAGTTTTTTCAATTCGTTCACACTTTGTTGTTGCTGGCTGAGGGCCAGCAATTCTTTTTCTTCGGCATTGCTCATTTCGCCGAGGCGCGCCGCTTTGGTAAACTGTGCATTGGCTTCTTCCCGCATTTCTTTTCCCAGCCTGAAATTATAATCCGCTTCCTCGCTCAGCAATCGGGCTCTGCGGGTAAGCGCGTCGTCACCGATGCCTTCTATTAATACCGTAATGAATGTTTTGTTTTCCTGGTATGTTTTTTCTGTGCGGTGGTACTGGAGGATGGCAAGCTGAATACGGGCTGAGATATATTCCTGCTCCATGCTGAGCGCCTCATCCAGCATGACCGCTTTCTCATGTCCTGTTTTTTCTGCGGCGGCGCTGCGTAATTGTTCAAAGGTAGTTTTAATGTCGTTGGCTTGTTGTGTGAGTGCGCTCAGATCGTGTGAGGCAATTGTTTCTTTAGGGCTTGAGGCAATGACGGGTTTAGCGCTGAATTCCGCTGTATAAGGTTTGATGTAGAGCGGGGCGCCGAGTTTCAGGAGTTTGATCGCTTCCTGTTGTTGGGCCAGGGCCAGGGTTTCTTTTTCTTCGGCATTGCTTAATTCTGCCAGTTGTGCTTCCGGGGTAGCCTGCGCATCGGCTTCTTCGCGGATCTCTTTGGCACGTTGTATTTCCCGGGCGGCCAGGCTGTTCAGCCCCTGGCTTTTTTCGATGGTGGAAGATTTCAGCGATGGGTTGGCTGACAGGTCGGCAATCATCCGGTTGTTGGAGGCAAACAGGTCGTAGGCCATGTACGACCGGATGCGGGAAACCGCTACTTGTTTCTGGATGAGCTTTTTTTGAGTGGCATTGATCTCGTCTTTCAACTGCTGCTCTTCATCCCGCAGCTTATCGGCGCTTGAGACCTGTGGCTGTGATGCTTCCGTATGTTTAGGGCTAAGCTCCATGAGGATCATGTGATCGGAGCTGCCTGCTGTCTGAGCGTTTACCATTACCTGAATAGTAAGTGCCAATGCGAAGGTAAATGTTGTTTTCATAGGACAAGTGGTTTAAGGAATGAGTGTATGGTTTCATGTGTTTGGGTAGTGATGTTATAAATGCAAGGAACGGATTTTTCGATAAGGACTGTTCTGACCAGCCCCTGAAATACAGTATTCTCAAGGGCTCTGGATGATTCGGATGTTACGTTGGTTTATGTTTTGTACGGGTTTTTTTGCTCCAGGGTTCGCCTTTATCCCGAAAATTGTTTTTCACTTAACATTGTTGATACATTATGCGTGCATAATACAGAAAAAATACCGAATCATGCGCGCTTAAGGTCTTCCGTTTTTTAAACGGCTATGTCGGCTGGCATTAAAATAGATTGTTTTTCATAGCTCTTAACACTCTAAAACGAACGCGCTATGGAAAATAATCTGCCACATAAAGAAGAAATGGATACACTGGTAGAGTGTATGGCTGTATTGCGCGAACGTGGTTATAAGCACAATTTCAGCGCCACCAAAGAAGATACAGTCCTGGATGATGTGAAAAAGGAATACAGGCCCGAAGAGGTAAAGATCAGCTCGTTCTACCGTTTTGAAGGCAACTCCGATCCGGGCGACAGTTCTATTTTATATGCGATTGAAACCAATACGGGCGAAAAAGGGATTATCATCAATTCCTACGGCCCGACTTCCGATACCAAAATCACACGCTTTATTGAAAAAGTAGAGGATATCCACAAAAAGGAGCATAGCTGATTTTACGCTTATTTAGGAATTAGTGGAATTATTTCTACAAAATATTCCTTTGTGGTTTCATAATTTTAGATAACGTAACAAGGTTTGTATGCTTGACGTTAATTATAACCAGAACGAACCCTACATTCTCATGGCAGATGATGATGAGGACGATAGTTTGTTTATGATCGCTGCCTTTAAGGCCGTGGGTTTAATGGGCGCTACCAGGCGTGTCAACAATGGGATTGAGCTGATCGTTGCATTGAAGGAAATAATCCATATCAATTCAATGCTTCCGGCATTAATCATCCTTGATTTGAATATGCCTCAGAAAAGCGGCAAGGATGTTCTGAAGATCATTAAAAGCGACAAGCGCCTTCGCGAAATTCCAATTATCATTTATAGCACCAGCAGTACACGCAGCGATATCCTGGAAAGTTACAGGCTGGGTTGCAACGGCTATATCGTCAAGCCTAACAGCTACCCTGAAATAGAGCGCATCGCCGAAAAGATCAAGGCATTTTTTATTGATACCACGAGGGAGCCGGGATCGGAGTTTACCAGAAAATTTACGCTGGATCTGTAGACCCCGGCCTGACGATCTGCGCTTTCGAAGAGCCGTTGTATTGAATGATCACATGATCTTTCCGTTTTTCGATCAGGCCTTTCTGAGAAAAATTCGTGTAGCTGAAATTGAGTGGAAGAACCACGTACCTGTATTTGGGGCTCAGGCTGTGCTTCCGGATGAGCTGTTGTTTTTCTACCGCTTCTACTTCGCCCAGGAACAAGGCCTGCGGCTTCACTTTGAAGTGCAGGTAATAGTCGATGGCAATCAGCTCTTTCAGAACGGCATCGTCCGGGTGGTGTTTTTCCGTATAAGCAGTGATGATCCTGAAAATGTCGTTCAGGGAATAGTGGTGGTAATCGCTTACCTCGCCGAAATAAATCCCCAATCCAAGCAGGAAATCAAAAATGCTGTAATGAGCTGTCACGTATTTCAGGGTGTTGATGCACTTCTTGCCGTTCCAGTAGATTTCCAGGGCATGTTCCAGCTGCACGATCCTTGCGAGCTCCTCTTTGCTGAGGTAATTGCTTTGGATGATCTGGTAGGGCGGCAGCGGGTCGAACACGAAGCCATGCTGGTCTGTCTTGTCGCGCATGGGCGTGCCTTTCAGGAACTTTAAAAAGCCCAGCTGCATTTCAGGCGCAAAAAGCCTGAAGACTTCTTCGATGCTGTATCTGATATCGCCCCAGTAATCCAGGGCCAGGCCTACGATGAGGTCGAGGTGCATCTCCACTTTATAATCGAGCTGTTGAATGATGCCTTTCGTTTTTTCAAAATTCTGTTTGCGGCTCACTTCGAGGTTGGCCTTCTGGTTTACCGTCTGGATGCCGATCTCGAAGCGGAACAATCCCTCCGGCACATGATCGTGGATGAACTGAATAATCTCCGGGTGCAGGATATCGGCGGTGATCTCAAACTGGAAGACATTTTCCGGGCGGTGATGCTCTAAAATAAATTGAAAGATGTCGATCGTAAAATCCTTTTTGATGTTGAAGGTTCTGTCCAGGAACTTGATCACCTTCCCATGCTGCATCATGTGCAGCAGTGTCGCTTTAATAGAGGCATTCGGCAGGTAGCGCACTTTATTGTCGAGGCTTGCCAGGCAAAACTCGCATTTGTAAGGGCATCCGCGCGAGGTTTCGATGTATAGGACTTTATCCGCCAGCTTTGCCGGATCGTCAAAGCGATAGGGCATGCTGTGCTCAAACTGTTTCAGATCGAACATGGGCGCATGCTTGTTTTTTTGCACGCCTTCGGGCGTTTTATAAATCAGGTTCGAAACCCTGCTTTCATCCGGGTAAAATTCCAGGAACTCCTTAAAAGGCGTTTCGCCTTCTCCTTCGATGATGTAATCTACGTAAGGCAGGGCAATCACATCTTCCCAGTCGTAGCTCACTTCCGGTCCTCCCAGCATGATTTTGGCAGCGGGATTTATCTCTTTGATAAGTTTAGCGGCTTCCAGGGTCTGGCTGATATTCCAGATATAGCAGCTAAACGCCACGACATCGTATACCGCGCAGGCCTGTGCTACTTTCTGCCGGTCCTCCTTAATCACAAATTCCCTCCATTCCAGGCCTTCGTGCCCTTCGTTCATCTCATAGAGGATGCGGATGGCCAGGTTGGTGTGAATGTATTTGGCGTTGAGCGTGGTAAGCAGAACTTTCATGCCTTGCAAAGATACTTAAAAATCTGCGATAATGCTTATGGGGTGGCTTCGGGAGCCTCAGTCAGCCATTTGTAGCCAGGATCACCCTGTTGACTGAATGTAGCCCAGCTGAAACCTTGATTACCGGCGGCTGAGCGGAGTCGTATTTCCGGTAGCTGAGCGGAGTCGAAGCTACTTCTTCATATAAAACTTCAACAAGCCTGTTTCATTCGCGTCGATGAACTGAAAAGAAGAGGGGATTTTATTTTTAAAGGTATAGTAAGTCACCAGCCTGGTGCCTTTCGCGCATTCATTCAGTTTTTCTTTGAGGCTATCGTGGTACTGCTTATAGGCTTTCAGCGAGACTTTGGACGTTTCATCCAGCACGCAGGTTTCATCGAAATGCTCGTGAAAGGAATTGAAAAAATAGATCCCGTTGAAGCGGCTGAAATCAAGGCTGGTAAAATCGGCATTGATGAAATGCGCATTCTTTAATTTGTACTCACGTTTTATTTTATTGGAAAGGTTGGTCAGCGTTTTGCGTTTTTCCACACCGTAGAAATGAGCGCCCGTGAGGCTCGCGCCGATGCAGCAGACCTTACCCACACCGGAGCCAATGTCCAGGATTTTGTCATCCGGCGAGTCTGCAAGCAGCTTCGCGGCTTTCACGGCAATGCTTACCGGGGTGAAATGCCTGGCCGAGTGCTCCTGGTATTTCCGGGGGTAGATGGTGTCGAACACCGCATCGGAGGGGTATTTTTTCTGTTGGAAGAGCTCAAAAATCATCCGGTAAATGTAGTCATATTAACGGGTTGCAGAAATAAACGGCTACCCGTGTTTTTTTAGATACTTTAGCAGAATGAAGAGATCAGAAGTAATACAGAAATGGCGCCCGGTTATTGAAACAGATAATGGCAAGTCAACGGAAATGGAAACCTTTCAGAACCTGACGCTGCGGCCTGTGCTGAAGTTCCAGAACAGCCTGCTCATTTCGGTCATGAACAACTTTTTATCCGAGCACAAGTATGAGGTAAAGAATCTGACAGATCATAAGAAAAAAGATCATATCAACCATACGATCAAAAATAACCTTCCCTTAAAGCAGCTGATGACGGGCTTCATCGTCGGGCATTTTACCGAGGAGGAGCTGGCGTTTTATTATGCCAATAAAAAGGAAGTCTCCAAACGGATTGTTTCCATGCTCATTGAGCGCATCTCTTCGCAGCTGGAAAATCTTCAGTTTTAGCCCGAAGGATGTATCGTAAATTAGCCCGGTAAATTAAAACGACTTGCTTAGCGGATCAAGCGGCCTTCTTACCAAATATGCCCTTTAATTTTTTAAGCAATCGGGACGATTGCTTTTCCTGTGCCTGGTCGCCGATCAGGTAGCCATAGGCATTAAGCTCCGGTACCGCATCAAAAATAATCTTGGCCACACCCAGGAGGGGCAGGAAGAGCACCACACCGGCAATTCCCCAGATGAGCCCGCCTACCAGCAGGATGAGGATCGTAAAAAAGCCGCTGATGTTCACCTCTCCGCCGATCACGTAGGGCTCAATGAAATAATTATCGATGCCCTGGATGATGGCGATTACCGCCAGCGCACCGATGGCAATGCCCGTATCATCTTCTGTAACCAGCGCTACAGCAAAAGGAAAGAGGCCGCCGATGATAGAGCCAATGTAAGGCACAATCGTTAACAGCGCCGCAATAAAGGCCAGGAGAAAGGCATTTTTCAGGCCAATGATGAGAAAGCCACCGGTGAAGAGTACCGTGAAAATAAGAACGGAAAGCGCCCTGCCCGTGAGGTAGTTCTGCGCCACCTTGCTGATGTTGTGAATGAGCGTCCTGGCTTCGTCGGGCGGTGTATTTTTACAAAGGCTCACAAAAAAGGTTTCATATTTTTCGCGCTGGTATAAGAACAAAAACGTAAAGATGAGCACCAGTACCGCTGAGCCGATCGTCCCGGAAACACTTCCTATCACCGATTTGGCCATGCTGCCGGCCGATTCGGAAGCCGATGTCATTTGCTTGTTGAGGAGGCTATCCTGTTTGGCTTTGGGAATGTCGAGCTTGGCGCTGATATATTCCTCTGCCTGTTTGAAGAACTGCTGCGATTTTTTTTCGATCACCGGGAAGTCCTGTACCAGGTTTTTGCCCTGCATATAGACGAGCAGGCCTATCGAAAAGGCCACAGCCGCCAGGATCAACAGGGAAATCGTGGTGCTCAGGATGCGTGGAACCCGGTGTTTCTCCATGCGGTTGGAAAGGCCGGTGAAAAGCATCGCAAAAAAAGCCGCAAAGGTTACCGGTACGAGTACCTGTTTCGCAAAATAAAGAACCACCACGACAAGAATGCCGCACAATAAGAAGCGGTTGACTGCTTTTAAAGATACACCTGATACCATACATCTGTTTTCAGTGATGGCTCAAATCCGGTTCCCTGACGGAACAGCCTTAAACAGGGTATTAGAGAAATTTTTTCTACACAATGGGAACGTATTTTCAGGAATTGAGACAGTTTGAAAATTATTGATTGAAATGACGGAAGCCGGCGCCAGGGATGGAAGCGGAAATCCTTTTGCCGGACACTGAGCTGTCACCCTGAGCGGAGCCGAAGGGGGAGTCGAAGTGCGGCAAAAGATTGTAGCGTAAAGCCTTATGACACGTCGTGGCGGGCGCCCAAAATATAGATTTTTTTCAATAACTAAACCTTGATGCCCGGTGATCCAACCTGATGATTAACATAAAAAACCCCGTTACGCTTATCGCAACGGGGCTCATGTATGATTTTAAACGGGTTATTTCAAAAAGGTGTCAATCGAGTAGATGCTGGAAACCGGAATGTGTTCGATCAGGTTCGTCAGTTGATTCTCATCCATCAGCACTATTTCTGTAGCCGGTATAAATCTGATCCTTCCTTCCTGTTCTCCATTGATGATAGTGCCGTATTTTCTGATCCCGTTATTGAGAATGATCATTGCTTGTGTCGTATTCATAAGTCTCGTTTTTATTAACTATTACAAGACAAACCTAATGCCATAATGTGACAAAGGCATTAATTAAAGGTTACGAAACGGTGAACTGGCGCTTTTGGCGAGTGAAACAGGATAAATTTTCACTAAAAAAGCCCTTCACTGTGGGGTGAAGGGCTTTTAAGAGGCTCTGTTAAGAAAACTACATGTGGGCGTCCAGCTTCCCGGACAATACGTTTTTGGGAGCGATACCTACGTGTTTTTCAACGACTTCGCCGTTTTTGAATACCAAAAGCGTTGGGATATTCCGGATGCCGTATTTTGTAGAAATGTCAGCATTGTGGTCTACATTCACTTTCCCTACAACGGCTTTTCCGTCATATTCTTTGGAAAGCTCTTCCACAACAGGCCCTACCATACGGCAAGGTCCGCACCATTCTGCCCAAAAGTCAACCAATACCGGTTTATCTGATTTTAATACTAATTCTTCGAAATTAGCGTCTGTGATCTCTAATGCCATACTGTTATTTTTTAATTGTTTTTACTGATTTTGATTCTAAAATTAGAATTGCTAAATGTATAAACAAAATTTAAACCAAATAGTTTTCAGTGCCTTTTTGACATTATTTAAGTAAAGTGACATGCCCGATGAGGTCATGGTCATTGTGGTTCACGTCTTTCACTTTCACTTTCCAGACATACACTTCCTGTTTGGCATCCCCGGCATCCCCTCTTCCTACAGAGCCATCCCAGGGTGTATTGATATCATTGCTCTCGAAGATCATTTTTCCCCAGCGGTCGAAGATCTGCATCCTGAATGCTTCGATGCCTACGCCCGATGCCCTGAATCCATCGTTCAAGCCGTCGTGGTTTGGGGTAAAGGCATTAGGCACATACACCACCCAGGAGGGTTTAATGGTAATGTCTTTGATGATCGAATCCTTGCAGGCATACACATTACTCACCACCTGGAGTATGGCAATGGTTTTGGCTTCATCGGTGCTGAATAAATGGCTGAAGTCCGCTGTGGTCTTGGTGGTGCCGTCGCTTAAAAAATAAATAACATGGGAGGCGCCTGTCGATTTGTCCTGTACTTCCACCAGGGGCGTTGTTATTTCGACTTCCGATGGCGAAATATCGAAACCAGCCAATGGGGTCGGGTATACCTGTATGAAATTCGGAATATAGGAAGTGCCTACACAGCCACTGTCTGATACGGCTTTAAGCGTAACCCCGTAGTTTCCGGTTTCATAGCAATGCGTTGGGTTCTCCGCATAGCTTGGCGGTGTATTATCCCCGAAGATCCACTGATAGGTGCTGATGGCTCCGTTGCCGATGCTGCTGTTATTCGTAAAGTTCACACAGAGGCTTGGACAGCCTTTCGGGTTTTGTGCGCTGAATAAAGCGGTAGGAGTGGCATTTACATAAGCCGATTTAATCATGGTGTTGGTGCATCCGTATTGCGTCTGAATCTCCAGCTTCACACCGTAGTTTCCAGCCTGCGTAAAATTGTACTGGGGATTCTGCATGAGGTTGTCCGGTAAGTTATCGCCGTTGAAATCCCAGTTGTACGACGTAATGGCTCCGTCGCTGCTGAGTGAAGCATCGGTAAAATGGCTGCTTTGCGGCATGCAGGCCGAAGGGACATGGAAGTCTGCCACAGGATTGTAATGCACAATAACGTTATTTACATGCTGGTTGCTGCAGTTGTTATTCGATACGGCGATCAGGCGGCTTTGTGCTGTACCTGCTGAAGGATAGACGTAGCTTGGGTTCATGCCAGTGTTATCTATCGTGCCGTTGTTGTCGAAATCCCATTGGTAGAGCAGGATGCTGCCCGATACAATGCTGCATTGGTTGTTGAACTGCGTGGCCTGGTTAAGGCAAGCTGTGCTGGCTGAGAAATTGATGACAGGTTTCGGATGCACCACGACGGTTTGCTGCATCGTATTGCTGCAATTGTGATTGCTGGTGACAGTCAACACAACATTGTAAGTACCATAAGTGCTGTAGAGGTGCAGTGGCTGGGCCAAGTTTCCCGAGGTGGCATCGCCAAAGTTCCAGTTGTAGCTGGTGATCTGGCCATTGGTGACACCGCATTGGCTGGTGAAGCTTGTGGCAGCGCCCTGGCAGGCAGCATTGGCAGCGAATTGCATTACCGGATTAGGATATACATTCACCGGCATTGAATAGGTGGCGCTGCAGTTGCCGGTGGTTACTACCATAAGCTGTGTGTTATAGGTGCCCGGTATAGCGAAGTTGTAAGAAGGGTTGAGGCTTGTATTGTCGGGTGTGCCATCCGAGTTAAAATCCCAGATATAGTTGCTGATGCTGCCTCCGCTGATGGAGCTGGTGTTCAGGTAATTGGTCGCCTGGCCTTCGCAGACCCCGGCGGCAGAAAAGGATACATTGGGTAAGGCATTGACAGTGACGGGCTGTGTCACCGAGCTGGTGCAATTATCATTGGTGACTACAGTTAGCGTGACGGGATAGGTTCCTGCGCTTAAGTACTGCTGTGTAGGCTGGTACAGGACCGACTGGTTGCCATTCCCGAAAGACCAGTTCGTGGTAACGATCGACCCGGAGCTGACGGTAGACGTGTTTGTAAAAGACGTTGCCGTATTCAGGCAAACGGTATTGCTGATGAAAGAGGCATTTGGCAGGGGGCTGATGGATACCGGAACCAGGGCTGTATCGCTGCAGCCCATATTGGTGATACAGATCAGCTGAACGTTGTAGCTTCCTGTATTGGCGTAGGTATGGGATGCATTTGCCGTCGTCCCTGTGTTCCCGTCTCCGAGGTTCCAGTTAGTGGAAACAATGTTTCCACTACTCACGCTGCTGGTATTGGTAAAATTAACGCTGTGGCTGCAGGCGGAAAGCTGGTTGGGGCTAAAGGCGGCATTTGGCTTTGGAAAATCAACCAGCGTATAGGTCATGGTTGGGCCGGGGCAACCTGTAAAAGTCACCATGTTGAGAGTATATACTCCGGGCATTCCAGTGGTAATTACCTGCCCGTTCTGTATAGAATTATCAGGCAGTTGCCAGGTATAAGTCGCAAAGCCTGTAGGCCCCGTGAGCTGTATGGCAGAGCCCTGGCATAACACAGCGCTTTGCGTGATATTAAAGTCGATGCAGCTGCCGTCGATGTATGCATACGCATAATGTCCGCCCAGGGAGCAGTCGTAGGTTGTAAAGCGAATGGTAACATTTTGCCCGATGTAGTTGGTCAGATCCACGCTCACATTGGTCCAGGGCTTATATACCACATTGTTGCAGGTAGCGGAATTGACAAAGCCGGGAATATTTTGTCCGGCAGATACATTGTAGAAGGTGCATGGAATCTGCATTCCCGCGGAATCCAGCATTTCTATCTGGAAGCTGGGCTGGTCGGCGATCGCATGACCCGGATCTTCAAATACCACGGCATAACGGTAGGTGAAGTTGGCATTGGAAGCCGTCACGTTGAAGGTTTGCTCGAGCCTGTCGGCAATGCCACCGGTTCCGTTATTGCCGAGCATCACGGAGAAGTTGCCTCCCGGTGCTACCGTGGGAAAACCGCCGCAGCCGTCGTTTCCGCCATTGGTGACCTGCTGTGCGCCTCCGGGGGTCAGGCAGCAGCCGGCAGCATTAAAGCCGGGATTAAAGCCGGTGAGGCTTGTCCAGCCGTTGAGGTTTCCGGATTCGAAATCGATGTTGGTGCAGGCTTGTTGGGGTAATGGATTGGGACCGGAAGGACGTGAAGCGGAAGAAAAAAACGTCTGGTAGATGTAGGTCCGTTGGGAAGCGGCGATGAATTCAGGAAGGTCGTTGGGATTGCTGTGGTGAGCGTGAAAAAAGCTGATGCATTGCTGGCGGTTGAAATTGGCGAGGCTGTCAATCGTCGATGCAGGATTGCCGCTTTGAGCATTTGCCACACCGCCGGCCAGGGCAATGAGCATTCCTGTGGTTGAGTAAAGAGTTTTCATAGCCAAAAATTTTTGAATAGTTTAAAAATGGTTTCATGTGCGTGGTGATTTTTTATTTTTTAGTAAATGGTTTTTAGATGTGTTCGTTGTGGGATGTTTCCGATCACGTTTCAGCGTGATTTGGTTTCTTCTACGCAGGTGTTTAAAAAAAGTTGTTTTTTTTACTCATTGGAAGAAAGAAAGTAGAAGATGGCGCCTAAATGAAACTTTTCTTTCCGCATGTGGTATAAGCGAAATTTTTATATCTTAGCTGAAAATAAACTTTTATGGAAGAAAATAAATTTTCAAATGACCCGCCTCAATACGGCCAACCACCTGTAAATCCTATCAATAATCAGTTCGGTCAAAGTCCGGTACCTAATTCAACCGCTGTGTTGGTGTTAGGGATCCTTTCCATCGTGTTCTGTTTTTGTTATGGTATTGTCGGGATCATCCTGGGGATTCTCGCTGTTGTTTTGGGCTCTAAAGGGGCTGCCCTTTACAAAGCCAACCCGAATGGCTATTCCCTGGCGTCATACAACAACCTCAAAGCCGGGAAAGTCTGCGGCATTATCGGCCTCATTCTGTCCTGTATCTATATTGTCTTTATCATTATCTACATCGTAGCGGTAGGCTCAATTCTGTCGGCTATGCCATGGGATATGATGGGACGCTAAGTAAACATGCTGTTTTATGAAAAATGCCTTTGATCCATTCAAAGGCATTTTTTATGATTTAAAAAAATGATCGATTGGCTGGAGCAACATCTGTTTACCTGTTTTTTTAAAGCGCACTTCGGGCTGGAATGTCCGGGTTGTGGCCTGCAACGCGCTTTTATCAGCCTGTTAAGAGGCAACCTTTCCGAGTCGCTGCATTACCATGCGGCGCTCATTCCCTTTTTGTTTACCATCCTGCTGCTCATCGGGCAGATCATCCTGAAGCGCGATAACGGCGGGAAATATGTGATGTGGTCTTTCATCCTCACCTGCACGGTAACGATGGTGCAGTTTGTTATCCGGCAGATGTAACCAAGCCCGACAGGTTTGTCTTCGGGATGGTGGAGAATGGTTAGCTGATACGGTTTTAACGGATCTCCCGCAATACCTTAAAATCCTTCCGGATTCTGAACAACGACCATACAGGCAAGCGGTGTTCGCGCATAAACATCACCACCATAATAACGGATGCTGCAAAATACGAGAGGCAGGCCGTGTAACAGGCTCCTGCCAGCTGATAGCGGCCTACCATGAAATAACCGGTACTGATAGCTATGATCAGGCCTGCCAGGTTTGCATTGGCAATCAGGCGCTGGCGTCCCATGCCCGAAAAATAATGGCTGATAACGGTGGAAAAGCTGATGCACAGGATCCCAGGAGATAAGAGCAGCATGATTTCTTTGGTCTGGCTGAAATCTTTTCCGAGCAGGAAGGTGAAAAACTCGGAAGGGATGAGCACCAGTACCAGCACACAAAAGAGACTGAGCAGGAAGCAGATCTTTGAGAGGAGGAAGGTCACCGTCACACTTTGCTTTTCGTCTTTTTTGTTGGCGATATAGGTAAGGATCAGTGTAGAGGCGCTATTGCTGATAATCAGCACGGATTCGATCAGTGAGGTGGAATTTACATAGATCCCGACCAGGACATTGCTGCTGCTCAGCAGGTATAAATTGTAGCGGTTGCTCAGCAGGTGCGACAGGTTCGCCAGCTGGTTAAAAAAACCTTTCCGGATGATCATGGACGGATGACCTGTCGGAAGCTGCGCATGATCGTTTCTGAAAATGGCAAACATCTGGATGCCTGAGATGAGCAGCGAGGCCAGGAAAGACACATAGAGGGCGATGATGTAACTGTCTACGTTGCGTTGTCCGAAGCCAAAGATGACGATGATGAGGGTGAGAAGCAGTAAGGCCGGCTGAAAGAAATTCAGGAAATTGTATATGCGGATTCTTTCTTTGGCCAGGATCACCACGCCGTTGAAGGAATGCACGATGATGATGAAGGAGAGAATGGTCATGTGGATCCAGTATTTATTGATGGACACATCGTAGTACACATTGAGCCCGATGAGCGTGAGGGTGGTGAGGATAATGCAGGCGACTGACCATACGAGGCCATGGTTGTAAATGGTTTTGAGGGCATAGCGCGGAATAAAATAAACCAACGCATAACCGGTGTAGATCTCGTTGATGATCTGGATGATGGAGATGTTGAGGATGAGCAGGCCGATCTGTCCACGGATGTCGCCGCCGAGCTGCCTGGAGGTGATGAGCAGTATGGCAAGGTTCACGAGGGCCACAAAGCCCCTGGTAAACAGTATCGCTATGATCTTCTTCAGCATCTAGGAATATAAATTATAACATGCGCTGATCTCTTTGCAAACGGCTTCCGGGGAACAGATCCCGGAAATGTGGCGGTGCATGCTGTCTTTGCTACAGAAATCGCTCCTGAGATAGTGCGAGAGTATTTCGGCACAGGCATCGGCGTCATCATTTTTCAGGATAAGGCCCATTCCCTCCGGGATCATCGCTTTTACCTGTCCCACACGGGTGCTGATGACCGGTAAGCCGCAGGCCAGCGCTTCCGTAATCACCACAGGCGCGCCTTCGAAGTGGCTGAACAATAAAAAGACATCGGAGCGGTTCATGTGATGGGCTATTTCTTCCGGGCTTTGATGTCCGGTAAACGTGATGTATGGATCGAGATTGTGTTCGGTTACCAATTTTTTATGTGCAGCGCTTTCCGTTGGATTCTCTCCGGCAAGCGTCAGGTGGAAAAGAGCCTTTTTCCTTTTAAGCCCGGCCGCAACTGCAATGATGCCGGAAATATTTTTTTCGCGCTCTGTGAGCGAGGATACATGGAGGATCTGCAAGGTCTTTCCTTGTGTTGTTTCAGCCCCCTCAGGCTTAAACAGGTCTGTATCCACTACATTATGGATGAGGTGATAGGAACTTTTCAGATTGTGGGTTTTCATGGCGCGTTCCAGCTTTTCCGAAATCACAAAAATGGCCCGGGCTTTCGCAACGAGCTGCCTGGTATAGCGGATAAGCAATGTTCCCCGGTAGTTGCCGTCCTCCGGGTAGTAGCCGCTCCAGTGCTCCGTGATGAACAGTTTGGCCGCCGGATACTTTTTCAGGGCATACATGGCCGGAATGGCTGCCGGAAAAATGGTGTTCACATGAATGGTATCGAAGGCGCCTCCGGGGAGGCTATCGATAAGCTTCTTGTACGCGCGTTTCAGCTTCAGGAATTTCTGCGCCTGGCTGATGCCCGGTAGGCCGTGGCCCAGCTTAGGGTAGAAGTAAAGGTACTCTTCGAAATTCTCCTCCTCGTTTTTGATCAGGACGGGCTCTTTGACATGCGTCACCGATTTGGCGAATACGACGGTGACGTGGTGCCGGAGCGACAAGGCCAGCGCATGGCGCCTGATGAAGATCCCGTTGCTCTTCTCGTCGGGATTGGGATACCAGGAGCAAAGAAACAGGATATGTCGTTTGGCGCTTTCCAACGATTAAATATAGGATATTTTGCTTTAGAGCCTGCCAGATAAATTTAAACAGGCTCCCCGCGCAGGTTTTTTGTCATTAAATAATGCTGGATGATATCCCACAGTTTGAAGGAAGTTTCCCTGACCGTATAGTGCTGCGCTTTATAGAATTCCACAGCATTTTCGCGTGCCTGCAGTTCGATGGTATGGAGGCCCATAGCCCGTGCCTCTTCTTCCAGCTTGCTTAAGATCAGCTTCCCGAGCCCTTTTCCCTGCTGCCCTTCGGCCACAGCCATATAGCGTACCTGGCCGATGCCGCCGCCATTATCCTGAAGGCGTCCGCAGGCAATGACGTTTCCTTCCGCTTCGATACAGGCATTCACCGATTGGCTTTCCAGCTCGTCGGTGGCCGTTTCTTTTGGCTTGTTCCAGGGCTTGCGAAGGACCTCGTAACGCAATTGAATAATGGCTTCGATAAGCCTGGGGTCTGTGGTGATGCGGGCCTGGTGCATGATGTGAGTGTTGGTATTGGATATGTTAAGGTTGTCACTTCGAGCGCAGCCGGCAAGTACATTGCTCTTGTTCTCGACTGCCCAGGGCTGACTGCAAACAATGTTTAGATAATTACATCATAGAAACAAAAAAGTCCTCACGGTCATCGTGAGGACTTTTTAAATATATCAGGGAATTAGATCCTTACGGCTTGCACGGCTTTGATTTCCGGTACGGCGCGCATGATGGTTTCTTCAATGCCTGCCTTCATGGTCATCTGGCTCATGCTACAGGTGCTACAAGCGCCTTTCAGTTCCAGCATCGCGGTGTTCTCATCGGTAACTTCCAGCAATTCTACATCGCCCCCGTCCCGTTCAAGATACGGCCTGATGGTTTTAAGCGCGTTCTCTACCCTGTCAAATAATTCCTGGTTCATGGTGTTTCTTTTTATCGCTTTTCCGCTTTGGCAGAAAGCATGCCTCAAAGATACGAATTTATTTCGCTAATTTCTTTTTCAAATTCGTGTCGATCGCGTCCAGGAACTCTTCCGTGTACAGGTAGTGTTCGCCATGTTTCACGTTGTTGCCATGGGCACATACCGCTAAGTCTTTCGTCATTTTACCGCTTTCTACGGTTTCGATACATACCGCTTCCAGTGCATGGCAGAAATCGATGAGCTCCTGGTTGTTGTCCAGCTTACCGCGGAACTCCAGGCCTCTTGTCCAGGCAAAGATGCTGGCGATAGGGTTGGTAGAGGTCGGCTTGCCATTCTGGTGATCGCGGAAGTGGCGGGTTACCGTGCCGTGAGCCGCTTCTGCTTCCATGATCTTGCCATCGGGCGTAATCAGCACGGAAGTCATTAAGCCTAATGAACCGAAGCCCTGTGCTACGGAATCCGACTGAACGTCGCCGTCGTAATTTTTGCAGGCCCACACGAAGTTCCCGTTCCATTTCAGCGCAGATGCCACCATGTCATCGATTAAGCGGTGTTCGTATACGATGCCTGCCGCTTCGAATTTGGCTTTGTAATCCGCCTGGTAAATTTCTTCGAAAATATCTTTGAAACGGCCATCGTATTTTTTCAGGATGGTGTTTTTAGTAGATAAGTATAAAGGCCATTTTTTATTTAAGGCTACGTTGAAGCAGGAGTGCGCAAAGCCGCGGATAGATTCCTCCACGTTATACATGCCCATGGCCACACCGGCCCCTTTAAATTGAAAGATCTCATGCTCGATCACTTTCCCGTCTTCTCCTTCAAATTTCATCGTTAACTTTCCTTTTCCGGGAACCACAAAATCCGTTGCTTTATATTGATCACCGAAGGCGTGACGTCCAACGATGATAGGTGCCGTCCAGTTGGTAACCAGGCGCGGTACGTTTTTGCAAACAATCGGCTCGCGGAATACCGTTCCATCAAGGATGTTACGGATGGTGCCGTTTGGTGATTTCCACATTTGCTTCAGGTTGAATTCTTTCACGCGGGCTTCGTCCGGTGTAATGGTGGCGCATTTGATCCCTACGCCGTATTTCTTAATAGCCTCTGCAGCATCAATCGTCACCTGGTCATTCGTCTCATCACGGTACTCCATGCCGAGGTCATAGTATTTAATATCTACATCCAGGTAAGGAACGATCAGTTTATCTTTAATGAATTTCCAGATGATACGGGTCATTTCATCACCGTCCAGCTCGACAACAGGATTGGCTACTTTAATTTTGCTCATATTACGAAAGGTTTAATTGGGATTTTTTTAAAAAAGTTAGCCAAATTTAGAAATATAATGTTGTTGAACAAACAATTGTTTTAAATATTTTCAGTACTTTTAGGTCACATTTAACCCACCGTTTTCCATGAGATATATTGCATTGTTTTTAGCGTTTTTCAGCGCTGCAGGTGCTTTTGCACAGGATCAGCTCTTCAAGAAAGATAATTCCAAAACAGACGTCAAAATCCTCGAGGTAACTCCTAACGAGATCAGGTATAAATTATTCACCTACCAGGACGGGCCAACCATTACCGTGCTGAAAAGCGAGGTGGCCCTCATCATCTACCAGAACGGCACTCACGAAACGTTTAACACGCCGCCGCCTGCTGTACAAAGCCAGCCGGTGCTGATCTACGCGGCTGATCCGGCAAGGGGGCGCGCCAAGCAACGGGTTTACGAGGATTCCATGAAACTGGCAAGGTACCGCGAAGCGACGGCTACCAAAAATCTGGTATCCCTTAACCTGCTGGAACCGCTCAACGGGAGCTTTGGTGTCAGCTACCTGAGGGAGTTTGCCGATGGCCTGTTTCATGTGTATGTGCCGGTATCCGCCGGTTTTTCGGAACCGTATTTTAACCAGCTTAACAACACGGTGTTTGGGTCTCCTTACAACAATGGCATTAGCAATTTTAAATTTGACCGCAAAACCTTTGAAGGGGGCCTGGGCTTTCATATCCACACCAGCGGCAAAAGGGTTGTGACGCATTTTATCGGTCCCTACATCGGCATCTCTCAGTTCACGGGCCGTTATGATTCTTACGTGTATGATCCCAATTATTACGGGCCTCAGCAGCAGGTGTATGTTCCCCATAACTTCGTGATGAACCGGTATACCTTCATGCTCGATAACGGGATTTTATTCAGGATCCACAAGAATTTTAACATGATGCTGCTGGCCGGTTTAGGCTACCATTCGGACGATTACCTGTCGAGCCATCCTAAGAATTATACCTACAACAGTTATGGGTTTTACTATCCCAACAATTTTCCTATCAACAGCTTTAAGCTGAATTTATCGGTAGGCTACAGGTTCTAATGCGAATCCCATAATCAGGCTTGTTTTTAACGTGAAACATCCTTCTTGGCCTGTATTTAGTTACTGATTAATTAATTACATTTGCTGCCTGTAAAACCTTTTTATGAAATAGCCATCGCGTAAGTCATAACAACTACACATGAAGACTATATGGCTATACCATACGATCGTTAAAAAAAACAATATCAACGTATGAAAATTACCGAACATCTGAAATCTGCGAAAGACACTCTTTTTTCTATTGAGATCCTTCCTCCGCTCAAAGGAAAAAGCATCCAATCTATTTTTGACGGAATAGATCCCCTGATGGAATTCAAGCCGGCCTTTGTGGACGTGACTTACCACCGGGAAGAATACATTTATAAAAAAAGAGAGGGCGGCTACCTCGAAAAAGTGAGCATCCGCAAGCGTCCCGGCACGGTTGGGATCTGCGCCGCCATCATGAACAAATACGACGTGGAAGCGGTGCCCCATATTATCTGCGGCGGCTTTACGAAAGAGGAGACAGAGAATGCCCTCATCGATCTTCAGTTCCTTGGTGTGGATAATGTGCTGGCCCTGCGCGGCGACAGCATCAAAACCGAATCGAGCTTTGTGCCTGAGCCGGGTGGACATAACTATGCCATCGACCTGGTAAAGCAGATCAACGATATGAACTCCGGGATTTACCTGGACGATGAAATGAAGGACGCATCGCCTACCAATTTTTGCATGGGTGTTGCGGCCTATCCCGAAAAACATTTTGAAGCACCTAACCTGTACAGCGATATGAAATGGCTGAAAGCCAAGGTAGATGCGGGCGCCGACTATATCGTGACGCAGATGTTCTTCAATAACGAAAAGTATTTTGAATTTGTGGACACGTGCCGTAAGAACGGAATTAACGTACCGATCATCCCGGGCCTGAAAATTTTATCATCGCGCAAGCAGCTGATCGCTTTGCCGAAAGTGTTTCATATCGACCTGCCACAGGACCTGTATGTAGAGCTCGAAAAATGTAAAGACGATAAAGCAGTGAAAGAGGTTGGGGTGAAATGGTGCATTCAGCAAAGCAAGGAGTTGAAAAAAGCCGGCGTGCCCTGCCTGCATTATTATACGATGGGAACTTCCGAAAGCACCAAGCGCGTGGCGAAGGAAGTATTTTAAAAAACGATGAACATATCAAGTGATCCGGACAATGAACAGGATAATTCATGTCTTGAAACGCTGGTTCTTGGCGGTGTGAGAGCTCTTGTGGCACTCATTGCCTGGCCTTTTTACGGAGGGAAAAAAGCCTATAGGCAAGTGTTCGGTCTTATATGGACAAGATATGTTGCATTCGGTATCATCGTGATGTCCGGTTTTATCCTGTTCATTACATTTATTTCCTGCCTGCGTCATTGCTCCGGAAGATAATTCCTGGTTTCTGCGAACCTCTGTGTTTAAAATTGTCTCAAGTTTCCATCATTTTCCGTTATCTTTGGGTTTTGTAAGCTCAAAATATAATGTCAGATCTTAAGTATAACCTGCGCGGCGTTTCTGCATCCAAAGAGGATGTGCATAATGCGATTTCCACTATTGATAAAGGCCTGTTTCCACAGGCATTCTGCAAGATCGTTCCGGATCACCTGACGGGGAGCGAAGAGCATTGCATCATCATGCACGCCGATGGGGCAGGTACCAAATCTTCGCTGGCATACATGTACTGGAAAGAGACCGGCGACCTGAGCGTGTGGAAAGGCATTGCACAGGATGCGGTGATTATGAACATTGATGATCTCATCTGCGTAGGGGCTACCAACAATATCCTGTTGTCTTCTACCATCGGCCGGAACAAAGGCCTGATTCCCGGGGAAGTGATTTCTGCTATCATCAATGGAACGGAAGAGGTTCTGCAAAACCTCAGGGATAATGGCATCGATATCCGCTCCACGGGTGGTGAAACGGCTGATGTGGGCGACCTGGTGCGTACACTGATCGTTGACAGCACGGTGGTATGCCGCATGAAGCTCTCGGAGGTGATCTCCAATCATGCGATCAAGGCCGGAAACGTTATTGTTGGCTTGTCCTCATCCGGTAAGGCAACTTATGAAACAGCATACAACGGCGGCATGGGCAGCAATGGTCTTACCAGCGCCAGGCACGATGTATTCAATAAAGCGGTAGCGGCAAAGTATCCTGAATCGTTTGATGGCGCCCTGCCGGAAGAAGTAACCTATTCGGGAAACCTGAGCCTTACGGATAAAATAGACGTGAGCTATACCGATATCGATGGTAAGGCCATCCATGAGAAGATCGATGCCGGGAAGCTGGTGCTTTCGCCAACCAGGACTTATGCGCCGGTGGTGAAGCAGATCCTGGCACAGTTGCCGGGAAAAATCAGCGGCATTGTGCATTGCAGTGGTGGCGCGCAAACAAAGGTGTTACACTTTGTGGAAAACGTTCATATCATCAAGGATAACCTGTTTCCGCTCCCGCCGCTGTTCAAGCTCATTCATGAGCAGAGCCATACCGATTACAAGGAGATGTATAAAGTGTTTAACATGGGGCACCGTCTTGAGATCTATCTCCCGGAAGAGTATGCACAGCAGGTGATCAGCATTTCCAAATCGTTCAACATCGATGCGCAGATCATTGGCCGTGTAGACGCATACGAAGGAAAAAAGGTGACGATCGCCTCGGAGTTCGGTAAGTTCGAATATTAGGCGTTGTGGATGGAACGCGGATGATGCGGATGATTGAGAATAGCATCGTGGTGTGATTGCTAATGATGCCGCTTGCCTGCGGAATTTTTTACCCACATTGTCATTTTCTGAAAACATAAATTCGCAAAGCCTTTGCCATACCGCTTCCCCGGTGGGCATCTAATTCGCAGGGAATGGCTGTTTCCTATAAACACCGCCTTATGCGCCTCAGAACTTATGAATCTTTCTGGTTGTTGACCAACGGTCTTCTGTACAGCTATCCTTCCCTGCATAATCATCATGAAGCCTGCGATGTGGCTGTGATCGGAGGCGGTATTACCGGCGCGCTCATTAGCCATGCGCTCATAGAAAAAGGTTACAGCGTGGTGTTGCTTGATAAGAGGGACATTGCGAATGGCAGCACCTCTGCGACCACCAGCATGTTGCAATACGAGATCGATGTGCCTTTGTATCAACTGGCAGAGATGATCGGGGAAGAACAGGCTGCGCTGTGTTATAAATCCGGGATTGAGGCCATCCAACAGCTTGGCAGGCTCATCGGGAAATACCAATTGGACTGTGGTTTTGAGTATAAAGAATCATTATACATTGCCCGTGAAAAAAAGCACCTGGACTGGCTGAAGCCCGAATTTGAGATGCGTCGTAAACATGGATTGGGTGTAAGATGGCTTGATGCAAAGGAAATAAAGAATGAATATGGTGTCGCCTGTTACGGAGGCATTCTCTCGGAATCAGCGGCCAGCGTGGATGCCTACCGATTGGCGCATGAGCTGATCGCTCTCAATGTTTCCAGGGGAATGAAGGTCTATGATCAGACGGTTATTCAAGAAACGAAACAGGATGAAAGCGGTTGCCGGATTGTTACAGAAAACGGCGCTACGGTGTCATGCCGGAAGGTTGTATACTGCACCGGCTATGAAGCGACAGAGCTTCTGAAAGAAAAAACGGCAGATGTGTTTTATACCTATGCCTGCGTAAGCGAGCAGGATATTGTGATCCCCGAAAAATTAAAGAAGACCCTCGTATGGGATACCGGCTCGCCCTATCTGTATATGCGTAGCACCGGCGATGGCCGCTTCCTCGTGGGAGGGGAAGATGCATTGACCGGTCACACATTTTTTCAGAATAAAATTAAAGAGCGCAAATCGCGAAAGCTGCAAAAAATGCTGGCAAAGGTCGTCCCCGGAATTTCTTTTATCGAGGACTTTTCCTGGGCCGGGATCTTCGGCACCACGAAGGACGGACTTCCTTACATCGGCGAATCGCCGGAGTTTCCGGGTGCTCTGTTTGTTTTGGGTTTTGGCGGCAACGGCATTACCTTTTCGGTGCAGGGCATGGACATTGTCACGGATCTGCTGGAAGGGAAACAAAACGAACTGGCGCATTATTACCGTTTCGGCCGTTAGTAGCCGTTTGATGCTAAGCAATCCGTTTCGTATTGATGGATAAGACCCAGTGTGTATTATTGCAAACAGGACAGCTGTGTTTTCCCGTCTGCTGCTCTTTGGTTTCGCCACACCTGGAGCAGCTGTAAATGCCGGCTTCCCGGATTGTGTCCGTTTTCCTGCAAAATAATTCGGGCCTGATCGGGAGTCCGTATCTGACCTGTTCATTCTCATAGAAGAAAACGCTTACGTCCCCCGTTGTTTCCAGGTAGGCTTGTTTTACCTGCCCGAGGTGCTCAATGCTTTTCAGGCGGAGCTCGGTAAAGAATTCATCCTGCGATAAGCTTTCTCTTTCAAATTTATTGGGAGAGAATTTTCCGTTTTCTACCAGGCATTCGGTTTTTCCTTCCATCAGCTTTTCAAACCAGGGAATTTTGCCGGTGAGCCAGGTCACCAGGCGATACAGGATCAATACCATCAAAAAGACACCGATGGCAGGCACCAGGCCCACATCCTCATAGAACATCGGGTCGCCTGCCGCCGAACCCAGGGAAATGATGATCACCGTTTCGAAAACCGAAAGTTGCTTAATGCCACGTTTGCCGGTCAGTTTCAGAACCACCAGCAGAATCAGGAACATCACCGTAGAGCGTATGGCTACTTCAATCAGGAAATGCGGAGGAAGCTCGTTGAATAAAATGCGCTGCCATTCAAATGCATAGTTCATGTCATAGTTTTGCCTGTAAGCAATCTATTTATATGCCTGAACCCTGAAATGGAATTAATGCATGATACTCTGGTTAATTCAAGCGCCTGCAGTTTAGCCTCGATCCGCTGACCGTCACCAGGTACGTTTTCCCATCTTTATAGAGCTGAGTCACCAAAGGAACATTGGTGACATTCCCGATGCTGTACAAAGGCTTGCCGCTCAGATCCACGAGGTCGAGCTTTTTGCCTGCCTGGTCAAAGGCCATGATCTGCTGGCTGTTTTCCGTGTAGGCAAACAAGGCATCGCGGTACACTGCCTGTTCATTATAGCTCTCGAACAGCTTACCTGAGAAAAGGTCGTAAGCGTGGAGGGCTCCATCACCATACAGGATCATATCCATTTGCTTGTCATCGTTCAGGAGGTCGAAGGCTACGCGGAAGCCGTGAAGCTCGTCGCCCAGCTTAAAGGCTTCTTTTTTATCCGAAAGGGAAATTTTATTGAGCAGATTATTTTTATCATCTACATAAATGATCTTGGTATTATCCAGGTGAGTGCCCGTCCATACGTACAGATCCTGGAGGTTCTGTACTGCTTTGTTTTTGAAGTCGATGCGTCCCTCGCCTTTGCGGCTGAACGCGTACAGCCTGCCTCCTTCATCCACGGTGATGAGGTAATCGCTGGCGCCCACCTTTGCATAATACACAGGAAGCCTGACCACGTTGTCGGTTCTCAGAGGTGTGTAGCCTTCCGTTTTTATTCCGTACAGCGAGTAGTTGTAGATTTTTTTATCGGCGCAGGCAATAAAAATGCGGTAGTCTTTTGTTTTGTCGTAATCCAGCACGGTGATCGGTGAGGTGGCTCTCTGCGGCAGCTTCACCGGGTAGCCCTGCACATAATTTCCGTTCCGGTCTATCAGGTGCAGATAGTTATCCGTATTGAAAAGCATTTGTAACTTTCCGTTCTTGAAAATATCCACGGTGTATATGCCGGATCTCAACGCTTCATGGATCTCTTTTTTCCATAAGGCTTTTCCTGTGGAGCTGATCAGGTAAAGCTTATTCGTTTGATCCTGGAAGCAAAGCTCATGCTCCTGGGTGAGGTGATTGGTGAATACAAAAACCGGGGAAGCCACCAAAGAGTCGGCGGAGTAGGACCAGAGCACATCCTTGCTCAATTCACTGGAAGCTTGTTCCTGCTTGTGTGTGGCGTGGAGGCGCATCTGCAAGGCGCCGTTGTAAGCTTTCATGCTCAAAGAGAGCTGCGAGAGCACGTCGTCGCCCGTATTCAGTTCTAAGGAGTTAATGAGCCTCTGAAAGCTGCTGTGCTTCATGAGGTCGTAATCCTCGTAGTACACATACTGCGACGGCTCAAAGAGGTTGTCATTGGCGTAGGTCATGAAAGCCGTGTTCTTACCGAGGATGCTGCTGTTCTTCATACAGCCGGCATAATAATCCAGCATGGTCTTGCTGCTCGCCAGGATCAGATCACCCGAAACGATGCAGCCATAGGGCATGCCGGATGTGGCATTGTAAAAAGAAAATAAGTGCGTGTAATTTTCACGGATATGAAATGCCCGGAGCTCATTCACGTTAACAAGGCTATCGCTGATCACTTTCAGGAATTGCTCTGCCTTTGCCTCATCCTGGATGTCAAGCTGCAGGAGCTGTTGTGCCTGCTCTTCCAGCCAGTAGTTTCCCAGGATGAGTCCGCCGCCTGTATTTTCATACACTTCCTGCTTCATATTGTATAAGGCGCTGTCGTTGACTATTCGCCAGGCCTTTTCATTTTTTTCTGCCAGGGCAGGAGGGAGCAGAACCTCATTGTCTTTAAAGAATTGCGCGGCCCGGCTTATGGAAATGCCCATCAGGGAAGATACATGATCCGGAAGTTTTTCGATTTGGCGGAATTCCGTTTCTTTTTGTCCGGTCATTGCCGAAAAAAAGGTGGAGCTATCAGGAATGGTATAACCGGTGCAGCTTAGCTTATTGAGTTCTATCCCCAGGCTGAACAGGGATTGGTTGGTGAAGAAGCGTTTGTTTAATAAGCCCGACAGGTGGTGATTGAGAAAGACCTGGGTGTTTTGCCGCCCGTTCAGCTTCTGGAGCTTTAAGAACGTTGGGTTTTGAGCCAGTGATTCGTTTTTTTGAAGGCTGGTGCTTTTCTGCAGCAGGCTGAGGTCTGAACAGAAATACACGATACCGTTCAGGCAGGCCGCCAGCCATGCTTTTCCGTTCACGCTCACATCATAAGCCTTAAAGGAAGACACGGAATGGTTAGTAGCAAATACGCGGCTGAAAAATTGCTCCATGAGCTCGGCATCCTTTTGTTCTTTCAGCTTAAATTGGATGAGGTGCTCATGTCTTGCGCCTTCTTTCACGAAGCTCCAGTAAACGGGATTGTCTTCGAGCATGGCGGAAACTTCTTCCGAGGCACGGGTTAAGGAGTCAAGGTACTGAATGCCTTTCTGCGCGTTGGCGAACACCTCTTCCGTGAGCAGGGAGTTCCAGATCAGGTTCTGGCGGGTGAGCTGTTGTACCAGGTCATGGGTTTGCCGTGTTTCTATCACGGCGGAGGCCGTGCCCGGAATATGTTCCCTGACGGATGTTTCGGGGGCTTTGCTTTCCCGCAGCCGGAAATAGGCCCATACAGCGACTCCCAGCGATGTCGCCAGGAATAGGTAAAAAGCGATTTTTCTTAAAACAGCCACGATCTAAATTAGGAGGAAAGGAAAGACAAAAGCCGCCTTCCGGCGCTGAGTTATTAAAGCCTGCCTGTGAATTGGTCAGGGCTTCCAGTTCACAATCCGGGCCTGTTCCAGCACCTTTGCCCCGAAGCGGGTGTTCCAGTGCCGGGCCAGGTATTCCTGCTCTGGTTGCCCCGGTGTCGGGATAAGCACCAGTTGCTTTTTCCTAAGGTGGTGCAGGTCCATCAGGCTGCTGTAGCCACTGCGGCAAACGATGGTTTCCGCATCAGCAATCAGTTGCGCTACGAGGGCCGCATCCGCCAGGTTAATGATGCGGATGTGTTCGGGGAAAGCGCTGGTAGCTGTTGTGTTGCTGCCTCTGACGAGAACCACCTTTTTTTTGGTCTGCCGGAATACCCCGCGCAGTGCGTCTTCCAGCAGGCTACGCTGTGGCTCAACCCCCGACAACAGGACCAGGTAGTCGATATGCCCGCCTGGTATTACCTGCGCATCAAGCCTGCTCAGAGGACCGATGTATTCCACGTGACTCAAACCGGGATTTTCGGAAAGCTCACCCGCCAGGGCCAGTCCGCGGTCTTCAAAATCGGGCACCCACACCCTGCTGAATTTTTGCATGTAGTGGCGGTGAATACGGTTGGCGGCTGCCGACCAGATCCCGGCTTTGATTTTCAACTGGTGTGTCATGTATATGCTTTCCACTTGCCCGTGGTATAGACCCAAACGGTTGTCGCTGATGATGAGGTCGACGCCATGCTCCTTCACAATGGCCTTCAGCTGCTCCTGTTCCTTTTTGATTACTGCTGCAATCCTCGGGGCATCGCTGAATAGCTTCAGCAGGAGTGGCAAAGATTTGCTGTACCGGATCCGGTAAGGTTCGATGCCGATCATTTTCAGCTCCGGAAACTCTTCCCTGAGAACAGGTTCTGTCGCCGGCGTTGTTCCCAGGATCACGGTATTGTCTGCCGTCAGGCGCCTGATCAGCGGTACACAGCGTGTGGCGTGGCCCATGCCCCAGTCAAGGGGGGAAATGAATATGGTTTTACCGGTATAGATGGGATAAATTAACGAAAAAACGAGTATAAAATTTTACCTTTGCAAAGGTGATAGAGAATTTCTCCGAACATATTCAAAGTATCTTAAAAACGATTCCCGAAACACCCGGAGTTTACCGTTATTATGATAAAGATAATAATTTGCTTTATGTGGGCAAAGCCAAAAACCTGAAGAAGCGGGTGCTTTCCTATTTCTCCAAAGAGCATGATACGCACCGCCTGCGGCTGATGGTACGCAAGATTGCCGATATCAAAACGGTGAAAGTGGATACGGAGATGGATGCATTGATCCTGGAAAATAACCTGATCAAGAACCTGCATCCCAAATACAACGTCGACCTCCGCGACGACAAAACCTATCCCTGGATCGTGATCCGGAAAGAGCGCTTCCCCCGGGTATATTATTCACGTCAGCCCAATAAGGAAGAGATGGAATTGTTCGGGCCTTATCCTTCGGTGACGACGATGCACATTCTCCTTGATCTGATCAAGCAGTTATTCCCGACGCGCTCCTGCTCCCTCGACCTCACGGAAGAGAATATTACCAAAAAAAAATTCAGGGCCTGCCTTGAATACCAGATCGGCCGCTGTAAGGCGCCCTGCATCGGTTTGCAGAGTAAGGACGAATACGATGACGATATCCGGCATATCCGTGAGATCATCAAAGGTGATATTAATTTTGCCATCCGCGACCTGAAAAAAATGATGCAGGCGCATGCTGAAAAGTTCGAGTTTGAGCTGGCCGCGGCTGTCAAGCGTAAAATCGAGCTTCTCGAGAAATACCAGAGTAAGTCCACGATCGTGCATCCTTCGATTACCGATACCGATGTCTTCTCGATCCTCAGCGATGAGAAAACGGCTTATGTGAATTATTTCAAGGTGATGAACGGCACCATTGTGCAGTCGCAGATCCTGGAGTTGAAGAAGAAGCTGGATGAAAGTGATGAGGAGATGCTGGTGTTTGCGATCAATGAGATCCGGACACGCTACTCATCCCTGAGCAGGGAGATCTTCGTGCCTTTTGAGCCGGAGCTGTCTTTTGAGAACGCCAAATATGTGGTGCCGAAGATCGGGGATAAAAAGCATCTGCTCGACCTGTGTTACCGCAATGCGGAAGCCTATAAGAAAGAGCGCGAAAAGCAGCTGGCCATCATCGATCCGGAACGGCACACCGACCGTATCATGCAGCAGATGATGAAGGACCTGAGGATGAAGGAAGAGCCGCGGCGCATTGAAGGCTTTGATAACTCCAACATCCAGGGCGAATATGCCGTGAGCGCCATGCCGGTGTTCATCGATGGCAAGCCCGCTAAAAAGGAATACCGCCATTTTAATGTCAAAACGGTGGTAGGCCCGGACGACTTCGCCACCATGGAGGAAGTGATCTGGAGGCGTTACAAACGCGTGATCGACGAAGCCCAGCCGATGCCGCAGCTCATCGTGATCGACGGTGGCAAAGGACAGCTGGGTGCGGCCGTGATGAGCCTTGAAAAATTAGGATTGATGGGGAAAGTGACGGTGATCGGCATCGCCAAGCGCCTGGAAGAGATCTATTTCCCCGGCGATCCTGTGCCGATGTACCTCGATAAGCGCTCGGAAACCCTGAAGATCATTCAGCACATCCGCGATGAGGCCCACCGCTTCGGGATTACGCACCACCGCAATAAGCGGAGCCGGGAAACCTTTAAAACCGAGCTTTCCGAAATAAAAGGCATCAGCGAAAAAACCGCGCAAAAACTATTGACGGAATTGAAATCCGTTAAAAATATCAAAGAGGCTACGTTAGCAGAACTGGCCGCCATTGTGGGCAATTCGAAAGCTGCGCTGGTTTATGAATACTTCAAAGCGCAGGCGGCTAACGGTTAGCGCCTGTGGCAATATGCGCCGGGAACATGAAGGCTTTGGCGCTTTTCAGGTGCTACCTCTTAATTTTTTGAAATTATTCCAAACGGATCATTCGGGCATAAAAAAAGCAGACTTTTTAGCCTGCTTTTTTGTTTTGTGATGCGAATGATTAAGCTAAGCTCACATTAACCGCGTTCAGGCCTTTTTTGCCATCTTGCACGTCGTAAACAACTTCGTCGTTTTCACGGATCTCTTCTTTTAATCCTGTAACGTGCACGAATATTTCTTGTCCGTTCTCGTCTTTAATAAATCCGAAACCTTTGGTTTCATTGAAAAATTTTACTGTTCCTTTGTTCATGGTGTTTTGTTTTTCCTGCATTGGGCAGGGTTTTTAATAATTTAACTCGCTTCTTTGTCAGCTTATACACACGCGCCGATTTCTCAGGCATGTACAGAAGCCCACTGCTACGAAATTGTAAAATTTTTTGAATTGCAATTAAGGGTTACAAACCAGATTGTGATACAACCTTCATAAGAAGCACACAAATATAAGTAATTATTTATCAACAAGCAAGCTAAATGCTGAGATTCAGTAAATTGCCTAATAATACTGGTACATCAGCTTCACAATACGCATGCTTTTGCCATTGGGATCGCGGATAATGTAGGAATGCAGGGTTTTGTCGGCCCCTGTCACGTAGCTGATCTCTTTGAGCAGAACGCCGTTCTTAAATTGCTTTTCCGTCAGCAGGCAGTCGTTGCTGTCATATTCATAGCTGCGGCTTAGCTCCATTTCCCCGTTGCTGTTGCTTTTGTACACGGCCGAGGTTAGCTGGCCTTTGGCATTATAGGTAAATTCACTGGTTTGAGAGATCCACGTAGCCGTGTATTGCTCATTGATGCCGGTGAGCTGCTGCGCATCGTTATAGTTGTAGATGATTTCTTTATAGATCCTCCCTTCATCATTCTTGCAGATCTTTTTGTACTGGTTCTTTCCTGTGACCATGTACTCAAATGTTTCCTCGCTCAGCATGGTTTGTGAGCCCAGCTTAAACTCCGACTTGTTTGTCGAGGTGTTGGTTTCCTTGAAGCGCATCTCGCTGGTAGGCCGGTTGGCGGGAGAATAGGAGTAATACTTGCTTTCGTAGTATGTTCCGTCGTTGTAGCGTTTCAGCTTCAGCAGGTCGAGGTTGTCGTAAAAATAAGTGGTGGAAACCGTATCGTAGACGTATTCGTTTTTTGTATAGGTGTAGGCATTGCTGATCTTCCGGCGTTTCCGGTAAACGGCATCGTGGTGGTATTCTTTCTCAATGACTTTGATGATGGAGGTGTAGTAATACCTGGCCAGTAATCCCTGTGCGTTGAACTCGTAATAGTTCAGCAATCCCTTGTCTTCGGCTACCTGGAAATCTTTTTTATCAAGGATGTCGAAGGTGATCGATTTGATCTTCCGGCCTTTGATGTAGCTGGTGTTAAAAGGAAGCTGCGGCTCGAACGCCGATTCGGCCGCTGGGGCCAGGGCTTGCGGGAACACCGGAAGCGCTTTGCATAGAAGGAGGCAGAACAGCAGTGTTCTGCAGAGTATTGATGGTATATTGCTAATGGTCCTCAAGTTGCCTGAGCGCTTCCTCAACAGACGGCGTCGGTAGCAAACAGCTATGGTTTTTGCATACATAAATAAGGGTGGATTCATGTACATACCTGTTCCTTACCAACGGGAGATCTGATGGTTTGTCGCTTAAAGCAAAGATCACATTTGGGGATGTGTGTTTATAAAGGGCCAGTAAATTTTCATTAACATTTTTACCAACAATGACCAGCTCTGTCGGTGCCTGCAACAACTCCAGGAGCAGGATGCCCCAGTTGCTGTATCCCGGACCGTACTGCTCGATTTCTGCCAATACGCTTCTCAGAAGGGTTTCGGCGATAGTGAGGTAATGGCTCTCCTCAAAGTACACCGATAATTTGCGGAGGTTAAGCGCCATCTGCGAGCCGGAAGAAGGGATCACATTGTCGCTCCATTCTGCTTTTCTCACGATGAGCTTTTCTTCCGTGGCATCAGTATAAAAAAAGGTGCGGTCTTTTTCGGAATAGAAAGCGGTGAGGGCATAATCACAGAGGCTCCTGGCCTGCAGCAGCCAGCTTTCTTCTGCCGTGATCACATACATCATCATAAAGGCATCGGCGGTAAAGGCGTAATCATCGAGGAAACCCGAGATCACGGTGTTCTTGTTTTTCACGCGGAGCAGCTTGCCTCCTTCCAGGCAATACTCTTGCTTTAGATACTGCGCATTTTTCAACGCCAGTGTTTTGAAAGCTTCCTCCCCAAACACCAGGTACGCCTCTCCCAGGGCCTTACACATCAGGCCATTCCAGGAAGCGAGGATCTTATGGTCGAGACCCGGCCTTACGCGCCGTTCGCGAACCTGCAACAATGTTTTTTTCGCAGCATCGATCTTTGTGCGGAGCTCCTCCACACTGAGGTGATGTTTCAGGGCAATGGAAGCGTCATCGGCATGGCGCATCAGCACATAGGAGCCGTCTTCCCAATAGCCGGTTTCATTCACCTGGTAATAATCCGCGAACAGTCCGAAATCCTCCCCCAGCAGGTTTTCCAGCTCTTCTTTTTCCCAGATGTAGTATTTGCCTTCCATCCCTTCGCTGTCGGCATCAAGCGCCGAATAGAAGCCCCATTCCGGGCTGCTCAGTTCCCGCTCCACAAAGGCAATGGTTTCGTAAACCGTTTGCTTATAAAGCTCCTGCGGCGACTGTTTATAGGCTTGTGAATACAGGCTTACCAGCTGCGCATTGTCGTAAAGCATTTTTTCGAAATGCGGGACTTTCCAATACACATCGGTACTGTAGCGGGCAAAGCCACCGCCCAGCTGATCGTAAATGCCGCCACGGGCCATTTTGGCCAGGGTAAGATCCAGGTGTTTTTTTATCGCGGGATCATGCTCATAGTTGCTGTAGTTCAGCAGGAATAAATAATTGTTCGGCAAGGGAAATTTCGGCGCGCGGTTCGGGCCGCCATGTTCCGGGTCAAAGGCCTGTTTCCATTTTTGTACGGAGCGTTGCAGCGTAGAGCGGTCAAAAACCTCTTCGGTCTGCGCTTTCGGGATTTCCAGCTGCTCCAGGCCATTGACAAGATTTCCGGCATATTCATAAGCCTTATCCGGATTCTCTTTGAAGAGCGCCGCCAGGTTTTGAAGCACATTCACCCATTGGTGTTTCGGGAAATAAGTACCGCCATAAATGGGCCTTCCGTCGGGCAGCGCAAAGCAGTTGAGCGGCCAGCCGCCTTGCCCCGTCATGATTTGCACAGCCCCCATGTACACCATGTCGATGTCGGGGCGCTCCTCGCGGTCCACTTTGATGTTGATGAAATCGCGGTTCATGATCTCAGCCACAGCGGCGTCTTCGAAGCTTTCATGCTCCATCACGTGGCACCAGTGACAGGCGCTGTAGCCAATGCTCACCAGGATGAGCTTGTTTTCTTTTTTGGCCAGGGCTAAGGTCTCGTCGTTCCAGGCGTACCAGTTGACGGGATTGTTGGCATGCTGTAAGAGGTAAGGGCTGCTTTCGTGTTGTAGGGAATTAGGCATAGCTGTGTTAAATTTAACCGCAGAGGACGCAAAGTTGAGCGCAAAGACCGCAGAGTTTTGGAGCAGCTAATTTACCTATTCAAAAATTATTTTTAGGGCCTTTGTGAAAATTTGGTTATTTAACCGCAGAGGACACAGAGTAGGCGCAAAGAGCGCAGAGCACGTTTGTCATAAAGATTAATTGAATAAATCCCCGCGCCCTTTGCGTGTTCTTTCTCTGCGCCTTTGCAGTTAAGCCATTTTTCGGTTAAGCCTTACCAGAAAGGATTCTTGTACTCCGGATCATTCGGGTTGATGACAATGATGCGGAAGCCCACAAAAGGAGAAGAAGCGTTGCTTTTAAATTCCTGTTCCAGCTTCTGGTATTCTTCCTTGTTCTTCCAGCTCAGGCCCGACAGCCACAATTTGTTGTTGTTCTTTTGCGGAACCATCTCCGACACGTGCCCGAACTTGCCCAGCACTTTCATACGTTCGGCGAGGATGGTATCGGCAGGTTCCCAGCTGTAAACATTTAAGCCGGTCGCAAAAAAGTCGGTCATGTCTTTCTCCGCCCAGCCATAGCGGTTGGTGGCGTAATAGCCATATAAGGTATCCACACGTTCGGCATGTTTTTTTACCAGCTCCACGCGGTTGGTAAAGGCCCGGTTCACCAGCCCTGCCGACTCATCGTAAATGGTATTATAGCCTTTTTCAAAAGCAATCTTCGCGTAGCCTTCGCGGGCAGAGAACACCCATTCCTCATCATAGGGCAGCCTGATGCGCAGCGATTTTAATTTCAGGTTATTCTGCCGGATGTAATCGCCGGTTTCTTCTTCCAGCCATCTGCAGAATAGTTTGGCAGCTTCGTAGCTGATGTTTACCACCGGAAAATCGTTATAGGTTTTTTCCTGGAAATACTCACTCGCCAGCTTATGGCATCCGTGTTTCGTCCAGTTTTCGGTATGTACCTCACAGATCAGGTAATCTTCGTTCCTGTTCCTTGCCAGCAGATCAGCGAGGAAAGCCTTGTATTCGAGGTTGGTGATGCCCACATTCCGGATCGCAAAGCCATCCAGGATCACCGATTCGCCGGCATGCACGGTTTTGTAAGCAGGGATTTTCGTGTACAGGCTTTTGTTCAGCTTCACCAGCGAGGCGATCATCTGGTGCTTGATGCCTTTGTATTTAAGCCGGTCTTTTTCGGTAAGAACAGGCACGCGCTTTTCCGCTTTTTCTATTTTAATGATGGCTACATCTTTTTGTTTTGCCGGTGTTTGCTTCACCCGGAGGCTATCTTCGATCGCGGCGGAGAGAGCCGTGTTAGTGGGCCGGTCGAAGGTATCCGCTACCTTCATAGAGAGGTTTGTACCATCGGGGTTTAAGCCTTCCGGGGCCGACGTGGTGGATGAGGCCGCATCGCCCGAAGCCGTTGTGTTTTCTGCCTGTGTGGCAGGTGGTGTTTTAGAAGGCGTGGCATAGGTGGAAAAAAAGTAAATGCCCAGGATGGAGACAAGGGCAGCAGCAGCCACACTGAGGAACAAGCCTGTATGGCCAAAGCCACGGGGCTTTTGTTGCAGGCGCGATACCATCTCCTGTTCTTTGGAAGGATCCATCTCAACGCCGTATTCCTGCGCCAATACAAAATTAGCATCCTGCCGGTGTTGCGACCCGCTGTTCTCCTCCAGGAAAAGATCCCGGAGCAGGGCATCCAGGTCCTGTTCGTTTATGGGTTTGTTGTCTGACATCTTAACTGTTTTCCAGGCATTGGTTTATTTTATCGGTCAATACCTGTTTGGCCCGCAGGTAATACACTTTCAGCTGATCATCGGGTTTGTTGACGTACTGTGCAATCTCGGCATACGAAAAATTCTGCGCCTTCATCAGCAGTAAAATCCGTTTCCAGTCTTCCAGCTGCCCCATCGCTTTCTTCAGGCATTTCATATAAGGGCTTTCCGTTTTTTGCTCATCGTTTTCCCTTTCCTCAACGCTGCCGTGCTTTTCCTCCAGGCCTATGGTTTCAATGCTTTTGTTTTTGGTGGCGTTATAATGGTTTCTCAGGTTGTTGATAAAGACCTGGAAAATGAAACCATTGAATTTTTCCTCCGTTTCAAAGCTGTACTTATCAATCACCTCAATGATCTTATACAATGTTTTATAAATCAGCTCCCAGGCATCATCTTCACTCACATTCCAGCGGCTCACCGCATAACCGTAGAATTTTTTTCCATAGCGGTTATACAGAAGGGTCAGCGCCTGTTTATCTTTTTTTCGTATGTCCTTTATTAAATCGTTCATGCAAAGGAGGAGTGGTATGAAGACTAATAAATGTAAGCAATTTCAGGTAAGGAAGCCCTGTTTTTTTTAAAAGCTCGGACAGCTCATCAGTCTGTATTTTGGTTTTTTCTTTTTGCAGGCAAAATTAAACTGCAGGGATACTTCGTGTGAGCCGGCGGTATTGCTCGACAATTTAGATACCGTTACGTCATAGCTGTAGCCGATTTTCATGTGGTCGGTTTGCAGGCCCAGCAATACGATCACGGCATCCGAGTTCCTGTACCAGAGCCCGCCTACGAACATGCCGCGGATCACATAGATACCGAGATTCAGCTGCGTGAAATTTTGCTGCTGCTGGAATAAGATATTAGGTGAGATGAAAGACTCGCTTCCTTTTTCGAGTGGGATCATAGCGCCGGCATGCCCGGTAATTTTCAGGGGCAGCTTTGAATTTCCCTGGAGCCCTTCTTCGGGTTGAGTGAGGTGATGCACGGCAGCTCCGAAAAAATAGCGCTTGCTGTAGCCCAATACCCCGGCCGAAAAATCGAGGTTGGTCTTGGTTTGCGAAGGAACCTGCTCGTTGGTATTCCACACAAAGCCGCGTTTCGAATCGATCATATCTCCGAAGTTCAGCTTATTGCGATCGAGCGATTTTTGAAAGAAGCCCGCCTGTAAGCCGAATTTGAGGGAGAAAGACCGGCTGGGTGTCAGAAGGTAGGAATAGATCAGGCTGGCCTGCGTGGTGTTCAGGGTGCCACGCGCCTGGTTATCCTGTGTCACGATAAAGCCCAGTCCACCGTTGAGAGCATCCACATGCTGATCGTAAGAGGCACTATAGGTAATATAGGTCCCAGACAGGTTAGGCCATTGGTTCCTGTAATTCAGGCAGATCCTCGGGCAACGGATATTGCCGGCAAAAGCAGGATTCAGGTACAATGGATTGGCATAAAACTGTGTAAACTGCGGGTCCTGCGCTTTGAGCTCCGATGCAAGAACCGCAAGCAGGCAGATGAGTAGTTTAGTCGTAGAAAGTAATCTCATAGTGATTGCAAAAAAGCCTTAGTGCCTTTTCAAAAGACTATAACAGGATGAGGTTACACAATGGCGTGAAATAAAGCCCGAAATGCAGATTTTTTTCGTTAAAATTTAAATTTAAATGATTGATAGTTAGTCTGTTGTGATTTTTTTAACCGCGAAGGTGCAAAGGGAAAAACGCGGAGATCGTAACGGATAAACGGTGGATGAAGCTCTGAGCATTAGGTTTCTTATACATCCTTAACGATGGCTTATAGTTCTACTGTCACGACGCGTCGTGATGTCGAAGTACCTGAAAATTCCGGATTAATCTCTCTCTTCTCTGCGCCTCAGTGGTGAATGCTCTCCTGCTCTCTGCGTCTTCTTCGCGCACTTCGCGTTTAAATGCCTTTCTGCTATTCCTGAAAAAGAAAGTTACACTAAAAACGGATTGTTCATCCGCTCAAAGCCAATCGTTGTAGAGGGCCCGTGGCCGCTGTACACTTTCATCTCATCGCCCAAAGGAAATAATTTTGTTTTGATAGAGGAGATCAGCGTATCGAAATGGCCCATGGGCAGATCGGTACGGCCAATGCTGCCGTAAAACAGTACATCGCCGCTGATCATAAAGCCCTGGTCTTTGTTGTAAAAGGTCACATGGCCGGGAGCATGCCCCGGTGTATGGATCACATCGAGCTTCGAATTTCCGAATGTGATGACATCGCCTTCCGCAATAAACGCTCCGGGCATCGGGCTCGGATCAACCGGAAGACCATACATGGCGCCGGTAGCCTCATGCCGCTCAATTAAAAAGAGGTCGTCGCGGTGTACTTCCGGCAGCAGGCCGTAGGTATCGTGTACGTACTTATTACCATTGATGTGGTCGATGTGGGCGTGGGTCAGGATCAGGCGGACCGGTTTTAACTTTTTTTCTGAAATAAAGTCGCTGAGCACCTTGTGTTCGGAAGCCGTGCTGTTACCCGGATCAATGATCAGGCATTCAAGGGTTTCATCCCAAAGCAAATAGGTGTTTTCCTGGAAAGGGCCAAAGGTAAAAGAGTGCAGATGGATCATGGCTTTCTAAATAAATTTTTGCTAAATTTAAGGCTTATTACCCATAATTTAATGAAGCGGTTTCTTTACTTAGTCATATTGGTCGTTTGCGTCAAGCTGGCACAGGCACAATTTTATTACGGTTCTCAATTGGAATTTGGTAAAAACCGCATTCAGTATCAAACCTTCAACTGGACCTACTTCGATTTCGACCGCTACAGGGTTTACCTGTACGAAGGCGGACAGGATATTGCGCGCTATGTGTCGGTGTCTGTTAACCGCCAGCTTCCTGTGATGGAGAAGCGCCTGGATTTCCAGATGGATGATAAGATCGATGTCATCGTTTACAATAACCAGAATGATTTCAAGCAAAGCAACATTGGCCTGTCGACGGAAGAAACAGGAAATATCGGTGGTGTGACCCGCATCATCGGAGATAAGATCTTTGTGTATTTCAACGGCTCGCACGCCGATATGGACCGCCAGATCCGCGCGGCGCTTGCCGAGCTGATGATCGACCAGATGATGTACGGCGGCCGCACCCGCGATATCGTGCGGAACTCGACCTTACTGACTTTGCCCGATTGGTTCAAGAACGGCCTCATTGCCTATTTATCGGAAGGCTGGAATGCCGACGTGGACAACCAGGTGATGGACGCGATCAAAAACGACCGCTTCTATAAATTCAACCAGCTTACCGGCAAGGAGGCCACAGCGGCCGGGCATGCCATGTGGTACTATATTGCAGAAACCTACGGAGAGGCGCTGATTCCGAACCTCCTGTACATGACCAAGGTGACGCGTAACCCCAACAACGCGTTCCTGTATGTGCTCGGAACCTCGGTACAGAACATGACCAACGATTTCACCAATGTATATGCCAAGCGCTATTTCGATTACAAGGACAGCACGCGCCGCGATCCTGTGGGCGAATCGGTGGTGAAGAAACAGAAAAAAACAAGGCATTATTACCAGCTGAAAGTAAGCCCTGACGGACAAAAAGTGATGTATGCCACCAGCGAGGCCGGTCAGTACAAAGTATGGCTCAACACCATCGGCGAAAAAAAGAAAAAACGTTTATTGAAGCTCAATCCTAAATTGGAGCGCCTGGAAGACAACAGCTATCCTTTGCTGGGATGGCATCCCAACAACAGCGTGGTATCGATGATTTATGAGCGCAAGAACATTCTGAAGCTGCATACCTACGATTCGGATACCAAAGAAAAGGTAAAGCGCAACATCACGGGTTTTGAAAAAGTGAACAGCTATTCTTTCTCGCACGACGGGAAGCGCATTGTGATGAGCGCGGTGAAGAAAGGAAAAGGACAATCGGATATCTTCATCTTTACGCTCAACACGGGCGGCGTAGAACAGATTACCAACGACTCCTGGGATGATAACAACCCGGTGTTCGTGGATAATTCCAAAGGCATTTTATTTGAGTCCAACCGGACACACGATACCATCAAATCAAACGAGGATAATAAATTGTACCTGAAATTTTCCCGCAACAGCGATGTCTTCTTTTACAATAACGTCAGCAAGTCAAACTTGCTTTACCGGGTGACCAATACGCCTAAGGTCAACGAAATTATGCCGCAGGAATATGGCAAGGGCGTGATCTCTTTCCTGAGCGATGCCAATGGAATTTACAACCGTTACATCGGCGTGCTCGACAGCTCTATTTCGTTTGTGGATACAGTTGAGCATTACCGCTATTTCTATAATTCGAAGCCTATTACCAATTACGAGCACAACATCCGTGAGCAGCACATCAACAGCAAGTTCAACAGCTATGCAGAGATTGTGGTGATGAATAAAAAGGAAAAGCTGCTGGTGAAATCGCTGGTGCCCTATAACCAAATCACACCGGCTGTTTTGCATCCCACGCATTTCCGGTCGGGACCCACGAGTATGATGTCCGACCCGGATAACATGAAGATCTCCAACCCGGTGCGGGAAGAAAAGGCTTTGCCTCAAAAAATGGATACGGCCACGAGGATACAAACCGGGATCGATTTTGAGAATTACACGATTACAGGAAAAGACGCCAAACGAGATCCTGTGAAAGAAACCAGGTCAACGCCACCACAAAACGGACAGGCAACAAATGACCCGCAGAATGCGCCGGTGCAGAGCTCCGATGAATTGCGCTTTCCCATCCAGCAAAACTATTACACCAATTTCAGAACCGACCAGGTGGTCACGCAGCTCGACAACTCCTTCCTGGGAACAACGTACCAGCGCTTTGCGGGTGGCAGCTCGCCTGTTTACCTGAACCCGGGCCTGAACGTCCTGGTGAAGATAGGTCTGAGCGACCTCTTTGAAGACAAGCGTATTGTGGCCGGTTTCCGGATCGCCGGATCGCTGGACAATGAGTATTTGCTGAGCTGGGAGAACAGGACCAAGCTCATTGATAAGCAATTGGTATTGCACCGCCAGTCTTTCCTGAAAGTGAATTCAGGGTCGGGTGTTACGAAGATACAGACGCACGATGCCCGCTACAGCTGGAAAATCCCTTTCAATGAAGTGGCGGCGGTCAAAGCGTCCCTGATGTACCGTAACGACCGCACGGTCTTTGCCTCCATCGGCGATGTGAGCCTGGCGAAGAGCAATGTGTATGATAACTACGGCGGCGCGAAAGTGGAATTCATTTTTGATAATACCCGCAAGCGTGGACTGAACCTCTACAACGGAACGCGTTTCAAATTATGGGGCGAGTACTGGAGATTGATTAAAGAGCAACAACACGACCTGATCACGGCCGGTTTTGATTTCAGGGATTACCGCAAGATCCACCGCGATTTTATCTGGGCCAACCGCCTGGCAGGAGCTACCTCTCTCGGTACCGACCGCCTGATCTATTATATGGGTGGTGTCGACAACTGGATCAATCCTAAGTTCAACCAGGACATCAATATCGTGAAGCCCGAGCAATACCAGTTTCAGACGCTCGCTACCAATATGCGCGGCTTTACGCAGAACATCCGTAACGGAAATAATTTTGTGGTGCTGAACAGCGAGCTGAGGTTCCCGATCTTCAAATACCTGCTGAACCGCCCGATCCGTTCCGACTTTATTCAGAACTTCCAGATCATCGGCTTCGGTGATCTGGGAATGGCCTGGTACGGCTCTAACCCATACAGCGACGAAAACGTGCTCAATAAAAACGTATATCCCGGAAACCCGGTGACGATCACGATCTATAACCAGAAGGAGCCGCTTGTAGGCGGTTATGGCTTTGGATTACGTTCCCGCCTGCTGGGCTATTTTATCCGCGTGGATTTTGCCTGGGGGGTTGATGATAAGAAGGTTCAGAAAGGAATGACTTACCTGTCGCTCAGCACCGATTTTTAAAATTTCCGATCGTTTATTGCGAGGTAAAGAGGACAGCCAGCTTGAGAGCTCAGGCGCCAGGAGCTATTATAAAAGAGCCTTAACGCTTGCTTCATTATTTTAAA
>CALRIU020000005.1:0-323915 GCA_943362175.1 Hydrocarboniphaga daqingensis | reverse complement strand
CACCCGCCGCCTGAGCTTTTCCGACCGGGTGGCCTACCAGACCACCACCAACTCCCTGATGAACTCTCAACTGTTGGACGAAAAGCTGGCCGGTGTGATCCGTAACCGATATACCTTTTCCTACAAGCTCAACCGCCGCTCCGAGCCTTACATCAAGGAGGAATTGCTATGGCAGGTCGTAGGCAAGAAAGAGCGCTATTTTGCCCGCAACCGCGTGTACCTGGGCTATGAGTACCTGCTCACCGAGAAGCTCAGCCTCGATGCCTACTTCATTTATGAGCGTGGTTTCAACGATAATGACGGCCCCCAGGAGCAGAATTTCTTCTATGGACTCAACCTGGGATTTAGTTTTTAAAAAAAATGCAATTATTTTTTGCAGGTTTCAAAAAAGCCTTTATATTTGCAATCCCAAATCGGGAGTTTAGCTCAGCTGGTTCAGAGCATCTGCCTTACAAGCAGAGGGTCGGGGGTTCGAACCCCTCAACTCCCACGAAAAGCCTTCACCTAGTGAGGGCTTTTTTATTGAAGGGCAATTAGCTCAGTTGGTTTAGAGCGCTGCCTCGACAAGGCAGAGGTCACTGGTTCGAACCCGGTATTGCCCACGAAAAAAGTCCTACCTGGTTGTAGGACTTTCTTCGTTTAGAGTGTTCTCGGTTATACTATTCCCGGTTACAAAGAACAGGGATTACTTGGTGATACCGCTGATGCCGCTTTCGTGAAATATCATCTGCTTTTTTATTTAGGAAATAAGAAAACTCCCGGAAACACCTAACCCACTACCACCTCCGCAGGAAGGCAATAGTGGGCTTAACAGCAGTCGTTTGCTAATGTCAGATAAGACGATGAATTGAAACTGCTGTTAATTTGAGGCGTTTGTAATAACACCGTCTGTGATCTGTAAGGAATCGTAAGGAGAAACGATGGCCTTGGCCCAGAAGCTGAACGTGCCCGTTGCCTTTTTCGATACGGTAGACGACGAAGAGGTGTAGTTTGTGATGATCAGCTGACCTCTTACCGAGTTATATTGTTTGCCGGCCGCATTCTTGTAATAGGCATTGCTGTAGGATTGTAGCTGGTAAGTAGCCGGTGAAGTGCCCTGGAAGCCGAATTCTATTTTGGATCCATCGTTGGCAGTAAGCGTCAGGTAGTTGTTGATGGTGCCGTTGTTATCAAAGATAGCAAGGCCTGGATTGGTTGAGGTATAAGCCGTGCTTCCGATTTTAAAGCTGGCCGATTTGGTTGTTGTGGTCGGCTGCTCCTCTTCCGGCTCGGGGCTGTCGTCTTTCTTTTTGCAGGCGCTGAATAAAATGATCCCGGCCAGTACGAATGCATTAATGAGTTTCATGATGTGTTGATTAAAGATGATTACAAATAGATTTACCCGACAAAGGTATAAGACCAAAGCCACCGTTTCTGAGAAAAAGGATAAGCGATAGGGTCGGCTTATCAGCCGATAGGATCATCTGATCCCTTGAAGCTATAAAGATTCCAGCAGGGCCAGCAATTCCGTTTTTTTGCGTTGGGCCACGGGCACATTGTCGCCGTTGGAAAGCACCACATAACCCCCGTCGCGCGGAATGTATTTGCGGATATGCTGCACGTTGATGAGGTGCGACTGGTGGATGCGCTCAAATTTCTGGCCTTGCAGCAGGTCCTCGAAATGCTTGAGGGTTTTGGCTACCAGCAGGGGCTTTTCCGTTTCCAGGATCACTTTCGTATAGTTGCGCTCCGCCTCAAAGCGGATGATCTCCCCGATGTTGAGCACATAATGGCCCTCGCTGCTGTTGATGACGATCTTACGGAGCTCTTTGGAGCTGTGCTTTGTATTCTCCAGCAAGGCTTTGAGGCTGGCCTGCAGCAGCTGTTGGTCTGCCAGCTTATCCAGTTTTTTCACGGCGGCCACCAGCTCGTCGGCATCCACCGGCTTCAGCAGGTAATCCACCGCGCTGTATTTAAAAGCTTTCACTGCATGCGTATCATGCGCGGTGGTGAAGATCACCTGGAAAGAGACCGGAGCCAGTTGTTCCAGCAGGTCGAAGCCTGTGCCGTCGCCCATTTCCACATCCAGGAAGACGAGCTCGGGCTTCAGCTCCCGGATGCTTGCGATGCCTTGCCGTACGCCATCAGCCTCGCCCACGATCACAATCTCCGGGCAATAGTCCCGGATATCGGCTTTGAGGCTGTTTCGGGCGCTCTGTTCGTCGTCTATGAGTATGGCCCGCATGGGTTATGTCCAGTTAAGCTGCATGGGAATGTCGAGAATGACGCGTGTTCCGCAGGCATTCCCAAAGTTATCAAATAAATCGATGATCTGTAAGCTCGTTTTCACGGCGTTTTGCTCTCCAAAAGCCTTTAAGCGCTCTTCTGTCACCAACATGCCGGTGGATTTATGCGAATGCAGTTTCTTCTCCATCGCCAGCTTCCGGCCTACGCCGTTGTCCTCAATCATACAGGCAATCATTTCCTGCTTTTTGTGGAAGCTTATGCTGATATGCCCGTCCGACGCTTTGGCGGCCAGGCCATGCAGCACGGCATTCTCTACAAAAGGCTGGAGCAGCATCGGCGGGATCTCGCAAGCCTCCGCATCAATCTGCTCATCCACATCGATCCGGAAGCTGAATTTTTCCGGGAAGCGCAGCCGGGTCAGCTCTAAATAATCATTCAGCACATCGATCTCGTTTTGCAGCGACACCGTTTTCTTCGCCGAGTTCTCCATGATGAGGCGCATGAGCCTGGCAAATTTGCTGAGGTATTTGCGCGCCGAGGATTGGTTGTTTTCCGTAATGAAACCCTGGATCGAATTGAGGGCATTGAAAATAAAATGCGGGTTCATCTGCAGGCGCAGGGCTTTTTGCTCAAGGTCGATGAGGCTGTTTTCCAGGCGGAGCTTTTCGGTGTTGCGTTTGTTGCGCATTTGCAGGAAGACAGTCGCAAACACAATCAGGATCAGGATGCAGAGGGCAATGTAGAGCTTGGCCTGCGTGGCCCTTTTCTCGAGCTCTTCATTCTGGATGGCCTCCTTCTTTTCCTGTTCCACTTTCGCCACCGCCTCTTTCTTTTCGTACTCGTACTTCATGGCCGCCTGCAGGAGCTCTTTTTTACTGTTGTCGTTTATCAGGCTATCCTTCTGCGCAACATACAAGCGTAAATAATGCATCGCCTGTTTGTAGTCTCCCTGGTCGTTGTACAAGGCTGTGAGCGCTTCATAAGCCTCCACGATGTTTTGCTTGTAATGAATGCCCTGGTAATAGGCCAGCGCATGTTTGAGAAGCGGCTCTGCTTTCGCGAATTGTTTTTGCTTGAGGTATACAATGGCTGTATTCAACCGCGAATTGGCCATGCCCAGCTCATAATTGGCTTTGGTGGAAATAGCCAGGGAGAGCTCATGGTTCTTTAAGGCTTCCTCATAATTTCCGAGGGTGTAATAAATAATCCCGATGTTGTTATAGGATTCAAAGATGCCTTTCGGATAGCCTACTTCTTTCCGGAACTCCAGCGCGAGCACATAATTCTTTAGGGCCTCTTCGTATTTTCCTTGTTTTTTCAAGACGATGCCGATGTTGTTATAAGCATTGCCCATACCTTGTTTGTCCTCCGATTCCCTGGCCAGAGCTACCGCCTTTTCATAATTCCGGATCGCCTCTTCATACTCTTCCAGCGCTTCGTTTACGATGCCGATATTGTTGTAGGACAGGCCGGCAGCCTGCTTGTCGCCGTCCTCTTCCTCTATCTTTAAGGAGGCATAATGGCTTTTGAGCGCTTCGGGATAGTTGCCCATATCGCCATAGATGATGGCCATATTGTTTTGTGAAGCGGCAATCCCTTTGCGGTCGCCGATTTTTTTGCGAATGGCCAGCGATTCGGAATAGTTGTGCAGCGCTCCCGCAAAATCATCCCGGTAAAAGGCGATGATCCCCAGCACATGGTAAGCATTGGCAACCCCCTTCAGGGCCGGGCGCTCCGCCGGTAATTTTTTGGCAAGCGCCAAAGCCTGCTCTGCCAGTGTTTTTGCCTTGTCGAGGTCCTCATTGATCGTTTGCCGCGCCAGGGCATTCAACGCATTTACGGTGTTGGTATCCTGCGCCTCCTTTTTAATAATGGCCTGTAGAGAATCTTTGTTTTGCTGAGCACTCGCACGTGGGATAAAACAACCGAGCAGCCACAGGCTGAGAATACTGTTTCTCAGGAATTGGTATGAAACGGCTGTGTAACTCATGAATGCCTTATGAAACAAAATTAGGAGAATAAAGCCATCCGCAACGTTCCGGCCTTCATAATAATGGCAAAAAAGACAAAAGTAACACCGCTTTTCTACCCTTGTGAATGTCTTCACCAATAAGGGATGCTGTTGGTGAGAACACCAACAGCGTCAAGATCAGGGAGTAATGCTGATCTCATCCACCACTTGCTTATCAAGCACAGTGACTTTCCCATCTTTCCGGTACACCTGGTTAAAGATCACCCTGAAAAGCTTCACAGGCCTTTGCCCCTTCCACACATGGCCCTTTTCGCTGTTATACAGGTGCAGGGGCGCCATCCAGGCCGAAGGAATAAAGCGCGTGTTCAGGCGTTGGTTCCGGTTCCTGAAATAGGTTTGAATAAAGGCTTTATACGCTTGTTTCTGCAAAGGCTGGAAATAATTTTTTCCTTTTTCCCGTTCCACTTCTGCATAGTGCTCCGGCCCGGCTTTCTTAATCGCTTTCGCTATGCTGTACTTGTAGGTGTAGCCGAAGCCCGTGAGCGGCAGGCAGGGCTTATTCACCAGGAATAAAAAGCGGTCGATCTGGAACCATTGATGGTAAGGGTTCATCTCATTTTTTCCGAGCGGATACACGGTGCCGGCATCGTCTTCCACCTCGTAGCTAAAATATTGGTTGGCCGGTGTGTCGTGCCAGCCGAAGGGGATCGGTTGCAGCCAGGCGAATGAAAAACAAATTACGACGAGCGAGGCCCGGTAGTGGTGGGGACGGAACAACTCATGGATCCATCGCCCGTTTCGATAGACGTAGCAAAAAAGCAACAAGAGGTCGATGACCATCCATTTCCAGAAAAAGATGCCGGCCAGGAGGAAAATGCCGGCGTGCATTGCCAGCAGCGAACACAGGATCAGTATGCCCGTTCTCCTGGAATGGAGCAGGAACAAGGCGGAGAGCTCGATGATGAAAGCCAGGGCCTGGAAAGGCTTGCCGTAACGGCTGAAGAAATCTCCGAGGCTCTGCACGGTGCTGTCGGAGCAGGCGGCCAGCCAGCCGCGCTGGCAGCTGTTGTAAAACAAATCGGCAGGCTGGTTGTTCCACAGCCATTCATAGCCGTGCGGGGAGATGAAGAGCTTGATAAAGCCTCCTGCAACATATCCCGAAGCCAGGACGCACAGCGCCAGGAAAAGGAAAGTGATCTTAAAATTCCGGATATACAGCCGCGCATACACATGCGCCGCAAAGAGGATAAGCAGATCGAAAAGCAGGCGCTTGTCGTACAGAGGAAAACCATCGACCGGGTAATTGAACTGTGAGCGGTACACATACGCAAAAGCCACGAACAGGGGCACCAGCACCGGAAAGCGGGGCAGGAGCAAGGCGAGAAGGATCAACACGGCACGGTCCAGGTAAAAAGCCTGATCGAGGTAATAGTTATAATCGTAGCCGGTGAGCTCCCAGGCCAGAAGAAACGCGCAGGCAAAAATAAGCAGGCGTTCCGGAACAGTGAATTTGAAGGAGGGTTCACACAGGGCTTTTCGTTTCAGAAAAAAAGGAAGGTAGAACACAAGCAGCGTCAGCAGGAACAGAGGATGCAGTAATGCGCCAAACAGGATAGAAGGCTGATGATAAGGCACCCATGAGAGCCAGGTTGGTGCAGCAAATAGAAACGCATCGGCTTTGGGAAATACTTTCAGAAAGCCCTCAAAGAATATTTCCAGCGAAAGCAGGCGGCAAATGAGAAAGAAGATCAGCACGGCCACAAGCTGCCCGGCCCTGGTAGCTTCGGAGAGGCGCTGAAACAAGCCGGTGACGGTTCTCATCTGGATGTTACAGGATTTGTTTCGTCATATCTCACCAGGAAAGATCTTAAACCTCCGAAGGCTCCCGTGTTTCTGTTTTGGCCTCTTTGGCTTTTTTGCGCTCTTCCTGCTCTTTCATCTTCTCGCGCGCCTCTTCCAGTTTGCGGGCTTCGGCTAAGTGCAGCTGGTTGATGTCCTTGCGGTAAAGGTTATAGGCTTTCCAGATCGGAGGATTATTCGCAAAGCAATCCAGCAGCATGTAGAGCGGAGAAATTTTAAAGGAGTACAGCGGCGAAGACCAGCGGTAACCAACACCGATAGAGTCGGAGAGGTTCTTCACGGCATGCCAGTAGAACGGAGGGTTCCAGAACACGTCGCCCGGTTTCAGATGCACCGAATAGCCATCGATGTATTTGAACAATTCATAAGGCGGATTAAAATCAGGCTCGAAAGGATTGAAAGGACCCTTCTCGGTTCTGGGAGGCCCGGCCCTGTACACGTTCTGTACCGGGAACGGGTCGATGATGGTCGTGTAATAGTGAGAGTAGAGGGTCCAGATCTTTTCGCCATGCGCCTGAACAAACAGGTTCGATTGGTTGGCATTATGAATCGGTGTGTAGGAATCCTTTCCGCCGATAAATACCTGGAACGCATCGAACCATACCGGGTTTGTTCTGCGCGCTTTCAGCCATTCGTAATCGAAGTCCTTGATGTGCTCCGGATGCCTTGATAACAGCGGATAAAAGCGGTAGTACTTGCTTCCGCCGCCACGGATATTATCGATCACAGCCGCCAGGGTAGTAAGCTCGTATGGGAATTCCGGGTTATTCTGATCCACCAGGTAGATTTCGTCTTTCCCGTGCAGCTCCTTGAAATATTCCAGCGACCATTTTTCAGTGCAGGCCCAGTCTTTGGCAGCCCCTTCCATAATCACGGGAATTCCTTTTTTCACATAATGATTTTTGAACTCTTCCAGGCTGAGGTCCTTTCTTCTTTCCACCGGCATGATCTTTCCTTCCCCGTGTTTTTTGAGGTTGGCAATGACACCGGCATAAAATTTACTCCGGTTCTTAAATAATTTTTTGCGCCCGAAAAAGTGATCGGCTATTTGATAGATGCCATATTGAAAACGTTGCCACCGGGTGAGGTTACGTGTAAAGTCTTTGTATGCGTTCATGGGCTTATCAGGTGTAGGGGCAATGCTTTGATAAACAAACAGAGCTTGGTTAAAGTACCTAAGATACATAAAAAACACAAAAGCATAAAATTAAAAACACATAGCAGTCTGATATTGATGCGATTATTGTATTTTTAGATGATCTCTCAAAATGCGGTTGGTTTTCGTTCTTGATTTTTTCTTTCGTCAAAGAAAAAAGAAATAGAAAAACACAAACCCGAAATGATACATTATCCTATGACAAACAATATTTTATAATCATGTCCGAGCATTCCCTGATCCTGTTGAGAGGCCTTCCCGGTAGCGGGAAAAGCACGCTGGCTGCTGTGCTGAGCGAGCAGGGAACCTATCCTGTTTTTTCGGTGGACGATTATTTCACCGATCCTGTTAGCGGCGCTTACCGCTTTGAGTTCAGGGATAACCACCTGGCCTATAAGCAGTGTGAAGAGCGCACCAAAGCAGCCATGCAGCAGGGAAGCTCAAAGATCATCCTGCACAATACCTTTACCATTGGCTGGGAGCTGGAAACCTATTTTAAGCTGGCGGCGCAATTCGGCTACACGGTATTTGTCTGTACCGTCGAGAATTACCACGGCCATAACAATGTACATCACATCCCCGATGAGCAGATCGCTAAAATGGCGGAGAAGTACCGGGTGAAGCTGGTTTAATTTTAATTAGCCGTCATTGCGAGCGGAGCGAAGAATGACGTAGTGCTGCCGGTGGCTGAGGTTCTCGAAGCCAGCGGACATACCAATACAGCCCCTGAAAACAAAAAACCTCCTGCGATACATTGCAGGAGGTTTTTCATAAAAAGAATAAGAATTATTTCTTCGGCATTTTGTCTTTCGGCACCAGGTACACAACAGACAGGTCGAAATAGTTCAGTGGATTTTGCGGGAAATTACGAACGTTCAATTGCTCCAGGCTGTAGTTCTCATCGTAAAAAATAGGCATGAAAGGTGCCTCGTCCAGCACAATCTGCTCAGCTCTTGACAACAGGCCGTAGCGTTTTGCTTTATCAGGCTCTGTAAACGAAGCCGCAAATAAAGAATCGAAGCGGGCATTTTTGAAACGGAAGAAGTTGATGAATGATTTTTCCGTTGGATTTGCCGGAATGTGTTTCCCATAGAATAAGGTCAGGAAGGTTTCAGGATCCGGATAATCAGCATACCAGGCAAAGCGGAAGAGGTCCGATTTTCCGGATTGTACCTGCTCGATGTGCTCTGCCAATGGCACTGTATTGATCTCAATATCAACATTCAGATTCTCCTTCAGCATTTTCTGGATGACCTCGGCTACCAGGATGTTTCTGTCGCCACCGCCGCTGTTGATTTGGAGCGTCACTTTCGGGAAGCCTTTTCCGTCAGGATATCCGCCTTGTTTCATTAATTCTTTGGCTTTTGCCGGATCGAAGGTATAACCTTTTAACCCTTTGAAATTATAACCGTCTTTTTCAAACGCGTCTACGTAAGGCACCATGCCGTAATCGGCAGCAGTACCTTCGCCCTGGATGGTGAAATCCGCTATTTTGTGGCGGTCGATGGCGTAGTTGAATGCCAGGCGAACCTCTTTTTTAGCAAAGGCATTGCTGGTGCAGTTAAAGCCCAGGTAGTGTGTGTTAAAGGCCGGAGAGTTGAGGATCTGGAAATCGGTTTTGCGTTCTTTGGCATGCTCCAGGTCACCCATGATCTCGTGGAAGATCTCAACAGGTAAACGGTATACCATGTCTAAGTTGCCGCTTTTGAATTCGAGGATCTCCGCTTTTTTCTCACGGATGAATGAATATTTCAGTCCATCGAGGTAAGGCAGCTTGTTACCGTCTTTATCAACACCATAATAGTCAGGATTTTTTTTCATGATCAGCACTTCGCCTTCCTTCAGGGTTTCCATGACGAAAGGTCCTGTGCCTACAGGGTGAATGCGCAGGTCGGCAGCATATTTATCGAGGGCCTCTTTTGGATAGATCCAGCAGCCGGGCATCGCCATGATATTTAAGAAACCGGCAAAAGGCGTTTTAAGAGAAATGACAAGTGTAGAATCATTGACGACTTTGATGCCCGACACCCCTGTGTTTTTGCCGCTTTTAGAAGACTCGAATGCTTCGTTGGCACCAACCACGCGGTCCTTCAGGGTCACGTCGAACTGGGCATTATTAGGATCAGCAGTACATAACTTATCGAAACAAAACTTCACGTCATTTGCGGTGAGCATTCTGCCTTTTCCTTCCGGAAAGCAGGCATCGCCGTGAAATTTAACATTCGGGCGGATGTGAAACGTCCACTCTGTCTGGTTCTCATTGCTTTCCCACCTGGAAGCAATCGCCGGCTCGATGGAAAGGTCGTTCTGATCGAACTTGACAAGGCCTTCGAATAACTGGGTACCGATGTGAAAACCTGTGATTTCGTTGACAGCGATCGGGTTAAGGCTTTTAAACGCTTCAACTTCATTGAGTCGCATGACGCCGCCCATATAAACACCACCTTTTCCTTCTGAGCCTCCGTGATTATCTTTTTTTTCTTCGGAACATGAAGTACAGGACGCTAATCCTAGTGCGAGGGCACTTACAAATAGAGGAATAAATAATTTTCTCATAGTGGTACGTAAAAGTTATAGTAAGCACAAATATATACTTTAAAACTAAAAATCCTAAAATATTCAGCCAAATTTGTTAAAAGCCCATCTCCAATAATACAGGGCAATGATCGCTGTGCATCGCATCATTCAGGATCGCCGAATGGCGGAGATGCGGCTCCATGTGGTTGGCCACAAGGTTGTAGTCGATGCGCCATCCGAGGTTCTTGCCGCGGCTTCCGGCGCGGTAGCTCCACCAGCTGTATTGGTGCGGCTCCTGGTTGAAAAAGCGGAACGAATCCGTGAAGCCTGAGGTAATAAACTGCTCCATCCACTCGCGCTCTTCCGGCAAAAACCCTGAGGTATTGGCATTCGATTTCGGGTTATGAATGTCGATGGCTTTATGGCAGATATTATAATCGCCGCAGAGCACCAGGTTCGGGATCCTGGTTTTTAAATCGTTGATATAGTTCTGAAAATCAGACAGCCATTTCATTTTAAAACTTTGCCGCTCGTCGCCGCTGCTCCCGCTGGGATGGTACACGCTCATCACCGAGCAATGCGCTAAATCAATTCTCAGCACGCGGCCCTCGAAATCATATTCCTCAATGCCACAGCCGTATTCCACGTGCTGCGCCTTTTCCTTGCTGAAAATAGCCACACCGCTGTAACCCTTTTTCTGCGCCGGGTACCAATACAGGTGATAGCCCATCTCTTCAAACACCGCCGTGTTCACCTGGTCGGGAGTCGCCTTGATTTCCTGTAAGCACAATACGTCCGGATCAGCAGCCTTCACCCAATCTGCCAGGCCTTTGTTCATGGCGGCCCTGATACCATTGATGTTATACGTGATAATGCGCATGTGAAAGATAGTTTATGGGTTAAAAATACAATTTCTATCTTTATAAATCGTTATATACAACCGTGGTTTTGAGGATTGCCTGCATACTGTTTTTTTTGGTGGGAAGTGTGTTTCAGCTTAAGGCTCAAATCAACTCTAAGCAAAAATATTATTTATTAAGATCGGATACGCTCTACCTCGATAGCCTGAGCCTTATTCCCGGCACGGTGAAACTCTTTTCGCGTGGAGAGCCGGTCGATAGCACCACCTACAGGATCAACTACAGCCAGAAAGCCATTATTTTTAAGAAGCGCCCGGAAGATGCCCTGTCGGTTTCCTACAAAACTTTCCCCTACAATTTCGAAAAAAACTATTACCACAAAAGCCGCTCGGTGCTTACCAAAGACCTCTCCCTGCCCTCCAATCCCTTTACCATTTCCTTTAGCCCCGATAAAGCCAGCGAATCTTTTATTACCGACGGGCTCAATAAAAACGGCAGCATCAGCCGCGGGATCAGCTTCGGCAATAACCAGGATGTTGTTGTCAATTCCAGCCTCAACCTGCAGGTCAGCGGCAAGCTTACACAGGATGTCGATCTCTTATTGGCAGCCACCGACGACAATATTCCCTTTCAGGCCGATGGTACCACAGCGCAGCTCCAGGAATTCGATAAGGTCTTTATCCAGCTTTCCAACGAAAGTAACAAGCTCATCGTAGGCGATTTTCAATTGCAGAGGCCCAACAGCTATTTCATGAATTTCTATAAGCGCTCGCAGGGCGCCTATTTTTCCAACCTTTATAAAGACACCGTCGAAAAAACGCCGGTTCTCTTTAAAACGCAGGCCAGCGGGGCTGTGAGCAAAGGGAAGTTTGCCCGGAATGTGATCCAGGGAACGGAGAATAACCAGGGCCCTTACCGCCTGCGCGGCGCCGACAATGAGCCCTTCATTATCGTGCTTTCCGGAACGGAGCGCATCTACATCGATGGCAGGCTTTTGCAGCGAGGTCAGGAGAACGACTACATCATTGATTATAATACGGCCGAGATCACCTTCACTGCCAGACAGATCATCACCAAAGACAAAAGGATCATTGCCGAGTTCCAGTACGCAGAGCGGAACTACGCCCGCTCCCTGTATTTTTTCAGTGAGGAGGCCGAGATGAAAAAGCTGAAGCTGAGGCTGAACGTGTACGGCGAGCAGGACAACAAAAACAAAACATTGCAGCAAAGCCTCACCGAACAGCAAAAGCTCGTGCTGTTTAATGTCGGCGACACGCTCAGCAAAGCCGTATCGAGTGGCGCCACCTTATCGGAGTTTAATAACACCGATGTATTTTACTGGAAGCACGATACCGTGGTCGGGGCCTTTCTCTATCCCGGTATTTACCTGTATTCCCTGAATCCCGACAGTGCGCGCTACCGCGTGAAGTTCAGCTATGTGGGCGAGAACAGCGGCAACTACATCCAGCAGATCACCACGGCCAATGGCAGGGTTTACAAGTGGGTAGCGCCGGTTGGCGGTGTTCTGCAGGGAAATTACGAGCCCGTTATCCCGCTGGTAACACCCAAAAAGAAGCAGATGGTGACGGCCGGCGGCTTCTACGAATTTGATAAGCTGCACACCATCGACCTCGAAGGCGTATATACCAAAAATGACATCAACACCTTCAGTAAGTTCAGTTCGGGCGACGACGACGGTTATGGCTTTCGCCTGAACAGTAACAACCAAAGCGTGATCAGAGCAGATACGGTTAAAAAAGAATCATTGAATGCGGTGTACAACGTCGGCTACGAATACATCCAGAAATACTTCAACCCCATAGAGCGATACAGGGCTGTGGAGTTTGAGCGCGACTGGAACCGCCCCATCAGCGCACCGGTGAATACCGATCAGAACGTGGGCTTTCTGCAGGCCGGCATTCAGAAAGGCAACAAGCTGAAGCTCTTGTATGGCATTAATTTTTTTGACGAGGGTTCTTTTTACCAGGGCCTGAAGCACGGCATCACCAGCTTTTATAATACAAAAACGACTTCTCTCAATTATACCGGCTCTTACCTCACGGGCAATTACCTGGCGCAACGCAGTGGCTTCTATAGGCACAAGTCGCTAATCTCTCAGGACGTTTGGAAGCTCAAGCTCAATTTCCTGGATGAGTTCGAGCGCAACGAGTTCCGCACCACCACCTCCGACAGCCTCCTGCCGCGCAGCTACCAGTTCTGGGAATGGGAAGGGAACATCACCAACAAGGATACAACAGGGAACCTCTTCAAGCTGTTTTACCGGGAGCGCAGGGACAAGCAGGCTTACAGTGCTATCCTCAAAGATTCCACCGTGGCGCAGAATGCCGGCTTTTCGGCCAACATCAACACCATTCGCAACCACCCCTTTTCCGTGATCGTGACTTACCGCGAGCTGCATTTAAAAAATGCCAATCCCTTATTCCTGAAACCCGATAATACCGTTCTGGGTCGCATCGAATATTCGCCACGCCTCATGAAAGGCTTTGTGACCTCGAGCATGTTCTATGAAACGGGCTACGGCCTCGAGAACCGCAAAGAATACTATTACCTGCTCGTAGCCGCCGGGCAGGGAACCTACGCCTGGAAAGATTATAACGACAATGGCGTAGCGGAGCTCAACGAGTTTGAGATCGCCCAGTTCCCCGATCAGGCCTTATATATCCGCGTGTATACACCCACCAACCAGTATGTGAAAGTATTGCACGACCAGTTCAGTTTTTCCCTGAACCTGCGCCCTGCTGTATTCCTGAAAGATACGGTGGATAAGGCCATGCGCTTCCTCAGCCGCTTTGCCACACAATCGGTATACCGCATCGATAAAAAGTCGAACGACAACGGCAGGCTCTTATCCTTTGATCCTTTTGATGTGCGCCTGAATGATACATCCATCACAGCGCTCAACTATTCCCTGCGCCAGAGTCTGTTCTTTAACCAGAGTGCGGCTGTATTCGGTACCGATTACACCTACCAGAATAACATCAGCAAGCAGCTGCTCACCAATGGCTTCGAAACCCGAGGCAACGAAACGCACGAGTGGCGCTGGCGATGGAATGTGACCCGTGCCTGGAGCATTAACAGCACCAATATCTATGGTAACAAATCGAGCGTGTCGCTGTTCTTCTCCACGCGGAATTATGCCATCGAATACTTCGACCTGGAGCAAAAACTCAGCTACCAGCCCAACACCGCTTTCCGCGTGAGCCTCATCTACAAGTACGGCGTGAAGCAGAACATCATCTACGAAGGCTTTCAGAAGGCGGAGCTCAACGACTTCGGGCTGGAGTTCAAATACAACCAGGTAGAAAAAGGAAGCTTCACCGGTAAGCTCAATTTTATTTCCATTACCTACAACGACCTCGAGAATACGCCCATTGCCTACGAAATGCTCAACGCCCTCAAAACCGGCTACAACTATACCTGGGGCCTTACTTACCAGCGTAACCTCACCAGCAATATCCAGATCAGCATCAATTACGATGGCCGCAAATCGCCGGGGACCAAAGTCGTGAACATCGGTGGTGCGCAGGTAAGGGCGTTCTTCTAACGAAACAGCTTTTCCGGAAATCCTTGTCGCGGGTCGTTGATCTGTAGCCGGTCTTTGAGGGCAAGCGAATAAAGCGTAAATTTGTTGCCCCGATGATGAGGTATAACATGTTTTTTGTAGGAGTGGTGCTGGGCCTGTGTTCCTGTGAGCAGGTGCTCCGTTCCGCTGCCGAGCAATCCGCGAAAGCTTCGAACCTCAGGGACTCCCTGGCCTTCGAATACAACGAAAAACCTATTTCGAGCACACGGGTAGATACCCTCGAACGGAACATAAGCGGAACAGACACGCTCTTATTTTTGAGAGGCTATTTTCTGAATGGAAGCCCTTACTACGAATGCCACTACAAGAACAGCGACCTTCATGGCGTCAGCAGCTTTTCCACATCGGCCGGAAAGCTCCACTACCGTATGGAGTATCGGAACGGAAAGCCTGTTTCCCTGCTCAACAGTTACGACCTCAATGGCCATCCGCAGGATGGAGGCAACCTGAAGAACGGTACGGGCAGCGTTAAGTTATACCACCCCATTACCGGGAACCTGAGTTACAAAGCGGCATTCAGGAATGGATTAAGGGAGGGCCTGGCCGAAAGTTTCTTTTCGGATGGACGGAAGCATGTGGAAAGAACCTATAAAAATGATACGGCTATCGGGAACTATGTGGAATATTACCATTCGGGAGCGGTCAGGGAAAAAGGGAACTTAGACATGTTCAGTGTAAGCGGCACCATGACCTCGTTTTATCCGGGAGGCAAGCAGAAAGAATCAGCGACCTATGAGAACGGCGTTCAGATGAGCTATACGGAGCATGATGAAAACGGCTACCTCGTCAATGAGATCAAACTCACAGGCGACAGGTATATCGGCACAAAATATTACTACACGCCGGAAGGCAAGCTGCTTTCCAAGGGGCAGATGTTTGATAACCTCAAGCACGGTAATTACGAGTATTTCTACGAAAGCGGGAAGCGCAAAACCCTCGAAGTATATTCCAACGATACACTTCTGGCGGAAACGATCTGGAATGAGAGCGGAACACTGAGCGTGGAGAATGTCTATAGAAACGGGAAGAAGAACGGCATTTGTAAGGAATATTACATCACCGGCCATATCCGTGTTGAACAAATGTACGTGGATGATGTTGAACAAGGGATGTATAGGAGTTATTTCAACAGCGGGCAGCTCTATAACGAAGGCCGGTTTAAAGACGGGGAGCTGACTGGCGACCTGAAATTTTATTCTGAACAGGGGAAGCTCACAAACACTAAACACTACAAGTAATATGTTCACAGGAATCATTGAAACACTGGCCACAGTTACGCACATCCAGGCAGAAGGAAGCAATGTGCATTTCAGCTTCAGCAGCGCCATCACCCATGAGCTGAAGATTGACCAGAGCGTGGCGCACAATGGGGTTTGCCTCACAGTGGTGAAGATCGAGGGTCAGCAGTATACCGTGACAGCCATTGACGAAACGCTCCAAAAAACCAACCTTGGAAGCCTGAAAGTAGGCGACATTGTGAACCTGGAGCGCTGCATGCCTGCCAACGGCCGCTTCGACGGGCACATCGTGCAGGGCCATGTAGACCAGACAGGAACGGTAACGAACATTACAGATAATAACGGCAGCTGGACCTACACCGTGAACTACGACCCTGCAAAAGGAAACGTGACGGTAGAAAAAGGCAGCATCACCATCAATGGTACCAGCCTCACCGTGGTGGACTCGCACGACGATTCCTTTTCGGTGTGCATCATTCCCTACACCTACGGCAATACCGTGTTCAAAGCATTAAAAACAGGAGATACCGTCAACCTCGAATTCGACATTGTGGGGAAATACATGGCGCGTTTGCTCAGGAAATAAACGGGGGCATCTTTTTATAATAAATACATTTTGATGTCACACCGGGTAAAAAATCCTGGCTTTTTGGATTTTGCATTGCGATGTGTTTCCTGTAATTTTCGGCGTTTTCCATAGTTGTTCCCGATAGGATCCCACAAGGGTAAAGTGGGATCAACGAACGGACCAGCTCGAAGAAGCGGACTTTAGCGCCAGGGATGCAAAGGGCCTGGTTCCTTTTCCGCGCTGTTCCTTTCGCGGAAAAGAACCGCAGCGCAGCGGAGCCCGACGCAGCCCGCCCCTGCCCGAACGTTCCGCTCATTCGGGCAGGCGGGCGCCCCAAAATAGAAAAGCAATAGTTAAATAACAGCGAAGCCGCTTAGCAACACCTGTTCAAAAATAATGAGGCATTTTCGGCAGATTTGCCTACTTTTGTAGCGCAGATTTAAATAAAAAGATAATATGAAATTTGGAGTAGTTGTTTTCCCCGGTTCTAATTGTGACGAAGATATGGTGTACGTGTTACGCGACATCATGAAACAGGAAACCGTAAAACTGTGGCATAAAAATACCGACCTCGAAGGCTGCACACACATCGTGCTTCCGGGAGGCTTTTCTTATGGCGACTACCTGAGAAGCGGCGCAATTGCGCGTTTCTCCCCGATCATGGACAGCATCATGGCACACGCCCAAAAAGGCGGTTTCGTGTTTGGTGTCTGCAACGGCTTCCAGATTCTGTGCGAAAGCGGCCTGTTACCGGGCGCCTTGTTGCACAACAACAGCCGTAAGTTCATCTGCAAGAACGTCTACATTAAGGTAGAAGCAACAGACACGGTTTTAACCAATGCGGTTCCTGCCAAAGCCCTTAAAATTCCGATCGCTCACGGCGAAGGAAAATACTTTGCGGATGCCGAAACAATGGCTTCCCTGAAAAAAAATAACCAGATACTCTTCAAATACTGCGATGAGCAGGGTAACGTGACCGAAGAAGCCAATCCCAACGGCGCTACGGACAACATTGCCGGCGTATGCAACGTAGGAAGAAATGTGTTCGGCATGATGCCGCACCCGGAACGGGCAGCCGATGAGCTGCTTGGCAACACCGATGGCAAATCCCTGTTCGAAAGCATCCTGAAAGCCGCCCTGGTAAACGCCTGATTGATTGCCGCTTGAAAGCAAGGATCCTGATAGCACTTTTCATCTTCACGGGTCATTTACACATCATTTCTCAAAACAAAACAGTTGCCCCGGTAACTGTTTTTGTGTTTTTATCCGAAAGCTGCCCCATTTGCCAGAGCTATACGCTTCCACTCAAAAACCTGTATCAGAAATACCACCGGCAGGTTGAATTCGTAGGCGTATTTCCCAACAATGACCTTAGCGCCGCCGCCCTGGACACCTTTAAAACAACCTATGCCATTCCTTTTCCGCTGATGACCGACTCCGGAAATGTGCTCACCAAACAGTTCGGAGCCACCGTTACCCCCGAAGTGTTTGTCCGGAACGCCCAGCAACGGTTGATCTACCGCGGGCGGATCGACAATTCGTTTTATGCCGTCGGGAAACGCCGGAAATTGGTAACCGCGCACGAGCTGGAAGACGCGCTTGCTCAATACACGTCCGGTCGTGAGGTTGCGGTTCCTGAAACACAGGCGGTAGGCTGCCTCATTACCGTTTCGAATAAATAAGTAGTTTTGTATTAAAATTACCCTGAATGAACCCTGTAAAAATCGTGTGGCGTGTTTCGGCCGCCCTGGTGTTGCTTACCATCCTCTTTTCTTTTTCCAAAGACGGGAAAGATGAGAAGGATCCTTCTATTTTCTATTACCTGGGCGAGATCAAAGCCACCACGCCCGATAGCATCCCCCTTGGCACTTATGTAGCGCTCACCAAACAAACCGTTAACAAAAAGGAGAACCTGATCACCATGCAGTCCATCAGCATCGATCAGAAAGGAGAAACCAAGGATTACAATTATACCATCAACGTCAATGATCCCAACTATGTGATCCGCGACCTCGACAGCAATTACAGCGGCATTGGCAAATACCACGGCAAAGCCTGGAAATGGAGCTGGTGGAATTACAACATCCTCTATAAGAACCCGGCAGGCCGCATGATCGGGAAGGATTTTGTGTCGCTGTGGGGCCTCATGGTGAACAAGGATTTTTACGGAGCCGACGGAAAGAAACTCATTCACTACCACGAGCGCCATAATTTCATTACGAAGGAGCAATTTGAGATCCTCTATTTACAGGTGCTGAAAGGCTCCTCCAAATAACATGAAGCCGCTGCTCGTTTGTATATGTCTGTTGTTCCTGTGGTCGCCCTCGCGGGCGCAGATCACCTTTAGCGAGCACGTGGCACCGATCGTTTATAATAAATGCAGCTCCTGTCACCATGCAGGTGGCATCGCCCCTTTGGCATTTACGAGCTATGCCGAGGTGAAGAAGCAGGCCGGCATGATTCAGATGGCAGCGATCGATGCGAAATTTATGCCGCCCTGGATGCCGGATACAGCCTACAGCCATTTCCTGGATGAGCGCTGCCTGACAGATGTGGAAACACAAACCTTAAAGGCATGGATCAGCGAAGGCATGCCACAGGGCAATGCAGCCGCAGAACCGGAAGTGCCTGCCTTTCCGAAAGGCTCTACACTCGGTAAGCCGGACCTCACCGTAAGCATGAAAGAGGCTTTTATGCACAAGGGCAATAATGAGGACGACTACCGTGTGTTTGTGTTGCCCACACACTTAAAAGAAGGTCACACTGTGTCTGCCATCGAGATTGAGCCGGGCAACCCGAAGATTGCGCACCACATTATCTTAGGCCTGGATACCACGCGCATGGCGGAAAAGCTGGACGCCAAAGGCGAGGGTTACGGCTACGAACAGTATTCGGGCTTCGGGTTTTATCCGACCTATGATAACTGGTCGGGCTGGGTGCCCGGAAATAAAACGCGCTTCTTTCCCCAGGGCATCAGCAACTATGTGTTGCCAAACGCAAAGGTGTTATTGCAAATGCATTATGGCCCCTCGTCGGTAGATGCGAAGGATTCCACAAGCGTACATCTCTATTACAGCAAGGATCAGAACCCGCGTTTCATTCGTACACAGCTCATCAGCCCCAACGACATTATTGACGGACCTTTTTTTATTCCCGCCAATAAAACCAAAACCTTTCATGCCAAATACAGGATTGCCAACGATTATAGCCTTATCAGCATTACGCCGCATGCCCACTGGCTGGGAAAGAACTGGGAAGTGTATGCCGTACACCCGAATGGCGATACCACGCACCTGATTAAGATAAAAGACTGGGATTTTAACTGGCAGAATTTTTTCAGCTTCAAAACATTCATCAAGCTCGAAAAAGGAACGATGATTTATACCAGCGCCACCTTTGATAATACCGAAAAGAATTACCGGCAGCCAAACGATCCCATCAAACATGTGATGTGGGGCGAGAGCGCGAAAGATGAGATGTTCCTCTGCTACTTTGCCTATGTGCCTTATCGTGCAGGCGATGAGCAGATCGATATCGGTGGCCATGTCAACTACCTGAAAGCCGAAACAATACCTTCCGGGAAGAAGATCCGGATCAGCTACAGCGTTTCGGAAAACACAGCAGTGACATTGAAACTGTGCGATACGGGCGGAAAAGCGCTGAATGTGGTTGCCGATAAAAAACAATCGGCCCCAGGTATTTACAACACAGAGATCGACACCAAAGCCATGAAGCCCGGCGCTTATTGGCTTAAGTTCACCACAGGTACCTATACTGAAAGCAGGAAGCTTGTTTTGTAGTTCGGGGCTTCGGCTCCGCTCAGCCACCGAACCCATCAGACTGAGATCTATTGGTCACTGAGCGCAGTCGAAGTCCCAATAGCTGAATAAGTGTTTGAGTGTAGCTGAACTCTGGTGGCTGAGTTGCGTACTGAGGCGCTCGAGTCCCATTAGCGGAATCGGTGGCTGAGCGAAGTCGCAGCTACTCCTTAATCACCCTCAAGCTGGTGCGTCTGTTTTTCGCCTTGCCTTCCTCGCCGGCATTATCGGCAATCGGCATGGCGGGGCCATAACCTCTGGTGCTGATCCGTTTTTCGTCAATGCCTTTGGCCACCAGGTATCTCTTCACCTCGTCGGCGCGTTGCTGCGAAAGCTTCACGTTGTCCTCTTCTTTTCCCACATTATCCGTATGGCCCTGGATCTCAACCACCATCGTACTTTTCAGCTTTAACCCTTCGGCAAGGTCGTTCAGCGCTTTGAAGGAGGACGCTTTCAGGGTCGATTTTCCCGTATCGAAATACACGTTGTCGAGAACGACGTTCACGGGCGGCTCTATCTTCACCTGGATCTCGTACGTGGCCTCCGCATCGCCCGGAACCGTCATTTTCGTATAGTCCACGTCCGTGGTGAAGTTCTTATACTTCAGGCTGTAGACAGCATTTACCGGGATCAAAGCTTCGAACTTCCCTTTGGCGTCCGTATGCACTTTGACTTCCGCCTTGGTTTTATCATTGCTGAAAATGATCGTTTCATTGGGCAATACCCTGCCTTTGAAATTGGTGACCGTGCCTTTGAGAAGTGCCAGTTTATCAGTAGGAACAAGGCTTTGAGCCCATAAAGAAAAGCTCTGCAGGGCGATGAGCAGGCTGAGTAAGATAAGTTTCATGCAAGGATGTTTTGTGTTATAATGTCGCAGAAGGCATTAAGATACAACAGCCCGCCATACCCTTTTTTAGGTATAGTTCACACCGCCCGAATGCCGTAACTTTAATAACTCGGATTATGTCAACGCTAGATACACTTACAGAAGGCCAGTCGGCTACCATTCAAAGCTTCAGTGATAAGTTCCTGTCATTGAAACTCATTGAAATGGGTTGCCTGCCCGGCGAAACGGTGAAGCTCTCCTACGTGGCCCCAATGGGTGATCCCATTGCCATCGAAGTCTCAGGCTATATGCTGAGCCTTCGCAAGCAGGAAGCCTCTACGGTGCAGGTAAGTGTCATCTCCGAAAACTAATTTTGTCTTTTTTGTCTCATTCATTCCCTCATATTTCCATTGCCCTGGCCGGTAATCCCAACAGCGGAAAATCGACCCTGTTCAATGCCCTCACCGGCCTGAGCCAGAAAACCGGAAATTATGCCGGTGTCACGGTCGACAAGCATTACGGCAGCTATACCTATAGCAATACCGCCGTCACAGTGACCGATTTACCAGGTACCTACAGCCTGTTCCCGAAGTCGATCGATGAAGAAGTCGCCTGTAAAGCCCTGCTGAGCGAAACGGAAAAACAGGATGTCGTCGTGATCGTGCTCGATGCCTCCAACCTCAAGCGCCACTTGTTGCTGGCCACACAGATCCTCGATCTCAAGATGCCCAGCGTGATTGCCCTCAACATGATCGATGAAGCAGAGAAAAGCAACATCACCATCTACATCGCGGAGCTGGAAAAGCTCCTGGGCGTGAAAGTCATCCCCGTCAACTCCCGTCATAAAAAAGGCATCGAAGACTTAAAGCAAGCCATTCTGAACGCAGCTCCATCCGGCACGGTGTTCTATAATTTCACCAAACAAAAAGAGCTGCTTCCCGAAATCAACTCCTACCACGGTGTGATATCTTCTTTTCTGAACGCCGGAAATAAGGATCTGATCACAGAGTTTGAACTGGCGGATAACATCCACCGCTTTACCTCCATCAACTACATCGTTGCCAAAAGTGTGAAGCAGCCCGAACAACTGAATAAAAGCCTCACACAGAAGCTCGACCATTTTTTTACGCATAAGATCTTCGGCTTTTTATTTTTTCTGCTCATCCTCTTTGTCATTTTTCAATTTATTTTTTTCCTGGCCGAATACCCCATGTCCTGGATCGAAAACGGCTTCCTCTACTTGATGAATCTCACCTCGGAAGCCCTTCCGCAAGGGAAGCTGAACGATCTCCTGGTCAATGGTGTACTTGCCGGTGTCAGCGGTATCGCGGTTTTCATTCCGCAGATCGCTTTATTGTTTTTTTTCATTGCTATCCTCGAAGATACCGGCTACATGGCACGCGCCAGCTTTATCCTCGATAAGCTCATGCGGCGCTTCGGCCTCAACGGAAAATCGGTGATCCCGATGATCAGCAGCGTGGCCTGCGCCGTACCTTCCATCATGAGCACACGCACCATCATGAACTGGAAGGACCGGATGATCACCATCATGGTGGCGCCACTCATCAGCTGTTCGGCGCGGCTTCCGGTATATACCCTGCTCATCGGAATGATGTTTGCCAACAAAAAAGACGCCGGCATTTTCAGCTACGAAGGCCTGGTGCTGATGGGCATGTACCTCCTCGGATTCGCCGCCGCGCTTATCGCCGCCATCATCCTGAAATACGTTTTGAAAACGACCGAGAAGAGCTATTTCATCATGGAATTGCCCGTATACCGAAGGCCCCAGATGCGCACCGTGCTGATGCTCGTATTCAATAAGGTTAAAGTATTTTTATTCGATGCAGGAAAGATTATCCTCGCCATTTCCATCGTGCTCTGGTTCCTCACCAGTCACGCACCGGGCAAAACGTTCGAAAACATTGAGAAAAATGCCGTGTCGCAGAACCTCACGGAAGATGACATCAACGCGCAAAAACTGGAAGCTTCTTATGCCGGCATCCTGGGGAAAAAGATAGAGCCGGTGATCAGGCCACTGGGCTTCGACTGGAAGATCGGCATTGCGCTCATCACCTCCTTTGCCGCGCGTGAGGTATTTGTAGGAACGATGGCCACGATATACAGCACCGGCGATTCGGAGAATACCGAAACCCTGCGCGAAAAGCTGATGGCCGAAAAAAAATATGAGACCAATCAACCCGTCTATACGGTAGCCGTGTGCTGGTCGCTGCTCGTATTCTATGCCTTTGCCATGCAGTGCATGAGCACCCTGGCAACCACTTACCGCGAAACCCGCCACTGGAAATGGCCGGCGATCCAATTAGTTTTTATGAGCGGTTTGGCTTACCTTTCGTCCCTGATCGTGTATAACGCCTTAAGCTGATTTTTTAAACCATGAATTATTCTGAACTATTGCAGCAGGCCATCGTGGCGGCCGTGTTGGCCGGCAATGAGATCCTGGAAGTATATGACACCAATTTTAACGTTGAGTACAAGGATGATAATTCGCCGCTCACCCTCGCCGATAAAAAAGCTAGCGCAAAGATCGTTCATGAGTTGCAGCGCTTTGAGATCCCGGTGCTGAGCGAAGAAGGCGAAGAGATCAGCTACGAAACACGCCGTGCCTGGAAAACATTATGGATCGTGGACCCGCTCGACGGCACAAAGGAATTTGTGAAGCGCAACGGCGAGTTTACCGTAAACATTGCCCTCGTAGAAGATCATCTCCCGACCATCGGTGTGATCTATTCCCCGGTTTTCAAAGACCTGTACTTCGCGGCCAAAGGCATGGGAGCCTTTAAGATCGACCGTCATGATTTTATGACGATGGTAGAGAACATTGCACAGACCTCTCTCGATGAATTATATGTGGTGGCTAAAAAAATGCCCCTGGCCTCTTCCCGGAAAAATTACGTGGTAGTGGCCAGCCGCTCGCACATGAGTACGGAAACCTATCAGCACATCGAGGCCCTGAAAATGAAACACGGGGAGGTAGACATTGTCACCAGCGGCAGCAGCATCAAAATGTGCCTGGTAGCCGAAGGAGTGGCCGATGAATATCCGCGCTTCGGCCCCACGATGGAATGGGATACCGCCGCTGGACAAGCTTTACTGCAGGAAGCCGGCGCGAGCCTCACCGACGTTGAAACCAATGAGCCCATGCGCTACAACCGTGTTGACCTGTTGAATAAATGGTTTATTGCTAAGCGTTAGTCAAAGATAAGCTCCGGAAAGAATCACCCTGAACCTGACCGGGCATGACGGCGCTCTTAATATTGTAATTTCCCAAGTTCGTCTTCAATGAGAGGGCTGATCTCATCGGCTCTGAACACCACCATGGCATGTGTACCGCCTTTGATAGTGCGATGAGGTTTTACACCGCCATAGAGGATAAGCCGGTCGCCCGAACCATGAATATGTAAAGCATTTTGAGGAGGATCGTTTCTGTCCCAGTTGACGATGATGTGAATGCAGTGCCGGAAGTAATGGTCGTTCATGCTCTGCACCATGGCCATAAACTCCGGCATATAGGCCTTTCCGAAGCCGATCATCCAGCGCCCGTGGTACGCGAGCCTGCGATGCCTGCTCTCACTCACGTATTTGTAGACAGGAACATGTTTGAACATCCGGATGAACCAGGGCAACTCCTTCCTGAATTTGCTGCTGGAAATTAAAAAGGTCTTCAGCGGTTTGATTATTCTGCTAAGCTCGCCGCACAACATGCCACCAAAGGAAACACCCAACAGGCAAAAGGGCCTGGTAGTATCAATTTGCGGCAGAAACTTCCGGGCGTAAGACTGCATCGTATCATCTGCTTCCGCGAGTGGCCAATCCAATACAACCAGCTCTGCGCCCCGGATATTCAGGTTGGAGAATAATTGAGCCGTTGTGCCGAAACCCGGTATAGCATAGATAATCATGCATACAAAGATAAGAATGATTGGTTCGTCTAAACAGGGTGAAATCAAAAAACAGGTTAATAACTTTTTGGCTTAGTAATTGATATCCCGTTATATTTGCTTGCAATAAATTGGCAGAAAGCAAGTTTATAGTATTTATATAATCACAGTCAAAACACAAACTCATGATCACTGAAATGGCACTTGAAAATATCCTCACCGAGATTAAAAATAATGTATTGGTTATTACGATCAATCGTCCCGATAAATTAAATGCGCTGAACAAACAAACCATCGAAGAACTTCATGAGCTCCTGGTGGATGCCGAAAATGATAAAAGCATCCGGGCGCTTATCATCACGGGTTCAGGCCAGAAAGCCTTTGTAGCCGGTGCCGACATCGCCGAATTTTCAAATTATTCGGTAGAAGAAGGAAAACAGCTCAGCTCTTTGGGTCATTTCAAGATCTTTAATTTTATTGAGAACTACTCCAAGCCGGTAATTGCCGCTGTTAACGGCTTTGCCCTTGGTGGTGGCCTGGAGCTGGCAATGGCCTGCCACATCCGTGTGGCAAGCTCAAACGCCAAAATGGGCTTACCGGAAGTAAGCCTGGGTGTAATTCCCGGCTACGGCGGTACACAGCGCCTGGCGCAGCTGGTAGGTAAAGGAAAAGCCTTTGAAATGATCGTCACGGCCGATATGCTTGGCGCCGAAGATGCCTACAAATGGGGCCTTGCCAACTACGTGACCACCCAGGACGAGTTACTGGCCAAATGCTTCGACATTGCCTCCAAAATCGTTTCCAAATCGCCGGTAGCGGTAAAAACAGCCATTAAAGTGATCAACGCCGGCTATAACAACAAGCTCAACGGCTATGAAGTGGAAATCGAAGAATTCGGAAAAAGCTTCGCCACAGCCGATTTCAAAGAAGGAGTGGCTGCTTTCCTGGAAAAAAGAAAGGCAGAGTTTCCGGGGAATTAATTCCGGTTCATTGTTTTCGGAAAAATTTCCGGGCTAAATTGTAACTTTTTAAGAACGAGCAGCGTTCTAAGTCTAAAATTGCAACCAATGTATTAACCATGAGCGTCACAAGGCCTTTCAATTTCAAAAAATGGATCGACGAGAACCGTGAGTCCCTGAAACCGCCCATTAACAATAAGGTGGTATACAAGGATGCCGAGTTCATCGTAATGGTTGTAGGAGGCCCCAATGCCCGGAAGGATTACCATTTCAATGAAAGCGAAGAGTTCTTTTACCAGCTCCAGGGCGATATCAAGGTACAGATCCAGGAGGACGGAAAAGCCGTGGAGGTAGATATCCGGGAAGGCGATATTTTTCTGCTCCCACCGAGGGTACCCCATAATCCAAAGCGCTTCAAAGACACCATCGGCCTGGTGATGGAGCGAAAGCGGCGCCCCGGGGAAAAAGACGGATTGTTATGGTTCTGTGAAAAATGCAACCATAAATTGTACGAAGAATACTTCGATCTTAAAGATATTACCACGCAATTTCAGCAAACATTTAAAACGTTTTATTCCTCCGAAAAACTCCGTACATGCACAGCCTGTGGACACGTCATGGAGCCGCCATTATTGGGTTCCTAACGTTTTTTGGCTATATAATTAGTAGAACTGCCTTTTTAACGAGTAAATAGGCGTAATCATTATCTGATTATGCCTTAACTTTGGGTTACAAATTATTTAGCATGAAAACTATGAATCTCCGCAAATACTTACTTTTAACGTTCTCGGTTTTTTCCACCGGCCTGGCAATGGCTCAGTTGCCGGATGGGTTTGATATAAAGGCAGCATATCAGGATGCTGCACAGAAAGGTGTTCCTGCCGCTGATGTCGAAAGGTTTGTGAATGCTGCGCATAGCGAATACCTACATAATCATGGGCATAGCCATAGTTCAAACGGTGCAACGCTTGGAATTCAGAACCTGGGAACCATTTATTTAAATGGAAGTACACAGGCCGGGCGCCCCGGAGCTCCTGCCCCTATTCCCGGCCCAAATACTCCTCAGAACCAATACTGCCCTAACGCAGGCTTCGAGCAATATACTTTTGCCAACTGGACCGGCAGCTACGGCACCGTTTCAACAGGCGCTACTTCGGCAGCTTATCCTACTTACAATCCCACCGCTGGTACCATTATGAACGGTGCCGGAAACAACGTCGGCTTAACAAACCTTACCAACTACCATACGGTGATGACAACACCGGCAACCAATAACCTTTACCCGAACTGCGTTGGTTGGGATTCTATTGCCTGCCGGGTAATCGGTACTCAGACAGTTTCCGAAATTCCTCTTGTAAACCCAAGCGGAGGTCCTGCATCTGTGCGCTTAAACGGAGCTGTTGCAAACTACAGGGCTGCCAAATTGAATTATCTGATGGCCCTGAACCCAAACAATAAAAACTTTTCTGTCTCTTATGCATTGGTTTTGGAGAATGGCGGTCACCAGCCTTATGAGCAACCTTATTTCTCGGTGCGTGTAACCGATCAGAACGGAACATTGGTACCGGGCTGCTCTCAATATACCATCACCTGCAGTCCTCAGGTAACTGTTCCAACCAGCCCTGTTTACGATCCTTTATGGAAACAGTCTTCCATCACTTATGATGCTTTATACCGTCCATGGCAAACATTTGCCTTCGACTTTTCCAATTATCCGGCCATTACTTCCGTGAACGTTGAGTTTTATGTTGGCGGATGCTCGCAAAGTGGTCACTGGGGTTATGCTTATGTAGACGCCCAATGTAGCCAGGGTGGTGCAGTAGCCAGCTTCTGTGCCGGTTCCAATACCTCTGTATTAACGGCTCCTGCCGGATATTCTACTTACCAGTGGACAGGCCCTTCGGGTCCGGTGTCGGTTGCCAACGGTGGTAATACCGGCACGGCAACGATCAGCCCTGTTTCAGCCGGGCAGATTTTTACCTGTAATGTAACAGCTCCCAATGGCTGTTCCAGTGTCTTTACAACAACCATCTCTGTGACAACAATTTCTGTTACAGGTGTTGGCTCCACGCCTTCCTGCCAGAACGGAACCAGTGGTACAGCTTACGTCAGCTCTACAGGAAGTAGCCTCGGGTATTCTTACCAATGGCTGAATAGTAGTGGTGCGCCGGTCGGCACAAACTCCGCCACGGCCACGGGACTCTCACCCGGAACATATAGCGTCATTGTTTCATCGCCCCAATGCGGCTCTGCAACGGCTACCGTCGCCGTGGGCATTTCTCCCCCTATGTTCTACAGCCTCAATTCCAATTATTGTGGTACAACAGCCTGGATTAATAAACCCGGCGGCTCGAACTACAAGTGGTACACGGCCAACCCGCTGGGGCTTATCGCCGGCGCCACAACACCAACCTTAACAATCAATAACCCGGTGAACGGGGCGCAATACTTCCTTTGCTATACAACAGCAAGCGGCTGTAAAGATTCGATCAAATATACCTTGAACCAGATTCCGGGCGGAAGCATCTATGTGAGCAACATCAAGAGCATTTGCCCTGGTAACAACAACTCTTATGCAGTTGTAAACCTGCAAACATCGGCGTCTCCGGTCTATAGCTACACCGTAACCGGTCCGGGCGGCTACTCTTCCTTACTTCCTAACACCACTGCGATAAAAGACAGCGTGAGCGGCTTATCAATCGGGACTTACACAGCTAATGTGTTCGATGGCCAGTGTATGTACAATACGACCTTTACGGTAACCCCGTTTACGTTTAACTACACGCTCACACCAACGTCTCCAACGATCTGTGTGAACACAGGCACGGCACTAACCGTTAACTTCGGGACCAACGTTGCTGCAACCTGCGGATTGTCCACCACCGGTGGATGTACCTCACCAAATCAGATTGATGTAGGAACCGGAACAGCACAAAACGCCTCTTTAGGATGGCCTTCGCTATATGGCAACTGGTATAAGAATGCCAGACATCAGATGTTGTATACGGCAGCCGAATTATTGGCGGCAGGTATTCAACCTGGTAAGATATCTTCATTATCCTTCCTGATCGCTTCCATCCCATCGGGATACCTGCAATATTCCGGAGGAAGCTTACCAGGGCTGACCATCAAAATAAAATGTACAACGGCAAGTGTCTTAACAAGCTCGTTTGATAATGTAGGCTTAGTTCAGGTTTATAATGTTGCCAGCTATACACCTGTTACAGGATGGAACAACCATCCATTTGCGACGGCCTACGATTGGGATGGCGTTTCCAATATCTTAGTGGATGTTTGCTATACCTTAAATAGCGGTATCAGCTATACTTCCAATCCATTCCAGATGTTAACAGCCACTCCAAATGTAAGGTGTATTTATGCATATAGCGATACACAGGTTATGTGCGGATCAACGGCTTTCGCTACGACCAGTACTAACAGGCCAAATACACGTTTCCTGAACTGTGGCGGTCAGAACCCATCTTTGTTTACCTACAGCTGGACGCCTACAACCAACTTAAATCCTACCAACACATATACAACTTATGTGAACCCGTTAACGACTACTGTTTATTCCGTAACTGTTAACCCGATCGGCCAGACCAACTGTGCTCAGACACAAGCGGCTACAGTGACCGTCATCAACCCATTGACTCCTACAATTACGCCTGTTGGACCATACTGTACAAATGCAGCTCCGGTTACCATGACGGTAACTCCTGCAGGTGGTGTATGGACCGGTACAGGCATCAGCGCAGCGGGTATCTTAACGCCTGCTGCTGCAGCTATCGGCAGCAACACTTACACCTATATGGTTGGAGCCGGAACCTGCTCGGCGATGGGAACGTCAAGTGTTTCCATCGAGCAGTACATTCCTTCATCCATTACCTCTTCTCTGAACCCTCAGTGTAATACCAATCCGGTACTTCCACTGCCTACGACGGCAAGTCCTACCGGTACATGGACAGGCACTGGTATCGTTGGTGGGAACTTCGATCCGAATGTGGCAGGTGTAGGCACACACACCTTAACCTATAGCACGCAATCAAGCCCAACGGCCTCTTTATGTCCTTCGAGCAGCTCTATTACGGTGTCTGTAAGCTCTATTATTCAGCCGACAATTACTCCTGCAGGACCATACTGCGACAATTTTGCCACGCAAACCATGACGGTAAGCCAGGCAGGCGGTACATGGGGAACTTCCACAACAGGAACCTCCATCACGGCAAGCGGCGACTTCTCTCCTTCATCCAGCATTGTGGGACAGAATGTGATTACTTACACCCTGGTAAACGGGCCTTGTACGGCGATTGCAACAGAAACCGTAGAGGTAACGCACTATGTGGATCCTGCAACAACAGGCACAGGGCCTTTCTGTATCTATGAGCCGGTTGTTGACCTTAATCCATTAGCAACCAATAACGGCGGCACATGGTCGGGAACGGGTGTAAGCGGAACCAGCTTTGATCCTGCTACAGCAGGTGCAGGAACTCATGTTCTGACATACAGCACAAACCCGGTTCCTTTTATCCCGAACTTATGCTCTGCAACCAGCAGCATCTCTATCGTTGTGAATCCAAAACCGATAGTGGTGTTAAATACAGCAGATCCTGATGGGTGTAATTATCCATTCGTGACATCGTTCTACCCAACAACGGTGAATACAGGAACACTCGTATGGAACTTCGGTGATAACAGTACTAACGAAAGCGGATTTGCACCTTCTCACACTTACTCTACTCCGGGAAGCTATACCGTAACAACAACGTATACGGATAACGTCGGTTGTACAACAACTTCGACACTTAACACCTCTATCACGGTTTATCCTGTGCCGGTGGCCGACTTCAACCCATCGCCGGATGTAACCACGGTAGTGGACGGCGAAGTAACTTTCAATAACCTCACGTCTGACCTGAGCACCAACACCTATGCCTGGAACTTTGCCGGCCTGGGTGGAAGCTCTGATGAAAGCCCGGTATACCTGTTTACAAATTCAGGGGAGTACTTTGTAACACTCATTGCGACAAGCCCGCACGGATGCCAGGATACGGCAGTGAAAAAGGTGACGGTTAATCCTGATGTGGTGTTGTATGTGCCAAATGCCTTCACGCCGAACGGAGACGGACTGAATGATGCCTTCCAGATCTTCCTGCCTCCTACAGGCGTTGATTATTCTACCTTCCAGTTGTACATCTTCGATCGTTGGGGTGAGATGATCTACAAAACGGATGATGTCAATAAATTCTGGAACGGTGCCAAAAACAACTCCGGTGAGATCGTGAAACAGGATACGTATGTATATAAAATCACCTTTAAAGATGACAAGAAGAAATTCTATGAAAAAGTGGGATATGTCATTCTTCTCAGTGGTAAATAAAAACCTGTAAATTGTTTAAAAGCCTCCCGGTATTTTCGGGGGGCTTTTTTTATTTTTAGGAAAAAAAACAATGGCAGATAAAGCGGCATTTATTCAAAGCATCAGTGAAGGGTATAAGACCACAGGAGATCATATTGTATTAGGGGCCGCAATACTGGATGGCACACCCGATCCGGCGGCGCAGGTGAAGCTGCCTCTTAAAACCCTCAACCGGCATGGCCTGATTGCAGGAGCTACCGGAACGGGAAAAACCGTGACGCTGCAGGTTATTGCCGAAAATATGTGCGCCAAAGGAATCCCGGTATTGCTGATGGATCTGAAAGGCGACCTGAGTGGCCTGGCGCAGGCGGGTACTTCTAACCCAAAAATCGAGGAGCGACACGCTGCCATCGGCATTCCTTACGCCGCGGCAAGCACCGGTGCGGAGCTGCTGACGCTCTCGAAAGCCGGTGGCGTGAAGCTGAGGGCTACGGTGAGCGAATTCGGGCCGGTGTTGTTTTCGAAGATCCTGGACCTTAATGCCACGCAGAGCGGCATTGTGGCCATTCTTTTTAAATATGCCGACGATCAGAAACTGCCTTTGCTGGATCTGAAGGATTTTAAGAGCCTGCTGCAGTTTTCCACCAACGAAGGTAAGGAGGAGATCAAAAAGAACTACGGGAATATTTCCACGGCTTCGGCAGGCACCATCCTGCGTGCCGTGATCGAGCTGGAATCGCAGGGGGCGGAACAGTTTTTCGGGGAGCGCTCCTTTGATGTGAATGACCTTACACGGCTTGACAGCAATGGCAAAGGGATCGCTTCCATTATACGCCTGGTAGATATACAGGACAAGCCCAAATTATTCTCCACCTTTATGTTATCGCTCCTGGCCGAGATCTATGCGACCTTTCCGGAAGCCGGCGATCTTGAAAAACCGAAGCTTTGTATTTTTATCGATGAGGCGCACCTGATTTTCAACGAAGCGTCTGATGCCCTGCTCGACCAGATAGAATCCATCATCAAGCTGATCCGCAGTAAAGGTGTGGGTGTGTTTTTCTGCACACAGAACCCTTATGACATTCCGGAAGCGGTATTGGCGCAGCTGGGCTTGAAAGTACAGCATGCCCTGAGGGCCTTTACGGAGAAGGATCGCAAAGCCATCAAAAAAACAGCGGAGAATTATCCGGTTTCTGATTTTTATAAAACAGCGGATGTGCTTACGAGCCTTGGCATCGGGCAGGCACTGGTAACGGCGCTGAACGAAAAAGGGATCCCAACGCCCCTGGCGGCTGTTCACCTGCGTGCGCCGATGAGCCGCTTAGGGGTGCTGAGCCCCGAAGAGAGCGAGCAACTGATTGCCAGGAGCTTCCTGGCTTCCAAATACAATGAGGTGATTGACCGCGAAAGTGCTTTTGAGATCCTGCAAAAGAAGCTGCAAACGGCTGCGGATGAAGAAGCTCCGGAAAAAGAGGGCAAACCCGACAAGAAAGCAGAAAAACCGGAGAAAAGCACCCTTGAGAAGATCAGTGAAAATACGATGGTACGGCAGGTGGGCCGCTCTGTGATGAAAGAAGTAACGCGTGGCCTTCTGGGAGTGCTGGGACTTGGCGGGAAGAAAAAAGGCGGCTGGTTTTAATGGGGGAATATTTTCCTCAGCCCTGAAAGATCCTGTCAAAGCATACGGGAATCCGGTTTGCATGTGTTATCATTATGAAACACATGGCATATATCTTATTTCTTTTTGTATCGGTAACATTAAGAGCGCAAATTCCGCCTGATACCCTGGATCTTAATAAATTTTCAGGTAAATGGTATGTGATTGCAAGCATTCCGACCTGTTTTGATAAGAACTGGAACAACGTGACGGAGACCTTTGAATTAAAAGACAACGGCGATGTAGATATTTATATCACGTATGTGAAAGAAGGAGAAACAATAACCAGGGACAAGAAAGCAAAAGGCTTTCCCTACATAGAAAATAAAAACACCGAATGGGAAGTACAATTTATGTGGCCTTTCACATCAGGGTACCTGGTAGAAGAGCTCGCCCCTGATTATTCTTATGTGGTTATCGGCCATCCTCAAAAGTTCTACTTTTATATTATGAGCCGTACAGGCACCCTGGATGAAGCACTGTTCCATGACATCATGATCCGCGCTATAAAAAAGGGCTACGAAATGAATGATCTTAGAATCGTGATTCAATAAATTCTGAACAGCGATGGACTTTTCTTGCTGTGCCAGAGCTTAGGCAGGCAAGCGGATCATGAAAATCCTCAGAATAGTCATAAAGCTCCGAATCCTTAGTTCTTTTAAGATTCTCAAACAAATCCGGTGTGACCCGGCACATCTCAGGTTTCCAAAAACCAACGAATTAATAGATCACGCTGTCTGGCGATGACCCCCCGTTATTAAGCTACCTTCAACTGCGTGAGGCGTGAATTGCTGAGTTTTTCCAGGGCATAGTCCAGGGTAACGACCAATTCCTTAGGGCCATTTTCGTCGCCCGGCATATCGTACATAAAGTCTACCATGATGGCCTCACAGATACCGCGCAGGCCGCGGGCTCCCAGCTTAAACTCCAGCGCCTTATCAACGATCATATCAAGCACATCCTCGGAAATGTGGAGATCCACCCCTTCCATCTTAAATAAATGAACGTATTGTTTGATGAGCGCATTTTTAGGCTCGGTAAGAATAGAGCGAAGAGCTGCTTTATCGAGCGGCTTCAGATAGGTGAGCACCGGCAAACGCCCGATGAGCTCTGGAATGAGGCCAAAGGCTTTCAAATCCTGCGGCGATACATACTGCAATAAATTTCCTTTGTCTATTTTCTCGTTGGATACAGAGGCAGAGTAACCCACCGCCTGGGTGTTCATCCGTTGGGCGATTTTTTTATCAATACCATCGAAAGCACCTCCACAGATGAAAAGGATATTTTTGGTATTGACCTGGAGCATTTTAGCATCCGGGTGTTTTCTTCCTCCTTGTGGCGGAACGTTGACAACCGAGCCTTCGAGGAGCTTTAACATCGCCTGCTGAACGCCTTCGCCGCTCACATCACGGGTAATGGACGGATTATCACTTTTGCGGGCAATCTTATCGATCTCATCAATGAAGACAATGCCCCGTTCGGCGGCAGCAACATCATAGTCGGCCGCCTGCAATAAGCGGGTAAGCACATTCTCCACGTCCTCGCCCACATAACCGGCTTCCGTCAAGACAGTAGCATCGGCAATACAGAAGGGAACATGTAATAATTTGGCAATGGTGCGGGCCAGGAGGGTTTTCCCGGTGCCGGTTTCTCCTACCAGGATCACGTTGGATTTGTCGATCTCGATGTCCTCTTTGGCGCTGGCCACGTGGGCAATCCGCTTGAAGTGGTTATACACCGCCACGCTGAGGATTTTTTTGGCATCGTCCTGCCCGATAATGTACTCATCGAGGTGCTTTTTGATAGCCTGGGGCTTCAGCACGTTCAGGGCGTGTTGCACCTGTTGGTTGTTTTGTGCGCCTGCCTCCTCATTTACTATTTTAAAAGCCTGTGAGATACAGACATCACAAATATGGCCGGTAATACCGGCGATCAATACTTTAACGTCTTTTTTATCGCGTCCGCAGAACGAACATACAATGGGGCCTGATTTTGCCATGATTGAAAATTGGGATTGTAAAGATACGTAAATTAAGCTGCCATCATGGCTTTTCGCGACAAAAACAGTGTTAAAACGTAGTTATTATAAGGGAAATCAAACCCTGTACCAAGGCGGCAACTGTGCCATTTCAGCATAAAACCCCTGACAATACTAGACGATGGCAATCGGAATTTTGAGCAGGAAGAGGGCGATGAGGATGGCTCCTACCACAATGCGGTACCAGCCGAAGGTTTTGAAGCCGTGCTTGCTGAGGAAGCCAATAAAGGATTTGATGGCCAGCAAGGCCACGACAAAGGCCACCACGTTCCCGAAAATGAGCAGGTTGATCTCCTCGCCGTTCAGCACCATGCCGTCCTTATAAAAATCAAGGAGTTTTTTGGCAGTAGCCGCAAACATGGTAGGAACCGCCAGGAAAAAAGAGAATTCGGCAGCGGCTTTACGGGTGAGTCCCTGCGTCATGCCGCCAATGATGGTAGAAGCGCTGCGGCTCATCCCCGGCCATAGGGCCAGGCACTGAAATAAGCCTATTTTGAGGGCTCTCGGGTAACTGATGTCTTTCTCGTCGTCGAGGCGGTTGTTTTTAAACCAGCTGTCTACAAACAGTAAAATAATGCCCCCGGCAAAGAGTGCAATCGCTACGCCCATCAGGTTTTCGAGGGCCGCGTCGATGTAGTCGCCCAGCAAAAGCCCGAAGATGGCGGCAGGAATAAAGGCCACTACAAGTTTGATGTAAAAATCAACGGATTTGAAAAAGCGGTTGAAATACAGGACTACTACCGACAGGATGGCGCCCAGCTGGATAGCCACGGTAAAGAGTTTCACGAAAGGCGTGGCTTCCATACCGAGCAGGGCCGTCCCGATCATCATGTGGCCGGTAGAGGAAATAGGCAAAAACTCCGTTAACCCTTCGATAACAGCAATGATAAAGGCTTGTAAATACGACATACGGGAAAGGAAATAGGATTAAGAATGGGGTGGGCTTAGTTCTTAACGGAATCTGTTTTGGCAGATGGTTCGCCGGCAGGGGTTTTAGGGCGCCACATAATACCCACAATTACCGCTACGAAGCCGAGCAGGCATACCATCGGGGCAATTGTAATGCGTTGGGTGTCAAAAATAGCCGGATTAAAGACATTCGGATCGTCGCTGCCACCGCCAATCATCAGGAGGTAACCTAAAATGATGAGCGCAATGCCGGCGATGAAGATCTGGTAATTTTGTTTTCCGAATGTCGTTTTCATAGGTATTAAAACTGAATTTTAAGAAAAGCAAAGCTATCAAAAAAATCGGCTTTGAGCGGGTAAGGGACTAAAAATTTCAGCTAATCTTTTAGTTAATTTTTCGTAATATTGTTGTTCTATAAAAGCGCACATGAGTAAAGTAGCATTAATTACAGGGGTAACGGGACAAGACGGGGCCTATTTGTCGGAATTATTATTAAGCAAGGGATATATTGTTCACGGGATCAAACGCAGGAGCTCTTTGTTCAACACCGACCGGATCGATCACCTGTACCAGGACCAGCACGAAAAACACGTTAATTTTAAGCTGCATTACGGCGATCTGACAGACAGTACTAACCTGATCCGCATCGTACAGGAAGTAAAGCCTGATGAGATCTATAACCTGGCGGCGATGTCGCATGTGAAAGTAAGTTTCGATACGCCCGAATATACCGCCAATGCCGATGGCATTGGTACCTTACGGATTTTAGAAGCGATCCGCATCCTGGGGCTGGAAAAGAAAACACGTTTCTACCAGGCGTCTACCTCTGAGTTGTACGGCCTCGTGCAGGAGGTTCCCCAAAGAGAAACCACACCGTTTTATCCGCGCAGCCCTTATGGTGTTGCCAAGCTTTACGGCTTCTGGATCACGAAGAACTACCGCGAATCCTACGGCATGTATGCCTGCAATGGCATCCTCTTCAACCACGAGAGTCCGCTACGCGGCGAAACCTTCGTAACCCGCAAGATCACCCGCGGTGTGGCCAAGATCAGCCTGGGCTTGCAGGACACGCTGTTTATGGGAAACATTGATTCGGAAAGGGACTGGGGCCATGCCAAGGATTATGTGGAAGGGATGTGGCGTATGCTACAGCAGGAGGAGCCCGAGGATTTCGTCCTGGCAACAGGCATCAAAATTACCGTACGCGAATTCATCAATATGGCTTTCGCCGAAGTGGGCATTACGCTGAAATGGGAAGGCAAGGCAGAGAACGAAAAAGGCATCGATGTGGCCAGTGGCAAAGTGCTGGTGCAGATCGACCCGAAATACTACCGCCCGGCAGAAGTGGATTTGCTCGTAGGCGACTCTACAAAAGCCCGCACTAAAATGGGCTGGAAACCAACGTATACGGTGCAGGAGCTGTGCAAGGAAATGATGGCCGCCGACCTGGAGCTTTTCAAACGCGATAAATACCTGCTGGAAGGCGGACACAAGATCCTGAATTATAAAGAGTAATTTTTTAAATTCCCGAGGATCACGCAGATCTTCGCGGATTTTTTGTCTGCACTATTTGCGGGAGATCAAATCATCATGGAACTGAATTCTAAAATATACATAGCAGGCCACCGCGGAATGGTTGGCTCTGCTATTATGCGTAACTTACAAAAAAAAGGCTACACCAATATCGTGACGCGCACATCGGCAGAGCTCGACCTGCGCAACCAGCAGGCTGTTGCCGATTTTTTTGAAAGTGAAAAGCCAGAGTACATCTTCCTGGCAGCTGCCAAGGTAGGCGGCATCCAGGCCAACAATGTGTACCGCGCCGATTTTATTTACGAGAACCTGATGATCCAGAATAACGTGATCCATCAGGCTTATGTGAATAAAGCGAAAAAGCTGATGTTCCTTGGCTCGTCCTGCATCTACCCTAAGATGGCGCCACAGCCGCTGAAAGAGGAATACCTGCTCACCGGATTACTGGAAGATACCAACGAGCCTTACGCCATTGCGAAGATCGCGGGGATAAAGATGTGCGAAAGCTACAAGCGCCAGTATGGCTGCAACTTTATTTCGGTGATGCCTACCAATATGTACGGCCCTAACGACAACTACAACCTGAGCAACTCACACGTGCTGCCGGCGCTGATCCGTAAGTTCCATGATGCGAAGGAAAGCCATGCTCCTTTTGTGGAGATGTGGGGTACGGGGACGCCTATGCGCGAGTTCCTGCATGCCGACGACCTGGGCGACGCCTGCGTGTTCCTCATGAATGCTTACGATGGTGAGCAGTTTGTAAACATCGGCTCTGGAACAGACCTTACCATTAAAGACCTGGCCCTGCTCATCAAAGACATTGTAGGCTACAAAGGCGAGATCAAACACGACCTTAGCAAGCCCGACGGTACACCCAGAAAGCTGATGGACGTGTCGTATATCCATTCCCTGGGCTGGAAACATAGTATAGAGCTGCCGGAAGGCATCAGGCAGGTGTACGAGGATTTTAAAAATAAAGAGGGCGTGAAAGTATGGTGAGGAGAATAACAGATTTAAGATAAAAGAGATAAGACCAACATATTCCCCAATGATTCTTAATCTGTGATAAAAATAAAATCTATAGTTTCATGTAACTCAATCTTAAATCTGTTTGTCTTGCTTCTTTTGTCTGGCAGGATTTGCGGGCAGTTCTACAATCTTCCCAACGATTATTTTTTCAATACATTTACGCAGCGTGAGTTGGCCAGGATCGATTCGGAGCAGGTGCATCCGGCGATTCAGCCTTACATTCCTTTTTTCAGCAAGCGCTACAGCTATGTGGCCGACACCTTTCGCATTTTCAAATATGTGAAGAACGATCCCCTTCTGGAAAAGGTATTCTTCGATCACCTGATCCACATCCGTTCCAAAACCAATGCCTACGAGTTTAAGGTAGATCCGCTGCTGAACGTGGAGCTGGGCCGGGATTACACGGATACCACCACTTACAAAAATACCTTTACCAATACCCGCGGCTTTGTGGCCAGCGGCAGCATCGGAAAGACGTTTTATTTTGAAAGCCTGTTTTCCGAGAACCAGAGCGGGTTTCCGCATTATATTTCTCATTTCGCCAAACAAACCGGTGTGATCCCGGGTCAGGGGCGTTATAAAGTATATAAAACAACAGGCTACGATTATGCTTTTTCTTCGGGCTTTATTTCCTATCAACCGATTAAGCAGCTCAATATCCAGCTGGGGCACGGAAAGCAAAAGATCGGCCATGGCTACCGCTCCCTTCTCCTGAGCGACAATGCCTTTAATTATCCTTACCTGCGGGTGACGTCGCAGTGGCTCAAAGGACGACTGCAGTACACCAACATTTATGCAGTATTGATGAACCTGGAAACAGGCGGCGCTAAAACACCGCTGTACACGGAACCCTTATTTCAGAAAAAAGCGGCCTCCTTCCAGTACCTGAGCTTCAACGCCAGCAAGCGCATCACCCTAGGCTTATTCCAGGGCATGATCTGGAACGCTGCCGACAGCATGAACCGCCAGCACCTCGACTGGCAATATTTTAACCCGGTGATCTTTACCAACCTCGGGTTCTACGGCCTCGACAACCAGAACAATATCGTGATCGGCGCCGATCTGAACATCAAACTGACGAACAGTCTGAGTGTATACGGGCAGTTCATGGCCGACGATTTCAGTAACAAAACGGTGCTGGGAAATGCCTTTGGCTACCAGGCAGGCATCCGCTACTTCGATGCCTTTAAGATCCGGAACCTGATGCTGCAGGCGGAATATAACGATGTGGCGGAAGGCTCCTACAACAGCCCTTTTGCCACGCGCGCCAACCAGAGCTTTTCGCATTACAACCAAAACCTGGCCTTTACACCCGGCTACGGAAGGGAAGTGGTGATGCTGGCCGATTATAAGATAAAACGCATCTTTGCCAATGCGAAGGTGAATCTGCAATACCTGACGCTGAATAAATACGCCCTCTATCACAATACGCTTGGCCGCCTACAAATAGGCTATACCATAAACCAGGCGTACAATTTTAACGTATCTTTAGGATACAATTACAGGTACCAGGATTTTTTATCGTTCAGCGCATCAAACAATACGACATCGTTTTATTCCATCAGCTTGAAAACCAATTTATATAACACCTATTACGATTTTTAATATATGGTTGTACTTATACTCGTTTTTATCACTGCCTTCGCAGTTGTTTTATACTCTACGCCGGCGCTCATCAAAGTAGCTGTGCTCAAGCGGCTCATCGACATGCCTACCGAGGACCGCAAGATCCACAAGCGCGCCGTGCCAACCATCGGAGGAATCATCATCTACGCTGCCACCCTGTTTTCTTTTTCGCTCTGGTACAACATCGACGATCTGCATGACTTCACCCAGATCTATGAATCGGTAAAGGAGTTTAAAATCCTCGTGGCGACGAGCCTTGTGTTGTTTTTTGTGGGAGTCAAGGATGACATCATCGGGACCTCGCCCGTGAAAAAACTGTTCGCCAATATCCTTGTGGGAATGATCCTCGTTCTGATGGGCGATATCCGCATCACCGGCCTGCATGGCGTATTCGGCGTGGAGGGCATCCCACACTGGGGCAGCGTATTCCTGTCGCTCTTTACTTACATCGTGGTGGTAAATGCGATGAACCTCATTGACGGTATCGACGGACTGGCGGCCGGCGTGGGCTTTATCGCCTCTTCCGTATTCGGTACCTGGTTTGTGTTTGCCAACGAGTATACGCTGGCTTCCTTGTCTTTCTCGCTTTCAGGGGCATTGCTGGGCTTCCTCATCTTCAATTTTTCTCCGGCCAGGATCTTTATGGGCGACAGCGGCTCGCTCATCATCGGCATGTTCATTTGTGTGCTTAGCATCAAGCTCATCGAATACCCGCTCTCCAGCCTGGATAAGTTTTGGGTACATATCTCCAAACCCATTGTGGTGATTGCCGCCTTGTGCTACCCGCTCACCGATACGCTGCGCATCTTCATCATCCGCGCCTCCAAAGGACAGTCGCCCTTTGCGGCGGATAAGAACCACCTGCACCACCGCCTCCTGGATTGCGGCTATACACACGTCAAAACGGTGGTCATCATTTACATCTTCAGCTTTATTACTGTAGGCGTGTCGCTGCTCAGCTATTTCCTGAATCCCAGCCTGTCGCTGTTTGCCGTGGTGGGCTGCTGCACCCTGTTTATTTTATTTGTTCACTTCTCTTATAAAGCTGCCCAGAAAAAACACGTACCTGCTTCTTGATGCGCCTCCCACATAGTTGTTTCTTTGGCTTGATGGTGTTGCTTTGTGGTGGCACAAGCCTGTTTTCGCAAAACGATCCGCAGGCGCAGAATGTGTTCATTAACCAGGACATGCAGCAGAGCATCGACCAGTGGAATATCAGGTATCCCGATCTCCGCTTCCACTCGGGCTTTAAGCCCTACCTGAGCGCCACACTCGAAAACTTTTCAGATACGGCGGTGGAATACCTTCATTACCCTGTCAAAAATTTTTTCCTGGGCAAAACATTCAACGAGGGCCCTGATAAGCACAACCAGTATAACTTCCAGGCACTGCCGCTCATCGACCTGCAGGCGGGCTATGATCTGCTCGGCTCACGTTTTGTTTCCGAGACTTTTGGTGGAGCCCATGCGAAGCTCAACATCAACAACGACTTTACCTTTGCGTTAACCGCTATCGGCGGCAGGGTGAGCTATCCCGGGTTTACGGATACAACAGTTCAAACAACAGGCTTGATCCCGGGCCTTGGAAGAGCGTATAAGAACAGCGACGGTAGCTATAATTTTTCAAACCTCACAGGCTACCTGTCGTACAGCCCCAACAAGACGTTTAATTTTCAACTCGGCAAAGACAAGCACTTCATTGGCGAAGGCTACCGCTCTTTGCTCCTGTCTGATTTTGCGAATAATAATCCTTACTTCGGCATCAACGCCAACATCTGGCGTATCCAGTACAATGTGTGGTATTCGTGGATGCAGGACTTCTCCCGCTACGACGGCTCACAAAAAAGCCTGCAGAATAAATTCGGAACCTTTCATTACCTGAGCTTCAACGCCCTGAAAGAACTGAACATTTCCTTTTTTGAAAATGTGGTGTGGCAAGGCACCGACAGCAACCGCGTGAGAACCTTTGATGTGAATTACCTGAACCCTGTGGTGTTTTACAGGCCGCAGGAATATTCGGTAGGCTCTTCCGATAATTCGATGTTGGGAATGACGATCACCGGGAAGCTTTTTGGCTGCCTCAAGTTATATGCACAGGGAGTAGCCGACGAGTTTTTTCTGAAAGAGATCCGTGCGCGCAAAGGCTGGTGGGCCAACAAGCAAGGCTGGCAGTTCGGTGCCAAATACATCAATGCGTTTAAGTTAAAAGGACTGACGCTACAGGCAGAATACAACGAAGTAAGGCCTTATACCTATACACACGGCAGTGTGCAGCAAAACTATAGTCACTATGGTGCGGCGCTGGCTCATCCTTTCGGCGCCAATTTCAGGGAGTACCTGGGTTTTGTGAGCTATCGCGCCAATCGCTGGATGCTGAGTGTGCAGGGCCTTTCGGCGGTGATCGGCATGGATACGCTCAACTCCAACCTGGGGCAGAATATTTTTCTGAGCTATACCACGCGTCCTTACGATTACGGGCACAAAACCACCCAGGGCAATAAGCGCAGGCTCATGCAAAGCGATATCCGTTTCACCTACTATGTTATGCCGAAGATGAACCTGCGCCTGGAGCTTGGGTATATTCAGCGCAGCATCGCCGATGATTTCGGTTACGAGTTGCAGTCGCCGTATGTTTACCTCGGTGTGAAGACCAGTATCCACCAGTTCTACAGGGATTTTTGATATTTTAAAGCATGGTCGCGATGCAGTTTCTCCCGCTATACCTCTGAGCCTTCCTGAAAGAATTTCCTGATCGGTCAATTCCTGTTCTATGTACAATATCATCCGGAGAAGCATCTGCATTTTGGTGCAGTACCATGCAAGGCATCATCCAAGCAAGTTAGATTACGCATGCGATGTGCGTAGTTTTACGTGAGCCTGAAGCCCAGTATTTATAGGTTTCGCAGAGATTTTGAATCTCACCTCATTTTTCAGGAAAGTTGATTCCGGGCCTTGACGTGTATGCTAAAAATGCTCTATATTTATTTATAATTGTTCATTAACCGTATTTATGGCAAAAGTAATTATCCTTGGTGGAGGAATTGCAGGTATGAGCGCAGCCCATGAGCTAACAGAGAGAGGCTTTGAGGTAGAAATCTACGACAGGCACCCTGAGTATGTTGGTGGTAAGGCCCGTAGTGTCAACGTTCCAGGAACAAACACCCATGGAGATAATTTTTTGCCGGGTGAACATGGCTTCCGTTTTTTCCCCGGTTTTTATAAACACATTACTGATACCATGAGTCGCATTCCTTATGTGCCGACGGGGAAAACATGCTTCGACAACCTCGTATCGACACACGATGTACAGATCACACAAACAGGCCGGCCGCCTGTTACCGTGCCTGTCAACTTTCCTGGTTCAGTCACGGATATTCTTGAAATTCTGACAGGCCTCTTTGAGATAGGTTCTTTACTCACGAAAGAGGAAATGGTTTTTTTCTCCGGACGTATCTGGCAGCTCATGACTTCCTGCAACGAGCGTTTTATGGATGAATACGAGGGCATAGGCTGGTGGCAATACCTGCAGGCGGATGATTTCAGTCCCGCTTACCGCGCCCTGCTGGTGGAAGGCCTCACACGATCGCTCGTAGCCGCTAAAGCACAAACGGCCAGCACCCGCACCGTAGGCACTATTTTCCTGCAATTGATTTATGGCATGCTAAATAGCAAAGACACGGATCGTGTGCTCAACGGACCTACCAACGATGTATTCCTTAATCCCTGGTTGGCATATTTGCAATCGAAAGGAGTGAGTTATGAGAAGGGCTGGGAAGTGACGAACATAAAGATGGACGGTGATAATGTGGCCGGTGTTTCCATTGCATCGGTTCATGGCGAACAAATTGTGCGTTTCATCACCGGTGATTATTATCTGATGGCGACCCCGGTAGAAGTGGCGGCACGTCTCATCAACCCCGATATGGTGAAAGCAGATCCTTCCTTGCAGAATATCATCGAGCTTGCTCCAAACGTTGAGTGGATGAACGGGATTCAGTTCTACCTGAACGACCGCTTTGACATGCATCGGGGCCACACCGTTTATTCCGGCTCCAAATGGGCACTCACGTCTATTTCACAGCTTCAGTTCTGGAGCGGTTACGATATTGAGAACCGCTACGATGGTACGGTGCGCGGTGTATTGTCCGTTGATATTTCGGACTGGACGGCTTACGGAAATTTTAATCATCAAAAAGCGGAAGACTGTACGCTGGAAGAGGTGAAGGAGGAGGTATGGGCGCAGCTGAAATCGGAGATCAATTACCAGGGGGCGCCGATCCTCACCGATGAGATGAAACGCTTTGTGTACCTGGATTCCGACATCGAGATGAGCCGGCGCGACACGACACGTTTGATGGATGCACTTCTTACCATCGGGCAGGCCGATAAGCTCGTTAAGCTCTCCAACCGGGAGCCCTTGCTGGTAAACCAGGTCAATACCTGGACACTCAGGCCTAATTCTTACACAGCAATTCCGAACCTGTTCCTGGCGTCTGATTATGTAAAAACCTATACAGACCTGGCAACGATGGAAGGAGCGAACGAGGCGGCGAGGAGAGCCGTCAATAATATCATCGCGGTAAGCGGCAGCCGTGCAGCACTTTGTGAGTTATGGAAATTTGAGACGCCCTGGGGGCTGAGCCTTCTGCAGGTAAAAGACCAGGAGCGCTTTGCTAAGGGGTTGGCGTGGGAAAATCCCGTTTAAAATACATATGCTATGAGCAGCCTGAGAAAATTATTCAAGAAGCACCCTAACAGGGTCAATAGTGTCCGGCTGCTAAACAATTTTATCGGCATTACCTCACTGTTCTCTATGTTCTATATCCTGGTCAGTATCCTGATCGGCTTTATTCCAGGAGTGATTGTCATGTCGGTGAACTTCGCCCTCTTTGTTCTCAACATGCAGCTCTTTACCAGGAAGCTCTGGTCATATACCCTTTCCGCCAATTTCTACATCGCCAATTGCGCCTTCGTGGCTATTTTTCTATGCAGCTTTTTTTCAGGAGGATTATTTTCTCCGGTATTGCCCTGGTTCATCCTCATCCCTACCATCTCCTTATTGCTCCTGGGTATTTGCCTCAACGCCCTCGTCTGGCTTATCATCAGTGTTGTCATGGTCATTGGCCTTGGTGCAGTGGCCATGGCAGGCTGGAAATACCCGGTGGAGTATGATACCGGCTGGCAGCATTTTTTCACCACGACCTGTGTCTTTGGCCTGGTGCTCATCGTCTATATTGTGACCATGGTGTTTGAAAAAGCAAAAGAGAATGCTCTGAATAAGCTGGCGGCGAAAAATAAAGAGATCACCGACAGCATTTACTATGCGCAAAAGATTCAGCAGTCGCTGCTGGCCCCTCAGGACCTGATAGATAAGCACCTTCCTCAGAATTTTGTTTTCTTCAAGCCCAAAGCTATTGTCAGCGGTGATTTTTATTGGGCGCGCGAGTACAACGACGATTTTTACCTGGCGGTTTGCGATTGTACGGGGCACGGCGTTCCCGGCGCCTTTATGAGCCTGCTCATCACCAGCTTTCTCAATGAAGCGCTTTCCGAAAAACGGATTATTTCTCCCGACAAGATCCTTGAGTTTATCCGTTACCGCATCATCGAAAATACGTCGAAGAATGGCTCACAGGATGGCATGGACGGTGTGGTGATCCGTTTTCACAAAGGCGGTAAAATCAGCTATGCCTCGGGCAACAGCTTTCAAACCCTGATACAGGATAGCAGGCTGCATAAGCTGCCAAAGGATAAAATGCCGGTGGGCATCAGCTACAAGATGGATCCTTATACCTTGCAGACCATTGAAACGAAGAAAGGCGATATGCTCTATTTTTATTCCGATGGCTATGCCGATCTTTTCGGCGGAAACAAAGGCAAAAAGTTTACCAATAAGCAGCTGAACGATACCTTTCTGAAAATAGCTTCTTTAGAACCCTGGGAGCAGAAAGATATCCTGGAAAGAATCTTTGTGGACTGGAAGGGCGACCTGGAGCAGATCGACGATGTGTGTGTCATAGGAATCCGCATCTAGCGGATTAGGATTTTGTCAACAGCAAAGAAAACTACCCTGGAATTTTTGAAGAGCTTTCGGTTATTGATTAGCTTTACATAGCTGGATCACACAACATGGAAGAACCACTGCACGACTTTTTCTTAAAGATTCCGGAGCCCCAACGTTCTGAATTTTTGTTTCTCCGCCGCTTCTTTCTTGAAGATTCGGGGCTTTCCGAAGCCTGGAAATTCAACACGCCCTTCTATTATTTTAAAGGAAAATGGTTTGCTTTCATCTCCTATAACGCGAAGAAGGATCACGAGCTTTATATTTCCTTTGTGCGTGGCAATCTTGTTACACATCCCGCTTTGCTGAGCGAAGGAAGAAAACAACAGAGGATTTACCGGATTGCTCCCGGACAAGACATAGACGTACCGGCTCTGAAACACATTACGGATAAGCTGAAAAGCGGTTATTGATTTCCGATAGCGATGTATCCTCTCTTTGTTGGCCGCATTGTTCTGTATCGGCAATAACCGCTGATTCTTTAGTTCAATTACCTCGGGTACTCGATCCGCACATGGTAAATATTCATCAGGCGTTTTTTGAAGATCTTCTTGATCTGGTTGATGTCCCGGAAGGTAATATCGGCGTTGATGAACTGGTTCTCGCCGATCTGGTAATTGATGATCTTATCCACCAGCTCATCGATGGTAACGGCATCGTATTTTTTCAGGCTACGTGAAGAAGCTTCCACACCGTCGGCCATCATGAGGATGGCCGTTTCCTTACTGAAGGGGATAGGGCCGGGATAACGGAAGAGGTCTTCATTGATGATCTCCCCGGCATGTTCCTTTTTATAGTTGTGCAGGAAATAGCGTGTGGTGGTGGTGCCGTGGTGCGTGCGGATAAAGTCGATGATGGTTTCCGGGAGCTTTTGTTCCTTGGCCAGCTCAACGCCTTTGATGACGTGTGAGATAATGATCCTGGCACTTTCTTCCGGGCTGAGGTCTTCATGAGGACTCACTTCTCCTACCTGGTTCTCGGTAAAAAAACGGGGGTTCTCCATTTTGCCGATATCGTGGTACATGGCGCCGGTCCTTACCAGGAGCGCATTCCCGCCGATCTTGTAGCAGGCCTCTTCCGCCAGGTTGGCTACCTGCAGAGAGTGCTGGAAGGTGCCGGGAACTTTCTGAGAGAGCTGTCGCAGCAAAGGGGAATTGAGATCGCAGAGCTCCAGCAGGGTAAAATCGGATACAAAGCCGAACAGTTTTTCAAAGAGGTAGATCAGGGGAAAAGCAAAGAGCACACAGGCGCTGCTGATGAGGAAAGGAACAAAATTCTGCGGATTATATAAAGCGCTGGAGGTATTGTTCACCAGGTGAAAGGCCACAAAAGCCGACACGTAAAAGAAAAAAGTAAGACCCGAGGATACAAAGAGCTTTGAGCGCTTGCCCATATCGGCAACGCTGAAAATATTACCGATGCCGGCAATCAGCTGCACAAACACAAATTCAAATTTATCCGATGTGAAAAAAGCGCAGATCAGAACGATGTTGAGGAATGTGAACAGGGAAGTGCGGCTGTCGAAGAACACGCGGATGAGAATAGGTACCAGGCAGAACGGAACGGCATAAATGTATTTGGGGTCATATGTGTAGGTGATGCTGCTGATGAGAATGAACAATACAATGACCAGGAAAATGAAGGTGACATAGGTGTTCTGGCTGAAGATGGCCTTGCGGAAGAATGCCAGGAACAGCATGATGATGCCGAGCACCAGGAAACAGCAGAGGAGCTGTCCGAGGAGGATGGAGAACATAGGCTTTGAATTTTCCTGCATGGCAAGCTCGCCGGTATAGCTCAGCAACAGGTTGTTCTTCTCGTCGGTCACCAGCTCGTTCTTCCGGATGAGCACCGTTCCCTTTTCGATCTTCGATTTATAAATATAGGCGGTGGCATCCGATTCATTGTTCACCTGGTTCGAGAGGATAGGGTCGTAGACAATGTTAGGCACCATGAGGTCGAGGATCTCATTCACCACATGCTCCTGCTTGAGGTATTTATTGAGAAACAAAGAAGCCCTGTCGCGGTTATAGAGGCTGTTCTTCGATACCTGGTATACCTCATTGTCTGTGACCACATTGATCATGGAGTCGGCAGACGAAGGCATGCTCACCGAGAGGTATACGCCCGTGCGGTAGAGATTATCGAGGTAGATCTTGGCATTTACTTTTTCCTCAGGCGTCAGGTTGGCTTTCGAAAGGAGCTCAATGGTGTTGATCTCTGTCTTTTTAAAATAAGACGCTTTGTCGAGCTTTTCCTCTTTTTCGGCGCGGAGCTCCTCCGGTGTTTTCTTCAGCAGGAAATCCGTGGAGGCCACCACATCATCATACAGCCAGGTTTCCCCGATCTTGGATTTGTAGTTGGCTAAGATCGTATGTTTCGGCAGGAGGTAGCTGCATACCAGCACGCAGGCTACGAACACGATTCCCTTATACCATAAGGCATGCTTATCTCTTATCCTGGTGAATACGGTGCTCATGTTTAGCGCTTAACAAAAGAAGCTATTTTTTACATGAAAATAAGGAATTAAGAGCACAGATTATGAACAGGACTTTATTATCAACTACCTTACCAGCATCACATGGCCAACATGGTATTCGTGCTCTTTGCTCACCACATTTTTAAAATCGCATTTCCAGATGTACACATCATCGGTGCAGGGGTCGTTTTTATAGCGGCCATCCCAGCCCTCCGTCTGGTCTTCCGTTTTATAGATCTGCGCGCCCCAGCGATCGAAGATCATAAAGTTGTATTCTTCCACACCGATCACCACAGGCTTGAAGATGTCATTCAGGCCATCCTTGTCGGGCGTAAAGGCATTGGGCACCCAGAACCGGAACTCCGGAAGGATCCGCACGAGAAGCTTCGTCGTATTCGGGCAGCCGAACACATTCGTAACGGTTTGTGTAACGTAGAAATCGCCCCAGGTCTGGTAGGTATGGAAAGGGTTGATGTCTGAAGAGCCCGAGCCGTCATCGAAGTTGTAATACCAGCTCACAATATTTTCTGAAACGATCGTCGTATTATAAAAACGAATATCCGGGTCGAAGATCGTGGTGAGGGTTGGTGTGGCCACAAAGCCCGCAGTAGGAGAGGGATTTACCGTAATGCTGTTGACGGCTACCACCTTGCTGGTATCCATACAGTACTGCGTGCTGACTGCTGTCAGTGAAAGGCTGTAAACACCGGGCGGCGTAAAGATGCGGGTTGGTGTGGCTTCGGTTGATGTGGAACCGTCGCTGAACTGCCAGAAATAATTCATGCTGGCTCCTGAACTCAGGTTCGGAAACGTAATTGTATAGGGGTCGCAGCCGACACCTTCGAAATTGCCGATCTCCGCCTTCGCCGGTGGAAAGACGCGGATGGTGTCGCCGTCTGTGGCCGTGCAACCGTTTTCGCTCACCACAAAAGAGACGCTGTAAACGCCGGCCGCGCCGAAATGTACGCTGGAAACCGAGGGCGTACTGGCTACAGAGGGCGTGGCCTGCGGGCCGAATGTCCAGGTGTAGGTGCCTGTTCCCATAAAGCCTCCGCTGGCGCTGAACTGGAAACTATTATTGGTGAGGCATTGGGCGGTAGGTGTAATGATGCTTGGGCTTAGCAGTGGATACACATGGAAAACTTCGTGCGTGGTATCGGCGCAGGGATTTCCCGGATTGGTGACTAAGGTAACGGTGTAGACGCCGATGGCTCCGAATGTGTAGGTCGGATTATAGGAATAGGAGGTATCCGTTGTAGAATTAGGATCGCCGAAGTCCCAATAGTAAGAGGTGTTATTTCCCTGGCTGGCATTCTGGTAGGAAATGGTGAAGCCGTTGCAATAGCCGGTACCTGCGCCATTATTAGTGGTTGTTTGAGCAGTAATTCCCGCTACACCCATGTTCGGGCAGGGAATTACATTGAACTGGAAATCGCGGTGATGTGTTCCGATAAGCACGCCGTTCCTGTATTCGCTCACACAAACCCCTACCACCCATTGGCCTAGTGTTGTAGGACTTCCGTTCAGAAAACCGGTTTGAGGGTTGATGTTGATGGCGGGATTTGAAGCCATCGGATAACCGGACGTATAGGGCGGGGAAAAAGGTACCGAGACGTAGGGTGGCGGTGTATTGACGGTAGGGCACGAAGTGGAGCAGCCCGCCTGCCCTACAATAGGGCAACACTGGTCGAGCCCGTTGAAGGGCGTGCATAAGCTGTATACCAGCGAGTCGCCGTCAGGATCGGTGGCCGCGTGGTTGAATTTGATAGGAACACCTTTGCAGATATAGATCGGCGGGCGTAAGGTAAAGCGCGGGCTGCTGTTTACCGCTACCTGGTTCGGTCCCGGAATATGCTCCCAATAGGTCGCGCCTACGGCCCCGGGATTCACCAGGTTCAAGATGGTGCCATTGCGGCAACACCTCTGGTAAGCCACATAATAACCTCCGTTCAGTGGTGGAAGATTGGCCGTTGTTATGTAAATCGCCTCTTCCACGCAGGCCGATCCGGCAGTGGTTGGCGCACAAGGGCTGTTGTTGGAAGGAGGAACCGTCATGGTGCTGGTAATCGGCACATTCATGGTATTGAACACCGAGCCGTCGGCCCGGAAGATCGTCATAAAAGCAGGATTATCGAAAGGAGGCACACCATTGATGCAATCCCTGTATACCTTCATGGTGATGCGGTAGTTGTTCCCTCCCAGGTAATCATAATAGATCTCTCCGCCCACGATGTGCGTGGCCTCTGCAAGCCTGAACGCCAGCAGAAAGAGGAGGAGCCAGTATGTTTTAATCCGTTTGATGCGTTGTTTTTAAAAAATTAATTGAACAGTTCAAAAAACCCGTTGTACTTTCTGCCGTCCTGCAGGTTCAGGACATAGAAGTATGTTCCTGAGCTCATATCCGGTTTCCAGTCGTTGCGGTAATCGTCATTTTTATACACCTGCTTGCCCCAGCGGTTGTATACCGAGAGCGCAGAGCCCGTGAAGCTTTCCAGCCCGCGGATCCTGAAATAATCATTGACGTTGTCATTGTTGGCAGTCACCACGTTGGGCACCTGGATATCGCAGGCGGTGATCGTGATGTCGACGGTGATGGAGCTTTGATGATTGCACAGGTCGGTGACCGTGATCGTATAAATACCCGCGCCGGCCTGCGATGACGCCACATAATACACATGGCCTACCGTATCTTTCGGAGCAACACCGCCGGGAGGAATGGCCCAGGTGATGGCATAGTTCGGGTTGCTGCTCACAACAATTACGGGAACCTGTCTTACAGTATCCACACAGAATTTGTAAGGTCCTGTGGCCAGTAGCTGAGGTGTATCGGTTGTAACGGTAACGGTGTACACCGCCGTATTGCTGCAGCTGCCGTTGGCTCCTGTTACCGAATAGGTCGTATTGCTTGTCGGAGAAGGATGGATGGTGCTACCTGTTTCGCCGGAGCTCCACTGGTAGCTACCAGCTCCCGTTGCGGTAAGGCTTGCCTGCTGCCCGGCACAGATCACGGACCCGGCAATTCCGATTACAGGAATAGGAGTGACATTTACCGGGTAATTGACACTTGCGGTACAAGTACCGGTTCCGGCACTTACCTGGTACACTGTTGAGGAAGAAGGACTGACCGTAATGGAAGACGTATTCTGGCCCGTGCTCCAGGTATAGGAAGCCGCGCCGGTCACGGAAAGGGAGGTGCTCTGCCCTTCGCAAATGTTGTTGTTGCCGCTCACGGTAATGTTAGGAGAAGTAATGATGTTGACAGTCGTAACCGTGCTGTGCGTACAAGGCCCTATGGCTCCCGTAACGGTATAGCTTGTGGTAGCAGGAGGAGAAACCGTGATCGGGTTAGTGGTAGCTCCCGTGCTCCAGGTATAGCTCGCGGCGCCTGCGGCGTTTAAGACGACGGCTTCACCGGCGCAGACCGAAACGCTGGCCACGCTGACCGTAGGTGTTATGTTGACCGAAAACGTTTTGATGTTGGTCATGTTACAGGCATCGTTGACGGTGAGCGTGAACACCGTGGTTTGTGTGAGCGGCCCCACAGTGTAGGTGGAAGCACCACCGTTGCCGGGCTGCCAGCTGTAGGCATAGGAAGGAACGCCACCGCTTGCATGGGCTACTAATATGGGAACCTGGTTACAGAAGGAGCTGTCGCCCTGGCCGATGACAATAGGCGTGTAATCCTTGATGTAGAGGTTGAAGCTCACCGTGGAAGGCAGGGCGCAGACCGATAGTCCGGTTGTATAGCTGGTAATGCTGAAGCGGATGGTATCGATAGGCTCCGCGACATTATCGTTGAGGGCATAAATACTGCAGATCTGTACGCTGTCCTGGCCTGCGGCAAAGTAGATTTTGGAAGGCCAGGTAAAAGACGGATTGCTTTGCTGGATGTAATCCGTTCCCAATACGGCGTTCCCGCCAACCTGTAAAGCAAAGGAATCGGCCTGCGTCACATTGCCCTGGCGGATAAAGTAAACGCAGTTGGTGTTACAGTCCTCCACAAGCATAAGAGAGTCGTTGAAGTTAAGGTTGGTATTGGAAGACGATACGGAAATGGGCGCTGCACTGGTAAAAGAGCCGCCTTCGAGAAAGACACCGGAATCCCACACTTCGTCGCCACCGTCGGCAATAGCGATCTTGATATGGTAGGTTTGCCCGCAGACGACTTTTTCAAGCGCATACAACACCTTGGTAAAGCCGTCGAATTCCACGTCGATGGTATTGCTGTTGTTGTTCCTGAAATAGGTCGTGTTAAGCAGGTGGTTGACATTGTCTATGGAAACAGGAATGGTAGTCGACGGCACCAACGCGATGTTATGGTCCACATAGTTGGGGCCTGAGGGGTTAGGTCCGGTTAAAAAGAAGCCGAAAACGTCGTTCACGCCGGCATTCACGAATTCCGTGTATTCTTCCGAGGCAAAGGAATACCTGAACTTGACGGAGTCGCCCATCGGAACAAAATCGAATTCGAGAACGGCCGCATCAAAAGTCTGGTTGCCCGACGCGATATCCAGCAAGGCATCGCCGGGCGTGAAGTAAGCTGTAGAAGTTGAACCGGAATTATTCGGCCCCTGAGGGCCATTGGCAGAACTGGTTAGGCCGTTTCCCGTACTTAAAAAAACACCGGAAGAAATGCCGAGGTTGGTGCCGGGCGAAGCGTTGAATTGTGTGCGTTGCTTGATATCTCCTGTAAAGGTAATGTTATTTGCTGTTACTCCCGGGCCCAAAAGCACCTGTGTCACCAGCTGGACGGGTGTCATGGTGTTTGATGTCACCAGTTGGGCTTTTAATCCCAGGACCTGAAACATGATAATGGTGAGTAAACAAAAATATTTCATGGAACAATTTTAGGCCTACCGAATTTAGAGCATTTATCTTTTAATGGTTAATAAAATTAAGCAAAAAAAGCCAGCATTATCAGTTTTCCAATCAATGAAACATGCATTTTATATAAAAATAAAGTACTTTAGTCCCGAAAATTCCCAAATGATGGAAAAAACACAGATCCTGGATTACATATCCACCAATAAAGACCGCTTTCTCAACGAATTGCTCGACCTCCTGAAAATCCCTTCCATCAGCGCCGATCCCAAATACAAGGGGGATGTGCAGAAAACGGCAGAAGCCGTGAAACAACGCCTGGTGGAAGCCGGCGCGGACCAGGTGGAGATCTGCCCCACCAAAGGCTTTCCGGTAGTGTATGGCGAAAAGATCATCGACCCGGCGAAGCCGACGGTGGTCGTTTACGGCCATTATGATGTGCAGCCTGCCGATCCGCTCAACCTGTGGGATTCCCCGCCCTTTGAGCCGGTGATCAAAAAAACGGCCATTCATCCTGAAGGTGCTATTTTTGCCCGTGGGGCCTGCGACGACAAAGGGCAGATGTACATGCATGTCAAGGCCTTTGAAACGATGATGAAAACCAACACGCTGCCATGCAATGTCAAATTCATGATCGAAGGAGAAGAGGAAGTCGGCTCGCCGAGTCTGGGTCCCTGGATCATTGAGAACAAGGAAAAGCTGAAAGGCGACATCATTTTAATTTCCGATACCTCCATCATTGCCAACGACACACCGAGTATCGATGCGGGCCTGCGTGGCCTTGCCTATATGGAAGTGGAAGTGGAAGGCCCGAACCGCGACCTGCACAGCGGTGTGTATGGCGGCGCCGTTGCCAACCCAATCAATATCCTGTGCAAAATGATCGCTTCCTGCCATGACGAGAACAATCACATTACCATTCCCGGTTTTTATGACAAGGTGCAGGAAGTAAGCCAAGAAGAACGCGCGGAGCTTGATAAAGCACCTTTCAACTTAAACGATTTCAAAAAAGACCTGAACATCGACGAAGAAAGAGGAGAAGCGGGCTATACCACCAACGAACGAACGGGCATTCGCCCCACACTGGATGTAAACGGCATCTGGGGTGGTTATACCGGTGAAGGTGCCAAAACGGTATTACCGTCCAAGGCCTTTGCGAAGATCTCCATGCGCCTGGTGCCTCATCAAAGCTCGGAAGAGATCAGCAATTTATTCAAAAAGCATTTTGAGAGCATCGCTCCGAAATCGGTGAAGGTAAAAGTAACTGCCCATCACGGCGGAGAGCCGGTGGTGGTTCCTATTACATCAAAAGGGTTTCTGGCCGCCAGCAAAGCCATGGAAGAAACCTATGGCAAGAAACCGATCCCGACACGCGGAGGCGGCAGTATTCCTATCGTTGCGCTGTTCAAGAAAGAGCTTGGTCTCGACAGTATTTTATTCGGCTTCGGTTTGGACAGCGATGCGCTGCACTCGCCGAATGAGCACTACGGATTGTTCAATTACTACAAGGGCATCGAAACGATTCCTTTGTTCTATAAATATTTTACCGCTTAATATTCCAGCAAACTCTCCCAAAGTTCCAAACTTTGGGAGAGTTACAACAATGCATAAACCGACCATAGCTATTATCGGAGGCGGCCCTGCAGCCCTGATGCTGGCTTGCCGCCTGGATTCCGGCAGGTATGACATTTCCATCTATGAAAAAAATGCGGCCTTAGGGCGCAAGTTCCTGGTGGCCGGAAAAGGAGGCTTCAACCTCACGCATTCGGAAGAAGTCAGGCAGTTTGCAGACCGTTATACTCCCAAAGCCTTTATCCATCCATTCCTGCAGGCTTTTTCCAATTCAGATTTCCGCGAGTGGTTGAAGGCCATCGGTATTGAAACCTATGTGGGCACCAGCAAGCGGGTATTTCCGGTGAAAGGCATCAAGCCCATTGAAGTACTGAAAGCGATCGAAGCGCAGCTGTTGAAGAACAATGTAACCCTGCATTACCAGCACGAGTGGAAAGGCTGGCAGGAAGAAGCGCTTTGGTTTGACCACCAGGGAAAGCCTGTCGCCCTGAAACCGGACCTTGTTGTATTTGCCACCGGTGGCGCCAGCTGGAAAGTGACAGGCAGCGATGGTGGTTGGGCAAGCTATCTTGCGCAAAACGGAATCCGGATCAATCCTTTCTCTCCTTCCAACTGTGCTTACCAGGTCAATTGGGATAAAGACTTTATACAAATATATGCCGGCAGCGCGCTGAAAAATGTGGAGTTCCGCTGTGGAGCACTCGCGCGAAAAGGGGAAGCCATCCTCACGGAGTTCGGGATTGAGGGAAGCGGCGTGTATCCGTTAAGCGGCGCTGTCCGCAAAGCCCTTTCAGAACAAGGCAGCGCATCCTTAGTCATCGACCTGAAGCCGGATCTGGATCTGCCGGAGATAACAGCCCGCTTAGAGAACAAAGGGAAATTATCGGTAAAAGATGTCCTGGAAAAAAAGCTGAACCTCACGCCGGTACAAACGGAGCTGTTGAAGAGGCACACCACTAAGGAAGAATACAACAGCCCGGAGCACCTTGCTGCTGCTATTAAAAACCTTCAACTAACGGTTTGCGGACTAGCGCCCATCGACGAAGCTATTTCAACGGTCGGTGGCATTGCCCCTGAAGAGCTGAGTGACGATCTCGAACTGAAAAAACTGCCGGGGCATTATGCCATCGGTGAAATGATCGACTGGGATGCGTCTACCGGCGGGTACCTGTTGCAGGCCTGTTTCAGTATGGGCTATGCCCTGGCGAAGCACCTAAATACTCAGGAGAGTTAAGTAGCTGGCGGGGGTTTGGGTTTCAAAAACCTTTCCGCTCAGGTTCGGGGTTAATGTTCTCAAATTCCATAGAAAATAAGACGCTGGTAATTTTCCATTTTCCCTCTGTTTTAATGAGTCCCCAGCTTTCCTTTCCCCAGTTGCTTTTTTTACCATCAAACCAAAAGCTGTAGTCAAAGCTCAGGCTGGCGATGCTTTCATCGCATACAATCTTCACATTGTAAAACTTCTCCTCGCTGGATTCCTTATCACCGATGATCCCACGAATAAAATCTTTGTAGTCGTCCCTAAAATAGCTTTTTGCCTTGCTGTTCTTCTGTAATCGGGTAGCCTGTGTTTTGTCCTTATAGGTTCCGGCCCAGGCAATGGGCTCTACATGAAATAAGCTGTAGAACGTCACGCTGTCTTTATTCATAATGGCCTGCATAAAATCATGCATGACGTTGGTGATTTCCTTTTCCGCTTCGGCCGCTTTAGGCTGGGCATGCAGAAGAGAGGTGTAAAGAATAAACGCTAAACAGGAGGGCAGGAGTTTCGTCATATCATTTTCAGTAGTCGATTACCTAACGCAGGTATTCCTTCATTTATTGCTACCACCGGCCTTCCGGCCTTCAAAATCCCTGAAATCAGGTATAAGTTACATCCCCAATTGGTTCATGATGTACTCGAAGGTAAAAGTCCAGTTTTCGATAGACTGCTTGGTATTTTGTCCGCTGCCATGCCCGCTGTTATAGTCTACATACAGGAGTACAGGGCTTTCCTGCCCGTCGTTGTTTTGCAGGGCCGCTACAAACTTCTTGGCATTCATCGGGTCCACGCGGCTTTCGTTGGCGCCGGTAGTCACCAGCATGTTGGGCAGGTTAACGCCTTTGCGGATGTTCTGATAAGGCGAGTAGCGCAGCAGCCAGCGGAAGTCTTCTTCGTTTTCGGAAGAGCCGTATTCCGGGATCCAGTAGCGGGCAATTAAAAATTTGTGGTAGCGGATCATATCCAGCAGAGGCACCTGGCACACGATGGCCTTGTACAGATCGGGTCGCTGCGTGGCGATAGCACCCATCAGCAGGCCGCCGTTGCTGCCGCCCATCGCTACCAGTTTCTGTGAGTTGGTATATTTGCTGGCAATCAGCCACTCCGCGCAGGCATTGAAATCGTCGAAGCAGTTTTGCTTTTTATTCAGCATGCCATCCCGGTGCCATTGCTCGCCGTATTCATCTCCGCCGCGGATGCCTGCCTGCACCACAACGCCGCCGTTGTTCAGGAAATTGGAGTAGAAGCCATAATAGTGTACGGAGATCCCTACGTTAAAGCCGCCGTAAGCCGTGAGGAGCGTAGGATTGTTGCCATCCATCTTGATGCCTTTTTTATGGATGACGAATACCGGAACCCTGGTGCTGTCTTTGGATTTGTAGAATTTAATTTCACCAACGATGTTATCCATGTTGATAGGCAGGATGCGCTGGTAGTACAAACGCCATTTGAAATCTTTGGCGGAGGCCACATAGGTCTTTGTAGTGGATGTAAAAGTGCTGAGAGTCACATACACGGAATCCTCTTCGGCATCATAGCTCAGGCCCGCCACATCACCGGCTTCAGGGAGCTCCAGCTTTTTCTCAAACTTTCCGTTGAGGTCGTACAAGAGTAGAGAGCTGATGATGTCTTTTTTCTCCTGCACAATGATGTGTGTATTGGTCACACTATAATCCTGCTTCACGTTTTCGTTTTCAGGGATGAGGTCTTTCCAGTTTGTAAAATCAGGATTGTCCACGCTTCCCATCATCAGCCTGTAATTCGGCGCGTGGTCGTTCGTCAGCACATAAAAGGTATTTCCTTTGGCAAAAGGATAAGCGCTGTGCTTATCGCTTTTGTAGATCTGCCTGCCTTCGCCGGCAGTACCTGTTTTTTTGATGTGCAGGGAGTTGGCGTAAAAATCGCTTTCACCCGAAAAGGTCACATCGCTGTAGCGGTTATCGTAAATAAAAAAGCTGTTCTTGGCATCCTTCGTTGTGCCGATCACTTTGGCTTTGCTGAAGGGTTCTCCAAGCTTCCAGTAATAGGTTTTCAGAGGCTTCTGTTGGTCGATGTCCTCTTTCGTACGGATCGTCACGTAGCCATGCTGCTGATCTTTGGTAAAGGAAAAGCCAAACACATTTTCCAAAGGCTTGTACAATACTTTTCCGTTTTTGGTATCGATGATGTATAAGGTCGAGATCTCTCCGCCTCCCGTTTGGGCCGTGATGGCAGCCATGTCGCCGTTATAGGTGTACTGCGTGCCCGAGGTCGATGTGTTGCCCGAAGGATCGATGGCCACCGGATCCCAGATCAGCTTTTTCTCCGTTCCCAGGATCGTGTACAATTTGTATTGCTTGTCACCCTTGCGCTTCACGGTTTGAAATACGCGTTTGGCGTGCTTGTCCAAAGGCCCTTCATAATCCATGTCGAGGTATTCCTCCACGCTCTTTTGCAGATCGGGGTGCGGCTTCTGGGTTTTCTTTAAATAGTCCAGGGTGAACTCATGTTGTTGCTTCGTCCAGGCTTCCACCTTAGGATCTTTGGCATCCTCGAGCCAGCGGTAGTTGTCCGTGAGTAATACATGGTGAAGCGTATCCCTTACCGGGATGGCTGCTGTGGCGGGATAGTGGGGTTTGGTCTGGCTCACGGCGATGGTTGTTAGTGAGGTAAAAAGAACAGCAAGGCTTTTTTTCATGGGCTTGGTTTTTAAACGTCAAACCCCAGCCCTTCCAGGTTTCTGAAACCTGGAAGGGCTGGGGTAAATAAACAGAACTAAAACTCGCAGTTATTCGGAGTTCTCGGGAAAGCGATCACGTCGCGGATGTTGGTCATGCCCGTTACGAAGAGCACCAGGCGCTCGAAGCCTAAGCCGAAGCCTGCGTGCGGGCAGGAGCCGAAGCGGCGCGTATCCAGGTACCAGCTCATCTCTTCCGTTGGAATGTGCATCTCTTTCATGCGGCCTTCCAGCTTCTCCAAACGCTCTTCACGCTGTGAGCCACCGATGATCTCGCCGATGCCCGGGAATAAAATATCCATCGCCGCTACCGTTTTGCCATCGTCGTTCATGCGCATGTAAAAGGACTTGATGTCTTTCGGATAATCGGTCAGGATCACCGGCTTTTTGAAATGCTTTTCTACCAGGTAGCGCTCGTGTTCGCTTTGGAGATCGGTTCCCCAGCCTTCCACGATGTACTGGAACTTCTTTTTCTTGTTGTGGTTCGACTCGCGCAGGATGTCGATCGCCTCGGTATAGGTGATTTTTGCAAATTCATTCTCCAGGCAAAAGTTCAGCTTTTCCAGAAGGCCCAGCTCACTGCGCTCGTTCTGCGGCTTGCTTTGCTCTTCCTCTTTCAGGCGTTGCGATAAGAACCCGATGTCGTCGGCATTGTGCTCCAGGGCATATTTGATCACGTATTTCAGCATCTCTTCCGCTAAAGCCATGTTGTCTTTCAGGTCGTAGAAAGCCATCTCCGGCTCTATCATCCAGAACTCCGCCAGGTGCCTGGCCGTGTTGGAATTTTCGGCGCGGAAAGTCGGACCGAAAGTATACACATCGCTGAAAGCCATCGCGCCCAGCTCGCCTTCCAGCTGCCCGGATACCGTGAGGTTGGTGGCCTTGCCGAAAAAGTCCTGCCTGAAATCCACCTCGCCGCTTTCTGTCAGCGGTGGGTTTTTGGCATCCAGGGTTGTCACGCGGAACATCTCACCCGCGCCTTCGGCATCGCTGCTCGTAATGATCGGCGTGTGCAGGTATAAGAATCCCTTATCGTTGAAAAATTTATGAATGGCGTAAGCCAGCGTATGGCGCACCCTGAACACGGCACCGAACACGTTGGTGCGGAAGCGCAGGTGAGCGATCTCACGCAGGTATTCCAGCGAGTGCTTTTTAGGTTGCAATGGAAATACATTCGGCTTGCTTACATCAGATTCCGCATCGCCGTATACCTCGATCTCCGATACCACGATCTCTACGTTTTGCCCTTTGCCTGTTGAGGCGACGAGCTTGCCGGTCACGCCGATGCAGGCGCCCGGTGTTATGCGTTTCAGGATTTCGGGATCAGTGGTTTCGTAATTGACTACCGCCTGGAGATTATGGATGCAAGAGCCATCATTCATGGCGATGAATGATGTATTGCGGAATGTTCGTACCCAACCTTTCACATGGATCGTCTGATCGATGAGATCGCCTTTTAAAACGTCTTTAATTTTTACTCTTGCCATAATCTTGATTTTTTTAAGACTGTGAAGATAGGAAAAGGCGAAGAGTTAAAAAAGAATTTAATAAAGCCCGGTTTTCGGGATCCCATAAGTCCGTAAATAAGTGTCCACACCAGATAGCCCCCTGTTTGAATAGTTGGGCGCCCGGGCGGGCTCCATACTCATGCTGGCCCATCAAGCCACTGGCTTGCTGTCCTGCTGCAATCTTTTGCCGGCTGCTGAGCGCAGCCAAAGTACGGGCAAAAGGATTTCCGCTGCGATCCCTCGTATGTTTGTAGAATAAACATGGATTTAGTGAAGAGAACGGGTGACAGCAGCGATCCCTGGGTAATCTTTGATATACCGTGCGTCAGAAATTCTGCCCCGCTCTCCGGCGCAGGCACTCACTCATGAGCGAGACGCCTTCTGTGTTGAGCCGGCTTTGCGTGAGGGATGCGAGCGAAAATCCTTTGTGAACACTGAGCGGTCATCCTGAGCGCAGCCAAAGGAAAAGCTGAAGTGTTCGCAAAGATTGAAGCGGGCAGCCCGGCCCGCAGGGACACGCCCATCTGAACGAAGTGCCCAAATTTATCTGAAGGAGTGGCTGTTGACAGAATGCCTGACTCCGGAATATCCGGTCAACAGGCTGTATCAGGTTTTTGAAGCCACCTCTAAATAATCCCCAACGCATAGAAATACACGACTACAAAGGTGCCCATGAACAGCACCAGCAGGGTGTTGGCAATTTTGAGCTGTTTGATCTCGGCAATGTAATCGCCCAGCAAAATGCTCAAAGGGATCATGGAAGACAGCAGCAGCATATCCGGCAGCTGCTCGAAAAAGGCCATCAGCACGCAAAGGCCCAGCAGCCAGAGCATGATGTATTTTGTTTTTTGTGTCTTTACCTTGCTGCCAAAGCCTTTGTTGAAATAATGGAAGAGGGCAAAGGCAAACAGCAGGATGCTCACCATCATGAACCCAATATAGTATTCGGAGATCACCGGCCATTGCAGCTGTTTGATGGCGTCTTTCATGTGCTCATAGAAAAGGAAGCTATTTCCGTGGGCGAGGTAGCACAGGCACATGTACACAAACAGGGGTGCGATCAGGCCCAGGAAGGACACTACCCATTCGCGCCAGTTGAAAGCCCTGAGGATGAGCGTAGCGATGTACAGGATGGGAAAAATAACGATGTAATCGATGTAAAAAAAAGAGGCCAGTCCCATGCACAGGCCGGCATTGAAAAAGTCGGCGAGGGCTTCTTCGCGCCGGTAGCTGTTGATCACAAAATACAGGGCGGCCATCACAAAGAGATTGGCCACCAGGATGGGTTCCAGGGAATTTTTGGCAGTGGCCGAGAAGGCAAAGAGGATGTAAAAAAAGGAAGGCAGGAAATTGGTTTTGGAGGTGATTTCCTGCTGAACGGCCATGAAATTGACAAAAAAAGCGCCCAGGAGCACCACAATGCAGGCGATGATCTGCGTGGCCACAAAAGAAAGCTTATGCGTGAAAATAAAATAATAGAGCACATGCTCGTCGTAGGACACATCGGGCACATAGGAGCTGGAAAACACAATGGTATTGACCCAGAGGCCGATACAGATGACCAGCAGAATGATCACAGACAGCTGAATATTATTTTTTAGGGGGCCTGCGATCATTTTTTTGGTAAAAACGTAATTTATTTGAGAAAATGTATATTTTTGCGATTGTAAACTTACAAAATAAGATCAACATGACTTCTTTAATGGTAACCTGGACAGATGTTTTTTATGCAATCGGTGATTTTTCTCAATGGGTATTTGCCGGAATGAAAAAATTAGGACATGGGCCGAATATTATTTTATGGACGATCATTTTTGTGCTGTTGGTATACCAAACCCTGCAAATCATCAAACAAACCAAAGACGCCGACAAAAACGGCACCTTGAGATAAGCTTCTTTTTTTAGAAAGAGGAGAAAGGCTATCTGCATTGCAGGTGGCCTTTTTTATGTTTTGTTTTTTATGAAACCATATAAGGAAGAATTTAAACCACATAGGCATAGAGATCATAGAGAACAGGGAGAGATCATAAGGTGACTGCGACTATGCTCAGTCACCGTTCATTATGACTGATATGACTTTTGTTCTAAATCTGATGGAATCATAAGAATCAGCGTTATCTGCGTTCTATTATAATTGATCTATCAAAATGACTATATTTATTCAAAAATCACGTGTACGTCCTCGGTATATCCTCCTATTACCACGATTCGGCAGCGGCGCTCCTCAAAGAGGGCGTGATTGTCGCGGCAGCACAGGAAGAGCGCTTTACGCGGAAAAAACACGATGAGGCTTTCCCGAAGCATGCCGTAGCCTTTTGCCTCCAACAGGCCGGCATCAGCTTGTCGGATCTTGAGGCCATTGTCTTTTATGACAAGCCCCTTCTGAAATTCGAGCGCCTGCTTGAAACCTATATGGTAAATGCGCCGAAAGGCTTCCGCTCTTTTCTGAAAGCCATTCCGCTCTGGCTGAAACAGAAGCTGTTTTTTAAACGCGAGCTGTATAAAGCCCTGGATGAGATCGGGGACTATGATAAGAAAACATTAAAGATCCTCTTCACGGAGCATCACGTGTCGCATGCCGCCAGCGCCTTTTTTGCCTCGCCCTTCCGGGAAGCCGCCGTGCTCACCATTGATGGTGTCGGGGAATGGGCCACGACCACCATCAGCAAAGGCGAAGGAAATACACTCACCGTGCTCAAAGAAACCCATTTCCCGCACTCGCTTGGCTTATTCTATTCGGCCATTACTTATTACTGCGGCTTTAAAGTCAATTCAGGAGAATATAAGCTCATGGGCCTGGCACCTTACGGCAACAGGGATTCGGAAGAAGTGGCCCGCCTGGTAAAGCTTCTGAAAGATCATCTCATCACTGTTTATACCGACGGCTCCCTCTTCCTCGATCAGCGCTACTTCAACTATGCCACCGGATTGACGATGGCTCAGGATACGCTCTGGGAGGGATTTCTGGGGTTTAAAAAACGGGAAGCGGAAAGTCCGCTCGCACAGGACTACATCAACCTGGCCCTGGCGGCACAGCTCATCACGGAAGAAGTTGTTCTGCTCCTGGCGAAGGAAGCACTTAACATTACCGGCAGCCGGTACTTATGCCTGGCCGGTGGTGTGGCGCTCAACTGCGTGGCCAACGGGAAGCTGGTGCGCGAAGGGATCGCGAAGGACATCTATCTTCAGCCGGCATCCGGCGATTGCGGTGGCGCGCTGGGAGCAGCCTGGGCAGCGCATTACATCTATTTTGGAAAAGAGCGCATCATGGCACAGCCCGATAGCATGCAGGGTGCTTACCTGGGCACGGAATATACCAGGGCAGAGATCGCAGAAGTGCTGCCCCGGTTTGATGTGAGCGCGCAGTACCTGGAAGCATTTGAAGACGTCGCCCATCAAACGGCCGGCTACCTGAAGGAAGGGAAGATCATTGGCTGGTTCCAGGGCAGGATGGAGTTCGGGCCGCGCGCTTTAGGGAATCGCAGCATCCTGGCCGACGCCCGCGATCCGGGAATCCAGAAACGCCTCAACCTCAGTATCAAATTCCGGGAGAGCTTCCGGCCTTTTGCTCCGGCCGTGCTCGAAGAGTATGCAAAGGATTATTTCGACCTGGCCGGCACATCGCCCTACATGCTGCAAACACAGCCGCTTTCAGAAGCCCACCGCTTAACGCTTCCATCAGATTATGCGGGGAGCAAGCTCGGCGATAAGCTGCATACCCCCAAAAGCCATTTTCCGGCCATCACCCACGTCGATTTTTCTGCCCGGATCCAAACCGTTCACAAAGCCACCAATCCCCGCTTTCATGGGCTCCTCTCTGCATTTTATGCACAAAGCCAATGCCCTATGCTGGTCAACACGAGCTTCAACCTGCGCGGCGAGCCGATCGTATGCAGCCCTTCCGACGCACTCCATTGTTTGATGAATACAAATATTGATTACCTTGTGTTAGGAAATTACATCATTAAAAAGAACAATCCTGTGGAGATCCTAGCTAACCCAAACCAAACCCCCGACTAAATACCATGAGCGAACTAAGCGATATCTGGCGATTCATGAAAGAGCGTAAAAAATGGTGGCTGATGCCTGTGGTCGTCATTTTGCTATTGATCACGGTGATGCTTGTGCTTAGCGGCAGCAGTGCCCTGGCGCCTTTTATCTATTCCATTTTTTAAGATGACCAAACGCCAGCAATACATCAACCTCTTTGCCTGTGCGGTGTTTATTTCACTCATCCTGTTCCTTACCAGGGTAGGTCCTCTCTGGCACATAATTCCCGGAGCAATCTTGTTGGCGGGACTTTTGAGTACTGCTGTCAGAAAAGCCGTATTATGGCTCTGGCTTAAATTCTCTCATGTGCTGGGTACGGTAAATTCTACCATCATTCTCTTCCTCATTTATTTCCTGATCATCACGCCTTATGCCGTGCTGTTCCGGAAAAAAGTAGCAGGCAATTATATCCTTCGCAAGCCGCTCCGTGGCGCTTCTCTTTTCAAAGAGCGAAACCACCGGGTGGCGAAGGACGATTTTGAAAAAAGCTGGTGATGAAATGGTCGCGCCCCCGCATACGCCTCTGGCTTGAGATCCTGTTTGTTGTACTGGTACCGGTATTGCTGCTCAGCCCGGGCCTCCGCCAGATAACGGACGGCGATAGGGCATACAGCATTTTGTTTTTCGTCTTGTTTCTTCTCCGTGCCCTGGTATTGCTGCGTTTCATGAAGCTATTACTGAAATGGTTCCACAAAGCATACATTGCGCCGAAGCAGCAGGGCACCGGAAACGTAGCTGTGAAAAAAGCCAATCGCGCCTTGTTCGGCACCTCGCTCCTGATGCTCTTCCTGCTGCTCGAGCTGCTGTTTATGTTCGTGCCGCAAACCCAGGATGTGTACAGGCTCGGCCTCGCCAACAAAGTGTGGAACCTCTATTACCGTGAGCCGGAAAATGAAAAGCGCTTTCGCGATAAGCCGCTTGCGGGAAGAATGGAAACCAAAAAAGAGACCATTATTTTCCTGGGTGATTCATACACGCATGGCATCGGCATCCGTCATAACCGCGAGCGCTTCCCTGACATGGTCTACGCGCAGATGGATTCCTCGAAATTCGAGGCCTTCAACCTGGGCCGCGGCAATACCGATACCCGTGATGAATACCTGAGACTCCTTGACTTTGGGCTAAAGCCCGACTACCTCGTGCTCCAATATTACCACAACGACATCGAAAAGGTTGGCGCGAAATACGGCTACTTCAACGCCAGCCAAACCGGCTACAAAAGCAAAAAGCCTTCGTTTATTAAGAAGGCGGCCATGTTCCTGGGCCTGATCCCGGTGGAATGCTCTTTCTTCCTCAATTACACGGCATTCAACAGCGCCGGTTTTTTCTTTCAAAAAGCAGGAAACGATTACAAAGACTGTTTGACGAAAGCATACAGCGATACGGCCTGCGTGCAGGAACACCTTCGCGATGTAGAGGCCATCATCCGCTATTCGGAGAATAACCACATCAAATTATATGTACTGTTTATTCCCGATGCGAGGGACATTGACTTCACACAACACCTCTTCGACCGGCATATCATTCCTTTTCTGAAAGAGTGTGGCGTACCCTACATCACGGTAGATAAGCCTTTCCGGAAGTATAAAGCCATGGAGCTGATCATCAACCCGCTCAACGCGCACACGAATCCTTTCGCCAATGCCATCATCGCGGAGCAGATCCTCGATTCGATCCCGGAATTAAGAAATTGAATCACCTGTTGTATACGATGACTCATCGGTAACCCTGCTTGGCTCAAAAAGAAGTATCCTGCAAGCATTTGCGCGTTATTTTCATTAAATTTACTAATGGTGGATTCGCTTAAATTCATACTGTTACTCCTGCTCCTGAATTTAGGCTGCTATAGCCAAAGAGTGAAAACACCGGATCTCCACTCGGTTTCGCAGGTCCGTTTTACACAAAATAAAAATCAGTGGGATGCCAACATTGCCTACAGGGCGCAGCTCGATGGCGGCGCCTTATTCCTGGAGCAGAGCGGGAAACTGACCTTTCATTTTTACGATAAGGATAGCTACCGCGCCAGGCACCTCGGGAAGGTGGTTTCTCCCAATCTAAAGTTCCATGCCTATTCGGTGGAGTTTCCGGGATCTTTACTCAATCCGCAGATCCTGCCGGAAGAGGCTTTTCCGGACTATGATAATTATTATATCGGAAACGACCGGAAACACTGGGCCTCGCGGGTAAGGCACTTTAAGCAAGTGAGCCTGCAGAACCTGTATCCTTCCATCGATGCCCTTTATATCGGGAAGAAGCAATCCATCAAATATAATTTCATTGTGAGGCCGGGAGGCGATCCCGCAGAGATCAGGATGCGCTACACGGGTGTGGATGACATCCGGATCAAAGACGGAAAATTATACATCAGTACTTCGGTGAAAGACATGATCGAAGAAAGGCCCTTTGTTTACCAGGTCATCGGCGGCGACACGATCGAAATTCCCTCTAAGTTTGTTCTGAAAGACCATACCGTGAGCTTTAAGCTCATGAAAGGCTATGACCCCACACATCCTTTGATCATTGACCCGCTGCTGGTATTTGCGGCACAAAGCGGGAGCACGGCCGATAACTTCGGGATGACGGCGACCTATGACGACCGCGGCAGCCTTTACTCCGGCGGAACCGTGTTCAATGTGGGCTATCCGACCACCACGGGCGCTTACGACATTTCCTTCAACAATACCGTGGCGCCTGGAAGAACGGATGTAGTGATCACCAAATACGATTCGGCCGGTACCTTTTTGAAATATTCCACCTACCTCGGGGGCAACAACGCAGAAACGGTATCCAGCCTCATCGTCGATAAGAATGATAATCTATGCTTGTATGGAGCAACAGGCTCCTCCAATTTCCCCACCACGGCCGGCTGCTACGATGCCTCTTTCAATGGAGGCAGCTATCTGAGCTTTGTAGCCAACGGAACCACCTTCAACAATGGTACCGACATTTACGTGGCGAAATTTAATTCCACAGGAACCTCTTTGCTGTCTTCCACCTACATCGGCGGCAGCGAGAACGATGGGGTCAACCACGTGAACCACCTGACCTTTATTCCGGCCTGGGGCGCCAGCGAGTACTACATCGATTCCCTGCAATATAACTACGGCGATCAGTACAGGGGCGAGATCCAGACCGATACCTCCGGAAATATCTACGTGCTTAGCAGCAGCCGCTCCACCGATTTTCCAACCGTGAATGCTATCGACAATAGCCTCGGAGGCAAGCAGGATGCCGTGCTCTTTAAGTTTAATTCCACCCTCAGCAATTTGTATTTCAGCACCTACATAGGAGGAAGCAATAACGATTGCGGAAACTCGCTGGCACTCGACGATACGCTGAACATCTACATCACCGGCGGCACCTGCGGTCCCGATTTTCCGGTTACGACGGGAAGCTACCAGCAAATTTACGGAGGCGGCAAAGCCGATGGCTTTGTCTGCAAGATCAAAAAGAACGGCGCCTACCTCATGCACTCGGGCTATGTGGGCACGCCGGACTACGACCAGAGTTATTTTGTGCAGCTCGACGAGCAGCAGGCTGTATACCTCTACGGCCAATCGCTGGGCAACATGCCGGTGACCCCGGGCGTGTATTCCAATGGGGGCAGTAAACAATTCATCCAGAAGTTCGATCCGCAGCTGAGCAGCCTGTTGGTAGCAACGGTTTTCGGAAACGGCACCAGCAATATCAGCATTGCGCCTTCGGCTTTTTCGGTAGATTGTGCCGGCAACATTTACATTTCGGGATGGGGCGGAAATATCCTCACGGGCAATGCAACCAATGGCATGGCGATTACGGGCAATGCAATCCAGGCGACCACCGACGGATTTAATTTTTACCTGATGGTGCTCGCCCCGAATATGACCAACATTTTATTCGGCAGTTATTTTGGAGGACCCATCAGCCAGGAGCATTCCGATGGCGGCACGAGCCGTTTCGATAAATCAGGGATTATGTATCAGTCGGTATGCGCAGGTTGTGGAGGCCAGGATGATTTTCCGGTGACGCCCGGCGCCTGGCCCAATACACCCGGAAATCCCAATCATAGTACCAATTGCAACAACGGTGTCTTTAAGCTCGATTTCCAGTTGAACTCGGCTGTGGCAACCATCGCAACCTCTACGCTCGGCGGCTGCGCTCCGCTCACAGTACAGTTTGATAATCAAAGCACAGCAGGGCATGCCTTTACCTGGGACTTCGGGAATCATGACACCACCTCGCTGATCCTGAACCCGGTGAGAACCTTCACGGCAGCGGGGACCTACACCGCCAGCCTCTATGTCAAAAAATCCATCTGCAATAACCTCTACGATACCGCCCGCGTCATCATTACGGTACAGCCCGTTCCTACAACCAGCTTCACGGCCGTGATCGATACCTGCTCCAATAAGGTCAGCTTCATCAATCAAACCAATCCACTGGCGACACCGGCCTATTGGTACATCAATTCCGCGCCCGTAGCCACCACGCAACACTATGCCCAATCCTTTGTGACTGCGGGAACCTACACTGCCACACTGATTACGAGAACAAGTTACGGCTGTGCCGATACGATGATACAGGTGATTACCGTGCCCGTCGATTCCATCAGCATCAACGCCCCGCAAACCAAATGTGCCAAAGCGGTGGTTCCCCTGCTGGCCGAAGGTGGCGATACCTATAGCTGGCAACCAACGGCCGGGCTCTCCAATCCTTCCATTGCCAACCCGCTTTGCAATGCCCAAGCCACCACCATTTATACGGTCACGATCACACAGAACAGCCTGCTGAATAAAACCTGTATCAAAACACTGACCACTTCAGTCACCGTATATCCCGTGATCAATGCGGCCTTCACCTATACCGTCGGCGCTTGCCGCAACGATGTGAAATTTACGGATGCTTCTGCCGTCAGCCCGGTGAGCTGGGATTGGGATTTTGGTAATGGCTCTGGTTCCAGTAGCCAGAATCCATCTTACCTGTATTCCAACCCGCAGCTATACCAGGTGTCTTTGATTGTGACAAATAGCAATGGTTGCAAAGACACCATCGTTCAACCGATTAACCTGGCCGGTTTCGATGCGATAGCCGTTAGTAATTCCGTGTCCAAGTGTGAGCCCGATACCGTGCAGCTAAGTGCCTCGGGAGGAAATTACTACCACTGGTCGCCACCCAATGGATTATCTTCTACGACGATTAAAAATCCGAAGGCCTTTCCATCAGAAACGACGGTTTACACAGTGACCATCGGCAATATCGTAGGTGCCGATACCTGCAAGACCATACTCACAACAACGGTCAGCGTATATCCTTTTGCTTACAATACGGGGTCCATTACGGTATCTTCCACCTCCGTCAATGTGGGGGAAACAACGACGGTCACCCTTAACGGGTTTCCTTATACGGGCACACTCAGCATTACACCTGACATTCCGGTAAGGACGCTGAATAATGAGACCTATGTGCTCACACCTACAAAAACGGGCGAATATGAAATTACCTTCGTTACCGGGAATGGCTGTACACACCGCCTCAAAACCATTTTTGTACAAATGATCACCGACGCCTGCAATGAAGGCACCGTCTATCTTCCGACGGGCTTTACACCGAATGGCGACGGGGCCAATGATATCCTGTATATCCGCAGCAATTTTATTACGGAAGTATACCTCACCATTTATGACCGCTGGGGCGAGAAGCTCTTTGAAACGGATGATGTCAAGAAAGGCTGGGATGGGATTTATAAAGGAAAAAAACTCGACCAGGGCGTGTATGGCTATTACATGACCTTTAAATGCAACAACGGGCAGGAATCGTTTAAAAAAGGAAACATTACGCTGATGCGGTAAGCTATGAAAAACAGGATGAGACATAGTTGTTTTTTGAAAGCGCTGCTTGCCGCGTTCTGCATCCTGCATTCCGCATCCTTAATTTCCCAGGACATTCATTTCTCCAACTGGCAGATGTCGCCCCTGAACCTGAACCCGGCCCAAACAGGAATGTTTGAAGGCGACGGGCGTTTGATCTTCAATTACCGCACTCAATGGCGCAGTGTGCAGGTGCCTTACAATACCTTCAGCTTCGGCGGCGATTTCAATCTGAATAAGCCGCTCATCAAAGGAACGCAGGAAGCTGTAGGCTTGATCTTTAACCACGATGCCGCCGGCGATGGAAAATATACCGTGACAGATTTTAAAGTGCCCTTCAATCATAAATTTTCCTTCCGGAAGGATTCCGGGCTCACCATTGCCTTTGGGGTGCTGGCCGGTGTGAGTAATGTGAAGATCGATCCCAACCGCTTATCCTACGACCGGCAATGGGATGGAGATGCCTATAACGGCGGCCTGCAGAACGGAGAGAATTTTCAGCTGCTGAGCAAAGTATATGCCGATGTGGCGCTCGGAACGGTCATTCAAAAACAGATCAGCCAGAAATGGCTGGCAAGTATAGGCTATGGCATCAGCCATATCAACCAGCCCAATATCTCTTTCTACAATACCAAGGGCGTAACACTAAAGCCACGGCATAATGAATCCCTGCAATTGAAATACAGCTTCTCCAACATCTCTTCGGTGATGCTCGAATACTATGGCAACCAGCAGCAGAAATTCCGTGAGAACCTCGCGGGTCTGACCTATTACCACACCATAGAGCCTAAAACAGGAACCATTGTCAACGTCGGCTTCTTCAACCGTTTCGGCGATGCGATGGTAACGACGCTCGGATTGCAACATAACAATATGCGTCTGCAGGGCTCTTACGATTATAACTACTCCGCTTTCAAGCGTGCAACCAATGGCAAAGGCGCTGTTGAGATCTCCTTCATTTACATGTATGCCAAACCGAAAGTATTTGTGCCTAAAACCAGGGTTTGCCCTGTTTATATGTAGAGGCTATTTCAAAAACGGGTAGAGGTATCTGATGGGGCAGCCACCTGCTGACTGAGGCTCTCGAAGTCAGCGGCGACATGTCACATGGAGCGCCCGCCCGAACGGATAATTTTGTGGTTTTATTTTTTGAGACGGGATTTAATTAGGTTTAAATTTTTTATATTTAGTTTCATGCAAAAGCATTTCTACAGCATCGTCGTGTTCTTCCTTTCCTGCCTGATCTGTCAGCAGGCATACGCAACACACATCGTTGGCGGGGAATTGAATTACAAATACCTCGGCGCGAACAATTATGAGATCAGGCTCACCGTTTACCGCGATTGTTACGTGGGGGTGCCGCCCTTCGACAACCCGGCCTTTGTGGGTATTTTCGACTCCAGCAACAATTTGCTGCGAACGCTCCAAATGCCTTTCCGTGGTCTCGATACGCTTCCCCCGGCCATCAATGATCCCTGCATGATCCCGCCTTTGGATTTTTGCTATGAAGTCACTACCTACATTGATACCGTCAACCTGCCACCGCGCGCCGGGGGCTACCAGATCTCTTACCAGCGCTGTTGCCGCAACCAGAACATTTTAAACATCGTTAACCCCGAATGTGTGGGTGCTACCTATTATGCCACCATTCCGGGCCCCGAAGTGGTAGCGGTGAACAGCAACCCGGTTTTTAAATTGTGGCCACCGCCTTTTATCTGTGTCAACAAACCCTGGGTCTTCGATCAGTCGGCCATCGATGCAGATGGCGACTCCCTGGTCTATGAGCTGTTTATGCCTTACGACGGACTCACGGCAAGCTGCCCGGTGGTGACAAATCCGACACCTTCGCCGGCCGGCTCTACCTGCCCCAATTCCATTGCCTCCTGCCCGCCGGTGCCGGTAAGCCCGCCTTTTCCTTCGATCGTCTGGAAAACGCCTTATACCACGAATAACATGCTGGGAGGAGTTCCCATGCAGATCAACGCTTTCACAGGGCAGGTAACCGCCACGCCAAATTTGCAAGGCTATTTTGTGATCGGCATCAAAGTCAAGGAATACCGCAACGGTGTTTTTCTGAGTGAGACCAAGCGCGACTTTCAGCTCATTGTGAAAGCCTGTCCGCAGGTAGTGGTAGCGGCCGCTCAGGTGCCTCAGGCCATTTGTGAAACAACGACCGTTTCCTTTACCAATAACAGCACCGGGAGCTCGGGCCTGAGCTTCAACTGGTATTTCGGCGATCCGACTACCTTAGCCGACACCTCGCATGCGACGAGCCCAAGCTATGGCTATCCCGGAACAGGCAGCTATTCGGTAACGATGGTAGCTTATGTGAGCTCCAAGCCGGCTTGTAATGATACCGTCAACACCGTAGTATCCATCAGCGAGTCCTTTAAAGCCTCCTTCACCTTCACGGCCATCCCCTGTTCGGAGAATCTGGTGGCTTTTACCGCCATTGCCGAAAACCCACCGGGCACTTCTACCGACTGGAAGTGGAACTTCGGGGACGGCGTGACCTCCACAGAGCAAAACCCGAATCATTATTACACCGCCTCAGGAAATTTTCCGATCACCCTGGTGGCCTCTATTCCTAATTCCATCAATTGCTCCGATACCCTTTCCGCGCAAACCATTAATGTGGTGACCAACCCGGAGATTTATGTCCCCAATACCTTTACGCCCAACAATGATGGCTACAATGACCTCTTCAAAGTGCGCGGCCCCGACTTTTCGGTGTTCTACTTTGCCGTATACAACCGCTGGGGACAGCTGCTGTTTGAAACCACGGATGCCACAGAGGGCTGGGACGGAACCTTTAAAGGCAAAGCCTCCGATCCCGGTGTCTTCGGTTATTACGTCAAAGCCAGGTGTAGCGAAGGAAGCGAAGAGATCTTCAAAAAAGGAAATGTGACACTGATACGTTGATGAGGGAAACACGGAGACATAGCTTACACGGATTGCTGTTTGTTTTACTGTGCGTCAGAATGGCTGTTGCGCAGGACATTCACTTTTCGCAGTACAATGGTTCGCTGCTCAATGCCAATCCGGCTTTCACAGGCTTTTTCGACGGCGATTACCGCTTCGGAGGTATTTACCGTAGCCAGTGGCAAAGCGTTCCGGTATCGTATTCTACCTTTTCGGCCTTCGGCGATACAAAGCTCAGATTGAAAAAAAACAACAGCGATGCCATTGGTGTAGGCATTCTCTTCAACAATGATAAGGCCGGTTATGCCAATTACGCCATCAACCAGCTCTACCTTTCGGGATCATACATCCATAAGCTCAATGCCGACTCTACCTTATTGTGGAGCACAGGCGTCACCGCAGGCTATTCCAACCTGGCTTTCAATTACAATAAAATGACCTTCGATAACCAGTATGACGGAACCCGCTACAGTTCGTCTTTATCGACCGGGGAGAACTTCGCCGCTACATCCACCAGCTACATGGATGTAAGTGCAGGAACCGTGCTGAAATACGACATCAGGCAGAGAGCCTCTATTCAGTACGGATTTACTTACAGCCATATCAATACTCCCAGGATTACCTACCAGAATAATGCTTCCATCAAGCTCGATCCCAAGATCTATAACTACCTGTCGTTTCAGTATCCCGTAGCGCCTGCCGTAGATGTGCTGGTAGAGCTGCTGCACCAGAACCAGGGAAAATACAACGAGATAATCCCCTTTGCGATGCTGAAGCTGCACCTCGATGAGAAGACACAGCAGCAGGTTGGCCTCGGCTTTAATTACAGGGCCAAAGATGCGGTGGTGGCACGACTATTTTACCAGTTCAGAACCCTCAATGCCGGTATCGCTTACGATGTGAATACCAGCAAATTTATGGCCGCTACCAATAAGCAGGGGGCTTTCGAAATTTACCTCACCTATATCATCCGGAAAATCGTTCCTTTTGTCCCTAAAACGAGGGTTTGTCCAATTTATATGTAAATGTGCTATGCTTAAACAGAAGACCTCTATCATTATCCTGCTGTGTTGCCTGTGTTCCGCAACGATGACGGCACAAAGCATTAAAAAGCTGTTGAAGCAGGGTGAAAACGCCATGAAGATGAAGGACTATTCATCGGCGGCACAGATCTATAACCAGGTCATTCTGCTGGATTCCTCCCGCATCGAGTACCAGGTCTTATTTGCTGATGCCTCACGCCTCAACTATGACGAGGGAACCGCGCTTCACTGGTACCAGAAGATCTATAAAAAAGACAACGGTAAAATCTACAAAGAAGTGCCTTTCTATATGGCCACACACCTGAAAACAGCAGGCCGCTACAAGGAAGCCAAAAAGCTCTTCGATAAATACTATAAAAAGCAGCGCAACAGCAAAGATGCGGCAAAGAAGAAGCTGGCCGCCAAAGCCAAACAGGAATATGAATCCTGCGACATCGCGCAGGTCCTCGTCAAAAATCCCGTAGCCGTCAAAGTGTATCACCTCGACAGCATGGTGAACAGCAGGGTGAGCGAATACGCGCCTTTTGAGTACGACAGCACCTTGTATTTTTCTTCACTACGCGATCAGTCGGAAAAAGATAAGAATGCGATCGGGTACAACAAGCTGTACACCGCTCATAAATCGCCCCTGAAGCCCAACCGCTGGCAAAAAGCAAAGGAGCTCGACAGCCTCTTCAATAAGCATGGCATTCATAATGCGAACACCGCTTTCAACAGCGATTTTACAAAGATCCTCGTATCGCGCTGCGGCGCGCTCAATGCGAGCCAGTATACCTGCGAGATCTACGGTTCCGATTTTGTGGAGGGGCATTGGACCGAGCTGAAAAAACTACCCCCGCCCATCAACGTGCCCGGTAGTAACACCACGCAGCCCTGCCTGAGCGAGATGAACGGGAAGCCTGTGCTATTCTTTTCGAGTAACCGCAGCCCGGGAGAAGGCGGCATGGACATTTGGTATGCCTCTATAAATGCCGACGGAAGCTTTGAAAACCCTGTGAATGCAGGTAACAGGATCAACACCGTGGAGGATGACATTACGCCCTGGTTTGTGAAGGAAAACAGCACGTTGTATTTCAGCAGCACCTGGCACAAAGGCCTGGGCAATTTCGATATTTTTCAATCGCCCTATAAAGACAATGCCTTTGCGGAGCCACAGAATGCGGGCTATCCCATCAACAGCAGCAACAACGATATTTACTACAGCATCAGCTCTAAAAAAGACCGTGCTTACATCTCTTCCAACCGCATCGGTTCTTATTTCGAGGATAAGCCCAATTGCTGCAACGATATCTATACCTTTACCATTACACCGCTCACAGAGCCTGTAAAACCGGTGGATACCACAGAGCTGATCATTAACCAGATGAAAGTGCTGGTGCCCTTGACCTTGTATTTTCACAACGATGAGCCCGAGCCGAAAACCAAGGTAATCACCACCAAAAAGAACTATAAAAAAACCTATGAGGATTACATTGCCTTAAAGCCGCGTTACCTCACCGAATACCCGAAAGGGCTGGATGGCGATGCCAAGGAGTATGCGTTGAACCGCGTGGAAAATTTCTTTGAAGACAGCGTGGATGCCGGTATGCAGGACCTCGACCGCTTTGCCATTCTGCTGGGGCAGGTGCTTGAGCGCGGCGAAAAAGTAAAGATCACCATGAAAGGCTATTGCAGTCCGCTGGCCAGCACCGATTATAATGTGAACCTGGCCAAGCGCCGCATCAGCAGCCTGCGGAACTATTTCATGGAATATGAGAACGGGAAATTTGTTAAATACGTCGATAATCCCAATGAAAAGGAAGGGCGGATCGAGTTCTTTAATGAAGACATCGGGGAGCTGCCCGTAAGTACTGTCAGCGACGACGTCAAGGATGTGAGGAACTCAGTCTACAGCCCTTATGCAGCCGCTGAAAGAAAGATCCAGATTATTGCCATCAGCTATCTGAAATAGCCCGGGAGCACGTATTTGTGGCAGGTTCGGGTCTTATTCGCCGCTGAAAAGCCCGTTTTCACAGAAAAAATACAAAAAGCTTACCAGTTATCCGGCAAAAATAACCACTTACAAAATCGTGATTTAATTTCAACCTGAAAAGGCAATATTTGTAGTGGAATGACGTGAATACACAAGGAAAAGGCGCCTGAAACATTAACAAAAAGATAGTATTGGCTTATTGTTATTTAAAAACCTTTTTACTATGTTTGGCGTCATTCTAAAAATCAGAAACTAACTAAAAATCAATAATTATGAAACAAAACAAAACATCAGGAGGTTTTCCACTAATCGTGTCGGCATTAGCGATTGTAATTTGCCTAGTAATAGGTATCATCGTGTACAAATTTGTGTTGGGAGCATCCGGTAATTTTGATGCAGACGGTCCGGAAAAAGGCCACCCTTTAAACTTCTTCGGTATCATGTATAAAGGTGGATTTATCGTACCAATTCTCTTGGGTACTTTATTTACCGTATTAACTTTCTTCTTCGAGCGTTTAATCACCATTCAAAAAGCAAACGGCCGCGGTGCTGCCGATAAATTTGTTGCTAAAATCAAATCTCTGGTAGGTTCAGGCGACCTGGATGCTGCTATCGCTGAGTGCGACAAACAACAAGGTTCTTTAGGAAACGTTGTTCGCGAAGGCTTATTAAAATACAAATTCGTTGAGAACGATCCAACCATGGATAAAGAAGCAAAAGTAGCGGCTATCACCAAAGCGCTGGAAGAAGCTACTGCTCTTGAATTACCAATGTTATCCAAAAACTTAAGCGTGATCTCTACCTGTGCCTCTATCGGTACCCTCGTTGGTCTGATCGGAACGGTTGTAGGTATGATCCGTGCCTTCGGAGCCTTAGCTGCAGCTGGTACTCCTGATACAGCGGCTCTCGCAACAGGTATCTCCGAGGCCCTTGTAAACACATTGGTTGGTATCTTGTCTTCTGCTTTAGCGATCATTTTCTACAACTTCTTCTCAAACCGTGTCGATCAGATCACGTTTGCGATGGACGAGGCTGGTTTCTCTATTGTACAGGAGTTCCAGACACGTGCAAAATAATTCATCTTCCTTTATGGAAATGAAAGAAGGATTGAATCTAAATACTAACAGAACTAATTAATAAGACATGGGAAAGATTAAAGTCGCAAAACACGCTCCGTCTATAGACATGACGCCGATGGTGGATCTGGCTTTCCTTCTGGTAACCTTCTTCATGCTCACGGCATCTTTCAGGATGGCTGAGCCTGTGGTGGTGGATCCTCCGGCTTCTCATTCGGATAAAACCTTACCTGAGAATACGATCCTGGTGACCGTTGATAATGATGGCAGGGCCTTTTTCGGGATCGGTAATGGCGAGGCAAAAATAAACGCTTTGGCTAAGATCAGCGAAAAATACGGCGTGAGGTTTACAGCCGACCAGGTGAAGAAATTCGGTGGCTTATCCAGTTTCGGTGTTGAGGTGAAAGACCTGCCACGCTACCTGGATGCCTCGGAAGCAGAGCGGTTGAAATTTAAGCCTCAGAAAGGGGTTCCGCTCGACTCATTGAATAACCAGTTGAAAGACTGGATTAATTATGGAGCGCTCGAGCTGAATGCTATCTATATGAGGAATAAGGATGAGGCGGAAAGCAAAAATATCGAATTTAAAGGAGAAAAGCCTCGCTACGCGATCAAAGCGGATGCCAAGGCCAAATACATTTATGTAAAAGATGTATTCAAAACCTTTACCGATATGAAAATTTATACCTTCAACCTGATCACATCACTCGAAGGAGGGCAATCAGCGCCTGCGGGTGGAGCAAAGCATTAATATTAATTTAAAACTAATTTGACATGGCAGAGATAGCAGAAGGCGGCGGCGGTGGTCATAAAAAGGGTGGTAAGAAAAGGGCCAAGAAACAGAGCACGCGTGTCGATATGACACCGATGGTGGATTTGGCTTTCCTATTATTAACCTTCTTTGTATTGACCTCGACCTTTAGCAAGCCAAAAAGTATGGAGCTGGCCTTACCCGCTCCTCCTGAAAAACCGGAAGACCAAAAGCCGGTTAAGAATGGCGTGACATTCCTACTTACCAAAGACGACAAAATCTTTTATTACACCGGCGAGTTTTATGAGGCGGGTAATGAAAAGGGACTTCCTCCTACCCAACTGACTGAAACTAATTTTGGTCCTGATGGCTTGCACAAATTGCTGGCAGAGCAAAATAAGTGGGCAATCACTGAGATAGAAGGACTGACAAAGAAAAATAAAAGCGGACAACTGGCTGATACGACCTATAAACGAATGGCCGTTGAAGCGACAGGTGATACCAGAGCAATCACGGTTTTAATCAAGACAGACGATCAGGCAACATATAAAAATGCCATTGATATGTTGGATGAACTGAAAATTGCCAATGTTGGTAAACGTGTGTTAGGTGTAGATATGTCAGCACCCGAGTATGCATTATTACAAGAAAAAATCAAATAATCATGGCAGGAAATTGGAATAGTGTAGTAGACGACTCCAGGAACGATATTGTTTTTGAAGGTCGCAACCAGAAGTACGGCGCGTATGATCTGCGCCGCAGGTACAACTGGACAGTCACCATCATCCTCGCAAGTATGGTTGGAGCCTTACTTTTGGGAATGGGTGTAAAAGCCGTTTTGGGCTTAAGAGGTGAGGAAGTGGATAAGCAACCGGTGCTCGATATGACCACCATCGACTTAACACCGCCGCCGGCTGATAAAAATGAGCCACCACCGCCACCGCCACCGCCACCGCCACCAGTAATGAAAACGGTAGCTTTCGTTCCTCCGATCATTAAGGATGACGCGGTAGAAACGGATCCACCGCCACCACAGGAAAAAATTGCGGATACGCAAGTAAGTACGACAACCCAGGAAGGTGACGGCGACGCGGTCGTTGTTCCGAACGAAGGTCCTACCGGTAACGGTGTGGTTGAGGAAAAGGCACCGGAGATCTTTACTGTGGTAGAAGAGATGCCTGAGTTTCCGGGTGGACCGATGGAAATGATGAAGTACATTCAGAAGAACATTCAATACCCTCAAATGGCGAAAGAAGCCGGCTTAAGTGGTAAATGCTTCCTGAAATTCGTTGTGAACGGTAACGGTAACATTAGCGACGTGCAAGTACTGAAAGGCGTTCCTGGCTGCCAGGAGTGTGATAAAGAAGCGATCCGTGTAGTGAAGTCTATGCCAAACTGGAAACCGGGTAAGCAAAACGGCCGTTCAGTTCCGGTATTCTTCAACTTACCGATCAACTTCCAGTTGAAATAAGCCATTGCTCATACATTTAAAGATCCTTCCCCAATTCCGGTGGAAGGATTTTTTTTAAGTGGTGGGTTTGTTACCTAGGCTAAGATTATTAGATTCAGTGGCTTCGAGCGCCTCAGCCACCTGCATCTCTGAATTAATTATATAAAATTGTTCTTATGAAACGTAGTCCAACCGAATTGATCAACCTTGTATTCAGTGGCCTGATGGTAGTGCTTACGATCAGCGGAGCTATTATTTTTCTGTTTACGGATCTGTTCAGCGACCGGGTTTTTGGCAGGAACCGATACATCCTTGGTGTTATCTTCCTCATCTATGCGGTTTACAGGTCGTACCGGATGAACCTGACGATCAGGGGCAGGAGATCGGAGAACGAAGAAGAGTAGTGCTGATTACAGGAAGCGTGTTCGTCATTTCTGATGAGGTCTGAGATCAGATGTTATCATTCCAGGATAACAAATCCCACCCTTCGGCGGCATTAATGCGATTCTCATTTCGTTACGGCTGTTGCCATACAAAACAGAAGTCTCATATAAAGCGCGGTGTAAAGCCGCCCTGGGTGCAACCCGGAACGGGAATCAGGTTATCGCCGCTCTGGTCGATACCCGCCAGGTTCATGATGTTGTTGTACCAGCTTTTTTTGTAGGAAGGATCTATTCCCGAAACTTTTACCAGCACATGGTAGCCGCCCCGGGTTTCCAATACCGTGAGACAGGAAGGATTGATAAAGCCTTTAATCTGCTCCAGGATCTGCGGATCTTTGATGTCCACATCCACATCGATGTAATACTTATTGCTGCAGGAAACCTGGATCTCGTTCATGGCTTCCTGTTGAGGGTTAATGGTGTTATGATCCGCCTGAATTTTTTTGGCGAAGCTCACCAGCGAGGAATAGGTTGCTTTCCAGAGATCGCGCGGGTTGACGGTAATGTAGAGGGCAAGCGCTTCCTGTGGAATAGCATTTCCGTTTTGCCTGTAAGACCCGACAGCACATTCGAGCTGCCGGATCTTATCAAACATCATATCTTTTCTGCTGGTAAAGCGTTTCAGCTGCTGCTTATCGGACTTGATGACCGAATCGCCGCTGAGGTATTTGCTGCGTGCAAGCAGGCTGATGTAATACTGTTCCTGTTCGCTGCACTCGGGCAGCCATGCAATAAAGTCCTTAAGAAGCTGTTCGTCGTTAATGACTTTGTAGTTCATGCTTATTTACTCTGAGGGCTTTTGAAGAACTCAACGGCTTTCTTATTATTAGGATCCAGGTCGCGGATGATGCCGAAATATTCTTTGGCCTTCGCATAGTCTTTTGTGCTTACGGCATGGAATCCTAAATACTCACAAGCTTCAATCACGTTGGATTTGTTGGCAGGTAAAGCATTTTGCGCTTTCACCAGCTCCAGGCCTTTCTCATAGTATGGTTTTGCCAGCCATTTTTCGTTTTTCAGATCCTGTTGTACATTCGCTTTGCCTCTCCAGAAATAAGCAATGGCATATTCAGGGCTTTTCTGAGCCAGGATAGAGAAGCAGGTATCGGCCTGTACAAATAATTGCAGGGCTTCCGCGTCTTTTTTCTCACGCTGTTTTGCTCCGCCTTCATAGTAATAGGCGCGTCCAAAGTCATACCAGTCCTGCAATTGTAAATTGTTTTTATCGCCGGCTAATTTTTTATTATAGGCATCAATAGCTTTCGCATATTTTTTTGATTTCATATACGACTGGGCGATGTTGGTAACGATATCACCCGCCATTTTAGGGTCCATGGCCGCCGCTTTTTCCAATTCGATGATGCCAAGGCTGTCTTTCCCTGTTTTGGAAAGCAGGATGCCTTTGTATTTGTAATCCAGCGGAGAATATTTAAAGTCAGGGCCTGCTTTTTCGAAGAAGGCATTAATCGCTTTCAGGCCTTTGGTATAAGCGGCTGTGTCGGTTTTGTTACCCAGCTCTGCATAAGAGTGACCTAAATACCTGTCTAAAAATTTGCTGGTGCTTCCTGATTTTTGAAGCGCTTCAATTTCTGCAACGGCTTCTGCATATTGCTTATTGATGAATAAAAACTCGGCATAGCGCTTACGGGCATCATCGCTGTTGTTCAGCTCCACATATTTTTTACCGGCCTGTACGGCATTTGCTTTTTGTCCGGCGAGGTTGTAGATCTCTGCCTTTTCCAGATAGGCCGGAGCATAGTTAGGATCAATGGCCTCAGCCTGCTTGTATAAATCCAGTGCTAACTGATAGTTACGCGCTCTTTTGTAAAGCTTACCGGAACGCAATACCCCTTTCGGTGATTTTGGGTTGAGCTCTGTTGCTTTGTTGTATTCCTTGATGGCAGGGCCACCGTCGGTCGGATTTTTTTCCAGTAAGGCATCGCCCATAAGAATGTGGTTCTCCGCATTCTTCGGCTCCAGCTTAATCGCAGCATTCAGTAAGCTAATCGCTTCATCCAGACTTTTATTTTCCGCGTTGATATATACTTCCGCGGTTTTGCGCATGACCTCTGCATTTTTGTTGGCGCCGAGCGTGGCGGCTTTAAAGAATTGTGTTTTGGCATCGGCCGTATTCCCTTTGTACCAAAGGATCTTTCCTAAGCCAACATAGTTGAGCGGATAGGTCGCATTTACCTCCGAACCTTTTTTATAAAAAATATTGGCAGAATCCAGGTCGCCGTTTTGGAAATAATTTTCGCCGTAGTAAAAATAATTCTCTCCCTTAGCGGCGTCTTTAGCGATCAGAGCCCTGAAATCAGCGGCTGCGGCTTCGTAACGTTCGCTTTCTGTTTTGGTAATAGCGTCCTGCAGGGATTGTGCAAACGCCATGTTGGTAAGAATGAGAGAGGATGCAATTAATGTGATCTTTTTCATCGTGTCTGTCTGGTATTAGTTTGAAATTATTGTCTGATATTAAGTTTTCCGCCTTTGATCTCGATAAAGAGCTGCTTGTTGATCTTTCCTTCCAGGCCGGCGATAGTCAGCTTTCCGGGCTCAAGCGCCAGGAGGAAATCTATCCTGTAATTTTTTGTTTCCGGGTTATCGGAGTAATTAATGGGATCGAACTGTGCCACGCAATTTACGCTCAGGTTGTTGATGGTGAGCTGCCCCGGCATGGTATACAGCTTCTCGTCGTCGATCTGCTGATTGAAGAGGGAAAGCTTATCGCTCAGGTTTGCTTTAAACAGGATGTACTGCGTTCCTTTGCTTTGCAGGGCGCTGTCGAGCCTTTGGTCTCCGGTTGATAGTTTAAACGCATCGGTTTTGACCTGAAAATCACCGTTGGTGCTATTCAGGATGATGTATGAATAATCGGTGGTGGCTTCGAAAACGTTCTGGAACTTATCCTCCGACCTGATAACCATCCGCGATTCGGAAAACATATCGCCCGGGGTTTGCCCGTTTAAAGCGGTGGCCAGAAAAAAAACAGCAATGACTATACCTGATACTTTTTTCAAATCGTTGGGTTTTACAAAAGCGTTAAATTACAGTTTTTAAAAATCAATTTACCTGCCAATACGCCATTTGCAGGCTAATTTGAGTCTAAATTTAACATAATTTTTACCTTGAGAACAACAGATTTTTGATTTTTCCGGCAAAGGCTTATTTGGTTCCGACCGGCGTCATATCGACTTCAATCAGGCGCTCTTCCTGCCTGTTGGGCGCAAGGCCTTGTTTCAGGAACATCAGCTGGCCCTTTTCGCCGGCAATGAATGTTTCAATGCCTTTTCCGAGGCTGAACTCAGGCGAGCGACGGATGATACAAATGCTGCGACAGAACGGATAATCGCCGGTGGCTATGTTCGATTGGTCGGGCATGTAGGCGAGTTTTGCATTACCGCGCGAGACGGCCAGGATCTTTACTTTCTGCAGGAATTCTTTGGTGGTCCGATCGTCCTTATCGCTCAGCCAGGCATAGTCGCATACTCCAATGCTGCTGGCAGAAGCGGCAACCGCACCGATGAGCTCCGGGGTTGTATTCACTGCCGAGCAGTTTTTTCCGAAGTCGCCGGCCGGTACCAGCGAGTCTTTGAGTTGGCGTGTGCTTCCTGAGTTCTGGTTATCGAAAATAATGTTGATGTGTTTTCCTTTCACATAGAGCGAATCGTTGCCTTTCAGGATCTCTGTGAGCATCGCTACAGAAATCGTAGAATCGGGAAAGGAAACAGGAACGATAAGGGCGATGGCGTCCCTTGCTACCACCGAGCTTTCAGGGTAAATGTTCTTTGCCTTGAATTGCTGTAGCTCTTTTTCGCTGAGCATGCGCGTCATGGCAATGACCTTGCAGCTATCGTTGTACAGGGCTTCCACACAGGCTTTTTCATTGGAGGAAACGGTAGTGATCACTGCATTTTTATAGGTAGCCTTGAAGGTAAAGACCTGGTTCTCGATGTGAAGCTTAAGGCCTTCGTCGTAAAAAATTTTGAGAGTTCCGGTGGTCGGCGAATCTTTTTTGGTGATGTCGTCTTTCATTCCGCAGGAAGCGAGAAGAACAGACAAAAGACCGAAGGTGAAAAGTGGTTTCATAGGCGTGCTTTGTGGCTTATCAAAATTAGGGAATTTTTTTAAACCGGCCGGCGGGACTTTATATCTGGCAGGAATCTACTGCTATCTGGTAACAGTTCCTGAATCGGGGTTGGTGTTGAATGGATAGAACACATCTCCCGCCCTTCGGGTACCCTCTTGAAAAGAGGGAATTTGATGAAACCCCAAAGAAGAGTTTATCTGAAATTTGGGTTAAACAAAATTCCTCCTTTGAAGGAGGTGGCCGTATGGCCGGAGGATGTTTAATAGTTTAGCTCAACAGCTTAATCGCTTTTTTAAGGGATTCCACTAAGACGTCGATCTCCTCAAACGTATTGTAGAAAGCAAAGGATGCCCGGATGGTGCCGGGAATATTGTAGAACTGGCAAATAGGCTGTGTACAGTGGTGTCCGCTTCGGATGGCTACGCCATATTTGTCGAGGATCGAGCCCACATCAAAGGGATGAAGGCCTTCCACGTTGAAAGAAAGCACAGAGGTTTTGTGTGCGGATGTTCCGTATAGCTTAATACCCTCTATCTCCAGGAGTTTTTCAGTAGCATATTTCAGTAAAGCATCTTCATGTTGTTGGATAGCCTCAAAGCCAATGCCGTTGACGTAGTTGATGGCGGCGGCCAGCCCGATCCCGCCTTCGATGTGCGGTGTGCCTGCTTCAAATTTCAGGGGCGCTTCGGCAAATTCCGTTTTGCTGAGGCTGACAGTCTTGATCGTTCCGCCACCCGTTTGGTAAGGAGGGAATTTATCAAGCCAGTGTTGGCGCGCATAGAGAATGCCGACACCTGTAGGGCCAAATAATTTATGTCCGCTGAATACATAAAAATCACAACCGAGGTCCTGCACATCCGGCTTCAGGTGCGGAACGGCCTGTGCGCCGTCGATCAATACCGCTGCTTCCGAAATAGCGCGGATCCTGGCGATCATGGCTTTCACGGGATTGATGGTGCCGAGCGTATTGGAAATGTGGGTAAAAGCCACCAGCTTTGTTTTTCCGGTGACCAGTGTTTCCAACTCGTCCAGGATCAGCTCACCGGCCGGATTGATGGGAATGTATTTCAGGACTGCTTTTTTCTCTTCGCAGAGCATCTGCCAGGGAATGATGTTGCTGTGATGCTCCATTTCGGTGATCAGGATCTCATCGCCTTCGCGGATAGCCAGCTTGCCGAAGCAATAAGCCACCAGGTTGATGGATTCCGTCGTTCCGCGGGTGAAGATAATTTCCGATGCCTGCGCCGCATGGATGTGTGTGGCGATCGTCTGGCGCGCTTCTTCGTAGGCAATGGTGATCTCGCGGCTCAGCGTGTGTACGCCACGGTGAATGTTGCTGTTCTGATTCGTATAGTAATTGACGAGGGCATCGATCACCGCCTGTGGCTTTTGCGCCGTAGCGCCGTTGTCGAAATACACCAGTGGCTTTCCGTTCACGCGGCGGTTAAGAATGGGGAAGTCTTTGCGTATGTGGTTTATGTCTAACATATTTTAGTCTTAAGGCCTTTTTATTTGGGGCGTGCCCCTTCGGGTCGGGCTGTCGCTACTCGCTCTTTATTCCCCACGCGGGGGCGTGAGGAATAAAGGAGCTCAGGCAGGCCGCTCCATCCCTCACGCGACACTACAAAGTCTTTTCAAACAGTTGTAAAATCCTTTCCTTCAAGGACTCCACTTCTATTTTGTCGATCACTTCCTCTGCAAAGGCCTGTAAGAGCAGTTTGCGGGCACTCTCCTCACCGATGCCACGCGCTTTTAAATAAAACAAAGCATCCGTATCAATTTTTCCGGTGGAGGTGCCATGCGAGCATTTGACATCATCGGCGTAGATCTCCAGCTGGGGCTTGGTATTGATGGTAGCGTCGTCGCTTAATAAAATATTCTTGCTGCTTTGGTAAGCATTAGTTTTTTGCGCATCCTTTCTCACGAAGATCTTCCCGTTGAAAGTGCCGCTGGATTTGTCGGAAGCAATGCCTTTATACAATTCGTTGCTTTCGCAGTTCGGCATCTGGTGGTCGATGAGTGTGTGGTTATCGACCAGCTGGGTACCTTTGGTGAGGAAAAGCCCGTTCAGGTGCGCTTCGCAATTGGAAGCTGCCAGCTCCACGTTATGGTTATTGCGCACCAGCTCGCCGCTCAGGGTCAGCGTAGTGTTGCTGTAGTTGGCATAGCGGTTGACTTTTACGCTGTTGGTGTGAACCGAATAAGAGGTGGCGCCTTCATTCTGAAAGGTGTAGCAGGTCAGCTTCGCATTCTCATCCAGCAGCTTTTCGCTTACGTAGTTTGAGAACACTTTAGCGCTGCCGGTATTCACGAAGCTTTCGATCAGGGTAAGTTCGGAGCCTGTTTCGATGTGAATGAAATTACGACTGTTGGAAAGAGATGGCTTATCATTATGGTTGATGTAAATGATATGCACGGGCATTGGAACCGCGTTGTTCTTCTCTACTTTAAAGAACAGGCCGTTGTTGCAAAACACCGTGTTCAGGGCAATGAGCGAATCCGAGAAGGATTTCGCCTGGCTCGCGATCAGGTCTTTCTCTTTACCTGAAATGTCGTTCAGCGATTTGATGCTGATGCCTTTGGCGATCACTTTCTCGCTGAGCTCCGGGCTGTAGGCGCCGTTCAGCACCACCAGGTTAATGGCTTCATCAATCTTGTAGGCTGCTATGCCCTGTGCGTCCAGGTTCTGAAAGCTTTGCTCCACCGATTTGAATTCGCGCCGGATATAAGCCTCGATGTTACAGTATTTGTAATCTTCGTGCTTGTTATTGGGAATGCCTTTTTCCTCGAGCTGCCTGATGGCCGATACGATCTCCTCATCGGGAATGAACGCAATCTTTGGAGCCTGTTTTTGCAGGCTTTCCATCAGCTGCTGGGTGACGGCACTTTTCGTTTCTGCTAATGACATATTACTCTGCTATTTCAAATTCTTTTTTAATTTCATCATATCCTTTTGCTTCCAGCTCCAGCGCCAGCTCTTTGCCGCCGCTTTTTACGATGCGCCCTTTGTACAGGATGTGTACGTAGTCAGGAACGATGTAGTCCAGCAAGCGCTGGTAGTGCGTGATGAGGATTGTGGCATTGTCTTTCGATTTCAGGGTATTAACCCCATGAGCCACAATGCGCAGGGCATCGATGTCGAGCCCGCTGTCGGTTTCATCGAGGATGGCGAGCTTCGGATTGAGCATAGCCATCTGGAAGATCTCGTTGCGTTTTTTCTCACCGCCGCTGAACCCTTCATTCACGCTGCGGTTGGTAAGCTTCACATCAAGCTCCACGAGTTTTTGTTTTTCTTTTACCAGTGCCAGGAAATCCTTGGCGGGAATTTCTTCCTGCCCGTGGTAGTGGCGGATCTCATTCAGCGCTGTGCGCAAAAAGTTAATGTTGCTCACGCCCGGAATTTCGATCGGGTATTGAAATGCGAGGAACAGGCCTTCCCTGGCGCGGTCTTCGGTTGATAGCGCAAGCAGGTCTTTGCCATTGAAAGTGACTTCACCTTCAGTGACTTCGTAATCCTCACGTCCGGCGAGAACGCTTGACAGGGTTGATTTTCCTGAGCCGTTCGGGCCCATGATGGCGTGAACTTCGCCGGCTTTTACTTCTAAATTGATGCCTCTTAAAATTTCTTTTCCATCAACGGACGCGTGCAGATTCTTGATTGTGATCATGGTGTATGGGTGACTTATTGATAATTATAGTTATAGATAGTTGCTGAGAATGTCTTAAGAAAAAAAGGTTGTTTTTTGAGATTCCAGAGAGCGACAGACAAGCGGTCGGATGCCTTGAAATCTCCTTCCATCGTGGAGGTGTAGTTGTACTCGGCTTCTTCGCAACAGCTTTGCGAAGGTGTTTCGTTGAGCCTGAATTGCTGGTAGCCTTTGCGGTTGCCGGCCTGGTCTTCCACAACAGCGCATACCCAGGCGTCGCGGCTCGAATTGGCAAACGCTTCCGTGCGTTTAATTTTCAGCTTCATGCAAATGCGCCCCGATATAAAGCCAATGCGGTCAAACATCAGCGAAGGGCCAAACTCTTTATCCGAAAAATCGAATGGTGTGGAAGCAATAGCTTCTCCCGAAAGGCTTGCCGGGACAGGCTTTTTGGAGAAAGGGAGAAGATCGTTAGAGCCGCCCAGGCAGTTTTCGTACTCGCTGCCGGTTCTCATAAAGATGTATTTCCATTGTTTATAGGTCATCCCGGAGCGGAGCATGATGCGATGGCTGCTTTGATAAGCATATACCAGGTTGATGGCCAGTAAGACAAAAGAGACTGTGCTCAAAGAGATCAGCATGGCCTTGTTGCTTTCAAAGGCGCTGAAAAGCTTGGCGCCGAATACAGCAAATACCGCGTAATAATCAATGAGCACACGGATGCCGATGCCATCGTAATAGGTATAGGCGCTGTAGGCGGAAAAGAAGTAGAACAACACCAACACAAAAAGTGCGGCGCTGTAGAAAGAAAAGCGGTTGCTTTTGTAGAGTGCTGCCAGTCCGGCAAGGAACAAGAGGCAGAGCGGCGCATAAATAAAGAAGCCGGCATTGAAGCCAAACAGCATCTTCAAGAACGCCGGGCTTGTCCAGTAGAAGCCGTAAGAAGCGTAGCGGTTCACAAACAACACATCTTCTTTCCAAAGCCATACCAGGGGCTGAATGCAGAGTACCGCCAGCAATACAGCGATGCTCCTGTAAAAGGAGCGGTTACTGATCAATCCCCTGAAAAAGTGGAGGCATTCTTTGCGGCTGCTAAACCAAAAGAACAGGGTGAAAATGACAAAGACATTATTCAGGCGCACCAGCAATACGAGTCCGAAAAAGAGAGCTGCCAGGAGCAGATCGTTTTTCCTGCTTTCTTTGATGAAGCGGCAGCTGTAGTACATAAAGGCCGTTATGAGAAAGAACGAATACACGTGCGACATACCCGCTTCATGCAGGGTGTAATGCAATAAATTGGTTCCCAGGAACATCAAGGGAATAACGAGTGCGATCACTTTATCGGAAACAGCATTTAGCCTCAACAGCTTACGCAGGTATACCAGCCCGAGCAGGCCATAGGTTAATCCGGCGAGTGCAATGGAGGCCTGGTACGGGAGGCTCAGGCCACTGAGCGGATAATGGAACAGCTGAGCCGACACATGACCTACTAAGAAGAATGGCAGCCACAGGAGATTAAGCCCTACCGGATGATGCGTCACAGGCGTTGCCTGCTTCAGCCAGTCGTAGTTGGCGAGTGACGGATCGATGAAGGTGGATTGCAGGTAATAGTAATAGTAACGCGCGTCGCCGTCGAGCATGTTCACCGCGTCCGCCTCATGCCAACTGTAGAGCCAGGCGAGCGGGAGGGAACAAAACAGGCATAACCAGATGGACCAGGCCGAATAAGAATATGTCTTCCGGGAATCCACCTTTTTTATCCGACGCTTCCTTCCAGACTGATGGCTAATAATTTCTGCGCTTCCACGGCAAATTCCATCGGAAGCTTGTTCAATACTTCTTTGCAGTAGCCGTTCACGATCAGGCCGATGGCTTTCTCCGTATCGATGCCACGTTGCTTGCAATAGAACAGCTGGTCTTCACCGATCTTGCTGGTCGTAGCTTCGTGCTCCACGATGGCCGATTTATCCTTGATCTCGATGTAAGGAAACGTATGCGCGCCGCATTTGTCGCCCATTAATAAGCTGTCGCATTGCGAGAAGTTACGGGCGTTGCTCGCTCCTTTTTTGATCTGCACCAGGCCGCGGTAACTATTGTTGCTAAAGCCCGCGGAGATGCCTTTGGAAATAATGGTAGAGCGGGTGTTCTTCCCGATGTGGATCATCTTGGTTCCCGTATCGGCTTGCTGGTAATTGTTGGTAACGGCTACCGAGTAAAACTCGCCTACGGAATTGTTTCCTTTCAGGATCACCGAAGGATATTTCCAGGTAACGGCAGATCCTGTCTCTACCTGAGTCCAGCTGATCTTGGAATTGTCTTCGAGGCATAAGCCGCGTTTTGTGACAAAGTTAAAGATACCGCCTTTACCGTCTTTATCGCCGGGATACCAGTTTTGTACGGTGCTGTATTTTACTTCGGCATTTTTGTGGGTGATGATCTCCACAACTGCTGCGTGCAATTGATTCTCATCGCGTTGTGGCGCTGTACAGCCTTCCAGGTAAGAAACGTAAGCATCCTCGTCGGCGATGATGAGCGTCCGTTCGAACTGTCCGGTGCCGCTGGCGTTGATGCGGAAATACGTAGAGAGCTCCATCGGCGAGCGAACGCCTTTGGGAATGTAGCAGAAAGAGCCGTCCGTAAATACGGCGGAGTTTAAGGCCGCATAAAAATTATCGGTTGGCGGAACCGCCATGCCCATGTATTTTTTTACCAACTCCGGATGGTCCTGCACCGCTTCGCTGAAAGAGCAGAAAATAATTCCTTTCTCGGCCAGTGTTTCCTTGAAGGTGGTTTTGACCGATACGCTGTCGAATACCACATCCACGGCAATGTTGCTTTGCACGCCGCTCAGGCGTTTTTGTTCTTCCAGCGAAATACCAAGCTTTTCGAAGGTTTTCAATAATTCAGGATCCACCTCGTCCAGGCTGGCCAGCTCTTTTTTAGGCTTAGGTGCCGAGTAATAAATGATGTCCTGGAAATTCGGTTTCTGGTAAGAAACATGCGCCCACTCCGGCTCAATCATGTTCTGCCAGTTACGAAACGCCTTGAGGCGAAACTCAAGCAGCCATTCCGGTTCTTTCTTTTTGGCGGAAATAAACCGGATGATGTCTTCGTTCAGGCCTTTGGGTGCTTCGTCGGCGTCGATGTCCGTGATAAAGCCCCATTTGTATTCGTTCTGTATATGTTCTTCTAAAAGTTCGTTAGCCATGTTTCTGTTTCTTGTTACATATTGCTGGGTTCAGGTTGTTGGTTTCAGGGTTAGCTAACCCGGAACCAGAAACAAGAACTAATTAAACGCTAAAACTCTCTCCGCAGCCGCAGGTGCGGGAAGCATTCGGATTTTTAAACGTGAAGCCTTTGCCGTTGAGTCCGCCGGTATAATCGAGCTCTGTTCCTACCAGGTAGAGGAAGCTTTTTTTGTCGACCACGATCTTGATGCCGTTGTCTTCAAATTCCTTGTCGCCCTCTTTCATCACATGGTCAAACTCCAGGTTATACATCAGGCCGGAGCAACCACCGCCATCCACGCCTACGCGGATGAAGGTATTTTCCGGTTTATTTTCTTCTTTTATCAATTGGATGGCATGTTCTTTTGCCGCGTTACTTACTGTGATCATTTTGTTTAAGTATTTAAAAGTTAATTACTTATGTATTATCCTTATTTAGATTAAATCTAAAAGATAGACAAAAGTACCACATTTAAGGTATGTATGCAAGGAAATTTTGCAGATCGGGAGATATTTTAAAACCGGTCTGTTTTCGCTTTTCCGGGGCGATTACTTCCTCAAAAAAGCCCTTCTGAAATCCCTTCTACGAAACCCTGTTTTCCGCACATTATTTTTACTTTTTTAACTATCAAATCCTCATCTCCTTAAAAATAAAATCAATCTTCCGGCGTTACTATTCACCATCAGGGCTGTTATAAGGAATTATATGTAATTTTTACCGTTTTTTGTTATACAACTAAAATCAGTTTATTCCCCCGTTTTTCAAATACGGCTTCCTTGTTCTCTGCACCTGGTCTTTCATGGCGAAGGCTCAGGGCGGAGCACTGTTGCCGGAGTATAGCAGAGCCGATATTCACCTGAGCAGGGCCATTGCCAAAAATCCCGGCACACTGGCCAGGCGCCTCACCGCAGGCAAGTCGTCGGAGAAAGAAAAATTCGACGCCATCTTTGCCTGGGTGGCCAGCAACATCCGTTATAATTTTGCGGCTTATTTTTCTTCGGGAGGCAGCGGGATGCCGCGGGTGAAACAGATCCTGAAATACCGCAGCGGCATTTGCATCGACTATGCACACCTGATGGATACGCTGTGCAACCTTTCCGGAATCACCAATGTTTCTGTATATGGTTATGCCAAAGATGAGATCTTCGACGTGAACGATTCGCTGTACCTCGACAACCATGCCTGGAATGCCGTGAAGCTCGATGGCCTTTGGTATGTGTATGATGTGACCTGGGCCTCCGGCCAACCGGAATACCGCTTCACGAAATTCAGTCATTTCATTTACAAACTGTATCTCAAATATCCGCCGAAGTACAAGGTGAAGAAACTCATCGTCCGCAAATTTTTCATCAGCTATTGCGATGATCCCGATCAATGGCGGGCTCCGGACACGATCACCTATTACAAGCAAAGGTTCTGGAACAAACTACTGCTGAGGCGCCTGCAGAAATTCAGGCCCAAAGTAAAAAAGTACAGCACCCAAAAGCTTGACACGGCTTTTTACCTCTGCAACCCCGAAACCTTTGCGGTGACGCACTTTCCGGATGACCCGGTGTGGAGCCTGGTTTCGGAAAGAACGGTGAGAGGCTTTGAGGGCGACAGTGCCTGGTATCATTTTCACGACAGCCTCTACAAGACGCAGCAGCGCTATGGCAGGCCCTGTGGCGGCTGCGATGCTTTCCTGGGATACGACGAGCTGAATAAGAATATCACATTGAGAAAAGAGAGCCTGAAATTTAACCGCAGGAACCGCTTTGTCACGATGCATTGCGAATACACTATCGGAAAACTCAAGCTGACGGAAAGCCGGAATTTCGACGACTCACTGACAAAGGTCACGGTGATCGATACGGCGCTTGCCTGGCAGGACCGGGCTAAAAACAGCCTCTATCAATCCTTTCTCAACATAGAGCAGGACTATTATCTGCAACGGAACAAGAATGGAAAAAAGGCGGACATGCTCTATGAGGAGAACAATGCGTACCTCCGTTTTGTGATGGGTGAAAAGTTCAACATCAAGGTGCAGACCAAATCGGTGAAAGATCTGCAACGCAAAACAAACATGACGGTGAAAGGCCTGAGCAGGAGGCTGGAGCGCGTGAAAGGCCTGAGTGACAAGGAACAGCCGAACGGCAACGTGAAAACTACAGCGATCAAGCTACAGGAGCTGAATACCAAACAGCGCTATTTCGATTCCCTTGTTGGTGTTTGCGACGGGAGAGTCGACTCCCTGAAAGAGCTGCTTGTTGCCAGGGTCAACGTACTTTCGGCAGGACTCAAAGAAAAGCTGCTGGAGCACGATTCCGTCTTCGCCCTGTTTAAAACATCGACCCGCCTGCGTTATTACCTCCGCGATAATTATAAGAAAGATGTAGTGGGGGTCCGACGGATGATTGAACGCTCGAAGAGCCGCTATATGAATGACCTGGAGCAAAAAGTGTATGGCCCTTCTGCGGAATGCGCCGAATTGGGCGAGCTCTTGTTCAATACGTTGTTTCAGAGAAATGATTATGAAGAGGAGTCTTTTAAGATCCGCTCGGAACTGGTGAGGCGCTCGCAGGTGCAGCCCTCCGGCCTGGGGGACTATAAAAAGAAGATGGTTGCGCAGAACAGGGCCGACCTGTGCTGGTTTGAGAAACATGCGCCCCGGCTGGAGGGCTTGTTCCGGATGTTTGGTCAGTTTACGGACCGGCAGCAAAATGCCACCGGGCTGATCAGGATAGAGAACCGGGTAGAGGCCCTGCGTGAACGCTCTATTAATAAAGAGCTGGGGCGCCGCAAGCGCAAGTATAAAAAGATCATTCTCCACAATACGAAAGCGGTGAACTATGCCTTGAGAATGACCCGCAAGGAAAAACGGGATTTCCTGAAAAAGCTGAGGGACGAACGCCGCGAAGCTGCAAGAAACAGCAAATGAGCGCATCTTTGGCTTGGATGGGAAAGGTTCTTTATATTATAGTTTATTAGTACATTTGTGCCCATGATAATTCAAGTGATGAAGTCCAAATTGCACTGTGTAACCGTTACACAGGCAGAACTGGATTATATAGGCAGCGTGACAATCGACGAGGATCTGATGGACGCCGCCAATCTGATAGAGAACGAGCAGGTACACATTTTAAATAAGAATAACGGCGAACGTTTTATTACATACGTGATCAGGGGCGAGCGCGGCAGTGGCGTGATCTGCCTCAACGGGCCGGCCGCCAAAAAGGTAAGCCTGGGTGACGTGGTGATCATCATCTCTTATGCCGATATGGAGTTTGAAAAAGCCAAAAGCTTTAAGCCCTGGGTCGTATTTCCTGATACAAAAACCAATACTTTAAAATAAGAACGTGAACAAGCGCACGAAGTCCGTTATACAGTTTGTTGTGCTGCTTGGTGTGGGAATCTTACTAACCTGGCTATCACTGAAATCCGTATGGGGCGAGAGGGATAAGATTGTCAGCTCTTTTCAAAGTGCGGATTATTTCTGGGTATTTATCTCGGTGCTCATTTCTTTCTTCAGTCATTTTCTGAGGGCTTACCGCTGGAACTACCTGCTGAAACCTGCCGGCTATTCCGTGAGAACGGTGAATGCCGTTGGTGCTGTGCTGGTGGGCTATTTTGCCAACTACGGCTTGCCGCGCATGGGCGAGATCACGCGCTGTACGCTGGCCACGCGCTACGATAAAGTACCCTTTGAGGTGGCGCTTGGAACCGTGATCACGGAACGGATCATTGATACCTTGTTGTTGCTGGCCATCTTTGTGCTCACGCTGTTTGCGCAGTTTTCGGAATTGAGCGATCTGGCCGCGAAATACATTTTCATACCATTGTCGGGCAAGTTGAGCGTCATGGCCCAAAAGCCTTTGCAGCTGGTGATCCTGGCGGTTGTTGTTGTCCTTGTCGTTGTTGGTTTTCTCCTGGTGCGCAAGCGCATCTCCAGGATGCTGACCGGTAAATTCGGAAACATCATCAAAGGTTTTGGCAAAGGCCTGAGCTCGGTAAAGGACATCGAACATAAATTCCAGTTCATTGTTTTAAGTGTGGCCATCTGGACCTCTTATTTTTACAGCATGTATTTTTGCCTGAAAGCGTTTGAGGGCACCTCGCACCTGGGACATTCGGCAAGCCTCGTCTTGCTCTTATTCGGAACCTTTGGGGTAGTATTCTCTCCGGGAGGCCTGGGCGCCTACCAGGCGATCCTTACAGGCCTGCTCATCTCTACTTACCATGTGGAAACGATCCCGGCGGTAGCGATGCCCTGGATGTCGTGGACCTCGCAATTCATCCTGGTGGTTGTGCTTGGTATCTTAAGCCTCATCGTTCTTCCTGTCATTAATAAAAACAGAACAGCGGATGTCGTTTCATAAAAAATTATCGGAAAAATTCAACAGCAAAGCATCGCTGCAGCCTCTCTTGAAAAGCTGGAGCGAAGCCGGTTATAAAGTGGTGTTTACAAACGGCTGCTTCGACATTCTTCACCGCGGCCATGTGGAATACCTTTGCCATGCGCGCGACCTGGGCGATAAGCTGGTGCTTGGCCTCAATACCGATTCATCGGTGAAGCGCCTCGGGAAATCCCCGGAAAGGCCGGTGAACGATGAGCAAACCAGGGCCACCATCCTGGCGGGCCTCGAGTGCATCGATGCTATTATTCTGTTTGATGAGGATACGCCTTACGAGCTCATCCGTTTTGTGCAGCCTGATGTGCTCGTGAAAGGCAATGATTACAAGGCAGAAGAGATTGTCGGCTATGATATCGTGTCTGCCAAAGGCGGGCAGGTAATGACCATTCCTTTGGTGCAGGGCTTTTCAACCACTAAGCTCATTGAGAAGCTCACTCATTCAGGCAAATGAGTTAGTGTCTGATTCCAATTAGTGAAAAGTTATACCGGGGGTTTTGTATGAACTAATTTAGGTCATACAAAACTTACGATCATGAAATCGATGATTCACGAACTCAAAAACAATATTCAAAATGTTGTGAGTAAAACAATTTTCCGTTCCAGCCTTTTAGCTGTTTTCTTTCTTATTTCGGTAGAGGCATTGCATGCGACACATGGCTTGCCCATCGTCAATCTTACGTATACCATCGGCGCCACGGGTGTAACCGTTGCAGGCTTTTCCGATCCGGCAACCTGCGGCCCTCCCGGCCCCTACTGGATGCAGGCCAAAGTATCCTGCAACCCCACAAGCTTTGCCAACAGCCTGCCTGATGCCTGTGCGGAAACACATTTGCAGAACTGGGCCGGCCCGGGCGTTACGTATAATGCCTTTCCCTGGTATAGCTCTCTCCTGAATGTGCCGAATTATACAGCGGCCGGTGGCTGGGTCGATCAGTGTGCGTTGGAGGCTTACCATCCGATCTTTATTCCTTACACGGATCTGTGTCCGGGCAAAGTCTATTATTTTGCCGTGCGCGAATTGGTGACCTCTTCCAATTCCGTGGGACCTTTCAGCGCAGTGGTATCCTTTACGGTTCCCGGAACACCGGTTGTTGATGTGCCTGGATTTATTACGGCAAATCCGCCGACCTCTCCGTCCAATCCTTCCTGTGGTGGCTCCGTCTTACTCACGCTAACCCCTCCGGCAGGCTGTGGCCCTAAGAAAACCATTCCGCCGGGCTGCCCGGTGTGTGATACCATTGTGTGGCGTGGTCCCGGGGGCGTTGTGATTGCCGTCAATACCCTCACCGTTTTAGTAAACCCAACGACCACCAGCACCTATACCGTGTCCTGGGATACCTGCAACCCTGCGCGGAAAGTGGGTTGTGGCATTCCTTTTATCCCTACGATTACGGTGTATGTGGCCAGCGCCAATGCCATGTTCGGATCGCCATCTACCATTTGTGCAGGCACAACGCTTAACTTATATTCCATCTCTGCAACGCCGGTCGATCTGTGGACGGTGAGTCCCACAACCAGTGTTACTCCAAACAGCTCCAACACGCCTTTCTTCAATCCTACCTTCGATCTTCCGGGTAATTATGTCATCACACATCAATCCATCAACGGGCCCTGTATGGATACCTATTCCACCAACATTACGGTAACACCGGGTATTACAACAGCCATCGGCACTTCCGCCGGCGGTTGTGGGTCCTTATCAAATACAGGAACGGCCACTGTTGCCGTCACTTCCGCTAGCGCAGGCGTTACGTACAGCTGGGCTCCTACAGGCGGAAACGGACCAAGCGCTTCCGGGCTTTTGTTTAATACAACCTATTCTGTCACTCTTTCCAATGGTGGATGTACCATTACAAAAACCCTGCAGGTTACCAATAACCTGGCCCCGGTCATCAACTCGTTCAGCGTGACGCCTCCAGGTTGCAACGGACAGGCCAACGGGCAGGTAGCCGTGAATCTCAGCGGCGGCAACCAGCCTTTCAGCTATACCTGGACTCCGGGAATCTCCCAGCATACCCAAACGGTTACCGGTATCGGGGCAGGAACGTACTCGGTATTTGTATTGGATAATAACGGCTGTTCCACCTCAGGAACGGTGAGTGTGACACAGCCCACTTCGCTGTTGCTGAGTGCCCCGGGCAATGCCACGGTTTGTGCAGGAAACTCTGCCAGCCTTTCGGCAACGGCAAGCGGAGGAACAAGTCCTTATACATACGTATGGAATCCGGGAGCGACCAGCGGAAGTTCGGTTAGTGTCAACCCGGCATCCACCACGCAATACACCTGTACGGTGACCGATGCCAATGGCTGTACGCAAAGCCGTACGGCGGATGTGCAGGTCACCTTGCCTTTCACGGCTTCCGTGGCGGTGCAGCATCTCTGTGCGGGAGATTCTGTCATACTAAGTCCTGTGATCACAAGTCCGGGTACCGGTGGGCCTTATACCTATTTGTGGGGTAACAGCTCTACAGCTCCAAGCATAACGGTACATGCTGCAGGTACTCCGGGGATCACGCTCTACAGCCTGAACGTATCGGATGGCTGCAATCCAACGCTCACGCTCACCTTCACGGTAGTAACCAACAGCTCTCCGGTAGCCAATATTACAGCCGATTCGTTAAGCGGCAATGCACCGCTCACGGTTCATTTTACGGATAGCGGAACGGGTGGCGGGATTTTTAACTGGAACCTCGGTAACGGCACGTTCTCCAATACGCAGCAGGCCTCTACACAGTATATGAACAGCGGAAACTATGTTGTGACCTACACGGTGACCAATGCGGAAGGCTGCTCGGATTATGATACGCTGATGATCCGGGTGATTGATCTTGCGCCGCAGATCATTATTCCCAATGTGTTTACACCGAACGGCGACGGGGTCAATGAGCTGTTCGAGATCAAAGGCATCAATCTTAACCGTTACGATTGCTCTGTGTTTAACCGTTGGGGCAGGCAGGTGTTTCATTCAACGGATGTAAAAGACCGCTGGGATGGGAAGATCAACGGCAACCCCGCCGAGGAAGGCACTTATTTTTATGTGATCAAAGCCGCCGGAACGGTTGGGGAAGAGATCAAACAGCAAGGCTATGTGAGCTTATTCCGCTAATACCAGCGGCCTCAGGATATCAAAAGCCCGCTCCACCTCATTCAGGCGGAGCGGGCTTTTTTATGAAAACCTGGCCTGAAAAGCTCCTGGTTTTGTGTCGGGAGTATGAATTAAGCACGTCCGCACGTTAATATCTTGTAAGGACAGCGGCTTACCTTAACTAAATAAGCTTTATTTTTGATGTTTAATCCGATCGACACTTGGCCAACCCTTTAAAAAAGCTCGCTTCACAAACCGTCGTGTATGGTTTAGGTAGTATTTTACCTAGGGTTATCACTTTTCTTTATGGCCTGGTTCTCACCTATGTGTTTAAAGAACCCAGGCAGATGTCGGCAAACACGGAGTTTTATGCCTACATCAGTTTCTTCAATATCTTGTTTACCTATGGTATGGAAACGGCCTTCTTTAGTTTCTCAAGAAATGCAGAAAATAAGGAAACCGTTTTTTCGACCGCTTTTATTTCAATTTTTACCAGCAGTATTGTCTTTTCTTTGATCCTGTGTTTGTTCTCAAACAGCATTGCGGATTTGGTAAAGGAGCCCGGCCATGCCAATTACGTGGTTTGGTGTGCTTTAACCGTTGCTACGGATGCACTGATGGCCATTCCTTATGCCAGGCTGCGCTTAAACAACCGCCCGAAAATTTTTGCTGCATTGAAACTATTGCATATCGTGGTTTTTATGGCGGTCAATATTTTCTATTTCAATATCTGCAAACCTGCTTTTTTGAAAGGGGAGGATTCTTTCTTCGCCTCATGCTACGATCCTCAGGTAGGAGTAGGCTATGCTTTTCTTGCGGGGCTTATTGCCAACCTGGCGCCACTTTTGATACTATCGCTCGGTTTTATGAAAATCAAAATGGTGTTCGATAAAGAGCTGTGGAAGAAGATGATGTTGTATGCCTGGCCTTTGCTGATCCTTGGTTTTGCGGGTATGATCAACGAAACCTTCGACCGCTTTATTCTGAAATATTTGTTGCCGCAGGATATAGCGCGGGATGAGCTTGGTATTTATGGCGCCTGTTACCGTATCGCGATGCTGATGACCATTTTCACCACGGCGTTTAAATATGCCGTTGAGCCTTTTTTCTTTTCACGTGCGCATAACGAGGATTCTAAAAAATTGAATGCGCTGGTGATGAAGTATTACGTGTTGTTTTGCTTATTTATTTTTCTCGGGATCATGATGAACCTGCCCTGGCTGAAATTAATGGTGAGCGCAAATTACCGGTCCGGCCTGGGTGTGGTGCCCATCCTATTACTGGCTAACTTATGCGTGGGGATCTATTGGAATTTATCGATCTGGTTTAAGCTTACCGGGCAAACCAAATTCGGCGCCGGCATTACGATTGTGGGTGCGGTGATTACCCTAGCGCTTAACTTTACCTTCATCCCCGTATTTGGCTATATGGCCTGCGCCTGGACCACACTGGCTTCTTATTTTACCATGATGGTGCTTTCGTATGTATTGGGACAAAAATATTATCCGGTGAAATATAACCTCCGCAGCATCTCCGTGTTCACCTTCCTGGCGCTTGGGCTTTATTTCATTTCAACGCTTTATGCCGATATGCAAAGCGTGTTATTGAAGTTAACATTTAATAATATCTTGCTGCTGCTCTTCGCCTGGTTTTTTTATAAATTAGAATTCGATAATTTAAAAAAACTTAAACACCTCGAAGAATGATCGTTAGAGTAGTTAGCCAATCAAAACACGAATTACCCCAATATGCTACAGCACACTCTGCTGGTCTTGATCTCAGGGCAAATCTTGACAGTGCTATAGAGCTAAAGCCTTTGGAAAGAGCGTTGATCCCGACAGGTCTCTTCCTCGAGCTGCAACAGGGATATGAAGCACAGATCCGTCCACGCAGCGGCCTGGCATTTAAAAACGGAATTACGGTTTTAAATTCTCCGGGAACGATTGATGCCGACTACAGGGGAGAAGTAAAAGTGCTGCTGGTTAACTTATCCAATACACCTTTCGTGGTAAACGATGGCGAACGCGTTGCCCAGATGGTGATCGCGAAACACGAGCAGATTCAATGGGAGCAAACAGATTCTCTTGAAGAAACCCAGCGTGGCGCCGGTGGCTTCGGGCACACGGGCACGAAATAAAAACTCCAAAGACACAGGATTTTACCCGATGTAATACCTAATATAGTTTTACTGTACCATCTTCTTTAATCGTTCCGTAATTTCCAGTACGGCCGGGCACACGATGGTGTTGCGGTACGTGAGGTCTAAAATCTGCTCCATGCGTTTGCGGTCGGTATGCGGGTATTCGCGGCAGGCATTGGGCCTGGCCTCGTACACCGAGCAGTAGTTGTCCGCTCCCAGGAAAGGGCAGGGCGCCTGTGTGAGCACATAATCGTTGTCCTCATCAATGCGCAGGTATTTTCCGATGAACTCACCCGGCTTCATGCGCAGGTGCTTTGCCAGGCGCTCCACATCGCGGTTGTAGAAAATCGGGGAGGTTGTTTTACAGCAATTGGCGCAGGCCAGGCAATCCACTTCTTCAAATACGGCCTCATGTAATTGATGGAATTTATCGTCGAGGTTCTTCGGCTTGGTACGTTTGAGCCTGTCATAAAACGCCTTGTTCTCTTTCTTAAGCGTTGTTGCTTTCTGTTTATGTTTTTGCAGATCCAATGGCTTAAAGTCGTTAGTTTTAAGTTTTCAGCCACGCACACAGCGTGATGGGTTTATATGATGGTGCTAATAAATGCTTCAGGAGTTTGGGCATCCTCAAGCGAGAAGTGCCCAATTTTCGTACGGCAGAGCGAATCCAGGTAGGCGCCGCTGTTGAGCGCCAGGCCGAAGTCGCGGGCAATGCTGCGGATGTAGGTGCCTTTGGTGCAGGCAATGCGGAAACTAACCAAAGGCAGTTCGCAGGACGTTATCTCGAAATCCAGGATCTCGATCGGCCGCGCTTTCAGCTCAATTGCTTCCCCGGCACGTGCCAGGGTGTACAGGCGTTTGCCATCCACGCGCACCGCGCTGAACATGGGCGGCACCTGCTCCTGCCTGCCAATAAAGGATCTGGCGGTTTCGAGGATCAGCTCTTTGCTGATGTGCTCCGTCGGGAAGGTCTGGTCTACAGGCTTCTCTTTATCGTAGCAGGGCGTGGTGGCACCGATAAAAAAGGTGCCAGTATATTCTTTGGGCAGGTCCTGGAAGGAAGAGATCTCCTTGGTTTTTTTGCCGGTGCAGATAATGAGCAGGCCGGTGGCTAAGGGATCGAGCGTACCGGCATGACCAATCTTCAGATGCACATAGTTGCCATCGAGCAGCAGCGAAGGATGACGCTTCAGCGCATGCTTCAGCTTATTTACCGCCTGGAAGGAAGACCAGGTGTAAGGCTTATTGATGAGGAGAAGCTCCCCGCTGCGGTAATCGGTTGTCATAGCCGGCAAAGATAGTGGTTTTTTGGCGATTGTTCTTTGGGATCATTTTTTGGCGACGTCTTAATTTGAATTTTTAATTAATGAGTATGACGAAAACCTGTGCCAGGGATGCGGAGGGTTTAGTTCCTTTACCGCGTCCGCCCGGGCCGGTATGGGCCGGTCTGCTCCTTCGCGGTAAAGAACCGGAGCGAAGCGAAGCTCGGAAGCAGCCCGGCCTTCCGCTTGCCCTTTGCGGAAGGAGGCGCCCAATTACTCACATTGAGGCCAACTACTTTTTTAAGAATACGATTGGCTTCGTGAAAAGTGAAGCCGGTTTTCCCAAAGGAGCCTTATATTTATAAAACGCCCGGAAGAAACCAGCATGACCACAACCACAGCGATCCCAATTCATACACTGACCGAAAACGAAGGAAGCCCCTTCATGGTGAGGCGCCTGAGCCGCTACGATGGCATAGATATGGAAGAGCGCCATCGTCACAGCTATTACGAGATTCTCTTGTTCGATCAGGCCGGAGGAACAAATATGATCGACTTTGAAGAGTATCCCGTACAGGCGCAAAGCATTCATTTTATTTCTCCAGGACAGGTACATGCCCTCAACAGGAATAAGGATACCGACGGCTACCTCGTTACCTTTACCAAAGACTTCATGGCCCTCAACGGGGGTAATCTTACGATCCTGACTGATTTTCCGGCCTTTAATAAAACAGCCGCGGCCGTGCTGCATGTGTCAGCAGGTGATTTTGAAAGCATCTTCGGCCTGGTTAAATTCATGGAGCAGGAAGTGAAGCAGATCGCGCATTACAAGGAAGGGCTCCTGGCCGCTTACATCCAGGCGCTGCTCATCAAATGCAAAGCGCTCGTGATTGATACCATGGATTACCGCCGCAACGACGAAAGCGCGCAACAGCTCATCCAGCGCTTCAATCAGTTGCTGGAGAAGCAGTTCACCAAATTCCATAAGGTCAATGAATATGCCGATCAGCTGGGCCTCACCCCCAATCATTTAAGCGACAGCCTGAAAAAGATCAGCGGGAAAACAGCAGGAGAGCTGATCCATCAGCGCATCATCCTCGAGGCAAAACGCCTGCTCCTGCATTCATCTCTGGCCACCAAGGAAATTGCCTATCAGCTTGGCTTTAACGATCCCTCGTATTTCAGCCGTTTCTTCAAAAGCAATACAGGCGCATCGCCGGAGAGCTTCCGTAAAGAGATACGCCACACTTACCACTAATCACAAAGAGACAAAGCTTAAAAGCTGTGACCCATTTTGTCTTTCTTGGTCTGGATATATTTTTCGTTATGCGGGTTGGAAGGGATCACGATCGGGATGTTCTCTGTCACTTCCAGGCCGTAGCCGATCAGGCCCACGCGTTTCACCGGGTTATTGGTCATCAGCTTCATTTTGCTTACGCCCAGGTCGCGCAGGATCTGCGCACCCACGCCATAGTCGCGCTCGTCCATTTTAAAGCCGAGCTCTAAGTTGGCTTCTACGGTATCGAGGCCCTGCTCCTGGAGCTTGTAGGCTTTTAATTTATTGAGTAAGCCAATGCCTCGGCCTTCCTGGTTCATGTATACGATCACGCCTTTGCCTTCCTTCTCGATCATCTCCATCGCCTTGTGCAGCTGTGGTCCGCAGTCGCAGCGGCAGGAGCCGAAGATGTCCCCGGTGACGCAGGAAGAGTGTACACGCACATATACGGGCTCGTCCTTTTCCCATTCGCCTTTTATCAGGGCAAGGTGCTCTTCACCGTTGGTATCTACTTTGTAGTTGATCAGTTTAAAGTTCCCCCACTGGGTAGGCATATTCACTTCTACCTGGCGGCTCACAATGCTTTCCTTGGCCAGGCGGTAAGAGATCAGGTCTTTGATGGTCACGATTTTCAGGTCGAACTGCTTCGCCACTTTCACGAGGTCGGGCAATCGCGCCATGGTGCCGTCTTCGTTCAATACTTCCACCAGGGCACCGCAGGGCTCAAATCCTGCCAGGCGTGCAAAATCAATGGTAGCTTCGGTATGGCCTGTGCGGCGCAGAACGCCGCCGCTTTTGGCAATGAGGGGGAAAATATGTCCGGGGCGGCCGAAATCTGCCGCTTTCATATCGGGGTCGATCAGGGCCTGAACCGTTTTGGCGCGGTCGTAGGCAGAAATACCGGTGGTGCAGCCATGGCCCAGGAGGTCGATGGAAACCGTAAAGGCCGTTTCATGCAAAGCGGTGTTGGAAGTCACCATCAGCTCCAGCTTCAGCTCTTTGGCCCGTTCTTCGGTCACAGCGGCGCAGATGAGGCCGCGGCCGTGCGTGGCCATAAAGTTGATGACTTCAGGAGTGATGTTGCGTGCGGCTGTTAAGAAGTCGCCTTCATTCTCGCGATCTTCATCATCCACCACAATGATCACTTTGCCTGCTTTAATATCGGCAATCGCTTCTTCTATCGTATTGACTTGAATTTTTTCCATTTGCATTGCAAATCTAAGTATAAAATCTTCTGCTATTTAATAAATATTTTGGGCGTGCCCCGGCAAAAAGGCAGCGGGGTCAGGCTATCACTGCTCCCGATAGATATCGGGACTTTTTTGAAAAGAGGCAGCAAAAAAGGATTTCCGTTCTGTCCTTCACGCAAATCAACTTACTTCCCAAACAATTCTTCCACCACTTTTGTTCGGTATTTGAAAATGTCTTCGATGCGTTTTCTGAGGAAGAGGCGATGGGCGATGGTTCCGAGAAAGCCGAAGGGGAGCACGTAATTGACTTCGTCGTACATATCGGTGCCGGTGGGAGTGGCGGTGAAGGTATGTTTGTGATGCCAGAGCTTGTAAGGACCGAAGCGCTGCTCGTCGATGAAGTAATGGCCGGGGAACACATGGGTAATTTCCGTCATCCACTTCACCCGGATGCCGAAAAGGGGGGTGAGTGTATAGGTGATGATCTGCCCCGGGTACATGCTTTCCCCGTCTTTTTTGTCGGAGGTCACCGTAAAATTCATATTAGCGGGCGTGATCTTCTGCAAATTATTCGGCGAGGAGAAAAAAGCCCAGGCCTCATTTAAAGAAATCGGTAAATGTTGCCTGCTTTTGATGGAATAGAATTGCATATCGGTTATCTTTACACCTTAGGACAATTACCAGCGAATAATGTTTGACGAATTTATTGCGAATTTAAAAATAAAACTGCAACAGCCCCTGCCGGGCATGGATGCCCAGTTTGAAATGGCGCATGTGAAACGTGAGAAGATCCTGAAAAGCATGCCGGAAGCCTCTGTTTACAGGCCAAGTGCGGTACTCATCGTCACTTATCCCGATGAGCGGAATGAGCCCATTTTATTGCTGATTGAGCGGGTCACCTATAATGGCTACCACAGCGGGCAGATTGCCCTGCCCGGCGGCAAGGCCGATCCGGAAGATGTAAGCCTGGAAGCTACGGCCCTGCGCGAATTCTTTGAAGAAACAGGAAGTGACGCCAGGCCCGAAATCATCGGGAAGCTTACGCCGGTGTATATTCCCGTGAGCAAATTTGTAGTCCATCCTTTTGTGGCGTATCTCCGCGAGCGTCCGCAATTCAGCATCAGCGAGCGGGAGGTGCAGGAGCTCATCGAATGGCCGCTGGCAGCATTGGTACTACCGGAAACCGTCAAAGAAACCGTGGTGGAGCCAACACCGGGGCTGAGACTGAAAACACCTTATTTCGACATCCGCGAAAAGATCCTGTGGGGCGCCACCGCCATGATTATGAATGAGTTAAAGTGGGTGTTGAAGTGAGGATATGCGCCAGGGGCGCGAAGGGTTTAGTTCTTTTGTTCGCTGAAAAAGCGAACAAAAAACCGCAGCGAAGCGGAGCCCGGAAGCGGCCCGCCCGGGCGCCCAAACTATAAACTTAATAATAGATTGGATCCTCGTTTTCAGGCTATGAGGTAATTCGTTTAAATTAATATCTTTACAAGCTCTAAAAAGCGACCTTTTGCAAAACATCAAGGAATATTTCAACAAGCTGGCGTCTAAACGGAAAAAGCGCGGGATCACGAATTACTATTGGAAAGAAATTACCAATTACTGTAATTATTTTTCGCACGAAGACAGCTCTGTGCTTGAGATCGGTTGCGGAAGCGGTGATTTGCTGGCGGGCATTGCCGGCAGCACGAAAACAGGCATCGATTTCAGCGAAGAGCAGATTGCCTGGGCAAAGGAGAAGCACAAAGACCAGAATATCGAGTTCCTGGTGATGGATGCGAATAACCTTAACCTGGACCGCACCTACGACTTTATCATCATCAGTAACCTCATCGGTTTTGTGGATGATATCCAGCAGGTGTTTGAGCAGGCCAAAAAGGTATCGCATGCCAATACCAAGATCATTGTGCAGTACTACAATTCGCTGTGGGAGCCGATGCTGAAATTTGCCGAGCTGACGGGCCTTAAAACGAAAACGCCCACCCAGAACTGGCTCAACTCCAAAGACGTGAATAACCTCTTGTTTGTGTCGGGCTTTGATGTGTACCGCAACAGCAAGCGTTTTATCTTTCCGTTCTATATTCCGTTAATCGCCGAGTTCTTTAATTTATTTTTAGCGAAATTTCCGTTCTTCCGCTTTTTTAGCCTGAACACCTATTCCTTCGCGAAGCCTTTGCCGGCAAGCGAAGAGGAAGACTATAAAACAAAATATTCCACCACGGTGGTGATCCCTGCCCGTAACGAAAGCGGCAACATCGAGAATGCCATTACCCGCTTGCCGAAATTCGGTAAGCATGTGGAGATCATTTTTATTGAAGGGAACAGCACCGACGATACCTGGCAGAAGATCCAGGAGATCCAGCAAAAATATGCGGCTACTCACGATATTAAGATAGGACAGCAGAAAGGAAAAGGCAAGGCCGACGCGGTGCGCGAAGGCTACAAGATCGCTACCGGCGATATCCTGATGATCCTCGATGCCGATTTGACCGTGCCGCCGGAGGATATTCCGAAGTTCTACGATGCCATTGCCGGCAGCAAAGGCGATTTCATCAACGGGACACGCCTGGTGTACCCGATGGACAAGGAAGCGATGCGCTTTTTGAATTACCTCGGCAACCACTTTTTCAGCTGGGCCTTTACCTGGCTGCTGGAGCAGCGCTTCAAAGACACGCTCTGCGGCACCAAAGTCATGTTCCGGAAAGACTACATCAAGCTGACCAAAAACAGGAAATACTTCGGGGAGTTTGATCCCTTCGGCGATTTCGACCTCTTATTCGGGGCGCATAAGCTCAACCTGAAAATTGTGGAGGTGCCTATCCGCTACCGGGAGCGGACTTACGGAAGCACCAACATTTCCCGCTTCAAGCATGGCCTGATCCTCCTGCGCATGTGCGCCTTTGCCAGCAGGAAGTGCAAATTTATCTAAACAATTATTGAGTTGGAGAGTTGTTGATTTGGGGATTTGTTGAGTTGAAGAGTTAGACAATTAAAGATTTTTCTTTGTAACTTTACGATGATCTCATTCTCTAGTTCACTCATTCACCAACTCACTAACTGAATACATGGAACGCATCTGGATTTATACCATCAGCCAATTATTACCGGAAGAGCAGCTCAAGGCATTGAAACAACGCTGCCGGGATTTTGTCAGCACCTGGACCGCCCACGAGGTGAGCCTCGACGCCTCTTTCGAACTCTATAAAAACCGTTTGCTCATCTTTAAAGTAAACGAAGCCAACTACAATGCCAGCGGCTGCAGCATCGATAAGCAGGTACGTCTTGTGAAGGAGCTGGAGCAACAATTCTCCGTAGAGCTCCTGAACCGCTTGCTGGTAGCTTACGAAAAAAATGGTGAGGTGGCAGTTGTCAAAACATCAGAGATTGCCGGCCTGCTGAACGATGGAAGCATCAACGCACACACGCTGGTATTCGACAATACCATCACCACCTCTCCGGAGCTCGTCACGGGCTGGAAAAAGCCGCTGAAAGAGACCTACCTGTCGCGTTACCTCGTTCCAAGCAAAGCATAGATGAAAACCAGGATCGCTATCACTGTCTTTTCAGGTATTGCCTCCCTTTGTGTCTTTTATTCCTGTACGAAAGACCAGGGAATCAATCCCGACCTGGCATTCAGCGATCGTGCTTTGTACGACAGCTGCCGGAATGTTTCCGCCTTTCGCTATTATAAAAATGATCCTGCGGCGGTGTACTCCGGTGTGCATGGGCCACATGGCGCTTTCAAACTGCGTTTCAACAAAACGGCTTATGCCGCCTTAACGGATAATGGTAAACTCCCGGCAGGCAAAAAATTCCCGGACGGCTCGCTCCTTGTCAAGGATGTTCAGAGCAATGGACAATATGCCCTCATGTATAAAAGGAAAGGAAGCTGGCTGTGGGCGGAAATTAACGCCGATGGGAGCGTTGCTTTCAGCACTACCAAAGAGCCTACGGCTACCTGCATCTCCTGCCACAGCCAAAGCGGGCAGCGGGACCTGGCGGTGAGCTTTGCGTTTTACTGACCCATATACTCCAGGCCGCTGTCTTCCGTATCGCAATGGAAATGCTTCGGCTTCTTCGCCTGCGGTTTGATGACACGGGTACCTTTGTTTTTCTCTAAAATGAGCTTGCCGATGATGCGGGCGCGCTCTTTCTTGATGTCTTCGCGCAGTTTGGCGTCCTCTTCCAGGTCGAAATAAATTTGGCCGTCAATGATGGTCTTATTCGGCTTGGCATAGATGCTTAAGGGATGATCCGTCCAGAGCACAAGATCCGCCACCTTGCCCGGTTTGATGCTGCCTACCTTATCGTCGATGTGCAGCATTTTAGCCGGGTTGAGCGTCACGAGCTTCAGGGCTTGTATTTCCGTTAAGCCGCCATACTTCATGGTTTTGGCAGCTTCCTGGTTCAGGCGGCGGCCCATTTCCGCATCGTCGGAATTGATGGCGGTATTGATTCCCACTTTCGTCATTAAGGCAGCATTGTAGGGGATGGCATCCATCACTTCCAGCTTGTAAGCCCACCAGTCGGCAAAGGTAGAGGCATTGATGCTGTGCGCTTTCATTTTGTCGGCCACCTTGTAGCCTTCCAGGATGTGTGTGAAGGTATTTATTCTGAACTTCATGCTGTCGGCCACATGCATGAGCATGTTCAGCTCACTTTGCACATAGCTGTGGCAGGTGATGAAGCGCTTGTTGTCGAGGATCTCCGCCAGGGCATCGAGGCCGAGGTCGCGGCGGGGTGAGGCAGGTTTTACTTTCAGCGTGGAGCCTGCCACATCGGCCATCGCTTTTTTATACGCCGCGGCACGCATAAAATAATCGTAATAGCATTGCTCTACACCCATACGGGTTTGTGGAAAACGCTGCTGATCGGGGTTGATGCCATTGGAGTGCTTGACATTTTCTCCCAGGGCAAATTTGATGAACTTATCGGCATTTTCGTATTTGAATTCCTCAGGGCCTTTTCCCCAGCGCAGCTTGATGAGGCAGCTTTGCCCGCCGATCGGGTTCGCCGAGCCGTGAAGCAACTGCGCTGTGGTGACACCACCGGCAAGCTGCCTGTAGATGTTGATGTCTTCGACATTCACCACATCGCCCATGCGCACTTCGGCGCTGCTCGCCGGAGCTCCCTCATTTACGCTGAACAGCGCAATGTGCGAATGCTCGTCGATGATCCCCGGCGTTAAGTGCATACCCTTGCCGTCGATGACCTTGGCGAAAGCCGTTGCCGGCACATCAATGTTCGGGGCAATCCGTACAATCCTGCCATCGGTGATGTATACATCGTGTTCTGTGAGCACCGAGTCGCTTTCGTTGGTCCATACCGTCACATCTTTGATGAGGATGGCGTTGTAGCGGCTTTTGAATTTTTTCCAGGTGTCTTTGATAAAGCCTTCGCTTTCCGGCAGGGGCTCTCCGTAGGCCATAAACGGATAATATACTTTGCCATAGTCCGGCAGCTTCGGGGGATCATTCTTTTTCGAGGCCGTATCTGTTGTGCTGATGAAGCTCAGCCTGAAATCTGTCCAGTTACCATCCGGGTACTGCGCCCTGCCGGCAAAATAACCCTGCGCTTCATAGTAGTTTCCGGATAAGCGTACCGTAGACACCGAATCGTAAGGGTAGGTAAGGGTGATGAGGTTATTCGAGATGCTGTAGCTGCCTTTGGCTTTGATGCTGTCGGCAAGGGTAATGGTGACATTGTTGGGCTTGTCTTTTGTGAGTGTCATTTTATAGACCGCAGAGCCGATCGTCAACTGGTAATTGCCTTCCACCTTCGGGGCGTTGAGGTCCTCGTAGGCGTAGCGCATGCCGTTGCTCCAGGTCTCGTAGATCACACATTCCTCATCGAAGACCGGTTTGGAGGAAATGAAGAAATTGGCATACATGCCGGGCTTCAGGCTCCCCACCTTATCCTGCGCATTGATAAAAGCCGCCGGGTTGGAGGTCAGTGCCTTTAAGGCTGCTTTCTCCGACAGGCCGTACTTCAAGGCTTTGCGAAGGTTTTTCAAAAACTCGTTCCTGAATTTGAGATCGGCGCTGGTAATGCAAAAGTCGATGTTGTTCTTTTCCAGCATGGCCAGGTTGGCAGGCGCCATCTCCCAATGCTTGAGGTCTGTGAGAGATACCTGTTCCGCATCAAAAGGATCTTCCACATCGAATGCTTCCGGGAAATTAACCGGAATGATGTATCGCGATGATGTATTCTGGATCTCGTAGAGGCGTTGGTATTCGTTGCCGCCGCCCTTGATAATGTATTTTGTTTTGAACTCGTCGGCAATCGTTTTGGCCCGCAGGTCGTTGTATTTATCATTGCCCTCAAACACGGCAGGCAGCTCCTGTAATTTATTGAAAGCCTCGAGGTTGATGTTGTATTCTGTTTTGCCGGTATTGGTTTTATACCAGTCGGCATCGTAATAGGTTTGACGCAGTAAGGCAATAGCGCCCATCAGGGAGGAAGGATAATCCTGGGGCGAGGTGCCTTTGTTGAAGGAGTAGAAAGCCGCGGCGCGATCGGTGACAATGCTTTCATTTTCTTTTTTGCTGCAAAGGTTCACCAGGGTGCCGCTGCCCCGCACGATACCGTCTTTCTGGTGCGTCAGCACCGTGGCAAAGCCAAGCTTGCGCAGTTCATCAGCTTTCTGCTGGTTGTGAAGAAACAATTTATAAGCATCCACGTCGCTCTTAATGGCCTGGTTCCAGCCATAGGCGCCTTTTTTCGGGCTGTCGGGCTGGCCGCCCCATTTTTGCTCGGGCATGCCGTAATCGCTGTAGAGCTCAATAAATGCCGGGTACACATGCTTTCCTTTCAAATCCAGGAGCACCGCTTCTTTCGGTACCTCTGCCTTCGCAGCAGCCTGGATCACTTTGCCGTCTTTCACCAGCAGGACGCCATTTGCGATCACGGTTTCCGCATCCACATGCAGGCTGCAGTTACTGAACGCATAGAGGGTGTGTTTGGGATCTGGGGCCCCGTTTACCGGGAAGGTCGATTGAGCTGTGGCTATTGCCCGGCAACAAAGTAGACTGACCAAGAGAAGAGAAAACTTAGGCATACGGATGTTTATGGTAAACAAATATAACATTATGGCCTGTTTATAAAAATCGGGTTTCGCCTTTTAATTATGGCTTTAATTGTTAATTTTGAGTTTTGAATCTTAATCCTGACCCTATGGCAACAGGCATGTTACACACACATTACCTCTGTGTGATCTTGTTTACTCTCATCTATCTTGTAAAAACCATTTTGCTGTTAAGCGACAGGCATGAGTTGCTCGAAAGCTTCCGGAAGAAAACCAAAGTGCCTGAAATGATTGTGAGCTTCGGCTTCCTGGCCACAGGCATTTACCTCATGACACAGCTGCCTGTAATCCCTGCGATGCTGATCGTGAAAATAGCCCTCGTGGTGTTGTCTATTCCGTTGGCGGTTGTAGGATTTAAAAAGAAAAACAAAGTGCTTGCCTCTTTTTCATTTTTCCTCATCATCGTATCCTTTGGCCTCGCGCAGAAAGCCAAGCAGGCGAAGGCAGGCGGAGCGATTGCCGTGGTGAGCGGAAAAGAAATCTTCGAGGATAAGTGTACCCTCTGCCATGGCGATAATGGAAAACTGGGCCTCAACGGCGCCAAAGACCTTTCACTGACAACGCTCGATCATAAAGGAATTACAGACATCATTACCAAAGGAAAAAACGGCATGGCCTCCTACAAAGATGTATTGACAACAGAGCAGATCGAGGCCGTTACCGCCTACATCGAGTCCGATTTAAAAGGAAAATAAGCTTCGGGTAACGATTTATACTCATTTATACTTGAATTTTGCTCATTGCCACAGGCAACCTGAACTATTTTTGTTGTATTTTTGGCATAAATCGTATTCCTATGAGAAGAGCGCTACTCCTGGTCCTTTCCATTATTTTAACATTTTTGCTTCCGGCACAAAATGTTGGCATAGGAACAAATAATCCTTTGTCGAAATTGCATGTGGCCGGAACCATCCGAAGCGACACCTTGATCTATGTGGGACCAGGCGTGCGCACCCTGTTCGCAACACCTAACGGAAGGATTTATGACAGTCTTGCATTGCCTTCGGCGCTTAGCTGGGAGATCAACGGGAACAACAATATCACCGCTGCCCAGTTCATGGGAACCACCAATGCCAATGATGTGATCTTTAAGACCAACAATGTGGAGCGCGCACGAATCCTCGCAAACGGGAATATGGGAGTCGGGATTATCAATCCGGCTGTCATCCTGGAGGTGAACGGCAGGGCAAGGGTATCCTCCTCGAACCCCTTAATTGAATTGAACGGAACCTTTGCTGCGATTCCCAACCTGGCCTCTATGGCTATCCGGAGCGCCGGTGAAGTGGTGCATCGCTCCAATTCGACCAATGCCGCTATCCCCGACTGGGAGCTGAAATACGGCACAGGAACCTATGCTTATCCGAATGATGCCTTTTATATAGGCAGAAGAGCTGTGCCCACGGCAACAGCGCCTAATTATTTTGTAATGATTAACAGTACCGGCAATGTGGGTATAGGAACAACGGCTCCCGGCAACCGTTTGGAAATTACTTCTGCCGGCGCCAATACTTCCGGTCTGCGGTTTACCAACCTCACTGCCGCATCGCCCACAGTGGCTGCCAATGGCAAAGCGCTGAGCGTGGATGCCAACGGAGACGTGGTACTGATGCCTTCGGCCTCCGATGCCTGGAAGCTCCTCGGAAATGCAGGCACCGTCGCGGGAACCAATTTTCTGGGAACGACAGATGCCCAGGACCTGGTGTTTAAGACCAATAACCTGGAGCGTGTGCGAACACTGGCCTCCAACGGGAATGTGGGGATAGCGCATACAGCTCCCTTATCGAAGCTCACGGTACAGGAACGTTTCGATGGAAATTACAGTGTTCTGAATCCTTTCAATAAGCTCACCGGTATTTCCGCAGAAGATAACACCGATTTTATAGGGATGTCTACCGAAGACATAGACGGGAACCTCGCCACCACGAACGATGCCGGCGGCCTGATCTACTGGGGCGATGACGGGAACGAGCCCTTGAATTTTAAATTTTTGCAATATAACGGCACGAGCTTTACCCCGCTGACGGTGGCTACCATGCTGCCGAACGGAAATGTCGGAATTGGCTCGCCAACCCCGGGAGCCAGGCTTGAAGTCGTAGAAACGAGTAACACGACATCAAATTCCATCGCGCGGTTCTCAAGAGTCGGAACGGGATCAAGCGGCTGGTTAAGCTTATTTTCAGGAGCAGCCGCGGGCGATTGGAACACGATGACACAGTCGGGCGACAAATCGTTTATTTTCAACAATGATAACAATCCGCTGCTTTCCGCTGCGACAGGCCTCATTATCGGGCCATGGACAGGTGTTGGCAACCCGGATGGCCCGGCAGGGATCAAGATCATGGAAAACGGAAATGTAGGCATCAGCGTTGGTCTGCCCACAAAAAAACTGGAGATCACGTCCAACACAAATGCGGCAATATATGGCACTCGTAATTTTAACGGTATTTCCAACAGCGATGCGGGATTTATCGGGGGGATCGATGCCTCTTATACCAACACGGGTGTGTATTTTGTGCAGAAGGATAACGTAAGCCTCGGCAGCTATGGTACGAACCTGATCAATGTTGTTTCCAACGGTGTTCCGAAAGTGGTAGTGAATGGCACCGGAAACATGAGGATCGGCAACCAGTTTTATAATACCCAGAATGCCGGTGCCGCCGTTTCTCCCGATGCGGCTAATGTAAAGCTGGCGGTAACAGCGGGCTATTCTGCCTTCGGCGGATTTAATTCGGATCCTGCGGCGAACTCTGCGCCGGTTCCCTGCTGGATTAATGGTGTAGGCACCCTGGTGACGGGTATGAACCGGATTTCGGGAACAAGCAATGTGGATTTCTGGAATGCAACCGACCCGGGCAATGGTGCGGCGGCCTTAACAGCAACCGACCGCGGGTTCAACTGGCGCAACTACAACCTCGTGGCGGGGAACAGCGTCGAGAACTCGCTGATGGTGCTCAATGGCCTTGGTAACCTGACCATCTCCGGAACCAATTATTTTACTTCTGACAGGCGATTAAAAACAGGAGTCAAAGCCTTTGAAAATAATGTACTGGCGAAGGTGATGAAGCTTCAGCCAAGCACCTATGAGAAACACAGCTCGGGCTTTGATGCCGGAGGGAATCTCATCATCCATGCGGGTGATGAGCCTGTGAGCGATTTTGGATTTATTGCCCAGGAGGTATATGAGGTATTCCCGGAGCTGGTGAGCAAACCTAAAAATGAACGCAAAGAACTGTGGGCGGTTGATTATGCAAGGCTTTCCGTCATGCTCACCAAAGCGATGCAGGAACAACAGCAGGTGATTGAATCACAGGAGCAACGGATTCAAAAACTCGAAAAAGCGTTAGCGGAATTAGTAGAGAAAAAATAAAAAAGAACTCCCCCGATTATTTTTTAAAAATTACAGGTATGAAAAAGTTCTTAATTATTTTATGTGTTGTTTCCTCTGTGAAGTCGTTTTCGCAGAATGTGGGAATCGGAACCAATAACCCTTTATCGAAGCTGCATGTAGCCGGGACGATCCGGAGCGATACATTAATTTACATGGGCCCGGGAGTCCGCACCCTGTTTGCAACGCCTAACGGAAGAATCTACGATAGCCTTGTTACGACCACCTTAAGCTGGGAGATCAATGGAAACAACAACATCACAGCGGCCCGGTTCATGGGGACGACCAATGCCAACGATGTCATTTTTAAAACCAACAGCATCGAGCGGGCGAGGATCCTCTCGACGGGTAATGTAGGGATCGGTACGCCGGCCCCTGTGGAGAAGCTTCATGTGAATGGGAACATTCTTGCCAATGATGGTGTGTATCCTCAATCGAGCTTTAATGTAGGCTATTCATCCGCTACTGTAATTTCTGATATTTTTCAGCCCTGGACAGACAACGGGATTAAAATTTATGACGGCAACAGCCTTTCGCATTTGCATGTGGAGGCCTTAGGGCATTCCTCCATCCAGTCTTACGGAACGGCAGGCGCTCCTAAGGCTGCGCTCGAAAACACGGCTTACTCAGCCCTGGCCCTGCAGGACAAGGGAGGAAATGTCGGGATAGGCATCATTACTCCCGGCAACAAACTTGAGATCAATTCTACCGTTGCTAATGCTTCGGGTCTTCGTTTTACCAACCTGACGGCTGCATCACCGACAGTTGCTGCCAACGGCAAGGCGCTCAGCGTGGATGCCAACGGAGATGTGGTGCTGATGCCCTCAGCCTCGGATGCCTGGAAATTGCTGGGCAATGCGGGTACGACAGCGGGTACCAACTTTTTAGGAACGACTGATGCACAGGACCTTGTTTTTAAAACCAATAACACGGAAAAAGTACGGGTGACGACAGGCGGCTATGTGGGCATTGCTACCAATGCGCCGAGGGAGTTTCTTGAAATTGCCAATGCCTCAGGATCTACCGGGCATAATTTAGCGTTGAGCACTCAGGGAGAGGTGCCCTATTGGTCTTTAATGAAGCGGCCTTCCAGTTATGCTAACCCGAATAATTTTCATATAGCCTACTGGAATGGGACAAGCTGGAACCAATATTTCGATATCATGCCCAATGGCAATGTAGGAATAGGCAACACCATGCCTGCTGCTTCGGCCAAGGTGGAAATAGCCAGTACAACATCGGGCTTTGCCATGCCGCGTATGACCAGTGCGCAGCGAAGGGCCATAGTGGCGCCGATTGAGGGATTGCAGGTATATGATACGGATCTGAAAGGGTTTTATATGTTTGACGGGGTGAAATGGGATTGTGCCAATAACCCGGCAGGTACTGTGCAATACTTCGCTAATACAACAACTCCTAACGGATACCTGGAATGCAACGGACAGGCGGTGAGCAGAACCATGTATGCGGAACTGTTCAATGCGATAGGAACAACCTATGGTCCGGGGAACGGATCCACAACGTTTAATGTACCAGATCTGAGAGGAGAGTTTATCCGTGGTGCGGATAATGGCAGAGGCGCCGATCCGGGTAGAACACTGGGAACAACGCAAAGCCCTTCGCCTGTGGTTCATGATGATACCGGGGGAGCAGCCGCACAGAATGGTGATTTCTCCATGGATAATATTGCCGCCAACTACTGTGACCCGTGGCCGGGGACACTGGCAGGAGGGATTCCGAATGCTTATTGGGCAAATGCTCCGGCAGGTGGCTGGACGGTTTATACAGGAACAACAACAGGTGGCGCCGCCTATGGCATGATACACGCTGCCAGGCCGCGCAATGTAGCCTTAATGCCTTGTATCAAATATTGAACTGAGAGAAAAATAACAGGGCAAATTATTTAACCTGAAACCTAGTGTATTGAATTATGAAGAAAGTGATTTTGATGTTGATGGTCATCGTAAACCAGCATGCATTTTCCCAGAATGTGGGAATCGGAACCAATAACCCTTTGTCGAAGCTGCATGTGGCAGGGACCATACGCAGCGATACATTAATTTATGTGGGTCCCGGGGTGCGAACGTTATTCGCTACGCCCAACGGGCGTATTTACGATAGCCTCATTGTCCCTTCGGCGCTCAGCTGGGAGATCAACGGAAACAACAACATCACAGCGGCCCAGTTCATGGGTACGACCAATGCCAACGATGTGATCTTTAAAACCAACAGCATCGAGCGGGCCAGGATCCTGGCAAACGGAAATGTGGGGATCGGCACGGCGGCCCCTCCTGTACTCTTTAGTAACAGCACCCTGCACGCGGGAGATCAGTCGGGCCTCGGAACACAGGTTGCGCGCGGTATGGACTGGAATGCCAATGCGCTGGGCTATGTAGCCAGCTTTTATAACTCAGGCGCCGTGGCCGGTGCAAGCGGTGCTTTGATCAAGGTCACGGATGCTACGGCAAATTCAAAAGCGCTGACCGTCAATTCAGGAGCCATTGGTAGCGGTACCGATCTGCTGACGGTATTAGGCAATGGTTATACGGGGATCCAGACCAATACACCGAGTGAAGTCCTGGAGGTCGCCAATAACGGGCAATTCTCACTTAGAGCTGCGCCGGGCACAAGAGACCCGGGCGACATTTTATTCAAAAATGGCAACGGCACCAACAAAGCCAGGATCTATTCCAATCCCGGTCTCGATAAAGGCCTCATGTTCAACGGCGACGGCTCGCCCGGTGTACACATGTACATCGACTCTGTGGGACGTGTGGGGATTGGCAATACATCACCGAATGCAAGGCTTGAGCTGACGGCCCCTACAGCCAACGCTTCCGGTCTGCGCTTTACGAACCTCACCGCTGCTTCGCCGACAGTCGCTTCGAACGGGAAGGCCTTATCGGTGAACGCCACCGGCGATGTGATCCTGGTACCGGCCTCGGGTGGAAATGCCTGGGATCTGTTGGGCAATGCAGGAACAACAGCCGGCACTAATTTCCTTGGAACGACGGACGCGCAGGACATGGTATTTAAAACCAACAATACCGAAAAGATGAGGATCACCACGAGCGGGCAGGTAGGCATTGGAACAGCCGCCCCGAATGCTTCGGCGGTGATGCAAATTGTATCGACCACACAGGGTGTGATGTTCCCGACCATGAGCACGGCTCAGCGCCAGGCCATTGCAGCGCCTGCTACAGGCTTAATGGTATATGATGCCACAGCCAATATCCTGATGAGCTATAATGGGGCACGCTGGCAGGAAGTCGGCGGCGATCCGATCGGCAGCATCGAGGCTTTTCATAAAAGTATGGCGGGAACGCCTGTGCTGCCCTGGGGCTGGGTGGAGTGCAACGGCCAGGTACTCGCGGATCCGGAGTCTCCTTATAACGGCCAGACAATTCCTTCTCTCAATGCCACCGGGAAGTTCCTGCGTGGCTCAACAGTAAGCGGCACGATGCAAACGGAAGATGTGGGAGGCCACACCCACACCGGGACAACAGCAGCGAACGGGACCCACAACCACGGCGGCAGCACTGGCAGCGTGAATTCCACGAATGGCAGGGTTGTTCCATGGGACGATAACTTCGGAACGGACAAAATGGATGCAGCTAATACCGGGCAGCTCATCAATACACCCCCGGGAGGAGGCGGTATTCCGTGGGACGGGCTGGCAACCGTGGGGAACTTCCTTACCACGATCGATCAGCTGGACCACACGCACGTGATCACCGCCGATGGCAATCACACCCACACCTTTACAACGAATGCCAATGGTGGTGTTGAAACCCGCCCGACGAATATGAGCGTGGTATGGATCATCCGGGTGAAATAAGAAACAGAATGAATTGAAAAGACTTTACCATGAAAACATTCAAAAGCATTACGGCGCACTATTTCACTGTTCTCTTCCTGCTGGCAGGACTTGGCAGGATGTATGCACAAAACGAGTTCTATAATAACGGCAGCGGCGTCACCGTGCAGGGCGGGGGACTGATCACCGTGCAGGGCGAGGTGGTGAACACCAATGCGGGCGCCAATGTCGGGCTGATCAGCAATTCAGGCCTGATTACCTTTACGGGAAACTGGACCAACAACTCCACCTCGGGAGCTTTGGTGGCTACCACCGGTACGGTGGAGATGACCGGCGCGAACCAGAACATTATGGGCAGCCAGCCGACGCGCTTCAACAACCTGAACCTCCTGGGCAGCGGCATAAAAACCCTGAATGTGAATACTTTTGTTGGTGGCACCAACGGCGTTCTGGCCTTAGGGAGCAGACCGTTAGACCTGAACAGTAATACACTCATTGTTACGAATCCTGTCACCGGCGCCATCACCCGCGTCAGCGGCTACATCATCAGTGAAACGGCTCCTGTTCCGGGTTATGGCATTATCCAGTGGAATATCGGGAATACCGGAGCCGGAAGCTACGTATTTCCGTTCGGCTCCCTGGCAGCGAATTACATTCCGCTCACCCTTGCCATTACGGCTGCAGGCGCGCAATCCACCACAGGAGCGATCAGCGCTTCCACCTATCCTACCACAACAAGTGCCGCCATCAATAACAGGCCTTTGCCAACGGGTGTCAGCGATCTGAATAATAATTGCGGGACCGAGCACGCCCCGCGTATGCTCGACCGTTTCTGGGTAATTAATACCAGTAACTACAACACTAATCCTGTAGCCAACAAACAGTTTACCTACATCGAGAACGAGTGGGACCCTACAGGTGGCAGCACCAATACCATCACGGAGAGCGACCTGCAATCCTGGTATTACAATGCCGGCTGGACACACCTCGCAAGTACCAATAACAGCGGTACCAATAACCAAACCATTAACGGCAACTCCAATTACGGGGTCTTTACGATAGGAGATTACAAGAAGCTCGACCTGCAGCTGATGGATGTGGATAGCGTGATCTGTTTCGGAGAAAGCAACGGCGTGATTACTTTTTCATCCACGGTGGGTTATGGTTCACCAACCTATTCGGTTAACGGCACGGCAACCACCAATACCGTAGTGAACACCCTGGCGGCGGGTATGTACACGGTAACGGGCAGCGACGTGATGGGCTGTAAAGACACGATTAACAGCATCCGCGTCGATGAGCCTTTGAGGCTGGTTGGAGCGATCTCCTCCAGCGATCTTTCTATTTGCCGGAACGATGTCATTACACTCACCTCTCTGTTTTCAGGTGGTATCAAGCCTTACAGCGTGACCTGGAATACAGGAACGAACAATAGCGGTGTTACGAGCAATACCATCACGCAGACGGCCACCCCGTCGGTGAGCAGCAGCTACTGGTTCGATATCAGGGATAACAACAACTGCGCGGCTTTGTCGAACACCCTTAATGTCAATGTGAACCAGCTGCCGGTGGTTGATTTTGCCGCCAATCCTTTAGAGGGTTGCCAGCCTTTGCCGGTGAGCTTTATAAACCTTTCGGCATCGACGCCTTCTGTCTCTTCCTGGTACTGGACATTCGGTACGGGTATTGTTTCTACCGACGCTTCTCCTAACTATACCTATACCTTGCCCGGGACCTTCCAGGTAAGCCTGAAAGCCACCTCTGACAGCGGTTGCGTGGAAAGCATCACGAAGCCGAACTACATCCTGGTACACCCGAAACCGACTGCAAACTTCCATTATACGCCGATGTCGGGCATCGATATCCTGAACCCGGAAGTTAACTTTGTGAATACATCCAGCGGGCAGGACAATTCCTTCTGGAATTTTAACGACGGATCTCCGGTGATTGCTGAAACTGATCCGACGCATGTGTATGCGGATACCGGTGTTTACCATGTGAAGCTGGTGGTTTCCACGATCTATAACTGTTTCGACAGTATCCTGATTCCGTTGAAGGTAAATGAAATTTCCACCCTGTATGTGCCGAATGCTTTTACGCCGGATGGCAATTCATTAAACGATATCTTCGCTCCGTCCGGTATCCAGCTCTATGATTACAAGATGATGATCTTCGATCGCTGGGGCGAAAAGATCTTCGAATCGGCAGCGCTGAATGAGGGCTGGGACGGCAAATACCGCGGCACCCTCTGTAAGGAAGGTGTGTATGTCTACAAGATCGAGTTCAAAGCGATCAACGGAGAGATCAAGCGACGTACCCAAACGATGGTAGGCCACGTGACCCTCCTGCATATGGCCCGTTAAGGCCTTTGGGCTTTTTTAGAGAAACAACACAGGCAATCCGTCATAAAATGCTAATTTTGCGGTTTATGATCATTGCATGAAGCCTGTCGCTAAATCTACGGAACAACATATCCCACAAGCTGTCTTGATTGGTATTATCAACAAGCAGCAGAACGAATCGCTTGCCTGGGAATACCTGGATGAGCTGGCATTCCTTGCCCAGACCTATGGCGTGGAAACCAAAAAAGTATTTACACAAAAACTAGAACGGCCCGACAAAGCCACCTTTATCGGCAAAGGAAAATTACATGATGTAAAAACCTTTATACAGGAAAATAATATCGAGGTGGTGATCTTCGATGATGAGCTCTCGCCTTCGCAACAGCGGAACCTGGAAAAGGAATTAAAGAAAAAGATCCTCGACCGTACCACGCTCATCCTGGAGATTTTCTCGCAACGTGCGCAGACAGCACATGCCAAGACGCAGGTGCAGCTGGCGCAATACCAATACCTGCTGCCGCGCCTTACGGGGATGTGGACGCACCTGGAGAGGCAGCGTGGCGGAACCGGAACCCGTGGCGGTGCCGGCGAAAAGGAAATTGAAACGGATAGAAGGATTGCCCGCGACCGCATCGCGCAACTGAAGGAAGACCTGAAAGTGATTGACAAGCAAATGGCCACGCAGCGGAAGAACCGCGGCGAGTTTGTGCGGGTGGCTTTGGTGGGTTATACCAATGTGGGTAAATCCACGATCATGAACCTGATCAGCAAAAGTGAAGTGTTTGCAGAGAATAAATTATTTGCGACACTCGATACAACCGTGAGAAAAGTAACCATTGAGAATTTATTTTTCCTCCTGAGCGATACCGTTGGCTTTATCCGCAAGCTCCCGACACAACTGGTAGAAAGCTTCAAGTCGACGCTGGATGAGCTGCGTGAGGCTGATGTGCTGCTGCATGTGGTGGATATTTCACATCCCAATTTTGAAGATCACATCGCAGTGGTGCGTCAAACACTCATTGATATCGGGGCCGGGGATAAAGAAACGATTCTGGTGTTCAATAAAATTGATGCTTTCAAGTATGTGAAAAAAGACGAGGATGACCTCACGCCGATGACGCGGGAGAATCTCTCACTGGAGGAGCTGAAAAAAACCTGGATGAAGGACCTCCACCAGGAGGCAGTCTTTATCAGCGCGCAAAAGAAAAAGAACATCGAGGAGTTCAAAAAAACGGTATACGATGTGGTGAAGAAAATTCATGTGAAGCGCTTTCCATATAATAATTTGTTTTATTAGTAGGCGGCTTCCGGTTACGCCTCAGCGGGATTAGCCACTGTTTAAAGGACCTATAAGGGCAACACTTCTAAGTCAGACTCCATAGAAATTGCTTGCAATCTTAAACGGAGCTCTAATCACAGAATGGTGGCTGAGCAAAGTCGAAGCCATCATAGGATCAACTATTTCAATAAGGAAGTAATCAGCTTTTCCGTCTTGATGACATAATCCTCATAGGCCTTTCCCGTTGCCGGCCCATTGAAGCCTGTGTAGACGGAAACTACTTTGTGCTCCTTGTTCAGGATCAGGGTTGTGGGAAACGCCATGATGCCATTGAGGAAAGGCAGGCTTTGTGAGGCTTTGTCTTTTCCCGTAAGGCCGGTTATCAGGATCTCGTAATTAACCCCGAAGCGTTCTTTGAGGCGTTTGATATTATTCTTTGCTTTTTCCGGATCGCTGGTACGCTCGTAGGCGAGGCCGATGATTTCTATCACGTGGCGCTCGTGTTTTTCGGTCGTGGAGTCGAAGCGGGCAATTCCTTTCTGCGTGTATTTTTTGTAGAGCTGCGCCAGGTAAGCCGTTTCGTCCATGCAATTCGGGCACCAGCTGCCCATGATCTGTACGATCACCACTTTATTCTTATATTTTGCATCGCTCAGGCTAACGGTCTGGTCACTGCTGTTCTTGAAAGAGAAATCAATTACCTGATTTGGATCTTTGAGGTAGGTGAGTTTTTCCGCATCCCGCAATTCGAAAGCCTCGTTGCGCTTGCCCATCCAGGGCTCGCTCCAACTACTTCCGGAATAGAACACCGCTTTATGAATGTCTGTGCCGTTGTTTTCCGCAATGAATAAAAACGCATGAGAGCCGTCGAAGCAGGAAAGGTAAAGGGTATTATTATATTCTGTGCCTTCCAGGTAGCGGTAGTCGCCCGTTTCGGTGCGGAAGGTGCCTTCCACCACAGTGGTGCCGGGCCGGTGTTTGAAAAGCCCGATGGCCTTGCTGCTATCGGCTGTTCCGGGGCTAAAGGTCACTTCCCATTTGCCATCGTAAAAGGCATGCGGCTTTTCGGGAGGAAAGGGAAAACGGTTTTTCCGGCTGTAGCTTGCCGAAAAGGGGATACTGTTATTGTCTTTTTTAGTATGATTGATCCAGACACCCGTTAATAATGTATCACCCACCAGTTTTGTCCGGAACTCCGTGTCGAATACCGGCATTTTGAAATTAAAAGAATCTTTGGCGAATGCTGTTTCAGTAACCGTAATGCGCTCTGCAGCATTGTGAATAATGAGTTGAGTGGCGCCCTTCAGGCTAACAACCTCAAAGGTAAAAGGCAGCTCCAGTTGTTTCTCTTTATTGAGCAGAAGCACACCACGCCACATACCTGATCTCGGTTGCGCGGCTATCGACAAGCCGGCCATGACAAACAACACTATAAAAATCTTTGACATAAGTTACAGGTTTACAGATAAACAGCCGGGTCCCCGATTTGTTTCAGGTTAATGTACCTCGATCTCATCCACAAAGATATAAGCGTCGCCACCTTTTCCCAGATGCCACTCAGGCAGCTTGCCGAAATTCAGCGCTTTCACTTTGATATAACGGGCATTCACTTTCACCGGGTTGTTGGCGGTGAAAGCGCGTACCTGCACCGAGTAGTCGTCTGCGGCGATCCCATTCTCGAGGCTTCCGAAAGGTTTGAAATTTTTACCATCCTCCGAGACGAAGTATTCTACTTTTTTCGGAAAGATGATCCAGGCACGCGTATCCTGGAGATAGCCCGAGGTAATGGATTCGATCGCTCTGGATGTTCCAAAATCAATGATGCATTCGAAATCCTGTCCCTGGTAGCCGTGCCACTCGCCGCTTCGCCAGTTGGTAGTTCCACGCTGCCCATCAATGATGCCGCCGTCGCCGCCTGCCGCGTAAGCCTTGTCGTATTTGCTGATGAGGGTGACTTTCCAGCTGTTTGGTTTTTCAAAGAGGTGACTAACGGTGACCGAACTGCTGTCATTCCCTTCGTAAGCAATGGCTTTTATGGTAAGCGAGGTGTCGCAGCGGAAAGCAGCGGTATAGAGCTTCGACCGCTTGTGTGGCGTTTCACCGTTGAGCGTATAGTAAATTTTAGTTTGAGGAGATACCGGTCCCATGCTTACCATCACACTGTTTGTAAACATGGCTGACGGCGTCTGGATCACCGGCGATACGACTAAGCCGGCAGCGTTGATGCGGGTGTGAGGGCGGAAGAACAGCGCCTTTCCCAGGGTGTTGCTGCTATCGGCTTTGTCCTGCATCACAAATTCCAGCTTCCCGTTTGTGATGATGTCCTCATGGGAGATGACCAGGCGCTTCTGCTCTTTACCGTTCAGGCTGAGCGAGCGGATGTACTGAAAGTGGTCTGATGGATTTTGCTTACTAATCGTAAAGGCATGGGCGCTATCCGTATGGATCACGACTTTATCGAAGAGCGGGGAGCCGATGCTGTATTCCGGGATGCCCGGGCACACCTGGTAAAAGCCCATCGAGCTGAGGACATACCAGGCGCTCATCTGCCCGCAGTCTTCATTACCGATCAGTCCGTCGGGATCGTTCTTATAAAATTCCGTTAGGATCTTATAAGTCTTTTCCTGTGTTTTGTAGGGCTTTCCTACAAAGTTGTAAAGGTAAGCCATGTGGTGGCTGGGCTCGTTGCCATGCGCATATTGCCCGATCAGGCCGGTAATATCGGACTGTTCGCGGCCCAACGTTTTGGAGCTGGCCGAAAAGAGCTCATCCAGTTTTTTATCCATGCCTTTGTCGCCACCCATCAGGCGCATCAGACCATCCATGTCCTGCGGCACAAAGAAGGTATATTGCCAGGAGTTGGCTTCGGTAAAGTGGTTGTTGACTTCCCTGGCCTCGAAAGGTGAAAGCCAGTTGCCGTTTTTGCGGGGCCTGACAAAGCCAACGTTTTTGTCAAAGATGTTTTTATAGGCTTGTGCCCGCTTGGAGTACAGGAGGTAATCGGCTTTTTTATTCAGGAGCCTGGCCACTTCGCCTACACACCAGTTATCGTAAGCATATTCGAGTGTTTTGGAAACGCTCTCCGACTCATCGCCAACCTCCAGGTAATACTTGGAATTGAATACAGGAATGCTGTAGCCGTTGTAGTTGGAGGCCGCCTTCATGGCCTCGTAAGCCAGGACGGTATCAAAGCCGCCAATGTTCTTGGCAAACACATCGGCCATTACTGATACGCTGTGGAAGCCGATCATGCAATCCGTTTCATTGGCAGAAAGCTCCCACATGGGCAGGCGCTTGCTCTCGTCGTACTGGTGCAAAAAGGTATTGATGAAATCAACGGTGCGTTTTTTCTCGAGGATGCTCATGAGCGGATGTAGTCCGCGAAAGGTATCCCACAGGGAGAATACGGTGTAAGGCGTGAAGCCATTGGCCTGGTGGACCTTCTGATCGCGGCCGCGGTAGCGCCCATCCACATCGCTGGCAATGGAAGGGTGGATCATCGTATGGTACAATGCCGTATAAAAAAGAGACAGCTTGGTTTTGTCGCTTGTGGTGACTTCTATTTTTGAGAGCTGTTTCTCCCAGGCCTTTTCAGCATCTGATCTGTAAAGATCGAAATCCCAGTGTGTGGCTTCGCTGTTCAGGTTCCTGGCTGCACCGGCCGCGTCGGTTTGCGAGAGGCCTACCTTAATGATCAGCGGCTTGCCATCGCTCAGGTCGAAGCTGAACTGGGCGCCTTCGGCCTGTTCCTCCTCGCCTGCTTTTTTGGTTTGTTTCTTAAAGACCTTCACGCTCTTATCCTTTAAAGGCTTGCTGAACTTCATCATGAAGTAGACATGCTGTTCCCTGGCCCAGGCCTCACTCACGCGGTAGCCAATTACAGTAACACTGTCCACCACCTTGAGGTTTGAGCTTAGCGTCTTATCGCGGTGCAGCAGGTCGAGCATGATATGGCCGTTCGTTCCTTTCGGAAAAGTATAGCGGTGAATGCCTACGCGGGTGGTGGCCGTCAGCTCGGCTTTGATGTTGTTGTGAAGCTGCACGGAGTAGTAGCCGGCAGATGCACTTTCTTTGGTATGGGAAAATTTCGTGGCGTAGCTTTTCTTCGCCAGATCGCTTTCCGCCACTGTCGGCATGATGAGGATATCACCGTAGTCGCTGACGCCCGTGCCGTTGAGATGTGTATGAGAAAAACCGTAGATCAGGGAATCCGGGAAATAGTAGCCGCCACAGCCTTCCCAGCTTCCGTCGATGCGCGTATCGGGGCTGAGTTGTACCATGCCGAAAGGCAGCACGGCTCCCGGAAAGGTATGACCTGTACCGCCTGTTCCAATAAAGGGATTCACATAGGAAGCATAATTGGTTTGAGCTAGCAGGGAGGAAGCGGAAAGCAACAGCAAGGGGAGGAGTCGTTTTATCATCAGATGGTCTTTATTAAGAGTGGAGCAATGATTTGATAAGATTAAAAATACCGAATTATTTAGAGACGCCGCAGTGGTAGAGCGAAAAATAGTTGATGGCTGTGCCTGCTATTAGCTTCCGGCCGGCGCTGAGCTTCACGGTTTGTCCCGGCTCTATATTGATGAAATTGTCGGAGAGGCTCAGCTCCTGCTGATCCGAAAACAGGTAGAGGTCTTTGACGAAGTGTTTGGCACGGATGCTTAGCGTATCTCTTCCTGCGGAGAGCTCTATGCTGATCCCGGGGTCATAGAGTAACAGCTCTTTGGGCTTCACGAAGAAGAACTGGTTTTGAGCGATGATGTTTCCCCTGGCATCCCGGATGCTACAGGAGAGGTAGAGCTCTTGTTTTGAAAGCCCCTTCAGCTCGCTTTCTTTCAGGAGTGTATGGATCACGCTGCTGTTGGCGCTGATGAACAGGGTATTCTGTTTATGGAGGAGGGTATCGCCTTTGGTATTTTTCAGGGTCATGGTGAAGATGCCTTGTTCATCAACCGGCTTATCGGATATGACAAAAACCTCGTAGTCCGTTCCGTTTTGATGAACGGAGAGAGAAACCTCCCCGAATAATTTTTTAGTTTCATAATACAGGGCTTTCGGACGGCAGGTATTGTCCAGTGCGCTCCAGGACGTTACGGGCCAGCAATCGTTGAGCTGCCAGTAAAGTGTTCCCATGCAATAGGGCATGGCCCTGCGATGGGCCTCTATCGCTGTTTTCATGGCATCGCGCTGCAGGAGCTGTGAGACATAAATGAATTTTTCAAATCCGGCGGGAACCGGGTAATCGCGCTCCATATAGGTTTGAATGGTCTGATAGCCGGTCGGATGTTTCTGATGAGCTTTCACGGTAGCGGAAGAAAGATGCCGTTCGCTGCTATCGCAGAATGTTTTAAAAAGATCCGGCGACGGCATTCCCTGGAAGCCATATTCGCTCATGAAGCGACCTGTTTTTTTCTCATACACCTCGAAGGGCTCCATTCCCCACCACACGCCCCAATAGTGCGCATCGCCCTGCACCAGGCTTTCCTTGCGCCCCCAGCCGATGGAAGGAGAGGAGGGCCAGTAGGCGGTATGAGGATCGTACTGCTTCAGGACTCCGGGAATCGCCTCGTGAAACAGATGTGTGTAATTGTTCCAGATGAGCGTGGAGTCTTTCGCAGAATAGTTGTATTGCTTTTGCCAGCCCCAGTTATGCCAGCCTTCATCGATCTCATTGTTCCCGCACCAGAGGGTGAGGCAGGTATGATTCCTTAAGCGCCGGGCCTGCTGCGCCACTTCCTGTTTCACATTTTCCACAAAAGCCGTATCGCCCGGGTACATGGCGCAGGCAAACATCAGGTCCTGCCACACCAGGATTCCGTTCAGGTCGCATTGCTCATAGAAGGCCTCGTCCTCATAGAGCCCGCCGCCCCACACCCGCAGCATGTTCATGTTGGCGTCCTTCGCCAGTTTCACAATACGCTTGTAGTTACTATCCCGAAGCTCCGTCACGAAGCTGTGCTGGGGAATATAATTGGCCCCCTTCATAAACACCGGCTTGCCATTCAGCCTGAAAAAAAAAGATTCTCCAAAGGCATCTTTCGCCCTCACCAGCTCCAGTTGCTTCAGGCCTATAGCCAGGGATCTTTGATCCACCGTTTTTCCCTGATGCATAGCATGGAATCTGACATGATAGAGGTTGGCTTTCCCAAGACCATTGCTATACCAAAGCTGCGGATTCCGGATGCTATAGTAAAAGGTATCGCGCTGGATCCCTTTTTTGATGGCAAGTGTATAGGACGTATGGAAAGCCTTTGCGGAAGTATCGTTCAGCCCTACGTAAAGTTTCAGCTCCAGGTTCAGATCTTTGGTGCTTTCGGTTTCCGTGACAAAGCCGATGCGCGCTACACTGTCATGCAGCTCCCGTATAAAATAGCTGAGATCGTTCAGGCGCACATCGTTCCAGCAGTTTAAGTATACCGGCTTGTAAATCCCACAGGTTACGAGCCGCGGACCCCAGTCCCAACCATACTGGTACTGCGCTTTACGCGTGAATACTTTTTCATCCCCCGGTAAGGTATAAGGCAAGACAGCCGCTTCGGCCTTTCCTTTTTTCACGGCCGATTCAAACACGATGCGCAGGGTGTTTTTGCCGGGCTTCAGCTGTTTTTTTATATCTGTAGTCCAGGAGCGGAACATATTGTTGCAGGTCAGAATCAGTTGACCGTTTAAGAACACAGTGGCATAGGTATCTAATCCTTCAAATGCCAGTTCCACATGGCGGTACTTCAGAAGGCCTGTACCCGCTTCAAAGCTTGTGCTGTATTCCCAGTCCTCCTGTTCAATCCATTGCACACTGGCTTCATTTGTGCCGTAGAAGGGATCTTTGATCAGGCCATTGCGGAGAAGGTCGGTATGCAGCGTTCCGGGAACGCTTGCAGGATACGACGCTTCTCTACCTTTTTGCCTGAACTGCCAGCCGGTCTTTAAGGGCAGGCTCAGGTTTTGTCCTGTCAGAAACTCAGAAACAAATACGAGGATGATCCACCAGTGTTTCATGCTTCCTGTTTCAACTGTTTGATAATGGCGGTTAATTCTTCCGGATCTATTTGCCCGCCGGCTTTTGTGATGGCTGCGGTATGAAACTCCTCACATTGCGTGGAAGCGGCGAGGAGCGCTATGTTGTTGCTGCGAATGCCTCCGCCCGGCATAATGATAACCTGATGTCCGTAGTGTTTTTGTAGTGCCGCTAACTGTGCCATGCCTTCGGGTGCAGTGGCTTTGCCGCCGGATGTGAGTACCCGTTTAAATCCCAGTACTATCAGCTGTTCTACACTTTTTTCCATATCAGCACAGGCATCGATGGCACGGTGGAAGTTGCAGGACATCTGTCCCGCCAGCTCAACAAAATAGGCACATGTCCCGCTGTCTATGGTATTGTTTGGATGTAAAGCGCCAATCACGATACCGTCAATGCCCTGCTCCCTGCAGAAAACAATATCTTGTTTCATCGTTTCGATCTCCTCCTTGCGATAAACGAAACCCCCTTCCCGTGGCCGGATGATCACATGCAGAGGAATGCTTAAGCGTTCTTTGACTTTCAGGATCTCCTCCCGCAGGGGCGTCACGCCCCCGCTGCTGTAATCGCTGCAAAACTCGATCCGGTCTGCACCGGCCTGCTCGGCCATGAAACAGGATCCCACATCAAAGCAGGCAACTTCCAGGAGCTTATGGGAGGTAGCTTTTAGCATCAACCAATTCGTTAGAGATGTTGGAAGAATAGACGGCGTAGTTGAAGCCTTTTTGCAGGCAGAATGCGCCATGCTCTCCTTTTTTATTGATGGCGATGAAGCCTACCTGCAAGTCCGCTAGCTCTTTGTTCCTGAGCTTCGTGATAGCAGCGATCCTCTCCACGGCTTTCCTGCACGCGGCTTCCGGCGAATGGCCCTGGCGCATGAATTCTACCACGGTGTGCGCTCCTACTACCCGGCAGATGTCTTCACCCTGGCCCGTAGCAGTGGCGGCACCTACTTCATTGTCTACAAATAATCCGGCGCCGATGATCGGCGAATCGCCCACGCGGCCGTGCATTTTGAAAGCCATCCCGCTGGTAGAGCAGGCACCCGATAAATTGCCGTTCATGTCCATGGCGATCATGCCGATGGTATCATGATTTTCGATATTCGCCTTGGGCTTGTACTCACTGGTCTTCAGCCATTCTTTCCATTCCTCTTCGGATGCTTTTACCAGCAGGTTTTGTTTGGTAAACCCCTGTGTGAGCGCAAAGTCCAATGCCCCTTCTCCGCAGAGCATGGTGTGCGGGGTTTTCTCCATCACAGCCCTGGCTACCGAAACCGGGTGCATGATGTGCTCGAGGCATACCACCGAACCGATATTGAAAGACTCGTCCATGATGCAGGCATCGAGTGTTACCTTGCCGTCGCGGTCGGGCCTGCCGCCATAGCCCACGCTGCGCTCGTTGGGATCGGCCTCCGTGAGCTTCACACCGGCTTCCACGGCATCCAGGGCGCGGCCCTTGTTGGAGAGCACTTTCCAGGCTTCGGCATTAGCCTGTACACCGAATCTCCAGGTGGAGAGCACAATGGGTTTGATGGTGGCCGTGGTTTGCTCTGTCAGCAGCTCGCCGGCTTTACTTTTATTGAAAGCCAGCAGAGAGGTGAGCAGTGTGCCGAGCTTAATGAATTGTCGTCTGTTTGATTCCATGGTCATTATCTGATGATGATCTCGTCGCAAAAGAGCCAGGCATTTTCTCCGGCTCCGGGCTTGCCGCTTTGGATTTTCCCAAAGTTCTTCGCGATGATCCTGATGTATCTTGTTTTTACCGGGTTAACGGTCAGCCTGGCAAAACGCCCGTCATTGCTGCGATCGATCTCCGCCTTGCCGATGCTTGTAAAGGTGATGCCGTCTGCCGAGCGGTATACCTCTACACTTTTTGGAAAATAGATCCAGCTCAGCTCTTCATGCAGAAAGCCCGCATCTATCTCACGGATCTCTTCCTCCTTGTCCAGCTTTACCGTAGCTTCCATGTCATTTCCGCTCCAGCCCAGCCACTGCTCGTTGATCCGTGGGAGCGTGGCGCTTTCACCGTTTACTAATGTAAAGGCGCCTGCGTTGCTGTAGGATTTGTGCGGTGGTGTTTTAAGTGTGACGGTGGTATTCGTGGCTTTATTAATGTCGTACTTTCCGGTCATTATTTGTCCTTTGCGTTCATTGTTTTCAAAAAGTGCGCTTTTCACCGTCATGCTTTCTGTTATAGGATGCGCCTTTGTAAAAATAAGAGCATCCGGCCCCGGATCGCTACCGTCCGTGGTGTAATGAATGTCGCCGAAGACAGCATTTGCCATCAGTTGGAGGTTGACACCTCCGGCTTTACCTGCAGGAGAAAGCCGCGGACTGATCCTGTAAAGCGCTTTGGCGTAATTGTATTTAAGCATATCCAGCAACAGAAAATGCTTTTGAATGCGGATCAGAAAATCCGTTTCATTCCGGAGCTCTTTAGGAGTCCACACGACCTCGGCCAGGGCTGCCATACGCGGGAGCACCATGTATTCCACCTGTTTCTCATTCAGCATGTATTCCGTCCACACGTTGGCCTGCGCGCCCATGATATAGGATTGTTCTTCCGCTTTCAAGATTTCGGGGACAGGCTCGAAGGCATATACTTTTTCGAGAGGGACGTAACCTCCGATGGCCAGGGGCTCGCCTGCCGGTGAAGCCTGGTAATAATCGAAATAGCAATGCGAGCCGGGCGACATCACCACCGGGTGTTTCTGGCGCGCAGCAGCAATGCCTCCTTCCTGGCCCTGCCAGCTCATCACCGCGGCATTGGGAGCGAGGCCTCCTTCCAGGATCTCATCCCAACCGATAATTTTCCGTCCTTTCGAGCTCACATATTTTTCAATGCGCTTAATAAAATAGCTTTGCAGCTCATGCTCGTCTTTCAGCTTTTCCCGTTTGATTACTGCCTGGCAGGCAGGGCAGGCTTTCCACCGGGTCTTGGGCGATTCATCGCCGCCGATGTGAATGTATTTTCCCGGAAACAAGGGAATCACTTCGTCCAGCACATACTCTAAAAAGGTAAATACAGAATCTTTGGTGCAAAACACATCTTCAAATACGCCCCAGCCTTTTTCTACCTCAAGCTGTTTACCGGTGCAGGACAGCCAGGGATAAGACGCAATCGCCGCCACGGCATGGCCCGGCATTTCGATTTCCGGAACCACGGTGACGTGTCTTTTAGCTGCATAGGCTACTACGTCCTTGATCTCTTCCTGCGTGTAAAATCCACCATAAGGGATGCTGTCGTATTCCTGGTTGCTGTAGCGGCCCACCATCGTTCCTTTTCTCCGGGCGCCGGTGCGCGTGAGCTCCGGGTAGCGCTTGATCTCGATTCTCCAGCCCTGGTCATCGGTCAGATGCCAGTGAAAGGTGTTCATCTTGTATAAGGCCATGAGGTCGATGTAACGTTTGACAAAGCTTACGGGGAAAAAATGGCGGCAGACATCGAGGTGCATGCCGCGCCACTGAAAGCGCGGGGAATCTTTGATCTGAACACAGGAAACAAGCAAGGGTTTGTTCGGCTCCACAGGGAGCAGCTGCGCGAGGCTTTGCAAGGCATAAAAATTTCCGGCACCGCTGGTCTTCGCGGCGATCCGTATTTTTTTACGTTCTACATGGAGCTCATAGCCCTCATCCTCTGCATTGGCTTGTGCAGGCTCTTCAAAGAGGATGTAATTGCTTTCGGGCGCTGTCGCAACAACTTTCAGGCTTGTGTGATAATACGTTTCCAGGTACTGGTTGAACCAGTTGATATCCTCCTGTAAGGAAGGAGAGCTTCCGGCAACGATCTTTGTTTCTGCAGAGAGAGTAAAGCTTCCTGGTGCAGTAATGATCTCTTTGGGTTTGGGAATAATGCCCGCCGCGCCCGGCAATCCCGCCTGCGGAAAAGCGGTAGTGCATAAGGCCAGAAGGCCGGATAAAAGCAGGCTATTCCTCTTCCTCATCATTAAGCAGCGCCAATAATTCTTCAGGATAATCTTCTTTCAGGATATAAACACCCGTCATAGGGTTTACCACCTCGCGTACGCTTTTGAGCTGCACGTTGAAGAGCAATTCGTTTTTGCCGTCGATTTTCTCCGTTTTGCCGATGGCTTTTTTTGAAAAAGGCAGGAGCGTCACGGAACCATTATCCATCGTGCATTCCAGCACCGTCATGTCCGGAATTTCAAAACAAAATTCCTCATCATCCGGATAAAGTCCTTTCAACAAATAGGTGGTGTTATTGATCACCTTAAAATTGCTGACATTGCCCTGCACTTCGAATTCATCTTCCCAGAGGTATTTGATGTTGTCTTCGGTTTCGTCGCCTTCGTTATCCTTATCGGCGTAAGCCTGGTTGAATTTCGAATTGACGAGCTTTACATTGATGGTTACTTTCATGATCGGTTCTTAGTTTAGTGGGCAGTGCCGTTAGCGGTTTTCAATTCGACACCTTGTTTTTTGAAAATAGCATTTACTTTGAAAGCGTACCAGGCGAGGTAGGCGAAGCAAAATACCGTAACGATGTAGGAGCGGTGAGGATTGATCGTATCTGCCAGGAACCCCTGGAACGGTGGGATCACCGCGCCTCCGAGAATCATCATCACAAGGAGGGAAGATCCCTGGTTGGTATATTTTCCCAATCCATTGATGGCCAGCGCAAAAATGCAGGGCCACATCACCGAGCAGAACAAGCCGCCGCTGATAAAGGAATACAGGGCCAGGTTGCCCGTGCTCAGCAGGCCGATGGCCATCATCACACAAGCGGTAAGGCTCAGGATCATTAAGGTACGCGCCGGGTGATCGCCCGAGAGAATAAAGATGGCTGTGGCGATGAGGATGTAAGGAATGTAAAAGAGGTAGTCATCGACCTTGCTGCCGCGCAGGTAATTGACACCGTAGATAACGAGAAAGGCCACCAGCGGTGTGACGATCTGCATCACCACTTTCATGGTCTTACTAAAGTTGAAAACCGTGAGAGCGCCCGTCCAGCGGCCGATCATAAGGCTTCCCCAGTAGAGCGAAATAAAGTGAGAGATTTTGGTATGGTCGATGCCTTTGATCTCGGGCATGGCGAGCAAGGCGCCCATATTGCTCTGGATGGTTACTTCCACGCCCACATAGACAAAAATAGCGATCATGCCCAGCGTGAGCTGCGGGTATTTCAAAGCGCCGAGGTCTTTGTCGAGCTTCTCCGCGCTTGTTAATACAGGCAGTTTGGAGAACCACAGAATCGTGGCGCATAACAGAAATAAGGCAAATAAAACGAGGGCAGGGATCTTCACGGCTTCCAGGCTGCTGTCGGCGGCTGCAGGAGCATGGATGTTGCCGAAGAGGGCATAGCTCAGGATCACCGGGCCGATGGTGGTTCCGAAAGAGTTGATACCGCCGGCAAGGCTGAGGCGGTGTGCGCCGGTTTCCTTCGCGCCGAAATTAATGACAAAGGGATTGGCAACGATTTGTTGCAGGGCAAAGCCGAGGCCGATCACAAACAGCGCGCAAAGCAACAGGGGATAGGAGTTGGAGCTTGCCGCCGGAATGAAGAACAGAGAGCCAACGGCTGAGATCAACAGGCCGAGGATCAGCGCTTTTTTGTAACCGATCTTATCGATGGGGTCGCCCATGGCGCGCGAGGCGATGAAATAAATCATGGAGCCGATAAAATAAGCCGCATAGAACGCAAGGTCTACCAGCTGCGACTGAAATTGCGTGAGCGTGAATTTCTCTTTGAAGAGTGGGATTAGAATGCCATTGCTGGCTGCCACAAAGCCCCAGAAGAAGAACACGCTGATGAGCGCGACAAAAGATGATTGTAATTTCTGCATATCAGGATATTGAACTAAAGTAAAGATTTTTATCCGTACAAGCCATACGCCTAAACCGTTTTATTAACAAGTCCTGTTTTACTTCTTTCATGAAAGTTGTCCGATCATAGCTCTTAATTTGATACTTTCACCTCATGGAATTATTGACCCCAACTCACTGGAAAGACTACGAATTACTGGACTGCGGCAATTTCGAAAAGCTGGAGCGTTTCGGCAAATTCATTACCATACGCCCTGAGCCACAGGCCGTGTGGAAAAAGGTATATTCAGACAGCGAGTGGGAAAAGCAGGCGCATGTGAAATTCGTGCCTAAGAGCAGCTCGAGCGGCGACTGGAAAATGCTGAAAAAAATGCCGGAGCAATGGCAGATCAGCTACGGCCTGGAAAATGAACATAGCGGAAAAACGGGTGAAATTGTTTTTCGTTTGGGGCTGACCTCTTTCAAGCATGTGGGCATCTTTCCGGAGCAGGCCTGCAACTGGGATGTGATCTACAATTTCCTGCAGCCATTGGAGAAGCCAAAATTCCTGAACCTCTTTGCTTACACCGGAGGAGCGAGTCTTGCTGCGAGGGCCGCAGGCGCCGATGTCACCCATGTGGACAGCATCAAGCAGGTGGTGAACTGGGCCAATGAAAACATGCAGAAGTCGGGGCTTGATAATATCCGTTGGATGATCGACGATGCGCTGAAGTTTACTAAAAAAGAGCAAAGGCGTGGAAACCTGTACCAGGGTATTATTCTCGATCCGCCGGCTTTCGGCCATGGACCCAATGGCGAGAAATGGAAGCTGGAAGACAATATCCTGGAAATGATAGACAGCGTGTTGCAAATCGTGGACCCGAAACAGCATGTGCTGATCCTGAACGCCTACTCACTGGGCTTTTCGGCCCTGGTGCCCGAAAATTTACTGCGTCCTTTTGCCGATAAGCATCAATCCGAACTGAGTATCGGGGAGCTATATTTAAATGCCAAAAGCGGGGTGAAGCTTCCGTTGGGTGTTTGGGGCAGGTTGATGAAAGGCTGATCCTGTTTACCGGTGATTAAGGCCTGACAGATTTTACGCGTCGTGACAGCATGACGTCAATTCGGTGTAATTGTCACATCAGCACCTTTCTTATCAATAAAGCCATACTTTTTACCGGTTTTTACCCTTGCCCAGCCTTCCCGTACCACATCAAAGCCCTCGATGTCGTCGTATACCGGCTTTACAATTTCATGACCGGATTTGTCGATGAACCCGTATTTATTGTTCAGCTTTACTTTGGCCCAGCCGTCGTGTGCAAGGTCGAATGCCCCGATAGAGCTGTACAAAGGCTGTACTACCTCTTTGCCATCCTTGTCAATGAATCCGTATTTTTTATTGAGCTTCACCCTGGCCCACCCGGCGCGGATGACATCGAAGCTTTCTATGGCATCATACGCCGGTTTAACCACCTCTTTGCCTTCTTTATTGATGAAGCCGTATTTGCCTTTCAGCTTTACCTTTGCCCAATTGGCAATATATAAGTCAAATGCTTCGATCTTATCATAAGTATTCTGCGAAAATAAACTGTTCGCACAAAACAGGATCAACACGGCGAAGAGCGCTTTCTTTTGCATAGAGCTTTTACTAAAACTATCGGGTTATTTGTTTGGTGTTATTTTGCGGTTTCCTTTTCAAGCTCGATTCTTACCCCCTTAAGAGGCATCAGCTTCGACTCACGGAACGTTTCTCCCCACTTTACCTGGATGGGCTTTTTCTGCATGTCGCCGGCACCCTTCACCTCCAGGAACACGAGGGTGAAATCTTCCACCACGCCTTTTTCAATTACCATCGGTTTGTTCTTTTTGGAATTGGGATTATCTGCGCCGTTGGGCATTACGGCTACTGTCTTTGCAGGATTGATCACCCCCACGCCATCGCCGTTGTAGGCGCATTCGAAGCGGGATACCGTTTTGTCGGTTTTGGAATCATTCTTTTTCAGGGTGCAGCTAAAATTGCCGGTGCTGAATTCATTTTTGGAAGGAGGCAGCTCAAAGTTTGGCGTTTCGCTGATCTTGCCGCCCGCAGAGGCTTTATAGATGCCTTTCACATCGAGGCTGTATTTTTCCACCTGCATGTTTTTGTCTTTATAGTCGATCACCAGCGAAGCCTCATCGTTGGGAGCTACGACAAAGGTGCGGTCGGTGCTGGAAAGCAGTTTGTCGCCGCTCATGAATTTAATTTCGCTGGGCTTGATAAGCAGGTAGTCGTTGCTTTTATTGAACACCTTCATCTTAAATTTCGATTGTGCGGGATAAGCAACAGCGTCGACAATATAGATTTTGTAATCATCCGTTTCAGCCGTGGCTTCTTTGTACATCACTTTTTTTTCGTCCTTTTTCTCCTGTGAGAAGAGGGAAAGACCTGTGAACATGAGGGTGGCAAGAAGTATGGATTTCATAGAAGCGTGTTTTTAAAAATTGGACTTTTTCTTCCGGTAGCTCCGGTCACGCCCTGGCGTGATCGGGCATCTGTAACTATACTAAACAAATATAAGCATAGAAGCCAAAAGAGGCTCTGTTATTGATAAATTATTTCTAATTTTACTTTCTATGCATATCGATATTATTACCGTTCACCCCCCCTTATTGGAAAGCCCTTTCGGGCACAGCATCCTGAAGCGGGCCGTGCAAAAGAACCTGGTGTCGGTGAATGTGATCAACCTGAGGGACTATGGCATCGAGCCGCATAAAAAAGTGGATGATTACGCGTTTGGAGGTGGTGCGGGCATGGTGATGATGATTGAGCCGATTGCCAATTGCATCAATGCGCTCAAGGAAAAAAGGAGCTACGACGAGATCATTTACATGACTCCCGACGGCGAAACACTGAAACAACAGGCCTGCAACTATTACTCGACCTTAAAAAGCATCATGGTCTTATGCGGGCATTACAAAGGCATTGATGAGCGTATCCGCGAGCATTTTATTACCAAAGAGATTTCTATCGGCGACTATGTGCTGAGCGGTGGCGAGTTGCCGGCGGCAGTATTGTGTGATGCGATCATCCGTTTGCTGCCCGGTGTGTTGAACGATGAAACCTCGGCCTTGTCGGATTCTTTCCAGGATAATTTGTTGTCGCCGCCTGTATATACCAGGCCGGCAGACTACCACGGCTGGAAGATCCCGGAGATCCTGCTAAGCGGCCACAGTAAGAACATCGACGATTGGAGGCACCAGCAGGCATTGGAGAGGACGAAGATCCGCCGGCCCGATTTGTTGTTGTAAATAAAACATTAACGTCGAGCGCAGTCGGAGATTATTCCATGAGTTCTCGACTGCTCCCGAGCTGACATAGCAGAAATGATTCTATCTTAAAACTATGAAATACTTCTTTTTAATTGTTGTAGCGGCTGCATTCAGCTTCTCCTGCTCTAAGCATGAAGACCCCATCGAACGTGAGAAACGGGAAATGAAGGAATTTTTCGACGACTCAAAATTGCTGGTTCCCTACAAAGGTGTGAAAATTGCGCTGCGCGTGGACTATTCCGATCAGTCGGACAAGAATGTGAAGATCAGTGAAACGGCGATGAACACCCTGTCTGCCGTCTCCGACCTGGTGACGCGCGATTCCGTGCCGCAGGGGCTTTCCGGGATGCTGGAAGTCTACCATCAGTTGAAGAATCTGTATGAATTGAAAAAGGAGATCAATGGCATCAATGAAGATGAGCTGCCGACCATCTATAAAAAGATAAGCGCAATAGAAAAGCGTATGTCGGCTTCATCAAATGTGATGGGCGCGATCGAGAACGATGTTTTCGGGAATTACAATAACAGTACCGAGCATTTTTTGCTGGGCTGCATCTGGTTCGTATTGCCGGGAGCACCGCCGGATATCTACATTTACGAAGCCGCTCAGGTCAATGAGGATGAGATTTCGAAGCCCGACCAGCACCTGTTCGCCTCCTTGCTGAAAGCCCTGGTGTGTGAGCAAAAGAAGTGGCATTATACGTCCGAGAAAAGCGCGACGGAATACATCGACTACATCACCGCTCATAAAGGCGAGGTCCTGGAGGCCACAACTTACCTCGACAGTGTACCGGGCGCTGATCCCGAAAAGCGCTTTTACGAGCTGAGGAGCATGGGCTATGCCCTGCGCGGGTATGCCCGCTACAATAGCGACCGCGAGAAGGAAGGCAATGAGGATTTCGATCATTTTGTAGACGACTTTGATAAATCGGCGGTAGAGAACAAGGAATTGTGTTTTCTGTCGGCTTACCTGTGCATTAAGAACAGCAAGCCTGAGAAGGCGGAGAAGTTCCTCGCGAAGATGGAAAAGATGAAAGACTATAATGAGCACGATGCCGAAACCGTGAAAGAGCTCAGGGCCTTTATCAAGGATAAGAACGGGAAGGAATTCAATAAATATTTCGATGCTTTTTCGCTGACACGCATCGCCTTCAATTACCTGTACCAGGTGTCACAAAAATCCGATATGGCCAAAGCGCTCAAAAGCAATCCGAAGACAAAGGACATGATGGCGATCCCGGGCCGCATGAACAAGGCCTTCAACGAATCGCAGGAGATGCTCAATGCGGATAGCCTCATGAGTGGCGCCAGCGGCCTGGTGAAGAAGTTTTTTAAGTAGAACCTCCCATTAAGCGTCATCCTGAACTTGTTTCAGGATGACGCTACATAGAATTGGCGACCGTAGTTTCTACAAACACCCAACTGTTAATTATTCATCCGGCGGGCGGAGCAGGCGCTTCGATATTCGGCTTATTTTAGTGCGGATAAATCGTACAGCGTGTCGAACAGAACTACCACACAAAAACTCAGGACCTCTTCCGTCACGGTGGTCATCAGCCTTGCCCTGGTGCTGTTCATGCTGGGCCTGCTGGGCCTGGTGATCGTGAATGCCAATAAGCTTTCCAACCACATCAAGGAAAACATCGGTTTTCAGGTAATCCTCAAAGATACCACCACGCAGGCCGAGCTCGATGTCCTGAAACAGGAGCTCAGCTCTTCCATCTATTGCAAGCAGGTGGATTATATCAGCAAAGACCAGGCGGCGCAAAAGCTTCAGAAAGACCTGGGCGAGGATTTCATCACCTTTCTGGGATATAACCCTTTGCTCTCTTCCCTCGATGTAAAGCTGAATTCCGATTATGCCAATATCGACAGCCTTTCGGGCTTCGAGAAGCAGCTCATGCAGAAACACTTTGTGAAAGAGGTGATTTACCATAAGGACATGATCAAGCAGGTGAACCAGAATGCCAGGGTCATCGGGATGTACATTCTTATTTTCAGTGGGTTGTTATTAATTGTAGCCATTGCCTTAATTAATAATACCATCCGCTTGTCTATTTATTCCAAGCGTTTTCTCATCCGCACCATGTACCTCGTGGGCGCCACGCAGGGCTTTATCCGGAAGCCTTTTATTTTCAAAGGCGTGCGGCAGGGCATCATTGCGGGCCTTGTGGCTGGTTTCCTACTGGCAGGCTTCCTGGTGTTGAGCACGCGCTACATTCCGGATTTGCTGCAATTGCAGGACCCGAATTTGCTGGCCGTTTTATTTGCCAGCATCGTGCTGCTGGGTATTTTAATTTCCGGCTTAAGTGCCGCCCTCTCTGTAACCCGCTACCTGCGCTTAAAAACAGACGACCTTTATCTGTAAGAGACCATGATAAGGAAGGCCGCATCGGTTAAGCTTCTCATGATCTCAGGCGCTGTCGTTATGGCCTGCGTACTTGCTTTCACAAAGCAAAGCAACAAGCTCATCAACCCGAAAGGTGTCACAGTTTCCACGCGCTTTTCCACGCCGGCCGGCTATAGCAGGCTGCAAGCCGAAGCCGGCTCTTTTGCAGAATACCTTCAACGCCTTTCCCTGAAAGAGAACGGTTCCCTGGTGCATTATTACAATGGCGTGGAAAAACCGAACAAGGTTGCTGCGGCAGTGTTGAACATAGATGTGGGTGCGAAAGATCTGCAACAATGCGCCGATGCCGTGATGCGCCTGCGTGCAGAATACCTGTTGAAAACAAAGCAATACAGCGCGCTTCATTTTAATTTTACGAATGGCTTTAAGGCCGATTACAGCAAATGGCGCTCAGGGTATAGGATCCGTGTGAGAGGCAATGAGGCCTCCTGGTACAAGACCGATCAGGAAAGTGTTTCCTACCAATCGTTTCGCGAGTACATGGATCTGGTCTTCAATTATGCGGGGACGGCTTCGCTCAGCAAAGAGCTTAAAGCCGTTTCTCTATCTCAGATGCAGATCGGTGATGTGCTGATCCGGGGCGGCTCTCCGGGCCATGCGGTGATTGTGCTCGATATGGCGGCGGATTCAAAAACCGGAAAAAAACTTTTCATGATCGCGCAGAGTTATATGCCGGCGCAGGACATTCATATTCTGGTGAACCAGGACAAGCCCTCTATTTCTCCCTGGTATGAGCTCGATGTAAATGCCAAAGAGATCCTCACGCCCGAATGGCCCTTTACCTCCGCTGAGCTGAAACGTTTTCAGCAGCCGTAATACGCGAAGAAAAACACCAGGCTGAAATATGTCCACAGTAAGGAGAACACGATGTGGACGATGGTCTCAAAACGCTTTCCCCTCCACAGCTCCGGCGAGTAGCCGAAGAACTGGATCACCAGTCGTGCGCCCCAGAACACAAATAATCCCAGCGACACTTTGCGCCCGAGGCTGGTAGTGCTGAGGTCATCGGCAGCGCCGACGCAAAGCGCGCCCATCAGGAACACCACCAGCGCAATGAAAAAAGTATGGATGTACATCATCTGGCGGTTGATGAGGCTTAGCGAGCCGCATTCCTTTTTCCAGTCGAAGCGTTTTGGGAATACCACATGGATAATAGCCAGCACCATCATGAGCCAGCCGCAGATGTTAAGATGTAGGACCATGTTTTGTGAGAATAAAGGTATTGATAAAAGGAGTGATCCGGAAGCGCTGTTCGATGTGCAGCCCCGAATCGTTGAATGCTTTTTTCCAATGGCTTTCGGGCAGGAAATGAAAGAAGCCGATGGTATAGGCCAGGAAATTGGGAAGGTCGCGCAGGTGCTCGGTGACGATGATCTTTCCATCCGGCTTCAGCGCTTGTTTCAGGCCGGTAAAAAAAGCCAGGCGCTCTTCTTCATTCCGGATCTCGTGTGCGGCAAGTATCAAAAAGATACCATCGCTCGAGCTTTCCGTTAAGGGCAAGTCGGATGTGCTGATGGCCTTTGTTCCCGGAAAGGCCGGGTAGGCTTTCCGTGCGCGTTTGATAGACACTTCGGTATGCTTCGCCGGATCGTAAAAATCAAGCACGCTGAGCTGTGCATCCGGAAATTTATGCTTCAGCAAATGGCTGCTTTCATCAAAACCTGCGTGGATATTGACAATCAGGCTCCCTTTGCGAAGGTCTATGTGATTGAGCCAGCTCAACGCGTACAAAGCGGAACAGTCGTAGATGTAATACGAAACAAGCAGGGAAGAAACCAGGGGCAGGGCCATCAGGGCAGAAGCGATCATAGCCACCGGCGCGAAAGAAGGCCGGAGCAGCAATCCGCCAAGCAGGACCAGGGAGATCGCAGCAAAAGCCAGGACATAGAAATGCCAGTTGAAACGGACGATGTTATAAACTCCCTCAAAGGGTTTTCTCAGGGCTTCCATAATTCCTTTCGGCCTTTCTTCCAAAGATAAGGTATATCTGTTAGGATAAAAGCATTGGTCAATACCGCATGCCCGTTCAGCCCAAGCTCTTTTAAGAAGCCAATGGCGTGTTGTTTTACCAATACCGGTTTTGGTGTCCAGTGCTCACGCACGCCCTCAATGATCAATACCTCTTTCTTCGCCCGGTTGTAGGTAAACGTGAAAGGGAGCGGGCCTGCAAAGCGCCGCGCTTCCTTCCAGTCGGCAAAGGGTGAGCCCGCCGGCAAGGGCGTGTGTTCATCGCCTTTTTCAAATTTCACCTGCAGCTCCGAAAGCCCGGAGGTGATTTCAAAAACAGGGCCCTGTGCATGCTGTTGAATATCGGTGGTGGTGTAATTGTAATGCGTGAAGATGTTACCGAATACCTGCATTTTTTTCTTGTCGGTCTGCGAACGCAGGATATATAAGCCTCTCAGGCGCTTTCCCTCATTTGTTTTATAACGCACAAATACGCGGTAGCCGATCAGAAAAAAATCATTGCCCATGAATTTCGGAAATCCTTTGGGACGAAGGTCTGTGGTTTGTACCATCGCCACGGCAACAAAGGCCCACTTATCCTGGAAGGTATCGAGCTCCAGGCATTCGGGGATAAGGGCTTGAAGCTTTTCCTTTGGCATGGCATAGGTAAGCACAACAGAGCTCTTGAAGAACGCTTCAACAGCAAAGGGATGGTCCTTCAGAAAATCTGTCATGACTCCAGCTCCGAAGCGGCGGACTTGTTTAGGTAAAACTCATTATACACGATCAGGAGAATCAGGAGAGAGGCAAAGACGGCATTTCCTTTTCCCCAGAGGAGCAGGTCGGGAACGAGAAAAAACTCGAGGCCGTTCATGGTGGCAATAACCATGATCTGTGTCAGGGCATTCATGCGCGGCATGATGCGGCTCACAATCCATACCGACATCAGCACTTCCAGGGCACCGATGATCCGGGTAAGCGGCATGGCATATTGCGGGCCTAAGGTGCGCGACACAATGAGCTCATGGCGTGGTACCATGTTGAGGAGCTTGCAAAAAAAGCCATTGATGAACCAGACTGCCGCAATGAAGAGGGTAAGGCTTTTATGTAAGGTCTTATGTTGCATGAAAACGAATCAAAGATAGAATAAAATTATACGCCTGTTAAAGAGCGAAGGGAAGAAATGATGAACGGTATGACATTAAGAAAGGAATCAAAAAAATGGGTTTATTCTGATTTTGAATGTTGGGCGCACCCTTCCGCAGGAGGCAGGCGTCGGGCCGCGCTGCGTCGGGCTCCGCTTCGCTGCGGTTCTTTGCCACGCAGGAAGCAGGCGTGGCAAAGGAACTAAACCCTTTGCATCTCTTGCGCAGCGATACCTCATGGCCATGAGCTTCTTCCCTTTGGTGTTTTCTTTCAAGCATGGAGTTATCCGGGCGGCTATTGCTGGTTAAGGGATCCCGAAGACCGGATCGTACTATAAAAAAAGCTGTCACAATGAGTTGTGACAGCTTTTCGGGTAAGTAACCGGGTTCGAACCGGCGACCCCCAGAACCACAATCTGGTGCTCTAACCAACTGAGCTATACCTACCGTTTGAGGGCTACAAATGTACTGAATTTTTTGTTTTTTCAAAGAAAATTTGAGAAAATGTGGATTTGCACCCAAAATTTACCAAACCATTCATAAGGGATACCCTGCTTCCATCCGGCTGAATCGTAGAGATAGCGTCTATTCTTTCAGGAGCTTCGCCCTGTAAAGCGTTTTATCATTTTCCGAAATGCTGATAAAATACATCCCCTGGCTTTGCTGGGATAAATCCACATCGCTGCGCTGTTCGATGCTGCCGCCGAGGATGAACTGCCCCAGGGAATTGTAAATATCGAACCGGCCCTTATGGAGCCCCGGCCCCGCAATGATCGTAAAGCGCCCCTTGTTGGGATTTGGGTACAGTTGAAGCGAAAAGCCAGGATCCTCCGTTTCTTGGATACCCACACACGCGCTGACGCTAATGGTCACAGCGGCTGAGCCACTGCAGCCATTGGCATTTGAATACGTATAGTTGACAACATGAGGGCCTGTGCCGGCAAGGGATGCGCTGAATATAGCGCCGCTCACGCCGGTGCCGCTGTATACCCCGCCCGCCGGGCTGCCGTTAAGCGCGATGGTATTTCCCGGGCAGGCCGCCTGGGCGCTTTGTAAGGACACGGTAGGAACGGCATCGATGGTAATGGTTTTGGTGCCGTTGGAAATACATCCTCCGCTGATGACCTGCACGGATAGGGTTGCCACGCCCGAAGCGGCAGAGCCAAGCATCACATTCGAAAGGTTGTTGGGCCCTGAGATGGAAGCGTTGGATACACTCCAGTTGTAGCTTGCTCCCGGCACAACGCCGGCGCCATAGGTATTTAAAAAGGTGCTGCCTTTGCAAATGACCGGTGGGCCTGTAATAGCTGCAACTCCTGATAATACGCTGATGTTTTTGATCACAGGAGCCAGGGAATAGCTTCCTGTGCTTAAGATCATTTTTACGCTGTAATTACCCGTTGACGGGAATGTATGATTGACCGTAAAGCCGCTGCCGGTGGTGCCATCCCCGAAGTTCCAGCTGGCAGTGTACACCTGCCAGCAGCTGTCTACTGTAAATTTGAAGGAGTTGCAGGTTGTCTGAAAAGGCATGTAATCATTGGCAATCGGCGGCTTCTCATCGGCCTCCATAAAATTGGATAATCCGCCAAAAGGTCTTGCACCTGTAGGAAACACTAATGCTCCCGGAACATAAGCAGCGCTCAACAAACTATTGGCATTGATGATCCTGCCCATCGTGTTGTCAATATATTCGCTCTGGCTGACGTAGATATTATTATCGGGTCCATACTCGAAGTCAAGGGAGTTCAGGCCTGCCGGAGCGGCCATAATTTGGGCGGTACCGGCAGGGATATTAACCTGGTGGATATCCATGCCACCGGCGCGGCTTTTTAAAACATAGGCGAGGCTGTCATTCAGGCTTAGGATAGCACCATAAGCATAACCGAAAACCGTACTTGTACCAACGGCCAATTCATTGATTAAAGCCCCGGTGCTCTGGTTGAAGTCATATAAATACGCAAGAGGTCCGTAATCCCATCCCGCCTGGATCAGCTTATTTCCTTTCCGGTTCGAGCGGAACTGCCCGCTGTAGTTGATATGGATATTATTGCTGACAGTGACCTTCGTTATTTTGTCGGGGCCGGCCTGCGTAACCAGCATCGCGTAGGCTCTGTTGGCATTCACCAGATTCGTCTTGGGTCTGCAAATGACCCAGTAGTCAATGCCATTGCAATGAGGTACCGCTGTCAGTGATTCCGCATATTTCGCCGGTAAGGCGGGGTTCCGGAAACCCCTGCGTTGCGTCAGGGCCTTTGTGTTGGTATTATAAACGACATAGTAGATCGAATCTTCAAACATCGTATAATGCGTAGAGGTGATGATGATGTACCTCGCCGAATCGTTGGGGTAGGGAATGGCAATAACCCCCGGAGAAGTTGACCCCGTATTAAGATCAACCGGGAAGATCTGGCTGGTATTGATTTTCACGTGATTGTTGTCCCATAGGTCCGAGCAATTTGTATAGAACAGTAAATTTCCTTTTTTATCGCTCATGCTCACGGTGGCGTCACGCCCCAGTGTAATGGTGGAATGCGTCATGGCCGCCGTTCCGGTGCTGGCAACCGGAGTGCTGAAATCGATCTCTCCGTATTCTCCGAAATACCAGTGAGAGCGGTTTAAACGTGTCGAATCGATCGCGCAGTTGGCGACTTTTACCAGGAAGCTGTCTTTTGCAGTCAGGGTGCCATCGCTCACCGTGAGGTAAGCCCAGTAGAGGCCCGGCGCGGAATAAGTAACCGATACGCTCTTTGTTACCGCGGTAGAAGGCGTTGCCCCTGCCATGAGCCAGCTGGTGCTGGTGGCGGTATTTCCCGTGGTCGGGTTTGAGAGCGTAAAGGCATTGCCCGCACAGATGTTGTTGGTGCTGGGATTGATATTGGTCATTAAGAAGGGACTGACACAGCCTCCTGCGCCGATGACTCCTGTAGCGGCTAAGTTAGCCGTCTGCCATAAATTGAAACGGGCAGTGTTTAAGTGAGCCCACATGCGTTGCGTTTGGTTCATGGTAAACGTGTTCATGCAATCGTCGTCGGCGTAGCTCATGTAGCTTTCGATCATGTCGGATGTGGTCGTTCCCGTCGCATAAGAAGCCGTGCAGGTATTGGGCACTGGTTGTGAACAGCTGATGTTCTGGGTCGTGCAGGGCTCGGTGTCGCAAATGCCATCTCCATTGAGGTCGCAGGCGTCGGTGGTGGAGCCTGCTGCATTGCTTCCGGCACAGCCACCTTCAAAAATGTGCATCAGGTTGAGGTAATGACCTACTTCATGCGCCAGGATCTTCCCCTGGGTTAAGCCATAGCCGAGGTTGAAGTTATGGCCTGCTGAATTATCGCCGATAATATCGGATCTCATCACCACGCCATCCAGCGGAAAAGAACCCATCAGCGGATTGGGTGCATAGCCCATCGTGACACTCGATCCGGTCGGGCCGATGGAGGCTACCACCCAGATGTTCAGGTAATCGCTGAAGGGAAAATGAGCCGGTGTAGGATGCGTGAGCGCTGTGAGCGCACTGGCACTGGCATTCGTCATGTTATGCTGCGCCAGTGTATTATCGGCATAGCGCATCACACCATATTCCACGCCGCCCGGCCCGTTGTAAAAAGTCACAGAAGAAGGCTTGGGCGTTTTAGCCAGGCAAAAACGGATGTTGGTATTTTGGGCATAGGCCGGGTGTGTTTGCCCGTTGTAGGCCGGGTACGATTTGCCGAAGGCTGCATTGAGCGCATCCATTTGCGATACGATCTGGCTGTAGGAAATATTCGTGCCGCTTCCATAGGCATCGCCGCTCAGGTGTACCAAATGAAACACAACGGGGATCACATAATTCGTCGTAGCGGAAGGCCTGGATGAAGCGGAAGATCCGAAATGCGCGTCGATGTAATGCTTGATGGCAAGGTTGTTATTTTTTTGAAGATCCTCATAATTGCGGAGCGAATTTTTTTGCAATTGCTTAAAGGCTTCATCTCCGCAGGCGTGCTGCGCCTTGAGCAGACAGGCACACAGAAGGGCGGGAATCAGAAAAAGAGATTTCAGGATCATGGTGTCGTGGTTTTTCAGTACTATTCCGAAAAGGTATAAAATTTAATACCCCGAAGCATGAATGACCTCGGGGCATTGAAGAAGTAATACCTGAACGGCAGGAATGAATGAGTAAGCGGAATACTATTTTTTATAATTCACCATGTAATGCAACCCGATAGACTCCTTGCGGCGGATGGCATGCTTGATGATGAGGTAGCCGATGCAGATCAGGTTGCGCAGCTCGCCCAGCTTTTGAGTCACCGTGGTTTGCTCGTAGAGTGCTTCGTTTTCCTTATACAAAATTTCCAGCCGGTCGAAGGCCCTTTTCAGGCGCAGCTCGGAGCGAACGATGCCCACATAGTTGCTCATGATCTGCTGTACTTCGCGCTGCGATTGGGTGATGAGCACCATCTCTTCGGCATGCTCCGTTCCTTCGGCGTTCCAGTTGGGCAGGTGTTCTTCAAAGGAAATGTCGCTGATGATCGCATTGGTGGTTTCTGCCGCGCGGTGCGCAAAGACCACGGCCTCCAGCAGCGAATTGCTGGCGAGACGGTTGGCGCCGTGCAGGCCGGTGCAGGCACATTCGCCCACGGCAAAGAGGTTGCCGATGCTTGAGCGCCCCTGCTTATCTACTAAAATTCCGCCGCAGAGGTAATGCATGGCAGGAACCACCGGGATCATCTTCACAAAAGGATCAATGCCCAGGCTCATGCACTTGTTGTAAATATTAGGGAAATGCTCGATGAAGGCCTTGCGGTCGAGGTGCCTGCAATCGAGGAACACAAAATCCTCCCCGCGCATCTTCAGCTCGTTGTCAATGGCGCGGGCCACAATGTCGCGCGGAGCCAGCGACAGGCGCTCGTCGTATTTATGCATGAACTCCTTTCCGTCCATCGTTTTCAGCACAGCGCCGAAGCCGCGGATAGCCTCCGTGATCAGGAAGCTGGGATGCTCTCCCGGATTGTAAAGTGAGGTCGGGTGGAACTGCACGAATTCCATATCCTTCACGCGGCCTTTGGCCCTGTATACCATGGCAATACCGTCGCCGGTAGCAATGGTGGGATTGGTGGTATTGGCGTACACATGCCCCGCGCCGCCGGTAGCCATCACCGTAATGCGGGCCAGCACCGTATCGATCTTTTGTGTTTTGGTATTTAAAATATAAGCGCCGAAGCACTTCACATCTTCCGTGTGTGAGGTGACCACCTGCCCCAGGTGATGCTGCGTGAGGATATCGATGGCGTAATGATGGTCGAGCACCGTGATGTTCTTGTGCTGACGCACTTGTGAGATCAGCGCCCGCTCGATCTCGTAGCCGGTAATGTCTTTGTAGTGAAGGATGCGGTGTTCCGAGTGTCCGCCTTCCTTGGCGAGGTCGTACTGCCCTTCGCCGGTTTTATCAAAATTGGCGCCGAGCGTGATGAGCTCCTGCACACGCTCCGTACCTTCCGTGACGACGATCCTCACCGTTTCCGGATCGTTGAGGTAGGCGCCTGCGATGAGGGTATCCTCAATGTGTTTTTCGATGCTGTCGCTCTCGTGCCATACAGCGGCGATCCCGCCCTGGGCATATTTGGTGTTCGATTCGTCCTCGTTACTTTTGGTGACAATAAATACCTTGCTCCGGTCTGCCACCTTCAGGGCATAACTCAGGCCGGCAATGCCGCTTCCAATGATCAGAACATCTGTTTTTTGCTGCATGGTGCAAACAATTTTTAGGCTTTGAACGGGCTAATTTAGACTTAATTTGAACTATATACAAACTCATTTGTTTCCATAAATATCATGAATTCGCCTTATCTTTACCCGATCAATTAATTTACAAAATGGAGACTGCCATTCCTTATACCATCTACATCGAAGCTACACCAAATCCGGCTTCCATGAAATTTGTCACTAACAAACTGCTGATCACCGAAAAAGGTGCCAGCGCGGAGTATAAGAGCATCGGCGAAACGCAGACGGCCCCCATCGCGGCTAAGCTGTTCCGGTTCCCTTTTGTGAAAACCGTTTTCATCTCCGCCAACTACGTGACCATCACCAAAACCGACGCGGTGGATTGGGATGATATTACACTCGAGCTGCGTATTTTCCTTACGGATTACCTCAATGCCGGCAACCTGATCATCACTGCCCTGCCGCAGCAGGAAGTAGCAGTCGACAATAGCTTTACCGAAACCAAGACCATCAGCACACAACATGCCGCTCCGAAAGATGAGGTAGAAATCAAGATCATCGAAGTGCTCGATCAATACATCCGCCCGGCCGTAGAAAACGACGGCGGTCTCATTACCTTCAAGGACCTGAAAGACGGCGTGGTAACCGTGCAGATGCGCGGTGCCTGCAGTGGCTGCCCGAGCAGCACCATGACCCTCAAAGCAGGCATCGAAGCCTTGCTGAAACGCCTGTTGCCCGATGCGGTGAAAGAGGTGGTGAGCGAAGCGATGTAATCTTTTCCGGGCTTTAACCACATAGATACATAGGCACACAGAGCGTCGGAAGAGAATATAGCACCATCGTGTTATTTACGAAGCTTTAATAAGTAGTCCATTCATAGTCCCGCAGGGACTTAATAGCTATAGAGAAATAGATCAACATCAGGTGGGCGTGCCCTCAGGTACGCAATAATGTTTTATTTGATTTTCGTGTAAAATTGCAGAACAACATGTCGCTCCAGAGGAGCAACGATAGCATAATACATTCAACCCTTTCAGGGTTGGGAATCCGGGATCATACATTTTTATGAATATTGAAGCCCTTCAGGCTTCTGTGCAGGCGCATCAACTCTAGGAGCTCCCTATGCTTCTATGTTCCTGTGTGGTTAAAATAAATCCTTAAAACTTATAACTGTAACCCACCCGGATCACCTGCGTTTCGTAATAGTCGCTGCTGTTGTAATAGAAGCCGTCGCCCTGGATCTGTTTCCGGATCACCATGGTATTCAGCAGGTCGGTGGCGTTCAAAAATACTTCTCCTTTCCCTTTCTGGATGCGCGTTTTAATTCCCACATCCAGCGAAAAGCGCTCGCCGATCTTTCCCTGAGGGACCAGGTCCGGCGCGAGGTACACGGCAGTAAGCTGTGCATCGGTTGTTTTGGAAAGATGAAAGGTATTGTTGAATTTGAGATTTCCGGAATAAATTTCCTGTGCGCCGGCAGAGAAGGTATGCACCACAGGATAGAGGTTGGTTACCGTGAAAGCCTCAATGCGGTTGCGGTAGGCATTCACATTCAGGTTGAAGGAATACCAGGGCGCGACTTCCTGCGAGAGGATGAGCTCCATACCTGTATTATAGCTCCGGTTCACATTCTGGAAAATGGCGTAGATCAGGTTGCTGCCCGGAACCGTGGTGGAGATGCGGGTGATGGTGCCGTCTGCAATCCGGTGGTAGAGCGCCGAGTAGAAGTAGCCTTTTTTCCGGTTGCCTTTGTAGGCCAGCTCAAAAGAGTTGGTGAACTGGGGCTTGAGGGCAGGATTTCCGACCTTGATAATTTCTGCATCGTCGTATTTCGGGAAGATGCGGATATCGACCTCATTGGGGCGGTCGACGCGGCGGTTATAGAACAGTGATACTTTGTTGCGGTCATCGAACTTATAAGCAAAACGAAGCGTGGGGAAGGGCTGCGTGTAGCTGTAGCCGTCGCTCTTGTAGGTAGGGTGCCCCGGGTTCACATCGTATTTCAGATCCACGTATTCCACACGCAGGCCCAGCTCCGCTTCTACATGTTTGGTTTCATAAATGTAGTTTCCATACATGGCAGGAATAATTTCCCTGTAAGTGGCCCAACCGCCGGCAGTCGAATCAAGCGGGGAATTGATTCCCGGATAGAACTGCATGTTGGTAGGAATGTCGCGCTTCCGGACTTTCAAGCCTGTTTCCAGGCGCCCGTATTTTAAAGGCTTGATGTAATCCATCGTCAGGTCGGCAACCTGCTCATCGGAGAGCAGCTTGAAGGCATCGCGCCCGGTATAGCTCGGAAGAATGTTATCGAAGAAATACTTTTCGTCTTCCCGGTGGAAAGTATAATTGAAGCCGATGTTGAGCAAATGCCCGGCCTCCCTGAACTTATGCTGGTATGCGGCTGTCGCCATCACGGTCGTTTTCAATTCGTCTTCCAGGAATTGCCACAGGCGCAGGCGCTCCGACAGATCGGCATTAAAGAAAGGCTCATCGCCATGGTCGATGATCTTTTCGCTGCCGAATAATCCCGAAACAGTTAAGGTATTGTGTTCGTTGATCGTCCAGTCGAGCCCGGCTTTGGCATTGGTGAAATGTGTGTTGCGGTTCCGCTTGGTCTGTTGGCGGATCACGGTGCCGTCGTCGTAATAGCGGTCTACAAATTCGTTCTTGTTGAGCGTTTCGGTGTACAGGTAGTCGGCCTGTACAAAGGCGTTGATCTTATTCCTCCGGTAATTCAGCGACAGGGAAGGATTGAATTTGGGGGTGTATTGGTATTGTGGCCTGATGCCGGGAAGGTTTTCCTTCTTCACCCACAGGGCGCCCGATCCGCCGGCCAGCCCCACTTTCCCGTTGAAGCCGTCGCGGTTATTTTTTTTCATGATGATATTAATGATCCCTGCATTTCCATTCGCATCGTATTTGGAAGAAGGATTATTAATGATCTCTATCTTTTCGATGGCAGAGGCCGGGATATTGTCGAGCCCGTACTGGCTGCCGAATCCCGTTAAGGCGGTCTGCTTTCCGTCTACCAGGATGCTAACTTTTTCGCTGCCGCGTAGCTGTACCTTGCCTTCCTGTACCGTAACGCCCGGCAGGTTTTGCATACTCTGTAAGACCGAGCCGCCACTCTGGCTGATGTTGTCTTCCACCGAAAAGGTTTTCTTATCCATTTTGCCGCTCACATCGTCCTGTTTGGCGCTTACTTCCACTTCTGTCAAGGCGTGGGTGTTTTCTTCCAGCTCAAGCGTTGAAACATCCAGGAATTCGGAGAGCGTGCCGGCATACAGCGTTTGCCTATGAGGCTTATAGCCGATAAAGGAAGCCTCCAGGACATAATTGCCGGGCTTGATGCCACTGATCGTAAAGCGGCCTTCTTCATTGCTGATCGTGCCGGTCACAAAGGCCGAATCACGTTCTGTTTTCAGGACCACGCTCACAAAAGGCAGCGCTGTTTTTACGGTTTTATCTTTGATGATCCCCGATACGGTAACAGATGCAACCTGGGAAAATGCGAAACACTTTCCCAGGATCATGCAGATCATCAGAACGACAGGACGCATGGCTCAGCTCTTATTCTTTGGTTTCTTTCAGGAATGTGCCGGCTGCATCAAAGATCAGGTCCCTGCCTTTGATCTCTGCTTCGTAGGTAACCACGCCTTTCGCATCTGTCATCTTCGCCGCTTCTTTAATGGATTGGCCTTTGTAATGCTCGGCCACATAATCACCTGCTTTTTTCGGTAATTCCGAAACAGCGATTTCTACTTCCGTTTCGAGGATGTTGCCTTGCGCATCCAGGACGACTGACTGTTCAAGTTTTCCCTGCTCGAATTCGGCTTCGAAGTGGTCGCCTTCTTTTTCCCATTTCACGGCTTTTGCCTCCGGATGTGCTTTCTGGAAAGCGGATTTGACGGAAGCGGGAATATCCTTATCCTGCTTGCTTTGTGCGAGGGCGCAACCTGAGATCAGGCTTGCTGCCATCATGATCATAACGTGTTTCATAGATTTGGGTTTTAAATTTACAAGACAAAGGTGCGAAGCGATTTCGAAGACATTTAGAATACCAGGGTGAAAACATGTAAATTTTCACGATAAGCATAAAAAATATTCCAGCTGTTGAGGTCGGCGATCTTTTTGATGATCGCCAGGCCAAGCCCGCTGCCATGGGAAACCGTGCCCGACCTGGAAAAACGGAGGAAGAGCTTATCGGCGTTGAGTCCGGAAGAAGGCCCCGTGTTGGAAATGCTTAGGGAATTTTTTTCCAGCGAGAGATGGATCCGGCCATGTTCTATATTATGGCGAATGGCATTGAGGAGCAAATTGCTGATCACGATCTCCGCCAACACCGGATTGGAGCTGCTTTCGCCCGCGGCTGCGGTATCAAGTGTTATGGAGATGTGTTTTTCGTAGGCCTGTTCCGTAAAGAAGCCGAGCATCTTTTCAATCAGGTCTTTCAGCCGGATGTCTTCTTTACCGGCATAGTTCTGGTTATCGATTTTCGAAAGCAGGAGCAGGTTTTTGTTGAGGCGGTTGAGGCGGGCGGCAGAGCCCGAAAGAGAAAGAACCACATCGGCCTGTCCCGGCGTCAGTGGCTGCTGCATCAGTGTTTCCAGCTTTGCCTGAAAGATGGCCAGGGGTGTTTGCAGCTCATGTGCGGCATTCTCGATAAATTCCTGCTGGCTTTTATAGATCAGGCTATTGCGGACGGCGAGATTGTTCAGCGCGGTATTCAGACGCTGAAATTCTTCGACCGATGTTTCGGATAGGTGTAAAGCAGAATTCTTATCGATCTCAAAATGCTCGATCTGGCGGAGTGTCTCGTAAAAAGGCTGCCAGAGCTTTTTGGAAAAATACTGGGTGATGAGATACAAACCAAGCAGCAAGAGGATCATGATCACGGAGAATAAAAGTACAATGTTGCTGATCAGGTCCTCGGATTCCACCATGCTCAGCCGCACGCGCAGGTGGTAGGGTTTTTCGTGGATCAGCACCGGCGACAGCAATACACGGTAAGGCTCATCCTCCTGGTCCAGCGTATCAAAACAGAACTGCTGAAACACAGAGTCCCGTTTTAAAGGAACAGCTGCCGCTTCTATTTTCAGGTCACGGCTCATCCGGTTCCACACCGGAATGTCGCTTTCGCTGAGGCCGGGAGCATTGTAGGTCATGAACTCCTTCCGGTGAAGCTCCAGTGTTTCGTCCGTTTCCTCCAGGTACATGCCTTCTATCAGGAAATAGAACAGGGGCGCGCTGATGACGAGGATCAGCAAGGAGAAAAGCATGTAGGCCTTTTGGGTCTTGTATAACAACTTTTGTTTCATATCAGCGCTATCAGGCCTGCCATTTATAGCCGAGCCCGTATACGGTTTTAATATAATCGCCGCTGCCGGCATCGCCCAGCTTCTTTTTCAGGTTTTTGATATGAGCGTATACAAAACCATGGTTGTCGAGCATGTCGGCCATATCGCCTGATAAATGCTCTGCCAGCGCTCCTTTTGAGAGCACCTTGTTCTGGTTTCCCACCAGAAACAGCAGCAGCTCGGTTTCCTTTTTGGTTAGCTCTACGGAGGTATCATTCACTTTCACGGTTTTGGAAAGGAGGTCGATCTCTATCTCCCGGAAGCGTACCGTGTTTTTTCCGTTGAACTGTTTCCGCCTGACCAGTGCCTGGATCCTGGCAAGCAATTCCGATAAATGAAAAGGCTTGGTTAAAAAATCATCCGCCCCCAGCTGCAGGCCTTCCAGCCTCACCGGCAGCGTATCTTTGGCGGAAGTAATAATCACCCCATCGCTTTTATCCAGTTTTTTTAATTCGCTGAGCAGTTTAAACCCATCGCCATCCGGAAGATTCAGGTCGAGCAGGATACAATCGTAATCGTACAGGTGGATCTTATCGAGAGCGGAAGCCAGCGTGGAAGCCCCTTCGCAGATCACCTGGTTGCTTTTCAGATAATCGCTGATGCTGGCGGCCAGCTCCGCTTCATCTTCTATCAGCAGAATTTTCATAAAGCTAAGGTAATCATTCAATTTAGAAGAAATTTAGAAGAAGCTCCCTGCTGCGCTTTCAACCCGTCGCAAAAGCAATGCTCAGCACATTGATCTTAATACCTTCTATCTGTTGCAGCGATTGACAGCAGGCCTCAATAGTAGCTCCCGTGGTAATCACATCATCCACTAAAGTCACATGCCTGTGCTTTAGCGAATCATCGGGCGTCACTTCAAAAGTATCTTCCACATTCTCCCAGCGCTCGTAGCGGCTTTTGCGGGTTTGCGATGCCGTATGCTCACTGCGTTTCAAAAGCGTCGTATTCAATGGAATGTTCAGGCCTTCTGCCAGCCCTTTGCCAAAGGCTTCGCTCTGGTTGTAGCCGCGCTGTTTCAGCTTGCGGCGATGCAGTGGCACCGGGACAATGCAGGCCGACTGCATCACGGCCTGGTCGGAAGAAATGTCTTCCGCATACCAGTTCCCTAAGATCGTGGCGAGTTCGTGCTTTCCCTTATACTTGATCGCATGCAGGAGTTTCTGCACACTTCCCTTTTTCTGAAAGTAATACAAGCTGCTGGCGGTTTCCAGCTCTACCCGCCCGTAAAAGATATTCTTTACCGGGTTGAGACTCTGCGCGTGGAAATTGGTTTTCGGCAGGTTGATATAGCAGAAATTGCAGACCTCCTCCTCATGCTTTAGTAAAGGTTCTCCGCAGCCGGCGCAGTCCCGCGGATAGATCAGCGCTATCAGATCCCCGAGCATAAGCTTTACAATTTACCGGCGAGTGTACAGGTCAGTTTATATTTATTGACTTTTCCCGAAAGGTTAAAGAGCTCTATATACACAATGTAAATGCCGATTGCCGCTTTTTCATTATCATCGTTGACGCCATTCCAGCTGAAGCTGCCATCCTGCGCCAATTGCTCGTTGCGGATGAGGTACCTCACCTGCCGGCCTTTACTGTCGTAAATGTATACATTGGCAGCTTTTCCAGGCTCATCCAGCTTATAGCTGATATTGAGCACATCATTGTAGCCATCATTGTCGGGAGAGAACAAAGGCTCCGGAATGGTGACACCGCTGCCCCCGTCGGCTTTCAGGTACTGCGAATTGCGATAAGCCGGTGTGCCGAAGCCAAACGCTTCTGCCGCGCTGTTCCAGTTGGTGCGGTCGTTCGTGGGGCGGTTAAAGTCGATGCGTTCCAGGGAGACCCCTTTGGTGCTTACCAGCAGGGGGAAATGCATTTTGCTGCTGTAAATAAAATTATCGATCACAAGCCCGCTTTTGCTGGCCAGAGTTACCACATCGGCGTCGATGTTCATGCTCGGAAGATCTACCACATCCAGGAAACCCTTCGGGTTAGTGGTCTGGTACTGCGATTTCACCGTCGCACCGTTCTCGCTTAACAGCAGGTAGCTTTCAGGAAACAGTAAATAGCCTTCTTCGGAAATCTCTTCCAGGTCTTTCAGTGCTCCGGTGAGTGTATCCATCGAGCCCAGCTGCAGCTCTTTTAAATTAATGGTTTTGTTGCTCCGGTTATAAAGCTCCAGGTAGTCGATGCCGCCTGTTCCCGGGTCGCTCAGCACCTCATTGATTACAATGTCATTGGGGGCGGCAGGCTCCGGCAGGGCAAAAGCCACCGCGTTGCCGTTCATCAAGAAATTCCCCGCACAATCTTTCAGGCCGCTTGATACCGTGCAATGGTAAATGATGCCCTGTTGTAAAGGTGATGATACTTTCAGCTTTACTTTTTTATAGTCGGGCGATACAGGCATGACCCAGAGTGGCTGGGATAAACCGTTGTCGAACGTATAGATGGCAGGATTTGAAGAGCTTGTACTGTCGAGGGTTTCGTTGAATATCAGGATGAGAGAGTCCGCATCCGTTACCGCAATGCGTTCCAGCAGCGGCGCTGCATGATCCGGGTTGGATGCCGCCACGGAATTTCTTCTGCCTGGGGTCCCGCCGCTCACATCGTTGCTGGCGCGCCAGTTGCTTTCCGCCCCGCAAGGGTTGTTGGCATCCACTTGCTCCATGCTCCAGCCCCCGTCGGCTTTGTTGGAATTATTGTACCAGGCCGAAGTATAGTTGATGGAATGGATCACGGTATTATTGCTGTCCCTTAAGGTAAACGTGGTTCCATCGTTGAGCAATGAAGGGAAGCTGGTGACCTCGTACACAAAAATCCCGAAGCCATTGTAGAAGGTATTGAAATTACCTGTACCTGTCAGCACCACAAAACTATCAGGCTTAAGGGTGATAGGAGGTAATTTTTTGGTGGTGCTGGGTGTCGACACCGTCCAGTTTTTCAGGTTGATGTTGAAAGGCGTGCGGTTCTTTAGCTCCACGTATTCCTCCACCGGAAGGTTAATCGCAGGGTCCGGATCCGGCATCAGCTCATTGATCACCACATCGTAAGGCTTGTGTTTGTAAAACGAAAACGTGCCTGTATTGGGACTGAGCGCATTGTTATTGCAATCGGTGATGCCGCTGATGCTGACGGTATAATTGGTGGCGTTCTGCAATTTATTTGGCAACGCTAAGATGACGCAGGAATTGCCGGCCATCGCCGTTGCCAGGGTAGGCGTAGCAATGCCGCCGCTCACCGTATAGGCAGAAGCCGCATTGAGCTGGGAAGGAGCGATCACATCATCGAAGCACACAGAAATATGCAGGGAGTCGATCACCGTCACCACGCTTACTTTCGGACCGGTGATATCCGGTGCGGTGGAATACACCGAGTTGATAAAGCCCGGCGTGCCGCCATCCGGATCGTTGGAGCCGATCCAGTTATTGGCCTGGGAGCAGGAAGCGCTTTGGTTGGGATTGATCTGCTCCAGGCTATAGCCGCCGTCTTTTTTGATGGACGAGCCATACCAGCTATCCTTGTAGTTTACGCTGTCTATAAAGGCATTGGAAGCCGTCTTCAGGTAGAGGTTGTCGGAAGCATTATTGAGCGAGGGAAAAGAGCTCACGCCGAGCTTGTTCATGTAGCCCAGGGCCGTAAACTGTGCCGTATCGGCAGCCGGGCAAACAATGACATACCCATTCGGAGGCAGGGTATAATTGGGCAGTGTCGCGATGGAGCTGTTGTCGGTGAGCTTAAGGCCGTTCAGGTTAAAGGTATTGGTGCTCCGGTTATAGATCTCCACAAACTCCGTTGCAGTAAGGTTTACAAGAGGGGAAGGATCGGCATAAATTTCATTGATCACCAGGTCTTTGAACACAGGCGTACCGAATACGATGTAGCTGAAGCTCACCGTGGAGGTAGAAATAGCGTTGCCGGCGATGTCCTGCACGGCATTCACACTTACGGTGTACGTTGTTCCCGATGTGAGGGGAGTTGCCAGCCCCAGGTGTACCAGCTTAAAATTGGAGCCGTCGCGTGTGGCGCTCAGCGCCGTACTGATGCCCGGGTTGATGGTGTAGTTGGTGGCGGTTTGCGAAGTCGTGAGGTCCACGTTTTCATTAAACAGGATATCTACGGCCGTGGAAGATGTTGGGGTAGCGCTTACCAGTGTAGGAGCTGTCACGTCGAGGATGATCGGTCCTGCCACGATATCATCGAAGATATGTTTCTGTACGAAGGTAGCGGTAGACTGTGTGATGTAAAAACCGAAGGAATTGGAAGTGGTGAAAGTGGCATCGGTCACCGTTCCTTCACTCACATAGTTATTCCCTGTTCCGGTGATGTCCCTTTCCAGAGAAAAAAGGTTGGCCGCTGTTCTTACGACTTTAATTTTTAGGATGTTATTCGAGACATTTGTAATGCCATCGGCGCCGTCGATGATCTTAACCGCCGAACCCAGGGTTCCTGCGCGCTTATAGAGGCAGATCTCATCGAGTGTATTGCCTATCCTCACAAAATAGCCGTTGACAGCAGCAGCCTGCAGGTTCGGTACATCGCTGGTAAGGTAGGCATCGACATAATTGGTGCCCGAGGTATTGAACTGAAGGTTCACATAAAACTCCCACTGGCAGTTGTTGGACAGCGTGCTGGGCGTGCTGATGTAAAAGCTGGAATTGGTGGTGGTGTTGGCCGACTTAAGCTGGGAGGAAGCCACCGTGAAGTCAGTAGGAGCGTTGACGGTCCAGGTAGGGTTCGCCGTAAAATCGCCATCCGTAAAATTATCAGTAACCTGGGCCTGTAACGTGCTGAATACACAAGAGGTGGCGAGGAATGTAAGAATACGGTTGATCTTCATAAATTTATTTAAAAACCAAGTTAGTAAATTTTTTTGATTGCAAATAATTTAACACTTTTGATGTCTATTCACACACGATCACATTTACACATCACATCATGAAGGTAGCAGTAGTAGGCGCAACAGGCCTGGTAGGGACAAAAATGCTGGAAGTTCTGGCAGAGCGTAATTTTCCGTTGACGGAGCTGATCCCGGTAGCCTCCGAAAAATCGGTTGGTAAGACGGTCGTGTACAAAGGAAAGCCTTATACCGTGCATTCCATGCAGGCTGCGATCGATGCGAAACCGCAGATTGCCTTATTCTCTGCAGGTGGCAGCACCTCGCTGGAGTGGGCGCCGAAATTTGCAGAAGCAGGCATTACCGTCATCGACAATTCGTCGGCCTGGCGCATGCACCCCGACAAAAAACTGGTGGTACCTGAAGTGAATGCTGCTGTGCTGGGTGTTTCCGATAAGATCATTGCCAATCCCAATTGCTCTACCATCCAGATGGTGGTTGCTTTAAATCCTTTGCACCAGAAATACAAGATCAGGCGCGTGGTCGTTTCCACTTACCAGTCGGTCACAGGCACGGGTGTCAAAGCGGTTGACCAGCTGATGAACGAACGCTCGGGTATTACGGGCGAAATGGCTTATAAGTACAGGATAGACATGAATGCCATTCCGCAGATCGACGTGTTTACGGAAAACGGCTATACCAAGGAAGAAATGAAAATGGTGAATGAAACAAAGAAGATCATGGGCGATGATTCTATCCGCGTGACAGCCACCACGGTCCGGATCCCGGTGATGGGCGGCCACAGCGAAAGTGTGAACATTGAGTTTGAAAACGAATTCGACGTGGAAGATATCTTTAACATCATGCGCCACACAAAAGGCATCGTTTTGCAGGATGATGTGGCGAGGCAGGTATATCCTATGCCGATGACCGCACACGACAAAGACGATGTATTTGTGGGAAGGATCCGCCGCGATGAAACGCAGCCAAAAACACTGAACATGTGGATCGTATCGGATAACCTCCGGAAAGGGGCTGCAACCAATGCGGTACAGATCGCCGAGTACCTGGTGGAGCATAAACTGGTTTAAGCTTAATCGGCACCGTTTGAGGCTGGTTTTCATCCGGGGTTGTCTGCGTCAGCGATTGTAGCGGAAATCCTTTTGCCGCATCTCGACTTCGCTCAATGAGCGGCAAAAGATTGCAGCGTAAAGCGCGCCCGGACGCCCAAAAGCATACATCAGAAGAAAAGGGACATTTTTATTTAGCTATCCGCAAAACCGCGTCTCAAACAGGCGTAAACGAAAAAAGCTGCCGTACCCATCCCCGTTAAAGTACAGCAGCTTTCTTTTTGGTTTAAACTAAACAAAACCTATGATAAAGAACGTAGTGTAAAATTACAACCACTATCCGCGATTTAAAATAGCGAACTCATAAGTGGCGGCTTTCACTTGATAAGTGGTCAGAATTTGTTCCATGATTCGATTTAGTTAATCACATTCCAATTTGCCCTGCCTTTGCCAATTTTCTTTAGGTTTTAGCTGTTTAATCTTTAAGATTGTAGTTTTACTCATCCGGTACTTTGTTTCAATCAGATAAAAGCCTTTCCGGACTTAATCTCCCTACAAGAATCATGTATTGTTAAGAAATCCTGCCCTGCGGCGGGATGAGTTCGACCAACGGATTTTTGCTTCGGCGGTCGCCTCTCAATTCCCGGGTCTTATTAAAAAAGCCCTTCTGCTATCAATCAGAAGGGCTTTACTTGTTTGAATGGTAAATTGTTTTTTCGTTGCTCGTATAAAAAAACAAAAACTATCGGTTAAAAGGAAATCAATTTTACACCAAAGGTGAAGGGATAGAGTTCAGGTCCTTTACCATTTACAAACAAAGGGGTCATGGCATAGTCGGCGTACAGGGTGAAGTTTCTGTAGCCCACGCTGGCATGTGCATTTAAGCGGAATGGATTCATGTTATAGCTGTCTTTGCGTACCAGTTTGAGATCGAGGCCGTCGTCTTCCAGCACCTGGCGGGTGCGGGATCCGAGCCTGTAGCCACCGATCACACCGAAGGCAACGTGAAAGGCCTTATCCGGATTTTTGTTGGTATTGAATTCCAACAGGAGCGGTACGTTCACAAAGGTGGTTTTAAAGCGGTTCTTTTTGTAATTATAGAGGTTGCTGGAGTCGATGGTGCCGAAGGTATAGCTGCTGTCGGGGTTCAGGGTGGTTTTGTTGCTGAACTGGTACTGGCTCCATTCAAAGCCCAGACCCACGACCAGGTTAACATAATTTTTATAGATGTGGATGTCTTTTTCGAAAGGGTTCAACTGGAAGTTGAGTGACTTGCCATAATCCAGCTCCATGTATTTCTGAGTTTTAGGCAAATTGAAATTTCCACCGGGAGTCGTCCATCCGTTCACGCCGATCCCAAAACCCGCCCAGTTGTGGAAGTCATCGTCGTCGCCGCTGCGATGCGTATCAATGTCGAGGTCTTTGTCGATGATGATGAATTTCTTTTTGCGGAGGTTAATGGTGGTAGAATCTTTAGAGTCGGTGTTGTTTTTTGAAACGGAGTCATCCACAACCCTTGCAATGGAGGAAGAGGTCGAGGCTTCGGCGCTCACGTCATCAGGATTACCCTTGAATTTCACGGAGCTGGAACCGGTGGCATCAGCGGTGATCTTTTGTGAGGCATAAACCTTGGCACTGGAAGCGCCTGAGGTGGTGATGCGCGTATTTTCGGAAAGCAGGTCATAAGCCTTTAATGAGGAAGCTCCGCTAATCGTATTTTGGGAGGCTTTCGTGCTGCCTGCCAGTTCCACGACAGAAGCGCCGCTTGCCGAAACATTCACAGTGCCTGTTTTGACAGGGCCTTTCACACTGCTGGCTCCCGTCACATTGATGTCCAGGGTTTCAGCTTTCAGCGTATCCACAATGCTCACTTTGGAAGCGCCGGTGGCTGTAATCTCTTTCAGGGAAGGGCCGGTCACATAGACTTTGACCGTCGACCTGAAGGTTCCTTTGCTCTGGATGCCGAGCACGCCGTTCTCGACGGTGGTTTGCACATTTTTAATTTCGGATTCACCGGCCATCACGGTCAGGCTGCTGGAGTCGCCCGGGGTAAAGAAAACGGAAGTGGCGCCAGATACTTCCAGTTTTGTGAAAGGAGCGATCTCTCTTTTTTGCTGATTGGTTTGTGCTGTGCTGCTCAGGCCGATGAGGACAAGAGAAGATAAAATAAATTGTTTCATGATCTATATTTTAAATAAGGTGATTGACTATTCGCTTTCTGCAGATTTTGAACATAGGACGCTTCCCTTCGCAGAAAAGTTACAGCAAATCAGAAGAAACTTTTAATTAATTGGTTTTTAGGAATTTAAATCTCTTAAAGCTCTTCCTCCTCCGGAGTTTTTTTGTGCTTAAAAAGATCGATGAGCAGGTTGATCAGGGTATAGATCAGAAAGGCAAACACGCAGAGCACGACAATGACGCCGATCAGCAGGATGGTGGAGAAGGTGGTAACTACCTGCGCCGGGAGCAGGATGGACGGCAGGAAATAGATAGCGAGGGCCACGATGCCAACGGCCAGTACCAGCGCCAGGATATAGAAGGCGGCTTTGCCGATTACAGGATCTGCATGTTGGGCAGCATGGATATGCTTGTTGATGGGCTTCAACACTTTTTTCAGCCCTGGAGAAGAGAACGTCCGGTGGGGCTTTATACCTTTCGGCCTGGCGGAAGATGCTCTGTTTTCAGGGAGTAGGCGATGCCCTGTCTTTTCCTGCAGGGCGATCTTTTCTTCGGGCAGCCGATCTTTAGGGGCGCTGATCTGTGATCTGTCTTTTGCCTTCAGCGCCACCGGCTCCTGATTTTCCGTGTGGAGAGCCGGGCGTGCCCGCTGAGGAAGGCCATCATAAAACAGGCCTTTGGTGTAATGCCTGGTATAAAACGTGGTGCAGGAAGCAAGGCTCATTCCAAAACACAAAGCCAGGAATTTAAGAAGGGTGCTTCTCATGTTAGTGCGTCTTGATCCAATCGCAGATGTCTGTCACGACTTTCTCTTCCACATTTCCCTGCGCTTCATATTCCGAAGGCATGGATTTCCCTTCGCCTTTCAGAAAGAGATGATTCAGTGCAGGGTAAGAAATGAAGGTGTTCTTAGCTTGATCGCCCAATGCTTTTTTCCAGAGATCAAAATCCGTCATCGTTACCTGGTAATCGCGCGCTCCCTGCAATACCAGCATAGGCTGCTTCAGTTTTTTAGCGGTTTCCACTTGTTTGTATGCATTAAGCGACTGCCAGTAAGGAGCAGGAAGGTTTAATGGCAACTCTTCCGGCTTGGCGGCTTTCAAGGCTTTGGCATCTTTTACCACAGCCGCTTTCGCTGCTATCTTTTTCACCTCCGGATCGTCTTCTCCCTTTTGCCGGTCGGCACCATACAGGTAGCGGTATTGCTCTACGATCAGGTCTTCCAGCGGGCGGGCGTTTCCGGCCAGCATGACGACGCCATCGGCTTTTGTTTTGGAAGCCACCAGCGGCGCACACATGGCGCCAAGGCTATGGCCGATGATATAGATCTTGGAGTCTTTCATCAGGGGGTTTTTGCGGATCATGTTTACGGCGCTCGCCGCATCTTCAATTACTTCTTCTGTAATGCCGAAATCCGTTTGTGCCGCCAGTTCTTTTCCGTAAGCCAGTGTCCGCTTATCATAGCGGATGCTGGCAATGCCGTTGGAGGCCAGCCCCACAGCGATGTCTTTCAGAGGTTTGTTCGGTCCGATGGATTCGTCCTTGTCATTAGGCCCGGAGCCTGCCAGCAAAACAGCTACCGGCGGATTTTTAACGTTGTTCGGAATGCAGAGTACTCCCGGAAGCTCATACTTCCCCGATTTGAGCACGATCTTCGATTCGTAGAACTTATGCGCCTTATAATACTCCGGGTAGCTGTAAGATGAAGTATTCTTCGGCGGCAGGAAAAAAATGCCGATGATCTTTTGTTGGCGGTTGTACGTCAGCTGCAGGTCCATTTTGGTTTTGGCGAAATGGCAACGAACAAAGACGCTCTCCGTCGAGTCTCTTTTTTCTGTCCGGATCTCGCCATAAGACTGGTACTCGCCCATGTAACGCGGCATGCTTTCCCAGATCTGCCTCATCATATCGGCATTGATCTTATTGCTGACGACAGTATCAAACATCGTCTGGCAACTGTCGTACTGCGCCCGCTGGAGTTTTCCGATAAGCGAAACAGAAAGGTCGGTGTTGGTTTGTGCCTGCGTCAGGGTTATGCTCAGGAGGAAGGCTGGAAGCAGTAAAAGGGCTTTCATACAGAAAATAATTTACCGAATGTACGCAAATATTGAAATAAAAATAACCCGTTTATGAGGCAGGTTTTCAATTGCCAGCAGGATTAAAATTCCTTATCCTGTGCTGCTGCTGATTGCCGGAATGACGATTGGTGTCATTCCTGTATTTCCTAACATTGAGACGTGACTTAGTGACAGGGGCTCTCGACGTCACGGGACAGTAGTTGAGAAAAAATCATAAACACGCCTTTACTTCCCGACGGCGCCCGAAGTGACAAGGCGTGTTTGTTTTTATACGGTAATTTTTAAAAAGGCAGTTCCATCGGTACATCCATCAACAGGATCTCCGTATTGTCATCCTGGATTTTAATATCAAACCCGTCGGTGTCCCAGATGCCGTATGCATCGCGTGTTTTCAGCTCTTGTCCGTTGATGCTGGCGCTTCCGCTGATCACAAAGGCATACACGCCGTTTCCTTTACGTTTGATGCTATAGTGCTCTGTGCGGTCTTTCCCGAATTTGCCCAGGAAGAACCAGGCATCCTGGTGGATCCACACCCCTTCATCGTTTTCGTTCGGAGAAAGGATTTGCTGGAATTTATTTTCGCGGTCGGCAGGGCTCAACGAGATTTGCCCGTAGCGCGGAGACATGTTTTGTTTGTTGGGAAACAGCCAGATCTGTAATAACTTCAGGTCTGCCTTGCCATTGTTGTACTCGCTGTGTACCACGCCTGTTCCGGCGCTCATCACCTGTACATCGCCTGCAACCAACACTTCTCCCTCGTTGCCCATATTGTCTTTGTGCAGGAGCTGCCCTTCGAGCGGGATGGTGATGATCTCCATATTGTCGTGCGGATGCGCGCCAAAGCCCATGCCTCCGGCAATTTTATCATCGTTGAGCACACGCAACACGCCGAAGTGCATGCGGTCGCGGTTCTGGTAGCCTGCAAAGCTGAAAGAGTGGTGCGCATCGAGCCAGCCATGATTCGCGTGGCCCCTGGTATCTGCGGAATGGAAAACATGTTTTGCCATAGTCTGTAATTTTAAATGTTATGTAAATGTAATAACAATTATTGTATATACAAATGTTGTTAACGCTATTTAACATTGTACGGTTTCAAATCCGGTACCTGGGAGTATTCAGCTCCGTACTTTGTCCAATAAAAGTCCGATTTCCCTGATCTCCTGCTCATTGAGCTTATGAAAGATATCCACCTCTGTTTTGGCCAGCTTCGGATCGATCTGTTCCAGCAAGGCCAGGCCCTGATCTGTAATGGTGATCTCTACTTTCCGGCGGTTATCCTCACAGGTCACACGGTTCACATAACCCTTTTGCTTTAATTTTTCAACCAGGCGCGTGGCATTGCTCATGCGGTGAATCATGCGCTCCTGTACGGTCGATAAATTGGCGGGTTTGTCTTTCTGGCCTTTCAGAATCCTGAGCACATTGTATTGCTCCTGCGAAATGCCGAACTGCTTGAAGCACTCATTGGTGTGCTCTTCTATCCAGTTGGCGGTAAATAAAATACTCAATGCAGCTCTCTGCTGCTCTGTTTTAAATTTTTCTGTTCTTAGTTCCTCTTCCAGCTTCATACGCGGTGATAATAAATGTTTAAACTCAAATGTGGGGGAGAATACAGAAAGAACAATGCACGTAATTATTACAGGCGCCAAGATATGATTTTGGCGGATTAATCAATACAAAAACTAAAAATTTAATTCAGATAGCCTTCAATGCTGGTATCAAATGCGTATTTATACTCGCTTACAGGCCCGTAATTTATACCGTCGATAACAAGGGTATTGCCTTTTACGGTACCCAGCTTTGTAAATACAACATGCTGCTTATTGAGCTCTGCTTCGAGCGCAGCGCTGTTGGAGGCTGTGGTACTGATCACCGCGCGGCTTTGTGCTTCGCCAAACAGGAAAGCATCTTTGCGGAAGGAAGCATCGGTAGTGATCTCGAAGCCTGAGCCGCTTGCCATCGCGCTTTCCAGTAAGTTCATGAACAGGCCGCCATCGCTCACATCGTGTGCCGATTGTACGAGCTTGTTTTTGATGAGGCTGCTGATCGCGTTCTGTACATTGAACTCTGTGTCGAGGTCGAAGAACGGCGCAGGCGAGGCCTTCACCTGACAGTAGCTATATAAATACTCAGAGGAAGAAATGTCATTCTTGCTTTCGCCCACCAGGTAGATCACATCGCCTTCGGCTTTGAAGTCGAGGGTGGTTTGCAGGGCTTTATCCTCCAGCAAACCGATCATACCGATCGTTGGTGTAGGGAACACAGGGCCTTCGTAGCTCGACTGGTTGTAGAAGCTCACGTTGCCACCGGTTACCGGGGTTTTGAATTTTTCGCAGGCCTTGCCCATGCCTTTGATGGAGCCCACAAACTGCCAGTATACTTCCGGGTTGTAAGGGTTCCCAAAGTTCAGGCAGTTGGTTACCGCGCTCGGAGCGCCGCCGCTGCACACAATGTTACGGGCCGCTTCGCTCACGGCAATGGCACAGCCCACTTCCGGATCGGCATTCACATAGCGCGAGTTGCAGTCAACCGTCATGGCCAATGCTTTTTTGCTGCCTTTGATATTCACGATGGCGGCATCGCTCGGCTTGTTGGTGCTCATGTTGATGGTGCCCACCATGCTGTCGTACTGGTTGTAAACCCAGCGCTTGCTGGCCAGGTTAGGATGCTTTGCCAGGAACTGCATCACCGGTTTCAGGTCTTTCGGTTCTGCTACAGAAGCAATATCAAATTTTTTAAATTCTGCGTAGTAAGCAGGTTCTTTATAATCTCTTTTGTAAACCGGTGCTCCGCCACCCAATACCAATACATCGGCAGGGATTTCGGCTACCAGCTCTTCATGCATGTAATATTTCAGGGTTCCGCCTTCGGTTACTTCGCCGATTTGCTCGCAGTTGAGGTCCCATTTGTCGAACACTTTTTTCACGGCTTCTTCCTTGCCTTTCTGTACCACGACCAGCATACGCTCCTGCGACTCGGATAACAGGATCTCGAAAGGATGCATGCCTGCCTGGCGTGTCGGTACTTTGTGCAGCCAGATGTTCATACCGTGCTCGCCTTTGGCGCTCATTTCGGAAGTAGAGCAGGTGATGCCCGCCGCACCCATGTCCTGCATGCCAATAACAGCGCCGGTTTTGATGACTTCTAACGTGGCCTCCAATAAAAGTTTCTCCTGGAAAGGATCGCCTACCTGAACGGATGGAAGATCCTTTGCTGATTCTTCGGTAATGTCCTTGCTCGCAAAGGAAGCACCTGCAATCCCGTCTTTACCGGTAGAAGAGCCCACGATAAACACAGGATTTCCTACACCGTAAGAGGTGGCGCTTACCGTTTCTCCCTGTTTCACCAGGCCCACGCTCATGGCGTTTACCAATGGGTTGACATTATAGCACTCATCAAAAAATACCTCGCCGCCAACGGTTGGAATGCCGAACGCATTGCCGTAATCGCCGATGCCTTTTACCACACCTTTCACCAGCCATTGGGTTTTGGCAGAGTTAAGGTCGCCGAAGCGTAAAGAATTTAACTGGGCAATCGGACGTGCGCCCATGGTGAAGATATCGCGGTTGATGCCGCCCACGCCGGTTGCCGCTCCCTGGTAGGGTTCCAGGGCGCTCGGGTGGTTATGCGATTCAATCTTGAAGGCACAGCCGAGGCCCTCGCCGATATCTACCAAACCGGCGTTTTCCTCACCGGCCTTGGCCAGCATGTGCGGACCGTCTTTCGGTAAGGTTTTCAGCCAGGTAATCGAGTTTTTATAAGAGCAATGCTCGCTCCACATTACCGAAAACACTGCTACCTCCGTGAAATTAGGCGTGCGGCCCAGAATTTCTTTGATCTTGTCGTATTCTTCAGGAAGTAAGCCTAAATTTTTTGCGTCATCAACGGAGGCGAGTTGTTCGGAGTATTTCATAAGTATGAGGTTGTTTTTCAGTAAAGCCGGAAATTGAAGGCTCAAAGATAGGGAATTACCCTAAAAACCATTTGTTTTTGTTGATGAGTTTTCATAAAAACCCTCTTTTAAAGCTCTAAATTTAGGGCCATGAAACATGCGGCGTATTACATTGAAAAGCTACAGCTCAGCACACACATCGAGGGTGGCGCTTTCCGGGAAACTTACCGCTCGGATATGAGTATGGCAAAGGAGAACCTTCCAGCGGAATTTAAGGGAAACCGGAATGCATCGACGGCTATTTATTTTTTGTTGAAAGAGGGGCAGTTCAGCGCCCTGCACCGGATTGCCTCCGATGAGCTCTGGCACTTTTATGAAGGCGATACCTTGCATGTGTATGAGATCAGCTCTGAGGGAAGACTCATCACCCACGTGTTGGGAAAAGACCTGGAAAAGGGAGAATCGTTTCAATGCGTGGTGAAAGCGGGCAGCTGGTTCGGCTCGCGTTGCGAAGTGCCCGGTGGCTTTTCATTGGTAGGCTGCACGGTAGCGCCCGGATTTGATTTTGAAGATTTTGTTCTGGCAGACAGGCAAACACTTTCGGAAGAATACCCGCAATACCAGGAGCTGATCCGGGAATTGACGTATGATGCTTAAACGAAGCACAGCATTAATCCGGCGACTGAGGCTCCCGAAAGCAAGGGATTGATGGTCAATCAGGCAGTGATTTTCGCCATCGCCATAATATCGCTTACTTCCATGTTCTTTTTGGAATAACCGTGCATTGCTACATGGACCATCGCCAAAGCGACTTCTTTGATGGTGCAGGCCGCCTTCGGGAACAAGGCTTTGATGACAGGATAAAGCCAGCCGACATACTTGTAAGCCGGTAACACATGTTTCTGTCCCTGGGTAGGCTTCATCATCCCCGGCCGGAAATTATAAGTTGCCCGGAAAGGCAGCTTCGCCAGGTCGTTCTCCGTTTTACCTTTCACACGTGCCCACATGCTGCGGCCTTTCTCCGTACTGTCGGTATTGGCACCGGATACATAACAGAAGGTTACTTCCGGGCTGGCCTCGCTGAGGGTTTTGGCAAAGCCAAGCGTAAGCGTATAGGTAAGCGCATAATACTCATCTTCCTTCATGCCTACGGATGACACGCCGAGGCAGAAAAAACAGGCGTTATAGCCTTTGAGCTGCTCTTTGATGGGCTCCGCATTCGAAAAATCCTGGTGAATGATCTCCTTCACTTTGGGATGTGAAACGCCCGAAGGCTTACGGGTCACAATCAGAATGCGCTCTACCAAGGGGTTTTCCATGCATTCGAAAAGAACGCCTTCGCCTACCATCCCGGTAGCGCCTGTAATAACGACATGTAATGTTTTCATGATTATTTTAAATTGTCCTGCAGATGGCGAAGATCTGATATCTTATTAAAGGTATAAATTTAAATGAATCGTAAAGCTATTTTCTGCGCAGATCAGCGAGATCTGCGGGGCATCGTTTTTATTTTTTCCTCACCACCATCAGGCCATCTCTGATGGGCAGCAGGATGTTTTCTACCCGCGCATCCTGCTGCACCAATGTGTTGAATTGATGCAGGGCCAGGGTTTCACGGTCCATCGCGCTTTCCGGCATGGTGATCTTTCCGCTCCAGAGCACATTATCGGCAATGATGAGTCCGCCGGGTTTGAGCTTGTCGATCACCAGGTGAAAATAATTCAGGTAATTTTTTTTATCGGCGTCAATAAACACCAGGTCTATGGCGCTGCTTATTGTTGGAATATAGTCTTTGGCGTCGGCCAGCACCAGCTCTATCTGGGAGGCGTATTCCGTTTGTTGAATGAAGGACTTCGCAAAGGCGGAAGTTTCCTCGTTCACATCGATGCTGATAAGCTTCCCGTTGTTCGCTAAGCCTTCTGCCAGGCAAAGCGCTGAATAGCCGGTATAGGTGCCGATCTCTACAATCAGCTCAGGCTTTTGCAATTTGCTGATGAAGCTTAAAAAGCGTCCCTGCAGATGCCCGCTGAGCATGCGGGGCGATACCACTTTGAGGTGCGTTTCACGGTTCAGCTTCTTCAGGATTTCCGATTCTTCGCTGCTGTGTGTTTCACAATAGTGGCTGAGTTCAGGGTTGATGAATTCCATGTCTGTGGTAATTTAGAAAAAATAAATAGCTTACTCTTCCATCGTAAGCTCCATTTCCAGCTGGCCAGGCAGCAGCTGAAAGGTCATGCGGTGCAGGGGTGTTGTGGCATGGACCCGGATCGCCTCGCGATGCTGCCTGGTAGGATAGCCCATATTTCTTTCCCAACCGTAGTGCGGGTGGGCTTTGGCAGCTTCCTTCATAAAATCATCGCGGTACGTTTTGGCTAAAATGCTGGCTGCCGCAATGCTGAGGTATTTGCCATCGCCCTGGATAATACAGTGATGCGGCTTTTGTTTGTAAGGAGTAAAGCGGTTGCCGTCGATGAGCAGCAACTCTGGCTCCTGCGAGAGCTGGTCGATGGCGCGGTGCATCGCCAGGAACGAGGCTTTTAAAATATTGATCTCGTCGATCTCTGTGTTGCTCACCACACCTACCGCCCAGGCGATAGCCTTTTCTTCTATCTCGGGGCGCAATTCGTAGCGATCTTTGTCTGTTAGCTTTTTGCTATCGTCGAGCCATTTGTTCCGGTACTTTTTCGGTAGGATCACCGAAGCCGCATATACAGGGCCGGCCAGGCAGCCGCGCCCGGCTTCGTCGCAGCCGGCTTCTATGAGGGTTTTATCAAAATAGGACTTTAGCATCGTTGTGTTTCGTCATGGCGAGCGAAGCGGAGTGCAGCGAAACCATCCCAACTGCTGAACAGATGGCTTCGTCTTTCCTCTCCGCAATGACGGTTATTAAATCTTTTCCAGGGTTGCTTTGATCTTGTCGAAATCCGGCTGTTTTCCGGCATCTTCGAGGATCTCTGCATATTGGATAATACCGTTTTTGTCGATAACAAAAGCCGAACGTTTCGTAACACCCAGCATCCCGAAGCCAAAGGTCTCATACAGGGAATCGTAGGCTTTGGCGACTGTTTTATTGAAATCCGACAGCAAATCGAAATTATAGTTTTGCTCCTGTTTGAATTTACCGAGGCTGAACAGGGAATCAATGGAGATGCCTACGACTTCGGCATTCAGTGAACTATAGATATTGTAATTGTCGCGCACGCTGCAAAGCTCGGCAGTACATACACCGGTAAAGGCAAGCGGGAAAAAGAGGATCACGAGATTCTTCCCTTTAAAATCGGATAAGGAAATTTCTTTTTTTTCGGTGTTGAATAATTTGAAATCCGGAGCGGGTTGTCCTGGTGCTATGGCCATAAAGTCTGTGGTTTTGGGTTAGAAACCACAAAATTAACCGATAAAATTTTTAAAAACGGGCAAAATTCTAACACATTATGAACTTTTTCACTTTCCGGGCGTTAGAAGGTTGGTATTAAATCATTAATATTGCACACGCAATTTATAAACTCATAAAACATCAATTATATGGCACTAGTAGGAAAAAAAGCCCCTTCATTTAAGGCAGCAGCCGTGATCAACGGCGAGGAGATCGTTGAGGATTTCTCTTTGGATCAGTATTTAGGAAAAAAACATGTGGTATTTTTCTTTTACCCGAAAGATTTCACGTTCGTTTGCCCGACGGAATTACATGCCTTCCAGGAGAAACTGGGAGAGTTCGAAAAACGCGGTTGCGCTGTAGTAGGCTGCAGCACCGATACAGAGCAGAGCCACTGGGGCTGGTTACAGCTGGATAAAAACAACGGCGGTATCAAAGGGATTACCTACCCGATTGTAGCCGACACGACTAAAATCATCTCTATTAATTTCGATACTTTATCCGGAGATTATGATGTGGATGATCAAGGGAACCTGATCGCTACCGGCGAAATGATCGCTTTCCGTGGCTTGTTCCTGATCGATAAAGAAGGTGTGGTGCGTCATCAGCTCATCAACGACCTTCCCCTGGGACGTAACGTGGAAGAGGCACTGCGTATGGTAGATGCTTTACAATATTTTGAAACAAAAGGTGAAGTTTGTCCTGCTAACTGGAGCAAAGGCAAAGAAGGTATGAAAGCAGACCACAAAGGTGTTGCTGAATACTTAACAAACAACTAATCTGTTAGATTGTTATTATTTCTGGAAAAGAGCGTCTGAAAGGGCGCTCTTTTTTTTTGAAAAGCAGATAAAGGCAGGTGTTTCTCCGGTTGTTCTCGATACGATTTTTGCAGGAGGCAGTCAAAAATCACTCGAACTGACCGATAGCCATTTTGTCACTTCGGGTGGTCGACTGAAGGAGGTGTATCGAAAAATGGCTGGAGAAGAGTGATAAAGTTTATTCCTCCTTAAACGGATTTCGCGGAATCCATTCCGTAGGTTGCAGGAATTGCATGAAAGGTTTCAGGATAAGCTTGGAAACCGTGTTCTGTGGCTTGATGTAGCAGATGAGCTCGTGGGCTTTGGCGCCGACCGTCGTTTTAATTTCGGAAGCAGTCCGTCCTAAATTGATACTTGCTTTTTTGGCGGCAATGGCCTCTTCGATATAACTGTAAAGAATATTCTGGTAGAGCTCGTAGTCCTTATTGATGGCATAATCGAAGCCGATGTAATGTGCTTCGATTTCCGTGGGGAGGTAGAAGCCGCTGGCAAAGGAAAGCATTTTGCCGTCAAGAAACCAGGCATCTATATAAAACAGATTCGCTTCTGCTTTCACTACATCCGAAAAATAATTTTTCGATAAATGGGCCAGCTTGAACTTGGCTTGTCTGAACACATGCATGTAGAGCTCGTACAAGGTATCGTTATAGGCGATGATCTCTTCGGTTGTCAATCTTTTTTTGTGAAGGGTGGCACTTGCTTTTAAAATGCCTTTGGCGCGGTTGCGGTATTTTTTGGAAAAGCAGTTGATGTAGTCTGTGAGGCTGCTGACGCCTTCGGGCAGATCGATGATCATATTCGGCTCCACGTTGAAGTGGATGAACTTGGTGCAGTACCAGCAGTCCTTATCGCCGAAGCCTTCCTCATAGAAATCTTTTACAAGGATAGCGGAGATCTTGCCACGCAGCTTTTCCTCGCGGGCCACGGCATCAATCACGCCTTCCAGTAATTTGAATTTAATTTTCCGGCTGTTGATGTCCAGGTAAAATCCATGCTCGCCGCTGATGAAATTATTGCCGCAGGTTACCAGGCGCATGATGGTTTCGTTTTCGCTGTGCTGGATGTATTTCCTGAAAACGGAAGCCCGCTTGCTTTGCAGCTCACTGATCTGGTGGGCAATGAGCTCCCCGAACAAGGAAGCCGAAAAATCGTTGATCTGGAAATAGACCACACCCACCGGTTTTTGATGATTGTAGATGATCACGTAACGAAACCGGAAATTCTCTGTTCGTTGCTGATGAATGATGCTGAGGTAAGAAAAGGAAAGGAAGGTATTATGATCTTTGATTGCCAGATCCCAGTCATCCTTCGGGATGAGTGCCATATCTTCGAAGCAGGAAAAGGTATAATTACCGAACAGTCTTCTGTGCGGCTTGAGTTTGTTTTTCTGAATGATTTTATCGCAGATAGCAAACATCAGATTTTGATTAAAGGAAACAGATGATCAAACATGGCCTGCAGGCTTTCTCCCACGCTCTGTCCTTCTGTATTGATCGTGTACTGAGCGTTTTGCGGCTCTTCAAAAGGATTGGATACGCCGGTAAATTCTTTGATCTGCCCGGCCCGCGCTTTGGCATAATGGCCTTTCACATCGCGTTTTTCACAGATATCGAGCGGAGTGGCAATGTGGTAGAGGATAAAACGCTGCTTGCTGAGAATGCCGGCAGCCAGCTCTCTCAGCGCATTGGTAGGTGTGATAAGGCTACAGATGACCACCACGCCGCAAGTGGCCAGCTGCTTGGCCAGTTCGGCTGTACGGCGCACATTCTCTGCGCGGGCCTCATGGCTGAAGCCCAGGTCGCTGGTAAGCCCCTGTCGCAGGATGTCGCCATCCAGAACGGCGGTGAGGATACCTGTATCGAAGAGCTTTTTCTCGAGGCCGTAAGCCAGGGTCGTTTTACCCGAACCGGAATAGCCGGTCATCCAGATCACCAGGCCTTTCTGTGAAAGCATACGCTCTTTATCATCAGAACTTACCTGTTGGCTCTGACCTGAAAATATATTGCGGGAGTCGCCCAAAGAAAGAGAAATTTAAGAGTTAAAAATACAATTAATTATAGTATTTTTGATTGAATAATCGGGAATTAATTAATATTAACATGGCATACGATTTTAGAAGCAGCCCCACGGTTGACCAGGTAGGCATTGAAGAACGGGTGGCCCGTTTTAATACACGAAGCATTAAAAAAGGGAGTAAGGTACAGGCATTGAAACTGGCCCTGAATATGATCGACCTCACCACCCTGGAAGGGAAGGATACGGAAGGCAAAGTGAAGCAGATGTGCTACAAGGCTATGCATCCGCACGATGCGCTGCCCGATCTGCCAACGACGGCGGCGGTATGCGTCTACCCCACGATGGTGAAAACGGCCAGAGAAGCCCTGAAAGGCAGCAAGGTGAAAGTCGCTTCTGTATCCACCGCTTTTCCGAGCGGTAATTCTACCAGGGAGATCAAGCTCCTGGATACGAAGTTCGCTTTGGAAAACGGAGCCGACGAGATCGACATGGTCATCAGCCGGGGCGAGTTCCTGAAAGGTAACGACAGCTTTGTATTTGATGAGATCGCGGCGATTAAGGACCTGTGTAAGAAATACGAGGCGCGTTTAAAGGTGATTTTCGAGACCGGTGAAATCTCCACGCTCGATAATGTGCGCCGCGCGAGCGACATCGCCATTTATGCCGGGGCGGATTTTATCAAAACCTCGACCGGGAAAATCGGCGTGGCAGCAACGATGCCCGTAACGCTGGTGATGCTGGATGCCATCAAGGATTACTATTTCAAGACCGGCATCATGGTTGGCATGAAGCCTGCGGGAGGTATCAGCACCGCGAAAAGCGCCATTCAATACCTGGTGATGCTGCATGAAACGCTGGGGAGCGCCTGGCTCGATAACAAATGGTTCCGCTTCGGCGCGAGCTCCCTGGCAAACGATCTGATCCTGCAACTGGAGAAAGAAGCCCGGGGCGTTTATTTCAGTAAGGACTATATATCAATTGATTAATTACAGAATGGAAGAATGATTGATTTAGTGAATTAAATCAATCATTCAAAAATTATACTCATGGCAAAAAAAGACATTAAAAAACCCGAGTACTTCACCGACTGGAAATACGCTCCGGCTCCGGAATCCACAGACCATATCCGTTTGCAAAAGCAGTATGAGCTGTTCATCAATGGCAAATTCGTGAAGCCGGGCTCGGGGAAATATTTCGATACCATCAATCCGGCTACGGAAGAAAAAATTGCGTCGATCGCGGAAGCGAATGAGAAGGACGTGGACACCGCGGTGAAAGCCGCCCGCAGCGCTTACGACAAAACCTGGAGCAAGATGCCGGCCAAAGAGCGTGCGAAATACATTTACCGCATTGCGCGCCTGATCCAGGAAAGGGCTCGTGAGCTCTCGGTGATTGAAACGATGGACGGCGGAAAATCCATCCGTGAGAGCCGCGACATCGATGTGCCTCTGGCAGCCAACCACTTCTTCTATTACGCAGGCTGGGCGGACAAATTGGAGTATGCCTTTCCGAACCGCAACCCGAAATCCCTGGGGGTAGCGGGGCAGGTCATTCCCTGGAATTTTCCTTTGTTGATGGCCGCCTGGAAAATAGCACCGGCCCTTGCCACGGGAAATACCGTTGTACTGAAGCCGGCAGAAACCACTTCGCTGACAGCTTTGAAGCTGGCGGAGATCATCCAGGAGAGCGGATTGCCGGATGGCGTGGTGAATATCATCACCGGCCACGGACCGGTAGGCGCTTCTATTGTGAATCATAAAGATGTGGATAAGATTGCCTTTACCGGCAGCACCAACGTGGGCAAGTGGATTCAGAAAGCCGTTGCCGGGACCGATAAGAAACTGACATTGGAATTAGGCGGTAAGGCCGCGAATATCATTTTCGAAGATGCGCCGATCAACCAGGCGGTGGAAGGCATCGTGAACGGGATCTTTTTCAACCAGGGCCATGTGTGCTGCGCAGGCTCCCGCTTATTTGTGCAGGAAAGCGTAGCCGAGGAAGTGATCCGCAAATTGAAAGACCGTTTGGAAACCCTGATCGTAGGGGATCCTTTGGATAAGAACACCGACATCGGTGCCATCAATTCCAAAATGCAACTGAACAAGATCAACGAATACCTCAAGATTGGCGTGAATGAAGGCGCCGAGATGTACCAGAGCTCCTGCTCCATTCCGAAGAAAGGATTTTTTGTGAGGCCAACCTTGTTCTTAAATACCTCGCAGTCGCACCGCATTTCACAGGAAGAGATCTTCGGCCCGGTACTGGCGATCCAAACCTTCCGCACCGTGGAGGAGGTGATCGAAAAAGCGAATAACATTCCTTACGGATTGAGCGCCGGTGTGTGGACAGACAAGGGTTCCCGCATTTTCAACATGACCACGAAATTACGCGCGGGTGTTGTCTGGGCAAACACTTACAACAAGTTCGATCCCACCTCTCCTTTCGGCGGCTATAAGGAAAGCGGCTTCGGCAGGGAAGGCGGATTGCATGGATTGATGCCGTATCTTAAGTTTTAATTAACCGCAGAGAGGCAAAGAAGGCGCGGAGTGCGCAAAGGATGAGAGACGAAAAATTGTGTTAACCTGATATGGTATAAAATAATTTAGAAAAGTCGAATTGAAAATTACGGAGAGTCATATTTGAAGGAATGCCTCTATCTCCCCTCTAAAAAGAGGGGATTAAGGGGTGTGTAAAAAATCACAACCATTGAAAATCACCTATAATCCATATTTGAAAGAAAAGGCCCGGGAATTGAGAAACAATTCAACTCCTGGTGAAATTCTGCTGTGGAAAAAACTGAAAGGAAAACAGTGTTACGGGTTTGACTTTCACCGGCAAAAACCGATTCTGGATTATATCGTTGATTTTTATTGTTTCAAATTAAAGCTGATTATTGAAATAGATGGTTATAGCCACCACTTTAAGACGGAAAAAGATCGATTGAGAGATTTGGAATTAAACAAATTAGGATTTACGGTATTAAGGTTTTCCGAAGGTGAAATCAGGAATAACCTGGACCTGGTTTTAAATTCCTTATCAGTATTCATAGAAAACAAATCAGAACAACACACCCCTCAGTCCCCTCTTGATAGAGGGGAAGCAGAACAGGGCTAACACACATACAATGGACAGAATAGAAGTTTTAAAAACATACAAGATCTTTATTGGCGGGGCATTTCCGAGGACGGAGAGCGGCCGGTATTATCCTTTAAAATTGAAAAACAACATGACGGTGAATGTGAGCTTATCATCCCGGAAAGATTTCAGGAATGCCGTGGTATCGGCACGTGGCGCGTTCAGCGGCTGGAGCGGCAGGGCGGCTTTTAACCGCGGGCAGATCCTGTACCGCATTGCCGAAATGCTGGAAGGGCGTAAGGAGCAGTTCCTGGAAGAGCTGAAGCAACTGGGCTACACGGCAGCGGCTGCCAAAAAAGAAGTAGAACAAAGTATCGACCGCCTGGTGTATTACGCCGGCTGGTGCGACAAATACCAGCAAATGTTCAGCGCGGTGAACCCTGTGGCCAGCTCGCACTTCAACTTTTCAGTGCCTGAGCCGATGGGAGTCGTAGCCATTATGGCCGACGAATCGACGGCTTTGCTGGGACTGGTGTCTGTACTGGCCCCTTGCATTGCCGGAGGGAACACCTGTATTGTCCTGGCATCTGAAACGAAACCGACCTGCGCCATTACCTTTGCGGAAGTGATTGCTACCAGCGACGTTCCGGGCGGTGTGGTGAATATTGTGACAGGCAACCGGAAAGAATTGCATGCGCATTTTTCTTCGCACATGGATGTGAATGCGGTGATCAACTGCAACGATGAAAAAGAGTTTAATAAAGTGATTGGCGAGAATGCCTCGCTGAACGTGAAGCGAGTGTTTACCTGGGTGAGGAACTGGAACGATGAGAAAGAGCAGGGGCCTTACTACATTACCGATCTGCAGGAAGTGAAAACCACCTGGCACCCGATTGAGAACATCGGCATTTCCGGAATCAAGTATTAATGGATTAACCGCAGAGAGCGCAAAGAAAAAGCACGCAAAGGACCGCAGAGATTCTTTGCGTTTTTTATTTTGGGCCTTATGTGTTAAAATCAGTGATTGTTGTGTTTGAAAATGTTTTGGGGCGTCAGGTAATTCCACTTAGGGTGACAGCTCCGTATCTGTAAAGGATTTCAGCTTCGTCCATCGTGCGGCTTCACTTAAGTGGAAAGATTTAATTTCCATTGAGGTATAAGCCTGCGTGAGTGATTGCAGTGAAAATCCTTTTTGCCGGCCACTGAGCGAAGTCGAAGTGCCGGCAAAAGATTGTAACGGAAAGCACGACTCCGCTGCCTCTTTGCGGAGGCACGCCCTGATTTCATTCCTTTACGGTCTTTGCTAAATCTTTGCGCCTTTGAGGTGAAAAATCCTATCTTTACACCTCGCAAAAACACCATTATGGAATACAACTTCAGGGAGATCGAAACGACGTGGCAGGAATACTGGGCAACACACAAAACCTTTGCCGCTAAAGACGGCGGCGAGAAGCCCAAATATTATGTATTGGACATGTTTCCCTATCCGTCAGGCGCGGGCCTGCACGTAGGGCACCCGCTCGGCTATATCGCCTCTGACATTATCGCGCGCTACAAACGCCATAAAGGATTCAACGTGCTGCACCCGATGGGCTACGATAGCTTCGGCTTACCGGCGGAGCAATATGCTATTCAAACGGGACAGCACCCTAAAATCACCACCGAGCAAAACATCGCACGCTACCGTGAGCAGCTGGACAAGATCGGCTTCTCCTTCGACTGGGACCGGGAAGTCAGAACCTCTGATTCTGAGTATTACAAATGGACGCAGTGGATCTTCATTCAGATTTTTAATTCCTGGTATAATCCACGCACAAATAAAGCAGAGCACATCGATACATTGATCAACATTTTTGCCACAGAAGGTTTCAAAGGAACGACCCATGATATTCTGACCGGCGATGTTGAAAAAGACCTGAATGCCTTTACGGCGGAGGAGTGGAAACATTTTGACGAGAAAAAACGCAGCGATGTGCTGATGAACTTTCGCCTGGCTTACCTCGGGGAGTCTTTTGTAAACTGGTGTCCTGCCCTGGGAACCGTGCTGGCCAACGATGAGATCAAGGACGGTGTGAGCGAGCGTGGCGGTCATCCTGTTGAGCGCAAAATGATGAAACAGTGGAGCATGCGCATCACAGCCTATGCGCAGCGTTTGCTCGACGGGCTTGATGAGCTCGACTGGACGGACAGCTTGAAGGAAGCGCAACGCAACTGGATTGGCAGAAGCGAGGGAAGCTCCATGAAGTTTGAGGTGGATAGTCATCGCGGAACTTTCATTGAAGTATTTACGACGAGGCCGGATACCATTTACGGCGTGGCTTATGTGGCCATTGCACCGGAGCATGAGTTGGTCTCTTTGCTCACAAAGGAAGACCGTAAAGAAGAAGTGCAGGACTATGTCACAAAAGCGAAGAACCGCAGTGAGCGTGAGCGCCAGGCCGACGTGAACAAGATCACCGGCGTATATACCGGCACGGATTTTATTCATCCATTGACGGGAGAGATCCTGCCGATATGGATCGCAGATTATGTGCTGGCAGGATACGGAACGGGTGCGGTGATGGCTGTACCGGCACATGATGAGCGTGATTATAAATTTGCCAACCATTTTGATATCCGCTATACCCAGGTCATTGAGCCAACACGTGAACATGACTTTCTCCGGGAGCCATGGACAGAGAAGGAAGGCAAGATGAAAAACTCGATGTCTTTAGACGGATTGGAAGTGAAAGAGGCCATCAAAAAAGCGATTGCAGAAATTGAAAAAGAAGGTCTTGGAAAAGGGAAGGTGAATTACCGCCTGCGTGATGCGGTGTTTGGCCGCCAACGCTATTGGGGAGAGCCGATCCCGGTGTATTACAAAAACGACATTCCTTACGTGCTCGATGACAGTGAGCTGCCTTTGGTATTGCCGGAAGTCGATAAATACTTGCCGACCGAAGACGGTGAGCCGCCATTGGCCAGGGCGAAGGACTGGTTCTATTCCCCCTTGGGAGGGGGTGCCCGAAGGGCGGGGAATGTAACGGAAAAATATCCTTACGAATATAGTACCATGCCGGGTTGGGCCGGAAGCTCCTGGTATTTCCTGCGCTACATGGATGCGCATAACAAGGGAAAATTTGCGGATAAGCCATTAATGGATTACTGGAAACAGGTAGACCTCTACATCGGAGGCAGCGAGCATGCCACCGGGCATTTGCTCTATGTGCGTTTCTGGACCAAGATCTTAAAAGACCTGAGTTACATTGCCGTGGATGAACCGGCGAAGAAGCTGATCAACCAGGGGATGATCGGAGGAACCTCCTGCCTGGTGCATCGTGTGAACAATAGCAACAAAATTGTATCCGCTGGACTGAAGAAGAATTATGAAACAACGTTGATTCATATCGATGTCAATATCGTTGATAACAATTCGGTAGACATCGAAAAATTGAGAGCCTGGAGGGATGATTTCAAAGACACGGAATTTGAGTTGGAGAACGGCAAGCTGATCTGCGAAACAGCCGTAGAGAAAATGAGTAAGCGTTGGTACAATGTGGTGAACCCCGACGACATCTGTGAAAAATACGGTGCCGATACACTCCGCTTATACGAAATGTTCTTAGGGCCTTTGGAGCAAAGCAAGCCCTGGAACACCAACGGGATTACGGGTGTTCATGGCTTTCTGAAAAAGCTGTGGAGATTGTTTTATCAAACCGGCGCTTCGGCTTCGCTCAGCGACCAGCTTAGTGTTAGTAACGATGAACCAACCAAAGGCGAATTAAAGACCTTACATAAAACCATCAAAAAAATTACCGAAGACATCGAGCGTTTTTCCTTCAATACCTCCATCAGTAATTTTATGATCTGTGTGAACGAGCTCACCGAAGCCAAATGCAACAAGCGCGCGGTGCTCGAACCTTTATTGATCTGCCTGTCGCCTTATGCGCCGCACATCACCGAAGAGCTCTGGAAGCAGCTGGGTCATAGTGAGAGCATTGCCCTCGCGCCTTTCCCGGATTTCAACGAGGCTTACCTGGTGGATGATGCGATTAACTACCCGGTATCTTTCAACGGCAAGGTAAAATTCAACCTGGAATTGCCAGCCACTTTAACAGTGGAAGAGGTAGAGGCAGAAGTGCGCAAGAACGAGAACACCCTGAAATTCCTGGATGGCAAAGAACCTAAAAAAGTGATCGTGGTTCACAAGCGGATTGTGAATATGGTAGTATAGTTTGGTACCCGGAACGCATATCCTCATCAATGCCAAAGCGCAGCAGGAAGGCCTCCTGCTGGATGTTCATGCCTTTGAGCAATTCATCACGCAGGCCCTGGTCGATTTCAACCTGGTGCAGGTGGGCAAGGTTTTCCACAGCTTTGAGGGCGGCGGCTTCACCGGCGTGGTGTGCCTCACCGAATCGCACCTGGCCATTCATACCTGGCCGGAGTTTGAGTACTATACCTGCGATATTTATTTGTGTGATTATACGCGGAATAATTATACCTTAAGCCTGCAATTAGCAGAGGCTTTGAAAGCGTATTTCAAAAGTTACGATATTAAAGAGCAGATCATCGAGCGCTGATGGAACCGACAGATACATGCCCCCACTGTAAAACGCCGATAGGCCAGATGCTCCGTGATGAGCACTATTACAGCTGCTCCAATTGCCAGGAGGTGTTCATTCATGACGATGCTTTTAAAATATCCGGAGAAATCATTTTTAAAGCGCTGGAAACGGCTTCACCTATTGTGAGCAATAGCCGTGGAAAGGCCGGCGATAAGGCTTTCGTTGTAAGCGGTTGTACTTCCGTTTTCCTGGAGCGCTCCATGTTCAACATCCATTCCCTCCAATGGAATGACGGTCTGCCGGGCTTTCTCATCGAAAACGACGGTGATTTTTTTGTCGCAGAGGATGTCAGGAAGATCCATCCGAACGCCTTTAAAAAAGTGAATCCCGGCAAGGAAGCGGAGCTCTCCGCTTTCGGAAAAGGTTATTGTTACAGCATGGACAAGGTCAGTTATATTTCCCTGTCCGGGACCGGTAAGCTCGCTTTTTCAACATACACGGGCTCTGTATGCTGTGGCTTCTACAAAGAGAACAACGAGGGCGCCTATGCTTTCATCACCAGGGAGGATGCCTCCTTCTTATCCGGAAAATTTTACGAATTTAAAGACCTGAACCTTTCACCTGCCAGAGCAATCGATGAGTGGTATAAGTAGTCATAGCTATCCTTCGCCATTGGCGCTCAGCTGTGCGCAGTGCGCAAAGCCTGCGAAGATATACACACAGCATAAAGCACAGGGTTTTTGCTGCCCCTTTTGCGGAACCTATAATGAGTATGACGGTAAACGCCAGCTCCGCCGGGGAGGCAGTTTTACCAAATCGCCCAAAGCCACCTTTAAGATCGGTACGGTTTTTCGTATGGATGAAGCGGACTTTGTGCTGATCAATTACCTGACGAAAGAGGAAACGTCTTATAAGACTTCCTGGACCGAATATACACTCTTTCATCCTGTAGAGGGATGCCGGACACTCAGCGAGAGCGACGGGCATTATAACCTGCTGAAAGCCTCCCGTTTTTACAATAGATCCAATCTCACACGCGAAGCCAGGCACCCTGAAAAAGGAAGCTTCCAGCTATACAGCCGTTATAAATATACGATCCGGCATGCCGAAGGAGAGTTTCTCTCCGACATTACCGGCAAGGAGCTCCCGGCCTGCGACGATTATGTGAACCCGCCTTATATCCTGAGCTATGAACGTACCGCTCATGAGGCCTGGTGGTACGAAGGGGAATACGTCAGTCACAAAACCCTGAGGAGCTGGCTGAAAGAACCGGTGGTACTGCCGCGTTGGGAAGGTGTTGCGCCGAGCCAGCCTTTTGCTTATAGCATGACGCGTTCGCAACTGGTAAAACTGACGGCTCTGGCAATAGGCCTGCTGATCCTGGCACAAATCATCCTGTCATCCTTTGTGACCACGCCTAAAGCGGTTTCTTCACAGAGCTATACATCGCCCGACAACTCCGCTGAAAAGACCTATATTTCCCAGCCTTTTGAGATCACTGCGAATCATTGTGCTACGGATTTTTGCATCGGCTCCAACCTGGATAACAATTGGCTGGAGACAGATTTTACACTGGTGAATGAAACCACCGGCGAGCAATATTATTTCAGCGGTGTGGTCGAATATTACTATGGTTACGAGGACGGAGAGGCCTGGAGCGAAGGATCGCGCGATGCCACGCTCACAGTCGAACATCTGACCAAAGGCCGCTATCATTACAATGTGACCACCACTGCCGACTCTGCAAAGCCCGCAGGGAGCCTGACGGTAACCGTGATCGAAAACGTAAGCCTGGCCCTGAACTTCTGGCTGGCAGCCCTCTGTTTAGTAGCCTTTCCTCTCTATATTTACATGAGGCGAAAAAACTTCGAGCGAAGGCAATGGAGCAATAGCGATTATTCACCTCTTAATACGAACTAACCAAACGTGCTATGGGATTTACCTTTTCTAAAGCTTTAAAACTATACATCGTGTTTGTTGTCCTGGTATTCTCAGGCTACCTTTACCTGCAGCTCAACGGCATTTCGGTATATAACAACACCAAAACGGAACACGAAAGCCAGGAGGGTGCTTATGGCAGCAGCTCCGGAAGCGGTCATCATTCACACCATCATTATTACCACAAATAAAAACCCACACCCATGATAGATTTACACCTCGTTCTGAATTCGCTGGTATTTGCAGGCATCGGCATCCTGGTATTGGTCCTGTCGTTTATGCTTATCGACCGGCTCACGCCACACAGCCTGTGGAAAGAGATCATTGAAAAACACAACATCCCGGTAGCGATTGTGGCTTCCGCTTTCATGCTGAGCCTCGCCATCATCATCGCTTCGGCCATTCACTAAAGCATGCGTTTTGTTTTTTTATTCTCGGTATTCGTCGTGGCGACCTGCGGGCTCATTTATGAGCTGGTGGCCTCTACCGCCGCGAGTTACCTGCTCGGAGATTCCGTCACGCAGTTCTCCACCGTCATTGGGGTTTACCTCTTTGCGATGGGCGTTGGCTCTTACCTCTCCAAGTATTTCAAAAGCGATCTTCTCAAAACTTTTATCATCGTAGAGCTCCTGGTGGGCATCTTCGGAGGCTTAAGCTCTACGATGCTTTTCATCGGCTTTAATTTTATCTCCTCCTTCCAGTTCTTTTTGTACCTCGTGGTGTTTATCATCGGCACTTTGGTAGGCCTGGAAATTCCTTTGATGCTACGCATTCTGAAAGACCGCTTTTCCTTTGATGACCTCGTTGCCAAGATCTTTTCCTTTGATTATGTCGGCGCCTTACTGGCCTCTTTGCTCTTTCCTCTGGTATTAGTGCCTTTCCTCGGTCTTTTAAAAACCTCTTACCTTTTCGGGATGTTCAACGCCGCCATTGCTTATTTTATGGTGGATTACCTCAGGGCAGCGAAGAAGGTCAAAGTCATGCTCAAATCATCGTCGGTGGCAGTAGTCCTGTTGCTCTGCGGTTGCTTTGCGGCAAGCGAGTCCATTCTCAGCTGGTCGGAGTCGCTGGCTTACCAGGAAAAGATCATCATTTCCAAAAGCTCGAAATACCAGCGCATCATCGTCACGAGGAATAACGACGACATCCGGCTTTACCTCAATGGAAATTTACAGTTCAGCTCGCGCGACGAATACCGCTACCACGAATCGCTGGTGTACCCGGCGCTTTTCAAAAACCCGGAAGCCAGGAATATTCTCGTGCTGGGCGGCGGCGATGGCCTGGCCGTGCGGGAGCTGCTCAAATGGAAAAGCGTGGAGCACATCACCCTCGTGGATTTGGACCATGATATGATCGAGCTCTTCAAACAAAATCCCCTGCTCACCGACCTGAATAAAAATTCACTGAATAATCCTAAGCTTACCGTTATCAATCAGGATGCCTTTATCTGGCTGAAGCAGAACCGCGGAACATTCGACCTCGCCGTGGTTGATTTTCCGGACCCTTCTAACTACTCGGTCGGAAAATTATATACGACCGCTTTTTATAAATTATTGTATGATGCGCTTGGAGAAGAAGGCTCGGCGGTTGTTCAATCCACCTCGCCTTATTTTGCAAGCAAGTCTTTCTGGTGCATCAACAACACCATTCAGAGCACAGGTTTCAAAACAACGCCTTATCATAGTTATGTGCCCTCTTTCGGGGAATGGGGATATGTGCTTTGCGAAAAGCATCCTTCGCCGATGACAGACCATCCTGCCAGCACACGTTTTTTCAACAGGGTAACCTGGAGCAGCATGACGGATTTTCCGGAGGACATGCGTTCTGATACGCAGGAAAAGAACAAGCTCAATAACCAGGTATTAGTGAGTTTATTTGAACATGAGTGGTCGAGATATACACACTTACAATAGCCTGTCCCGCAGGGATTTCATCAAGCGCTCCCTGCTCACAGCCTCGGCCCTGAGCCTGGTGCCATTGGTATCGGGAACTTCCTGTTCAAGCCCGCATGCATTTACCGGAGGCATGGTGAACGATAACTCGGCGACAGGCCACCTGATCCGCCAGGGCTTTAAAGGTAAGCCAACAAAAATTGTTGAGCTCCCGGTAGCAATCATTGGTGGGGGAGTGAGTGGGCTGAGCGCTGCCTGGCACCTGAATGAGAACAAGCTCAGCGATTTTTTAGTATTCGACCTCGCCGCAAAAGAGGGCGGCAATGCGGTTTCCGGGAGCAATGCGATTTCATCCTTTCCCTGGGCTGCTCACTATTTGCCGATTGTCAATAACAGCAATACCGACCTGATCCGCTTTTTGAAGCAGCAGAATGTTATTATGGGTTTCGATGCATCGGGCCTTCCTCTTTATAACGATTATTATTTGTGCTTCGATCCCGAAGAGCGCCTGTTTATCAACGGGCATTGGCAGGATGGACTCGTTCCTTCCTTTGGTGTGCCTGAGCGAGAGAAGGAGCAGATCGCTTCGTTTTTCAAACTGGTGGAAGACTATAAGCATAAAACCGGCTCCGATGGAAAAGCAGTTTTCGACATTCCGCTCTCAGCATCTTCACAGGATGCCGAATTTTGCGGGCTCGATAAACAATCCTTTCAAGACTTTCTTCTCGCGAAAAAATGGGATTCGCCTCACCTGCTCTGGTACCTCAATTATTGCTGTAAAGATGACTATGGTTCTACGCTGCAGGATACCAGCGCGTATGCAGGCCTTCATTACTTTTGTGCAAGGCGCGCCAAAGCCGCCAATGCAGAATCTTCGGCTGTGCTGACCTGGCCGGAAGGAAATGCTTTTTTAGTAAATTGCTTATCAAACCAATTACAATCCAAAATCCGGACGAACCAGTTGATCACCTCTGTGAACATCGTGAATGATAAAGTGGAAATCGTTGCCTATAATGCCCTCACCCAGGAATGCATTGCCTACCGTTGTGAGCAGGTGGTACTGGCTACACCGCAGTACATCAACCGTTACCTGCTTCCGCCGGAATTATATCCTGCTTCCGCACCGCAGGCTTTTGAATACAGCCCCTGGATGGTGGCCAATATCACGGTAAAGGGCCTTTCGCAATACAAGGGCGAGCCCTTGTCCTGGGACAATGTCCTGTACCACAGCAAATCATTGGGCTATGTCAATGCCTGTCATCAGCACCTGAACCGTTATGAAGACAGCTATGTGCTGACTTATTACCTTCCCCTGACGGACCTTCCGTCGAAGCAGGCCAGGCATGCCATCATGGAAAAATCCTATGAGCGCTGGACGCAGGAGATCCTGGCCGATCTTAAGCCGGCGCATCCGGATATAGAGAGCATGGTCACGAACATCGATGTCAGGCTCTGGGGGCATGGTATGATCAAGCCAAAGCCGGGATTTATTTTCGGGAAGGAAAAAGAGCAGGCCGCCCAGCCCATCGGCGGGAAGATCTTTATGGCGCATACCGACCTGGCGGGCATCTCTATCTTTGAAGAAGCCTTTGCGCAGGGCATTAGCGCAGCCAATGCGATTCTGAAACTCCATGCTGAAACCACAGGCGCATAACTGGATTGGAAAACCCTGGGTGGAGGCGCTGGGAATCCTGGCGGTTCCCTTTCTGTGTTGTATCGTGTTGTTTTTTCTTCCGGCGGAATTCATTCACAACGATGTCTTCCCCGAATCGCTCTGGCTCTTCCTCATTGTGTTCATTGATGTAGGCCATGTCTACAGCACCGTTTACAGAACTTACGCGGATAAGGAAACCGTATCGAAGCACCCGAAGCTTTTTGTCGGGCTTCCTGTGTTATTGCTGGTGATCAGCGTGCTGCTGCATTCCATCAGCGGGCTGTTGTTCTGGCGCTGCCTGGCTTACCTGGCGGTCTACCATTTCATCAGGCAGCAATACGGCTTCCTGAAGATCTATTCCAGGAAAGACGCCGATGATAAACTACGCCGTCGTATCTCTGCCTTTACCATCTATGCCGTGACGGCACTGCCGGTGCTCTACTGGCATGTGTCACCCGGGAGGCACTTTCACTGGTTTGTTCAAAACGATTTTATAACCGGGGCGACGCATCCCTTATTGCCAGTACTTATCATGGCTGCCTTCTGGCTGGTGCTGGCGGTTTACGGTATTTCGGAGATCGTGTTCAGCGTCCGTACACAAACGATCAACGTTCAGAAAAACCTTGTGGTGATGGGAACGGCTTTGTCCTGGTACATGGGCATCGTGTATTATAACAGCGATTTTGTCTTTACCTTTCTCAATGTGGTGTGTCACGGGATCCCTTACATGGCGCTGGTGTGGGTCCATGGGAAGAAGCTGCATGCACAGAAAGGAGCATTCCTGAAGATCATCTACGGGCGCTTTACACTCCTGCTGTTTCTGCTTCCTCTATGCTTCATCGCGTATGTGGAAGAAGGCTTCTGGGATGTGCTGGTGTGGAAAGAGCATGGAGATCTGTTTTCGCTATTTCAGAATATCCGTGTATCCCTGCCGAAACAGGCTCTGAACATCATCGTGCCCCTGCTGGCCCTGCCTCAGCTGTTTCATTACGTGATCGACGGGCTGATCTGGCGGATCCGCAGGGATCAATTCAGCTGGACGAAGATTCTTTAGCCGGTCGATACACTAAACAGGATTCCACAGCGTTACATAGCCGATTAGCTCCCCAAATCCATACTATCAAAATAATTTACGACCTTGGTATAACCCTAACATGAAACGGATATGAAATATGTAAGCCTGGTTTTTTTAGCAGCAAGCTCTTTTTGCGTGATGGCGCAGGAAAACAAGATCAACACGTCTTCGGAAGTTAAGAAGGTCACCGTATTTCTGACGGGAGCCGAGCTCAACCACGAAGCGAAGGTCAAACTGAAAAAAGGAAAGAACATTGTGACCTTTACCGGTCTTTCGCCGCGCCTCGATGAGCGCAGCATCAACCTCGATCCGGGTACCGGCGATGTCAATGTCTTATACATCAACTCGCACACCAATCACCTGGACGAACGCAAGGATAATGACAAGATCAGGATGCTGAAAGACAGCCTGGAATTTTACCGGGATAAAATTTCCCTGTTGAAGCTCGAGCAGGAAGCGTTGACCGGCGAAAAGAACCTTTTGTTTAAAAACCAGTCCATTGGCGGGCAACCGGGTGTGAGCATTGCCGACGTGGAGAAATCGGCGGACTTCTACAGGAAGCGCACCAACGAGATCAACCTGCTGGTGTTTAAAAATGAGAAACTGAAAAACAAGCTGGAAAAGGAACGCAGCCGCTACAGCAGGCAGCTCACGGAGCTGGATGCCGAAGTAAATCCACCGTCGAGCGATATTACGGTAACACTGGTGTGCAACAAAGACCTGGAAGCGCCGATGAATTTTAAATACATCATTCCTACCGCAGGCTGGACGCCGAAATACGACATCCGCACGGAAGGCACAGGCAGCCAGGTGAAGCTGGTGTACCGTGCCATCCTGTTCAACAATTCGGGCCTCGACTGGAAAGACATTAAGATCACGCTTTCCACGGCAAGCCCCGAGATCGGCATCAACATTCCGCAATTAGGAAAATGGTACCTTGGAAACGAGCAGGCTGCCGAAACCGATCAGCTGGCCCAATACCTGCAGGTAACTCCGGGTGTTGTTGCAGCGCAGAACCAGTTTGGGGGGAGTAACGGAAATGAAGACACGAACATGTATGAAGGGAAGCTTAAACTACAGAGTGAGATCTACGACCGGATATCGGCCGGAAACGTGGGCATGAAAAAGCAGAGCCAGGTGATGTTCAAAAAAATAGAGGTAGACATGCTAAGCACAGAATATACCATCGATCAGCCTTATACCATTTACTCCGACTCCAAGCCTTATACGGTAGATGTGCTGGAGAAAACGGTGAATGCCACTTATGAGTACAAAGCGGTTCCCGCCCTCGAGAAGGATGTCTTCCTTCAAACCAGGCTGGCGCTGAAAGACCTGCCGGAGCTGGTAAGTGGTGATGCCAGTGTTTATTTCGGAGGCTCGTACATCGGCAAAACCTTTATCAAAACCATCGACCTCGAAGACTCCATGACCGTATCTTTAGGACGCGATAAAAAGATCCAGATGATACGCAAAGAATCCAAACAGGATTATCAAAGAACCATGGTAGGTAATTATGAAAAGGAAGTCTTGAAATATGAAACCACCATTAAGAATACGCGTGACATTCCGGTGTTTATCATCATCGAAGACCAGGTTCCGGTAGCTTCCAACTCCGACCAGGAAGTTTCGGTAAACGATGTTTCCGGTGGCTTGCTGGACAAGCCTTCGGGTAAGGTGAGCTGGAAATATACCCTGGCACCGGGAGAAACAAAGGTGATTAAGCTGGGTTATACCACCAAATATCCGAAATACCAGAAACCCAAAAAGAAGAAATACAGAACAGTGGCTTCTCCTTCTTTTTAAGGCCTATGGCAATCAGGCGTCACAAAAAACCACCCTGCAAGGTGGTTTTTTGTTTATCAGGCTTACCGCTTTACGATCATTATTTTGTCGGAGGCCCCGCTAATTGCGAGATCCCATGCAGGCCTTTTATGAGAACGTCCAGCTCCTGGATGTTGGTATACACATTTGGCGAGACACGGATGCCGTTTACGTTTTCACGGATGACGGAGCCGCTATGGATTTTGTAATTATCAAATAAATTAAATTCAACCTGTTGTGCCTGCCAGCCTTCGAACCCGATACTGGCAATAGCGCAGGAATAGTTGGATTTTAAAGAAGTAAAGATTTTTGCTTTAGGTAATTTAACGGCTTTCTCTATCCAGTGATCCTTTAAAAATCGCAGGCGTGCCTCCTTGCGCTTAGCCCCTATGATGTTGTGAAAATCGATGGCGGTGCCAATCGCCATTTCCGAGGCAAAAGAGCGGGTTCCCAGGTTTTCAAATTTTTTAATGTCGTCTCCGTCAGGCTCCGCACTTGAAAGCAGTGCCCACACTTTTTTTATTTTATCCTTTTTGATGTACATCAGCCCGCTTCCAAAAGGAGCGCCCAGCCACTTGTGTAAAGACGTGGCGAAATAGTCGGCCCCGGTGTCTTCGATTTTATAGTCCATGTGAGCAAAGGAATGAGCGCCGTCTACAATGACCTCGCAGCCTTTTTTATGGGCCATATCTGCAATGGCCTTGCATGGAACAATATTGCCGGTCCAATTGATCAAATGGGTGATGTGAACAATTTTGGTTTTGGAGCTAATGGCGCTCTCATATAACTTAACAATCGTTGCATCATCTTCTGTGGGTTGTGGAATATCGATCCATACGAGCTTGATCTTGTCGCGTTTTTCCCGCTGTTTCCAGGCATTCATCATGTTAGGATAATCAAACGTACTGAGGACAACTTCATCCCCCTCCTTTAAATCCAATCCGAAAATGATGCTGTTGAGTCCTTCCGTGGTGTTCCTGTTAATAGCAATTTCTTCCGGCATGACGCCGCAAAGGACGGCTAACTTCTGACGAAGCCCTTCTCTTTGTTCGTTTAAAATACGCCACATGTAATAGGACGGCGCTTCGTTGGAGTACTGGTAATTTCGGATGTGGGCGTCCTGTACCACCTTTGGCTGCGGGCTTACCCCGCCATTATTCAAATTGATCAGGTTTGCCGAAATGGTATAATTCTCACGGATCCATCCCCAAAAGTCTTCATTTTCAACAGAGGCATCAAAGCTTTGGTTCTCCAGTTTTGATAGCTGCTTTTCCAGGCTCCTGGTAAAGGGCTTATCAATGGTCGAAAACAAGTCAAGCGCGCTGAGCGTAGCGGCAGAGGTCAGTAAGAAATTACGTCGGTTCATCCGTGGAGATTAAATGGTATGTATGGAACACTAAGCGTAGCGCTACAGGTAAATTAAAGGTATAAAAGGGTTTAAAGAAAATCAAGTAATTGTTACGGGAATCGGGTGAAAGCAAAAAAGAGCAGTGCTAAAATTTCAAGCCTGTGGTAAGGCACGATGAATAGTATGAATGCCAGGCCCCGGAGAAACAAGCCCTAATCCTGTATATTGTCTGGAATTGTTTTTCGGGAATAAACTGTATCTTCACCTCAAAGATAGCTGACTCCCTTACAATGCTTTTCAGGAAACTCATAAATCTGGGCGTGAATGACACTCTGCCTTTTTACGATAAACGGGAGATCAGGATTGTGAACCTGTTTGCGCTGATCACCCTGGCGGGACTCTTTATCGGCATCACCACCCTGTTTTTTATTGAAGGCACCTATCCTACGCCTGTTGTTCTGTTTTCGACGGTGGCCTCTTCGCTGAGCCTGTTTCTCAATGCGCGGGCTATGTACAATGCCGCTACCTACATCTTTGTAATTTCCATCAATCTTACCATTTTCATCATCAGCCAGCAGTACGTTATTTCTGTAGCCAATTACCTGTATTTTTTTCCGGTCGTATTTTGTGTAGCCCTCGTTCATAATCCTTTTAAAAAGAACATCCGCACCTTCATCTTCTTCTCCATTATCCTGCTTTGCTTTCTCCTGTCGCTGATACTCGAGATTCCCGGCATGAAGCTGAAAGGCGTTACGGAGAATGATAACCGCGTGCTGTTGGTGTACAATGCCGTGCTTACCATCTCGCTCACGATCATTCTGGTTGTATTGGTAGTACGGCTCATCAACCAGCAGAACAATGAGCTTCTCCAGAGCCTGAACAAGGAAAAGGAATCGCAGCTGCTGATCAGCAATTCATTGAAGGAAAAAGAAGTATTGCTGGCGGAGATCCAGCACCGCGTGAAGAACAACCTGGCGGTGATCTCGGGATTGCTGAATTTGCAGCTGAACAATGCGCAGGGCGCAGAAGCACGCCTGCTCCTGCTGGATGCAAAAAACCGTGTGATGAGCATTGCCATGGCCCACGAGCGGCTCTACAAAAAACAAGACCTTTCCAGGATCAACCTCGGGCAATACCTGCAGGAGCTTACCGATGAGATCATCGGCAGCCACAATCAGGATGGTAACATCCATGTAGAGAAAGAAACGATCAATGTAGACATTCCTATCACCAAAGCCGTTCCCACGGGTTTGATCATCAACGAGGTGATTACCAATTCGCTGAAGCATGCGTTCAAAAACCAGGACCAAAAGCCGGCTATTGCCCTGAAAATGGAGCGGGAGAACAATATGATCCGGATTACCTTATGTGATAATGGCATTGGGTTTGGCGATCTGAAAGTGAGAAAAGACTCTTCACTGGGCATCAGCCTCATTGAGTCTCTGGCCAACCAGATCGATGCCGAGCTTTCCTTTACCAATAAAGTAGGTGCCTGCGTGATACTATCGTACCCGGTGAATTAGACCTGTTTTTTTTAACCATATAAGACCCATAAGGGAGCAGGAAGAAACACTGGCTGCGTCACGCCACGGCGTGATTCGGGATAAGCACATAGAAATGACAGGAACAGACAACCCCGTCAAGCCGGGCGCGTGTCACCCCTCTGAAAAGAGGGGAATTAGAACAAAACAACCATGACTTCACTTCGACGGGCTCAATGTAAACTTTTTCGCTCAGTCACCTTTCACAAATCAAATACTGTTCTAACCCTTGTTCTAATCTTAATGATCCGCGTCGTCTGCGTTTCATTGTCCTAAAACAAACTCGTTTGCGTCGAATCGCTCAGCGCTTCCTTATACACGCTCAGCGCGCGGAGCCTCGCAGCCGCATGATCCACGATAGGTTGGGGATACGCTTTCGTACCATATTCAGGTATCCACTGTTTGATGTATTTAAAATCGGGATCGAATTTTTTCTGTTGCTCCGTGGGATTGAAGACCCGGAAATAAGGAGCCGCGTCGCAGCCACTTCCTGCTGCCCATTGCCAGCCTCCCACGTTGGCGCTCAGGTCATAGTCCAGTAATTTCTCCGCAAAATAGGCTTCGCCCCAGCGCCAGTCGATCAGGAGGTCTTTCACCAAAAAGCTGGAAACGATCATCCGTACGCGGTTATGCATGAAGCCGGTGGCATTCAGCTCGCGCATGCCGGCATCCACCATCGGGAAACCGGTTCTGCCTTCGCACCAGTCGGCAAATTCTGTTTCGTTGTTGCGCCACCGGATCCGGTCGTACTGGGGCTTGAAAGAATCTTTTGCCGAGTGCGGAAAATGAAAAAGGATCATCATGTAAAAGTCGCGCCAGATGAGCTCGTTCAGCCATGTCTCATTGAGTTCCATGGCGCGTTTCACCAGAGCCCGGATGCTTACCGTGCCGAAGCGCAGGTGAAGGCTCAGGCGGGTGGTGCCTTTGATGCCGGGAATATCGCGGGTTTGGTGGTAATTCCGGATGAGCTCGTTGTCCATGTCATTTGCCGGAAATGCCGCCGCTGTTTTTTCGAAGCCCAGCGCCTTCAGCGAAGGAATTACAACAGGGGCCGTGGGAAGAAAGTTGTTGAAATAGTTCTTGTTCGGGTAAGGCCTGATGTAGAAATCGTTCATGGCCGCTTTCCACCTGCGGCTATAAGGTGTAAAGACCGTATAGGGTTTTCCGTCGTCTTTGGTCACTTCATGTTTTTCGAAGATGCACTGGTCTTTGTAGGTATGAAAGCCGATGCCCTTGCTGTCGAGGAATGTTTTGACAGAAGCATCGCGTTCCTCTGCATAAGGCTCATAATCATGATTGGTGTATACACCTGCCAGGTCATAGTCTTTGGCCAGCTCTTTAAACGCTTCCAATGGTGTAGCATGAAAGACGCTCAGGGAAGAACCATACCCTTGTAATGCTTTGCTGAGCTCTGTGATGGTATGGTGAATAAACGCTACGCGCGCGTCTGCTTTGTGACTTAATTTATCAAGGATGTGTTTGTCAAAAATAAACACCGGGAGCACCGGATGACCACTCTTCAGGGCATGGTAAAGCGCCGCATTGTCGTGTAGGCGAAGGTCTCTGCGGAACCAGAAAATAGCTGCTTTTTTCATTGAATTTTAAACAAGTATACAGCATTATAGTTTGATTTTTTAGTATTAAATTCACACAGTTTAATTTTAGCATTCAATACGCCGATTACCCCTTTATTATGGAATTAAAACAATTTCAACAACACATACTGGAAGGCATCCCTTCTCAGCTGCCTGCACCAAAAACTTACGAAACGGCCATCAACCATGCGCCCAGGCGCAAGGATATTCTGAATGCCGAAGAAAAAAAGCTTGCCGTGGAGAATGCCCTCCGTTATTTTGAGCCGCAACACCATGCTGTACTGGCCAAAGAGTTTTTTGAAGAGCTGAAAACCTATGGGCGGATCTACATGTACCGTTTCCGCCCCGATTATAAGATTTATGCCAGGCCGATCCTCGATTACCCACACCAAAGTCTGCAGGCTGCAGCCATCATGCACATGCTCAGCAACAACCTCGATTATGCGGTGGCCCAGCATCCGCATGAGCTGATTACCTATGGCGGGAACGGCGCGGTATTCCAGAACTGGGCACAGTACCTGCTCACCATGCAGTACCTGGCAACTATGACGGATGAGCAAACGCTGGTATTATACAGCGGTCATCCGATGGGCTTATTCCCTTCGCATAAGGATGCGCCGCGCGTGGTGGTAACAAACGGGATGATGATCCCGAACTACAGCAAGCCCGATGACTGGGAAAGATTCAATGCCCTGGGAGTGACGCAGTATGGGCAAATGACGGCAGGTTCTTTTATGTACATCGGTCCGCAGGGCATTGTGCATGGCACCACGATCACGGTGATGAATGCCGCGCGCAAGATCTGCAAAACAGAGGAAGAGCGCAGAGGAAAATTATTTGTGACCTGCGGATTGGGTGGTATGAGCGGCGCACAGCCCAAAGCAGCTAAAATTGCCGAATTGGTTTCCGTCACAGCGGAGATCAATCCGAAAGCGGTAAAGACACGCCACTCGCAGGGTTGGGTAGATGAAGTATTTGAAGACCTCGATGCCCTGATCCCGAGAATTAAAAGGGCGCAGGCCAATAAAGAAGCGGTATCGCTGGCTTACCAGGGAAATGTGGTGGACCTGTGGGAGCGCCTCGTGCAAGAAAATATGCCGGTGGACATCGGCTCCGACCAGACATCCCTGCACAATCCCTGGGCAGGCGGTTACTATCCTGCCGGGTTGTCGCTGGAAGAGAGCAATGCGATGATGGCTTCCGACCCGGATAAATTCAAAGAAGAAGTTCAGAAAACGCTGGTGCGTCATGCTAACGCCGTGAACACGCTGAATGCCAAAGGCATGTACTTCTTCGATTACGGCAATGCCTTTTTGCTCGAAGCGGGCAGGGCAGGAGCTGATATTTACAAATCCGAGAAACCTCAGAAAGGCGGTCATACGGGCGCGACCTTCAGGTACAATTCGTATGTGCAGGACATCTTAGGACCGATGTGCTTCGACTATGGCTTTGGGCCGTTCCGCTGGGTATGCACGAGTGCCAGTGAGAATGACCTGCGCAAGACCGATGAGATTGCCTTATCCGTTTTGGAAGAGATATATAAAACAGCACCGGAAGAGATCAGGCAGCAATTGAGCGATAACATCATCTGGATCCGGGATGCGATGAAAAATAATTTGGTGGTTGGCTCGCAGGCCCGCATTCTCTACGCCGACAGCGAAGGGCGTGTGAAGGTGGCGGAAGCGATCAACAAGGCCATTGCCGCAAAAGAAATTTCGGCGCCGGTTGTGCTGGGGCGCGATCACCACGACGTGAGCGGCACCGATTCACCTTACCGCGAAACTTCGAACATTTACGACGGCTCGAAATACACGGCAGATATGGCGGTTCAGAATTTTGTGGGCGATGGCTTCCGTGGCGCAACCTGGATCAGCCTGCACAATGGCGGCGGCGTGGGCTGGGGAGAAGTGATCAACGGAGGCTTTGGCCTGGTGCTGGATGGAAGTGCGGATGCCGACCGCAGGCTGAAATCCATGTTGTTCTGGGATGTGAATAACGGCATTGCCCGTCGTTCCTGGGCCCGCAATAAGGAAGCGGATTTTGCCATCAGGCGCGAAATGGAGCGTACACCGAATCTGAAAGTGACGCTCCCGAACCTGGTGGATGAAACCATTTTGAAGGGACTGGACTAAGATGTAACGTATCCGCAAGCCTTTCAGGTTTCAAAAATCTGAAAGCTTTGCAGTGGAGATAGAGATATCTGCCGGCGACTTCGAGAGCCTCAGTCGCTGCGCGGTGGTTGAGGCTCTCGAAACCACCGTATAGATCCTTATGAAAAAACTCCTTCCCTTCCTCCTTCTTCTGCTCTGCAAGAGCCTTTGCATGGCCCAGCTCAAAGATGTGAAGATCATCATCCCGAAAGAGATCGGCTACAGCTATTTCGATTTTGTGCAATTCTTTCCCGGCGAGCAGTACTTTGCCCTTTGTGCTAATTCCCTGACCATCTACAATACGGAAACCGCCGAGGTGGTGGATGAGTATGACCTTGGCTACCTCGCTAAAAACCTGTCGATAAATGAAGCAGGCGATAAGCTGACGGTGACAGTGAATAATGAGCTGTTCGTCTTTGGCTTTAAGGATCAGAAATTATCACTGGAGAAAAAGATCCTGACAGCCGACCTGATCAAAGGATTGCCGAACAGCGAGTACTATGGCGCTCTGCCCATCTCCACCGTATTTTTCTCTGGTAAGGGAAATGAGCTGTACGTGGCTATTGGTTCATTCACCTTGTTATACGATGTTGATCGCGGTGCTACTCTGAGTTCGCACGTGTTCCCGGTAACGGATTATATCGTCAGCACAGCGTTATATAAAAAACACCGGGAAGTGCTCCTGGCAAAAACTTCGGGAACGGTAAACGCCCTCTATAAACAATCCCTGAGCAACTTGTCGGAGGTGACGGAAGTGATTACCGGCACGGGGGCTGTCACGAAAACACGCGTGCGCGATTCGCTGCTGGTGTGTTTTACAGCCACCAATTATTTCATCATGGATCTTGAAAAAGAAAAGATTGTACATGAGGTGCGCATGATCAAATACGATTATGATTTCTATGATAAGAAAACGTATAAGGAAATTAATAAACGGCCGGCGCTCTCTGTTCCGGATACCATCAACTTTGCAAGCAACGAGTATGTGTATGATATCGACTTTATCACCGGCACTAAGCTGGCGGTGTATGCCACGACCAAAGGCCTGAAGTTCATCGACCTCACAACCAGGAAACTGACAAAGTCGCATAAAACGATTGCCACCAATATCCGTGTGTCGCCGGGAAGCAGGCGGATGATTTCCAATGGCTATTATCCCTACAAGGCCCTGAGGGTACATGATCCGGCGACGATGCAGCTGATCTCGGAGCGTGTCACACTCGGTAATGCCATTAATTCGGCGGAGATCAGCCCCGGCAAGCGCTGGATGTTTACCAACGGCGGAAGCTCCGGCTTTTTCTGGGACCTCCGGAACTTTTCCAAATATGCAGAGCTCAAAGATATTTCAGGATCCGACACCTCGTTTATTTACGGGCTGATCTTTCTGAACGATTCGGAGGCGGTGGTCAATTCCGGAAAGTCTTTCAACAAGCTGAACCTCTCGATTTATAATATCAACAAAAAGAAGTACACCAAATTCCTGAAGAAGAATGTGTATGCCTTTATGTCCGGCTTCCTGAACGGGGAGTATTATTATTCGGATTACAAGGCCCTGCATATCTTTAACCTGAAAACATTAACGGAAGAAAAATATGAAGGGATGTTCTCACTGGCCGCGGGGAGCCCCGAAAAGGCCATTAACTTTACCAAAGAGCTGGTATTTATTCCGGATGCCGGCAAATACAGGATTCTGAACCGCAAAACAAAAAAGGTGGAATATGAAAGCGAGGCCTGGACAGTAACTTCGCGTGTGCTGATCAGTCCGGACAATAAGTTTGTGTACACGGCGGGGCAGGTCACGAAGAAGCAAACGATCAACGGCAACGAGGTAGAAATACCGGTGGGTGCCATTGTGAAGATCGACATGGCAAAGAAAGCCATTGTTGCGGATTATGCCGTCACCTATTATCCTTATGACTTCAAGATCAAACAAAACGGAACCCGGATCGGCATCTGGTACCTGAAGCAGGATTACAGCGGTGGCCCCGACAAAGAAACCGTGTATAGCGAATACGACGTGGAAAGCGGCAAAGAGCTCTACAGTAAAACGATTGCCAAAACACCCGAAATTATTTCTTTCGGACAGAGCAGTGAAAGCGGGAAGTACTTTGCGATGTATGTGCCTTACGGCAACTGGTTCAAAGTATATGATGATAAAGGGAATGAGATCCTGGACCTGGGGGATATGCACCTTTCGGCACCGAAATGTTTCTTTATCGAAAGCCTCGACAAGCTCATCATTACAAGCGTATCAAGCTCGCTGGCTACCTTTGTGGATCTGAAAAACAAGCGGATCATCGGACAGCTCGCCAATGCCAGCGGCGATAATTTCTTCCTGGTGACGTCGCAGATGCACTACCTGGGCTCTAAGGAGTTTGTGAAGAACATGCGCTTTAAGTACCGGTCGGAAATGTTCAGCTTCGAGCAATTCGATGCTTACCTCAACCAGCCGCACAAAGTGCTGCGGGCTTTCGGCTGCTCCGACAGCGCCCTGATCAAAGCCTACGAAACCGCTTACCTGAAACGGATGCGGGTACTCGGGCTAAAGCCCGATGCGAAAGTGAATTTCTCGACCCTTCCTTCTGTGCAGGATGTACAGATGAATCCCGGAAAGAACGGTCAGGTCAATTTCTCGATCAGCGCCAACAGGGGCCAGGGAAAGCTGGCAACAGCCTATGTCTATAACAACGGAACGCAGATCTTTTCGGAGGCAGTGCCGGCGGCGCAAGGAGCACGCTATGAGCAAAATTTTTCCTTTGAAACCTCTTCCGGCATCAACCGCTTCGAGTTTAGCGTGAAGGATGAGCAGGGGCTTGAAAGCCCCCGGATCGTGCGGCTCTTCAACAATACCGGGAATGTAAAACCCGATTTGTACCTGGTGGTTGTGGCGAGTGAAAAATTCAAGGATACCGATTTTAACCTGGCTTATGCGGTGAAAGACGCCGGCGACCTCGCGCAGACCATGTCAGGCTCTAAGTCCTTCAATAAAATAAAAATTAAAAAACTGTACAACCAATCCTTTACTACCGATTCGGTGAAGCAGCTGAAACAATTTTTTGCGACGGCGGGAGTCAACGATGTAGTGATGGTCTTCTTCGCGGGCCACGGTTACCTCGATACAGACCTAAGCTATTACTTCCCGACCTATTACACGGATTTCACGGACCCTAAAATTAATTCGGTGAATTATAACACCTTCGAAACCCTGTTTAAAGAGATGAAGCCGATCCGTAAGCTGATGTTCATCGATGCCTGTTTCAGCGGGGAGGTGGATGAAGACGTGCAGCCCGGTAAAGAAAGCAACGGCGGAAAAAAAGAAACACGAAGCATTGCAGGAGCAAGCTTTGCACAAAACACAGCCATGGAGATGTCGAAAGCCATTTTCTCCGACCTGCGCCAGAACTCAGGCGTGACGGTGATCTCCTCGGCCGGTGGAACACAGGAGGCCCTGGAAGGTGAAAAATGGAACAACGGATTGTTTACCCATTGCCTGATGGACGGTATGGTAAAATATACCGCCGATCAGAACGGCGACCGGATCATTACGCTCAGCGAGTTGCAGAAATTCGTATCGGAGGAGGTGAACCGCTTATCGGAAGGAAAGCAAACACCGACCTACCGCGTGGAAAACTCGCAGCTGGATTATGAGCTATGGTAACAATCGAATGCAGACGACACGGATTTTAAGATGACCACGGATCAGGCGAAAGTAAAAAGACGATTTAAACCGGTGACTGAGCGTAGGGTTTATATTGAATGACTTAAGTGAGGTAGCTTTAAGTGAATCAAACCCGGTGACTGAACGTAGAGTTTATACTGAATGATTTAAGTGAGGTTGCTTTAAGTGAATCAAACCCGGTGACTGAGCGTAGAGGTTATACTGAATGACTTAAGTGAGGTTGCTTTAAGTGAATCAAACCTGGTGACTGAGCGGAGTCGAAGGCACCGGAAATTACCAATCGCTGCTGCTTTTCTCAAAGCTCTTCAGCTTTTGGTTCAGCACGTGTTGCTGCTCCCGGCTTAAAACCCCTGCCTCATCGGTTACATAATTTTGAGGTGCGGAAGGATATTGCGCCGCCAGGCAACAGGGTAAAAAGAACAGAAGAAACAGGAAGCGCATTAGCATAGAACGAATGTATGAAAAAACTTTTTTCAGCTTTCTGTAACTTTTTCTTTTTGCTGGGCGTCCTATGCTTAAACAACCAAAAACCTGTGTTATGAAAACCCTTTCTTTTTTGATCGCCTTTACCTTATTTGCCACGTATTCTCCCGCCAACTCCTCCGACAAATCCCTGATACAACTCATGAGCCGGAAAGTACAGGCAGCGTTGGTGATGCCCGAATCGCTCAGGGAGCAAGGGAAAGCCCAGACCATCAGCATCTGGTTTAGCGTGGATGAGGCAGGAAATGTAACAGATGTAAGCGCGAATACAAAAAATAAAGAGGCCAAAGCCGACCTCGAAAAGCAGTTCCGTCAATTGAATTTCAAAGGCCTGAAGCCTTCCGTTTACAATGGCATCGACGTAAGTTTTGTCGTGTATTAAGAGTAGACGCTCAGGCCGTTTTTCTCAGCTCCATCACAAGCAGGATGATGCCCCAAATGCCCAATACCCATTCCAGCGTACCGACCATATAAGTGATCTTCGATACATTTCCGTAATGCAGCGCACTGATTGGGCGCAGGATCATTAAGCCCAGGTAAAGGCAGCTTGCAAATAGCAATCCTCCAAGCCTGAAGGCAGGATGAAATGCAGACACGGTGAAGAACACAGCAAAGCCCAGCTCCATACCGGTATACACACTCAGGTATTCTACCTTGCCGCTGTTGTTCAGAAAATGATAGCCCAAGGCTTTTGCAGTAGTATCGGGTTTGAAAAGACACCAGAGGCTGAAGCCAAGGTAGGAAGCCGCATTGATAAGAAGGTATATCTGTATCATCATTCTTTTTTTATAAGCACTATACATCCTGATGCCACAGGAGTGGGTATAAAAATTCCCAGGTAAGGCTCAGTTAATGACCTGTAAATTATACGGATTGGATCAGGTGCAGAACCATTTCCTTTTTGCGCGTAGATACAGGCACTGTCGAACTGTCTTTCATCGTAATGACATTGTCCTGTTTTTCGAAGCAAAAAATATGATTCCGGTTTATCAGGTGCGACTGGTGGACACGCATAAAACCTTCTGATGTCAGCATTTCTTCAAACTCCTTGATGATCTTGGAAACGATGATCTTTTTTCCTTCGGTGAGGTACACGGTTGTATAGCTTCCTTCCGACTCAAAACGTATAATGTCGAACGTATCGATGGAATAGATCTTCTCCTGTGTTTTGAAAACCACTTTGCGCTGGTGTTGCTGTTGCAGGCCCATATTATACAAGAGTGTTTTCATCTGCAGGTTCACTTCATCATGGTTGATGGCCTGCATGGCCTTACGGACGGCTTCCGAAAAATCGAGTGGCGACAGGGGCTTCAGGAGATAATCCATTGCGCTGTAGCGGAGTGCTCTTAACGCAAATTCATTGTGTGCTGTAATGAATACCACTTTAAAATCGATGTTACCAAGCTTGTTCAGCAGGTCGAAACCTGAGCCGTCCTCCAGCTGTATATCCAGGAAAACAAGACCGGGCTTGTGCATGCGGATAAGCTGGTAGCCTTCTTCTATGGAATTGCCGCAGCCTGCAAGGCTAATGGCATCTTTGTAAAATCCAAGCATGTTGGATGTCAGGTCCACACTGCTTTGGTCGTCGTCAATGATTACCGCTTTGATCATAAGTACAGGAAAGTTCTTTGTAAGGAATGTTAGATATGACCCTGGCACCGCTTGTTGTATTATCCAGCACCGCTGTAGCGCTAATACCTGTGCCCGTTCCGTTTTTCGCAGCGCTGTAAAACGCGTCGGGTCTTTCGCCGGTTATTTCTGCCGCCTGCGAAAGACTATCGTATTTGGCCGTGTTACGAGCAGGAGAATGAAGACGCTGCTTCAGGGAATCACATTCTTGTTGGGAAAAGGCATATAATGAAAAATAAGGGAGCGGTACAATGCCAGGAAATTTTCTCATACAGCGCCAATATAGCACTATACTCCATCAAAAAAGTCAAATAATGGAACAAAAATTGGAGTTTTAAGAAAAAAATGACGAAAAGAGCACAAAAACCACGTAATTTTACGTGGTTTTTGTGCTTTTAAATACCTGGCTAAGCAGCGTAATTTTACCTGAACGCCATTCCGCTTGCCTGTAAAAAATACGCTTCCGGTTTTCATCAGATCAATTTCTGCTTACTTTTACAACATGCCTTACGTTCTAGTGATCCTTGTCTTTGTGCTTTACCTGCTGATCAGGCATTTTTCAGGAAATCGCCTGACGGTTGAAACAGAGCTCTCGAAAAAACCAAAGACCAGCATCGCCGGTTTTGAGGAAGGGGCAAGCGGCCGCATCAGCGGTACTGTGGTATATGGCGGGCGCACACTCAAAGCCCCCTTGTCGGGCCGCGTATGCAGCTATTACCATGTAAGGGTGGAAAGGGATAGAGGGAGCAGGAATTACCAGTATCACACCATCGTTGAAGAAAAAAAAGCCGGGGATGTGATCATTCGCGAGGGTGATGCCTATGCCCTGGTGCAAACGGGTAAGCTGATGGAAAGCTATATTGTGCCCGACAAAAAATTTGCCTCCGGATTTCTGAATGATGCCGGGCCCGCCCTGGAAGCCTACCTGCACAAGCATGGGCAAAGCAGCGAAGATTTCATGGGCATGAACCAGGACCTGCGTTACCACGAAGGAGTTTTGGAAGAAGGAGAAACGGTGAGCATATCGGGCAAAGGGCTCTGGAAACGCACAAAAGATCTGAAGCTCAAGCTGCCGGTTGATACCATATTGCTTATTGTTCCTTTTGGAGAAGAATCGGTCATGATGACCGACGATCCCGACATCAACCTCGGGTTGAATTCCTGAGCTCAGGTGCTGGCAATGCCTGTGCGGATAGCATACTTCACCAATCCCACGATCGACTCGCTTTGCGTTTTATGGTAGAGGTTACGTTTGTGATACTCCACGGTACTTTCGCTGATGTTGAGGATAGAAGCAATTTCCTTGGCCTGCTTTTCATTACAAACCTGTTGCAGGACCTCTACTTCCCGTTTCGAAAGAATATTTTCGGAGATCAGGTATTGGATCTTGCGTTCGGAGATCAGGGTGCTGACCACCTGCTTGGACACAGAGCCGTTGAAGAAATAGCCTTCTTCATGCACCTTGCGGATCGTTTCGAAGAGCTCATCGCCAAAACAGTTTTTGGGAAGATAGCCGCTGGCACCGGCAATCATCAGCTCGGCCATCAGGAACTCGTTGTAGTGCGAGCTCAGGATGATCACTTTCACTTCCGGGTAATCGCGCGACAACACGCCCAGTGTTTCAATGCCATTCATGTGTGGCATTTCCAGGTCGAGCAATACCACGTCGGGTAATTCCTGCGCCATCAGTGTCAGGAGCTCAACGCCATTTGAGGCTTCACCCGTTACCTGGAACTCCGTCTCATTGGTTTCCAGGTATGCCCGGAAGCCCTGACGCGCCAGGTTGTGGTCGTCGGCCAGCATGATCGATATACAGCGTTCGGTTTGCAAGTAGGTGATTTAAAAAAATAATTGTTCGGGTGATCCGCACGAAAGTTATAAATACTCTTTTAATTCAATTGTTAAAATTTTTGCCCCTCACCTGAGGTTAACCTTAGGTTTTTGGGCTGAACGCCTAGATAAATGCGATTTTTGAAGAAAAAAAATAAAACAGGGAAGATCAAAAAACAGTGATAAATACTCATTTATAGTGATGTAAAAACTACGGAAATTCGCAGGTGCGGATTGTTATGGAATGTAGTAGGTTTGCCTGCCCATACATGAAGCGTAACCGATAACCAGAACTGAATATGATGAACGCAACTTACAGAACCCTATCAAACGACGTCGCAGTGATTGTGTTTCGCTAGAATTTCCGTTTTCAGATCCACGCTGAGCGCTTGGCAAAAATTTCCGGCCGCTGCTCTTCTGTGTATTTGCCAACAACCACTTATTGCCGTAAAGCCGCCGGATGTAAAAGTCATACCGACGGTTCAAAAATTATACGGACTTTAGAATGTGATTTCCATTCTGAAGATGAAACGTTTCTTACTCCACCTGTTTTTATGGAGCGTATGCTGTGCGCAGGCAACGCCGAAAGATACCTTGTATCATGTCCGTTTTGTTTCTGCTGCAGACAGCACCCCGCTCTGTTTCGCTATTCTTAAAGCTAAGAGCTCGGGAGTCGTCATCGCCTCCTGGGAAGCCGATGCGGCCGGTTATATCCGGATCAACCAAAACCAGATACGCCGCGATCCTCATGCCCTGATCAGCCTTCAGTACCCGGGTTTTGCACACAGGGCTTTCAAAGCAGATACCCTGACAGCCAGCGACACCATCCTCCTTACCATAAAACCACAACCCGTCATGCTCGATGCGATCATGATCACTGCCTACAAAGTACCAATGATAGAGAAAACCAGGCGGGCGCGGCATAGGCGCCATAAGCCGCCTGAAGAAACCCCCGAAGCATTTCCCGTTTATTCCCCTGAATACTGCCAGGCCTACGAAGCTCTGCAAAAAGGTCTGTGGCTGAGCAAAGACAGCGCAAGCCGCCGGAGCATCTTAGCCTGGGACAGCCTGAGCATAAACTATAAAGACATGGGTGGTTCAGGTATGGCGCTGATGCTTCGGCACTATTTCATGCAGGCCATTTCTTATCCAAGGCAAGCCAGGGATTTCCTTATGGAAGAAACAGTATACCTGTGTTTTGAATTTGGTGAAAAAGGAGAGGTGAATTATTTGCAGGTGATGAGAGGAAAGCATGTCGACCTGGTGCTGGAAGCGGCCAATGCGCTGGCCCGGGTGCCCCGCCTCAACCTGAAAGATGTTTTCTCCGATTATGGCGAATCCTATCCCCCCAAACGCTTAAAGCCGGTACGCATGCTCCTGCCAGTAAAGTTTATATTACGATAAAGCGTCTGTATCTGAACACCCCCGCATCTAAAACGGTTGTCTATACGTAAATATCAGCGGATAAGCCTTACATTTGTCTTTTATGCCGGAGCTGAAAAACACGATCAAGCTGCTGAGAATTCCTTTCTCTCTTTTTTTGATGCCGGTATTTCTTTTGGCGCTCAGCCAGGTAGCAGAGGTCAACCTGCATCATGCCCTCATGTCCTTTCTCATCATTCACCTCCTGGTGTACCCCGCCAGCAACGGTTATAACAGTTATATTGATAAAGATACCGGCAGCATCGGGGGCATTGAGCGTCCGCCCCAGCCAACCAAAGCCCTGTTCTATGTGACGGTAGTGATGGACCTGCTGGCCCTTTGCCTTGGCGCATGGCTGATCAATGGTAGCTTTGCCCTTTGTCTCCTTGTTTATATTCTCGCTTCAAAAGCCTACAGCTCTTCCTGGATCAGGCTCAAGAAATATGCCCTTGCGGGCTTCCTCACAGTAGTTGTTTTCCAGGGAGCCTTTACCTACTATATGTCTGTGGCAGGCATCACAGGCCAGCTGATGCCGCTGGATCAGGCAGCCGTCTTTATTTTGCTGGCCTGCTCTTTCCAGATTGCCGGCGCCTACCCGCTCACACAGATCTACCAGCACGAGCAGGATAAAGCAGATGGCGTGATCACGCTGAGCTACCGCCTCGGCTACCGCGGCACCTTTTTCTTCACCATCATCATGTTCGTGGCCTGCAATGTGTTTTATTTTTTGTACTTTAATCACATCCGGCGGGTGCAGCAGTTCTATACCGTTCAGCTCTTCTTTTTCCCCCTGGTGGCCTATTTTATGTATTGGTTCTATAAGGTGTGGAAAGATCCGAAGCATGCCAGCTTTAGCTATGCGATGGGCATGAACCTTGCAGCAGCCTTATGTATGAATGCCTGTTTTAGTGTTTTATTGATCAGCAACCATTGCCCGTGAGCTATATAAATGCCATAGAGACCGCTTTACCCGATAACTGTTTTTCACAGGAAACCTTTACGGATTTTTACCTTCAGTCTACCGACGATGACACCGACCGGCGTAAGATCCAGATCGTTTCCCGCAGGTCCGGCATCCGCGAGCGTTATTCCGTCATCAGGGATTTTGGGGCGCAACCCGAAGACTTTGAATTCTTTGCCCGCAACCGGAACCTTTTGCCTGAGCCGGATCTCAGCCGCCGCATGCAGCTTTACCGGAAGCATGCCGTAGCACTTTCGGCGAAAGCCATCCGGAAGATCAAAGGCTTCGATCAGATCCGGAAGGACATCACACACCTCATTACCGTCACCTGCACCGGCATGTTTGCCCCCGGCAACGACATCGACCTCATCAACGAGCTGCAACTCAATGCAGGCGTGAGCCGCACAGGCATTAACTTCATGGGCTGCAATGCCGCCATCATTGCCCTTAAGCAGGCAGATACCATTTGCAAAGCCGAACCTTCGGCCAATGTCCTCATCGTATGCACGGAGCTGTGCAGCATCCATTTTCAGAAGCGCTATAACGACGATTACATCCTGTCCAACCTCATCTTCGGTGATGGCGCGGCAGCCGTGTTGGTGAGCGGCAAACCATCGGCCGATCAGAAACATGCCGTACACATTTCACGCTTCGATTCCACCCTGGCTTACAATGGCTACAACGACATGGCCTGGCAGCTTTCGGAAACCGGCTTTATCATGAACCTGAGCTCTTACGTCTCTGCCATCATTAAAGAAAACATGCAGCCGCTCTTCGACGCCATCGGGCTGAAGCCTGGTGAGATCCACCAGTGGGCCATCCACCCGGGAGGAAAGAAGATCCTCGACGATGTGGCTGTCGCATTGGATCTGCGACACAATGAGCTGGCGCACTCTTATGATGTGCTGCGCGACTACGGCAATATGTCCTCGCCGACAGTCCTCTTTGTGTTGAAACAGGTCCTTGAAGAGCAGGCAAATGTCGTGAAAGGCCATAAGGTATTTACGGCGGCATTCGGCCCGGGGCTGAGCATCGAAACCATGCAGCTGCACTATGTTTAAGCACCGGAGTCATAACAAAGAACTGCTCGACGGAAACCATATTCCGGAAGCCGATCTTTTTCTGAACCTCAAAGAGCTGGATACCATCAACCATTTGCTGGGAGGATACAATATTACCTTTTCGGCCCTGAAAGACCTGCTGAAGCCCGGAAAGCCCTGCACACTGGTAGACATAGGCTGCGGGGGTGGAGATACCCTGAAGCGTATCAATGGCTGGCGGCTCAAACAAGGCTATGACATGGCCCTGTTCGGCGTTGATATCAAAGAGGTATGCATCCGCTATGCCACACAAAACAATGCAGGCAATGGTATCGGCTTTATCTGCGACGATTACCGTAACAGCTTCGCGCACCTGCCTCACATTGATATCCTTCATGCCTGCCTGTTCTGCCACCATCTGAATGAGGAAGAGCTGGTAGGGCTGATCCGCTTTACGCTCGACAGGCAAACGACCTTGGTCATCAACGACCTGGAACGAAATCCCATCGCGTATTATGCCATCAAATGGCTCACGGCGTTCTTTTCAAAATCGTACCTGGTCAAAAACGATGCGCCGCTTTCGGTGCTGCGCGGATTTAAAAAAGCCGAATGGCTGGACATCCTCCGAAAAGCAGGTGCGACACGCTATTCCGTAAAAAACAAATGGGCGTTCAGGCACCAGGTGATTGTGTATGCCAGTTGACGATTCCATATACGAGTGTGCCGTCATAGGCGGGGGGCTTTCGGGCCTGTGCCTGGCCATACAGCTCGCCGACCGGGGCTGGCGCGTAATCGTCTTTGAAAAAAATGAATTTCCACTCCATAAGGTGTGCGGCGAATACATCTCGATGGAAAGCCATGATTTCCTCATCAGGTTAGGCTTGCCTTTGAAGGATTGGGATCTTCCCTACATCACGCAGCTCGGCGTCAGCTCCGAACAAGGCTTTATGCTCGACACGCCGCTCGTCCTGGGAGGCTTTGGCATCAGCCGTTATACACTCGATCACGCATTGTATTTACTGGCTGTCGAAAAAGGCGTTACCGTTCTTCAGCACTGCAAGGTTCAGAAAACAAGTTACCTTGGGGCAGAAGCTGTTTCGCTGATTGAAACCACGAAAGGAACCTACCGGGCGAACCTGGTGTGCGGAAGCTATGGCAAATACACGCCGGCCTTTGTGCAGGAGCAAAACGATTACACGGCGGAGAAGAACAGTAAAAACTACATCGGTGTGAAATACCACATCCGGACCGACCTGCCTCAGAACCGCATCGAGCTGCATAATTTCAGCGAGGGCTATTGCGGGATTTCCAAAGTGGATAAAGATTGGTACTGTTTATGTTATTTGTCTTCTGCGGAGAACCTCCGGAAAAACAGTAACAGCATTGCACAGATGGAAGAGCAGGTCCTGTACAAAAACCCCTTTCTGAAACGCTACTTCAGCAGCTCGGAATTTGTGAACCGCCAGCCTTTGGTGATCAGCAATGTACAATTCAGCAAAAAACAACCCTACAGCAGCCATGTCTTCCTCCTGGGCGATGCGGCAGGCTCTATCTCGCCCTTATGCGGTAACGGCATGAGCATGGGCATGCGGGCCTCTGTATTATTGGCTGACGGAATAAATGCGTACCTTCATCATGAATTGACTAAGGAAGAATTGATCACCCGGTACACGGGTGCCTGGAATTCGGCATTTCAGGCACGCATCAAAGCAGGCTATTACCTGCAGAATCTGTTTGGCAAAAAAACGAGCACGCACCTGGCTCTGAAAACATTAAACCTGTTTCCGGCCCTCACAAAAAAAATTATTTCACTCACCCATGGCAAACCCTTTTAAACTCCTGCTTATGAAAAACATTCTGGCAATCGTTATCGTTTTCCTGATCTCCCTGTCGGCATCAGCGCAAAACCAGGTTTGGAAAGTCACGAATTCCAAAGTGACGTTTAAGATTAAAAATGCAGGCCTCACGGTTGATGGGAGCTTCAAAGGCCTGGAGGCCGATATCCAGTTCGATCCGGCCAAAGGCTTTGGCAATAAAATAGAAGCATCCGTAGATGTGAAGACCATCAACACCTCCATCAACGCGCGCGACAACCACTTGAAGAAAGAAGAATATTTTGATGCCGAAAAATTTCCAAGGATCACGATGAAGTCTTCCAGCTTCGCTAAAGCAGACGACGGCAAGTTCAAGGGCTTTTTCAACGTGAGCATCAAAGGCACCACCAAAACCGTTCCGGTCATTTTTAGCTTTGTGGAAACTGGCGGCAAGGCCACCTTTTCGGGAAGCTTCAGGCTCAACCGCCTCGACTATAAAGTGGGGGAGAGCAGCTGGGTGATGTCGGATGAGGTGAATGTGGCCATCGTGGTGGAAGCCGTGAAATAATTTTAGGTGTGATACACAATTCCTCCTTTGAAGGAGGTGGCCGAAGGCCGGAGGATGTGATTGAAATAGTTCGATCCCTGTCGGACGAGCTGCCGTATCATGTGCCATTTGCTTCTACCGGCGGTTTAACTTCCTGAAACCCTGCTCTCACTGAGTTTGTATTTTCTGTTTCACAACAGAAATCCCGATCTTTCGTTTATCTCCCGTTAAGATCTCAACCTCATGGAAATCTCGATCAAAGAAGCCTGTCACGAAAACTGGACTAACATGACTCCCAACGGGCAAGGTGCTTTTTGCAGTAAATGTGTGAAAACCGTGATTGATTTTACGGATAAGTCGCTGGAGGAGATCAAATCCTTTTTCGCCGGGCGCGGGCAGGAAAGCACTTGTGGGCGCTTTGAAGACAAGCAGCTCAGCGCTTTATCCTTCGACGCCTTCTTTGAACGGTTCAGGAATTTTGAGTTTACAAAACGTTTTGCCGTCATCCTGTTTTTCACCTTTGGCCTGGGCTTGTTTGGTGTTTCGACGGCCACCGCCCAAAGCGATAGCCTGGTGATGGGCTTTACAACGGTAAAAAATACAGAAGAGCCTAAACCAACAGAAGCAACGACATTTACCACTATCACCGTTGAACAGCTGAAACCGCAAATTACAATAGGGGCTGTATCAATCATTCAGCCCCTTCAAAAGTTTGACTGGAATACAATCACGCTTGTACAACCGGTATGGGTTAAAGCAGCTGAGAAGAAAACCGGGCAGAAGCCTGCACCACTGAAAAGAGAGTCAGTCTACAGGCGGCGCGATTAAAAAAATGTGGTTGGTTTGTGGAATCTGATCTTTCCTGCATCCCAATGCTAAAAACCGGCCTTATGGAAATTTCAATCAAAAAGCCATGTCATGAAAACTGGAGTGAGATGACTCCGAACGAGCAAGGCGCCTTTTGCGGCAAATGTGTAAAAACCGTGGTGGATTTCAGCACCAAATCACTGGAAGAAATTAAAGCGTTCTTTAGCGGAGGGAGAAAGGAAAAGGTTTGCGGGCGCTTTGAAGAAAAGCAGCTCGCGGCTCTCTCGTTCGATGCGTTCTTTGAGCAATTCAGGCGCTTCGAATTTACCAAACGCCTCGCAGTCATCCTCTTTTTTACCTTTGGGGTATGGTTGTTCGGTGCCTCATCCGCTTCGGCCCAAAACAATGAGCATGTGAAGGGCGATGTGATGGTGGAAGAGCGGGTAGAGCTTGGGAATGTGAAAGCAGAGCCCACTGAAAAAGAAAAGATCAATTGCACCAAGCCAAATGAGACTAAAGTCATGATTATGGGAGGGCCAAAGGCTACCCAGGAGCCGCCATCCATTAAAATGGGGAAAGTAGCTCCCGTGAAGCAAACACCCGCTAAAGATCCCGTAAAGTCAACACCGGTGAAGCAAACGCCTGCGAAACAAACGCCGGTAAAGCAACAACCGGTAGAGCACATGAAAATGGGAGAGGTGACGGCTCCGCCGCCTAAGGAGAAAGCAGCTCCCAAAACATAAGCTTCCCTGTTTTTAGGTATTTTAATAGTTTGCCGGCCTGTTATTACAAAGGCGCTTCCTATCTTTGCGCTTTTAAACGGGCTTTATGCGCTTTCAGCCGATCAAACAATTCAATACCATTCTGCATCAGGAATACCTGGAGCCCACCATCAGCTGGGCTATCCGGGTGGTGTTGGCGCTCAATGTGCCTTTGATCGTGCTTCCGCTCTGGAAAGGCTTTTCGTACGAGATCATCTGGGCGGCCTTTGGCGCCTATATGTTGTCGCTCATCGATTACAGGGGCTCTCATTACCGCAAAATCACCATCCAGTTCATCGAAGCGGTGTTGATCTTTATTGCCGCGCTGGTGGGCATGTATGCCGGAAGCTCGCTGCTGCTGTCGGTGGGAGGCATGTTCATCATCGGCATGTTTGCCGCGCTGATCCGCAACTGGAGCGACTATGGCTCAAGCATTGGTGTTGCCGTCGGGTTTTTTTACCTCTTCGGCCTTGCCAACCCCGTTGATTTTGAAACTTCCCTGAACTTTGGATATTATGTATTCGGTGGTGCGCTCTGGGCAATCCTCATCACGGTGTTATCCTTTCCCTTTACGGCATCCAATCCCCTGCGCCGCTCTGTCGCCAAGGTGTGGAAAGAAAACACGGAATACCTCGATGCCCTCATTCTCCGTTACATTACCGAAGACAAGAGCATCGACGCCCTGGCCATTACCGAAAAGGAAATGGATATCCGCAAGGCCATCGATCAGTCTATCGACCTCTTTGCCCGCAGGCAAACGAATACGCGTCTGAAAGCCCAGCACTACGACATGATGATGGAGCTCCGGAAAACGGCTTCCCTCTTCGGCGCAGCGCTCAATACCCTGCACGAAGAGCTGGAAGTGCTCAATAGCGAGGACCTCCGGCCGGTGAAAAACTCAGCCCTTTACAAAACCTTGTCTGCCGTGGCGCAGGCCACAGCCCGCATTTCCATTGTGATCTTCACTTTCAGGGCCGAAGACCTCACGATGGCCAGGATCCGCGTGAAGCGCTGCGAGATCGCCATCGATTTATTCAGGGAAGCCTGTGCCGAGCTGACACTCACGGAGAAAGAAAAACGGGCGCTGAAACACCTGATTGAGTCGCTGCGCAAATCGCACCATTACCTGCAGCAAACAATTTCCCAGATCGAGGAGAAGCTGAATTTCAAAAAGAGCGATTACCTCGAAAATTACAAATTGTCCTTCAACCATTTCCTGGCGGGCCTTAAGCCGCGCGTGCTCGTGGAGTTTGTGCGGGAGATGTTCAATATCGACTCCCAGCAGTTCCGCTATGCCCTGCGCGTAGCCATCGGCCTGACGATTGCCGTCTTCATCTTTAAGTTCTTCAACATCGATCACGGGCACTGGATTGCGCTCACGATGATCATTGTGATACAGCCTTACTATGGCGCTACCCGCAAAAAAGGGATCGAGAGGACCATAGGAACGGTGGCCGGCATTGTGCTGGGTGGTGTGGTGATGCTTCTGCCGCTGCCGCACCAGGCCTTTGTGGGGCTCCTGGTGGTGATCTCTTTTTTGGTGGCCTATTTCCTCCGCAACAATTACAAGGTCGGTGTCTTTTTCGTGACGGTGATGATGGTGGTGATGATGCAGATCTCGAAGCAGGGTTCCTGGGAGCTGATCGGCTGGCGACTTCTTTCCACGCTCATCGGGGCGGCGCTGGCTATTGTAGCGAGCTACGTATTCTGGCCGGTGTGGGAAGAGCAGCGCTTCCCGGCTTTGTTTTCCAATGCCATTGAGCAGAACCGGCAGTACCTGAAACAGGTCATCGCGTATTTCAATAAGCAATTGCCTGCGGGCGAGTCCTGGTATAAAAGCCGGCGCCTGGCAGAAGCAGCCAACAACGATGTGTTTGCCTGCGTGCAGCGCATGTACGAGGAGCCCCAGAATGTGCAGCGGCAGGTGGATCTGAGCTTTGCCAAGGTGGGAGCCTGTATCCGCATAGCACGGGAAATCACCTCCTTTGCCCTCATCATTAACGAGATCGAGCGGACTCAGCCATTGCCGGCATTTGCACTCTACCTCAACCGCCTGGATGAGATCTTTGCCTGGATTGCCGAACAAAACAAAGGCGCCGTGGTATCGGGCAAGCTCCCCGATTTCAAAGCGGCGCGGGAAAGCCTGAACACGCCTGTGTTTACAGCTTCAGATAACATGAGCTTTATACGTACAGAGCTTGAGAAGATCGTATTCGAGCTGGAAACCATTTGCGTGCTTATCAAGAAACAGCAATACAGCCGCTAACATCCGTGCTCCCGCCTTGTTGAATACATCAGGTCGTTCCACAAAAAAAGCTGAACATCCTATCCGGTGTTCAGCTTTTTTTATGTGATGAATTAATTTTTGCCTTGCTCCTCTTCGGAATCACTTTCGGGAATGCAGGATATATCCCCGGGCTTAATCCAGGCTCAGCGTGGTAGAGCCGATCACGACGCCATCGCAGCACACTTCCACGATGTATTTGCCGGATACCAGCTCGCCCTGGCCTTCGCAATAGGTCACGCCGCTGATCTCGATATTGGCGTAGTTGAGTGTTTCTTTCCCGGCAAAGTAGCCGGAAGATTTATCGAAGGTAAAGCGGTAATTATCGTCGTAGTTTTTGGCCATTTCTTTGCCGTCAGGCGTTACGATACGCACATACACCGTTTTTTCTCCCGCTTTGGCAATTTTGTTTTCTCCCAGGGTGAAAGATACTTTGATTTTTTCAGCACGGGAGGCTTTTCCGGTCTCCACTTCTTTTTTACCGCCGCTTTTAAACTTCACACCCTTTGCCGTCACGTTGAAGCAGGTGAGGATAGAGCCTTTCTGGATCGTGGCGTTGAGGGCTTCCTTCTCCTTGTTGAGAGACGTGGTTTTGCCCTTTTCGCTGTCCAGCTCTTTCAGCACATTGTCTTTTTCCACGATGAGGGTTTTGTTCAGCGTACCCAGCGAGTCGATGGTGCGTACATAGCCGCGCATGATCTGGCGCAGCGTTTCGGTTTCTTTTTTCAGTTTGGAAATGATATAGGCATCGCCTTTATGTTTCTCGGCGTCTTCCAGCAATTGTGCGATCTCCGCTTTTTTGGCCTCGATCTCCGCCTGCAGGGCCTTATCGTTGGTTTGCAGGCTATTGAAATCTTCCTGGAGTTGCAAGAGCTCGCCCTTCACGTTGTCGCGCTCCACGATCACCTGTTCTTTCACGATCACTTCCGTGCCAAGCTTATTCTTCTCCTGCATGTACATCCAGAAGGTTACCCCGTTGGTTATTACCAGCAAGGCAATTAAGATCCATAATAAGCCTGATTTCCGGCGTTTTTCATTTGAGCTGTTCTCTTCCATACCAATATTAATAGTCCTTCAAAAGTACTATAAAAAGAAAAGCCCTTTCTGAAAGTTTTTCACGATGCTCTTTTAATTAATTTTATTTAACGCTTTGTATACCGGAGGCGATTCGGTTATTTTTATCATCAGGAAATACAGGTGAAAATACAGGCCGGCACTATGAACCCTTTTAGCGCTGCTGTTTGTTCAGACTATTTCTTACATTCGTTTCACTAAGCACACGTTCATGAAAAAATTAGTTATAGGAACAGGCCTCGCTTTGCTGATGGCCTGCCATTCCGAAACACCGCAGCAGACCGCTGTTGCTGGGCAGGACGATCATTTCGACCGTTACAAGGAGCACTTCATTGAACGCCTCTGGGAGCTGTATCCGGGCTGGGCCAGCAGCCAGGGTTATCACAACTACGATAGTGTGCTGGTAGTACCTGATGAGGCACAACGCAACAGGGAAATGGCTTTTTGCAAGGCCAACCTCGACTCACTGAAAGCCTTCGACCTTCAGCGCTTATCTGACAATAATCAAACGGATTACCGCCTGATCGAAAGTCAGCTCAGGTCTACGGAGTGGTATAACACCGGTTTCCGCTCCTATGAGTGGAATCCCGCGGATTACAACGTGTGCGGCGGCTTTGCGGAAATGCTGGCCAATAACTACGATTCCCTGGATGTGCGGCTACAGCATTTTTACCTGAGGATGAAAAACATCCCGGCCTATTACGAAGCGGCAAAAAAGCAGATCAGGAACCCAACGGCAGAACATGTGCAGCTGGCGATTGATCAGAACCTCGGAGGCCTGTCCACCTTTCAGGAAGACCTGGATGCCGCACTTGCGAAAGCGCATCTGCCAATGGATAAAGACCTTTTCAAGGCCAGGGCCGCTGAGGCGGTGAAGGCCATCACCGGCTATGTGGACTGGCTGAAAACACTTAAGAATACAGAAGCCCGGAGCTTTCGTATTGGGAAGGAGCTCTACACCAAAAAATTTGAGCACGACATTCAATCGGGTTACACGGCGGAACAGATCTACCAAAAAGCCATGGACCATAAAAAAGAGCTGCATGCACAGATGTTTGTACTGGCCAATCAGCTTTGGGATAAATACGTAACAGAGCCGGAGAAGCTAAGGGTAGGAGGCAAAGGCTTTACGCAGAAACCTAAGGATTCGCTGGCGCTGATCAGGCTGGTCATCGATAGGATCTCTGTAAAGCATGTGCCGGCAGATTCCTTCCAAACGGAGATCGAACACCAGATCCCGGTGCTGGTGAAGTTCATCAAGGATAAGGACCTTATTTACATCGATCCGTCGAAGCCGCTGGTGGTGCGCAAAGAGCCGGCATACATGGCCGGTGTGGCAGGCGCTTCCATTTCTTCGCCCGGCCCCTATGACAAGAACGGGAATACCTACTACAATGTGGGTAGCTTTGCCGGCTGGAGCAAAGACCGCATCGAAAGCTACCTGAGAGAATACAACCATTACATCCTGCAGATCCTCAATATCCACGAAGCGATTCCGGGGCACTACACGCAGTTGGTGTATTCCAACCAGTCGCCGAGCATCATCAAATCTGTTTTTGGGAATGGTACCATGATCGAAGGATGGGCGGTGTACACCGAGCGCATGATGCTGGAAAACGGTTACGGCGCCGAGAAAGGCGGCACGGAAGCTTCTCCTGAGATGTGGCTCATGTATTACAAATGGAACCTGCGCAGTACCTGTAATACCATTCTGGATTACGGTGTGCATGTGAATAACCTGAGCAAGGAAGACGCAATCAAGTTACTCGTCAATGAGGCTTTCCAGCAGCAGGCGGAAGCGGAAGGAAAATGGAAGCGCGTGAGCGTGACCCAGGTGCAGCTTTGCTCTTATTTTACAGGCTATACCGAGATCTATGATTTCCGTGAAGAGCTGAAGAAGAAGCAGGGAGACAAATTCAACCTCAAGCAATTTCACGAAACATTCCTGAGCTACGGCAGCGCACCGGTGAAGTATATCCGGGAGCTGATGTTGAAGTAAGCGTCATGCTGAATTTATTTCAGCATCTCTTATACTAATGAAACTCTGAACTTAATTCAGGTCTTCATGAGTTAGCAAAATGAAAATACTTTAGGTTATGGAAGGATCAGTTTATCGAAGCGTTCTTTTTTTCCTTTGATCATGTGAAGGATCAGGGCATTTTCTTTTTCGAGGACAATGTCAAGGTTCTCCGGCTTTAAGCACCAGCCTTTGTTTTCAAAAAGTGTTTCCCGATTCATAGAGCCATCGGCACTTATTTTTGTGCAGACGGTAACAGCGCCGTTATAGTTTTCTATTTTGCGGTATTTTTTTGCATCATATTGTTCCAGAGTATAAGTTTCCAGGTTTTTAGGGTGCTCGGCGTAGATGAGATAAAGCGAACCATTTTTGATGTAGGTATGGTAATTCTTTTGGGTGTAGACGCAAAATTTAGGAATTAGATTTAGTTTTTTAATGCCATCAGATTTGCTGTTGAACCTGGCCACAACGAGTTCCTTTTCGATAATGGCTGTATAACTTCCATGCTCAAGCATTATCTGCAGGTTATGGCTATTGTGGCACAGCACGAAAATTTCTTCTGGTGTTACCAATAATTTATTAGGAATAAGGTAATTTCCCGGTGTTTCATTCAGTTTTTTGGAGATTGATGAACTGCTGACCGTGTTGAAAGCAATGAACTTATTGACATTCGGGTCAAATTTAGCATAGAATAAATCGGCCTGTTTTTTTCGTGGATTGGCGCATACCCCATAAGCGAAAATAGCCTCGCCTTCTCTCTGTATATTGAATGATGATTTTTCAGAGCACTCTTTTGGAAAATCAATGATTTGTGGGGTAGTTTCCTTTGCCTTAAAACTGAAAAGTACAGGAAGCGAGGTGTAGTTTACGTTCGGAGCACCCAGGGATGCATAAACGATGCTTACCTTTACCGGCGTACATATAATATCACCATTGTTAGAAATCAGAAAATTCCCAAAATTTAAATCTTTTCCGTTCAGCTTATATTTTAGAGGTGTTTCAGAAATTTTTTCAAGAGAGCCGGCATCGAAAGTATGGGCGTTTACCGAAATGCTTTCAGAGCTTGTGTAAATAATATGCAGCAAAAGTAATTTTGATTTGTCTGGGGAGAAGACAACCTTGAAGTTATTTGCGTGAAAATCCTTTTTATCGCAGTTAACGCTCAGGAGTACCGATTTAGTAGCATCAGACGATTTATTGAAGTCAGCCTGGCGAATGTATACAATTTTCTTAGCCTCTTCCATGTTAAAGACAGATGTAATCATGCAGGCTTTATCATTTAAAATAGCCCTTTGTACTTCAACTTCTGTTAGAATATCACGCTTGGTTAAGTCAAGTTTGAAATTTGCTATTTTGGATGGCCCGCTGAGGTTATTAAGATCCAATCGGTTTATCATTTCAGACTCTCCGGGTATATAAGATATGGCTCTGTTCTCATATAATGTTTTGCCATCGGATTCCAGGTAGCCATTGAAAGTGACGCCGTCTTCTTTTTTATTGTAAGCCCTTTCTTCGCCGGGAATAATGGTGTAAGATTGAGCAAAGGAGCTGCTTGCCAAAATGACGCCTGCTGCTATTAAAAGGAGTTTGCTGTTTTTAATTTTCATGGGGGTATATTATGCTAAAATGGGGCGCAAAGTAAAGATTATTTCCGGCCTTCCCACTCCCCGAAAAACTGATCCAGAAAATTTAACATGAACTCATGCCTTTTAACAGCTAAAGCCTTCCCTGTTTCTGTATTCATCATATCTTTCAGCAGGAGCAGCTTTTCGTAAAAATGGTTGATGGTAGGAGCTGTGGTGTTCTTATAGCTTTCTTTGGTGTGTGTGGTCACCGGCTTGATGGCCGGGTCGTAGAGCACCCTGTTCTTAAATCCACCGTAGGTAAAGGCGCGGGCAATGCCAATGGCGCCGATGGCATCGAGGCGGTCGGCATCCTGTACCACCTGTAGTTCCAGCGAGGTAAAGCCTTCTTTGTCGAAGCTGTTTTTGAACGACATGTTTTTGATGATCAGCTTCACGTGTGCAATCACTGTTTCATCAACATGTACAGAACGTAAGAAGGTTTCCGCTTTTTGAGGACCGATCTCCTCGTCGCCGTTGTGGAATTTCGGATCGGCAATGTCGTGGAGCAGGGCTGCCAGCGCCACCACCAGGGCATCGGCCTTTTCAGTGTCGTTGATGGTCAGTGTGCTTTTATAAACACGTTCAATGTGGAACCAGTCGTGGCCGGCTTCGGCATGGGCCAGTTCCTGTTGTACATAGGCAATAGTTTTGTCAATGATATCCTGCATGATAGTCGTTGTTCGTTACAAAAAAACGGGAAGGAAAGTTAAACACAATTTTGAAGTTCCTGACCTGAGTTTATAACTATAGAACGTATTATATCAACAGGGTGTTTGCAAAATGTCTCCATGACAACGTTATCCGGATTAGTATATTCGTACCTAATTCGGAATCGTCGTATATTCGCGATCAAAATCCTATCCGTATGTTCACCATCGACACTCACACCCATATCATTCCCAAGCACATTCCTGATTTTACAAAAAAATTCGGGTACGGAAACTTCATACGGCTCGATCACCATGCGCCCGGCAGGGCCTGGATGATGCAGGGAGACAAGCGCTTCCGCGAGATCGTGGAGAACTGCTGGGACCCGGAAGTACGCATCAAAGAAATGGCGGAACACAAGGCCGATATGCAGGTGATCTGCACCATCCCGGTGATGTTCAGCTACGATGCCAAACCGGCAGATTGCCTGGAACTGTCGATGTTTCTGAACGACGATATCGCGCAGACGTGCAACAAATACCCGGATAAGTTCATTGGCCTGGCCACCGTTCCCATGCAGGATACGGCGTTGGCCGTGCAGGAGCTGGAGCGCTGTATGAGCCTCGGTTTCAAAGGGGTGCAGATAGGAAGCAATGTGAATAACATCAACCTGGGCGAGCCACAGTTCCATGAGTTCTGGGCGGCCTGCGAGCGCCTGGATGCCGCTATCCTGGTACACCCCTGGCAAATGATGGGGCAGGAGCACATGACCAAATACTGGCTTCCCTGGCTGGTAGGCATGCCGGCCGAGATCAGCCGTGCGATCTGCAGCATGATCTTCGGTGGGATCTTCGAGAAATTTCCCGGGCTCAAAGTGTGCTTTGCGCATGGCGGCGGCTCTTTCCTGCCGACCATCAGCCGCATTGAGCATGGCTGGGAATGCAGGCCCGACCTGGTAGCTATCGACAATGCCTTCAACCCTAAGAAATACCTGGGGAAATTCTGGGTCGACTCGCATGTGTGCGACCATAAAATGCTGCAGTACATCATCGACCTGGTGGGCGTGGATAAAGTGGTTCAGGGTTCCGATTATCCTTTTCCGCTGGGAGAGGCAGTGCCCGGAACGTTAGTACGCGAAGCGCCGCTCTCTGACAGTGACAAAGCCGTGATTATGGGAACTGCGGCAAAGGGCTGGCTGTCGTTGAAATAGGATTGAGAGTTGGGCAGAGCGTATTGAAAAGCACCTTGTCTGTTGTCCAGTATGCCTTGTCTGCCAGCCGCTTACTCTCCACGCTTTGCTTGTGGGCTGATTAGTTCCTGATTTTCACAACGCATCGTAACGAACTGACAGTAGCAGGATTCGTGCTATTCCGTCACCATTCGTCATCCCTAATTCGTACATTCGTGCAAAATTCGTCACCTTTATCCGTACACTATTTATAATCTCTGATTCGTATGTCTCATTTCTCCGACCATCAACTCCGCCTGCTGACTTCCGCCGAAGGAAAAACGCTCAAAAAAGTCATCATTTATTTCTGGGTCAACCGGCTCAATCCCAACGCCCAGATCGACCTGATCGATAATGTGGAGCTGGTGTTCAACGACGAGAGCACGCTGGTGATTACCTGCAATGAGGAGAGCACCGGCATCAACGTGATCGAGGATTTTAACTTCGAGGAAGAGAAAGCCGCGCTGAAAGCCGAATTCGGGGATAAGATCCGCATCATCCCGATTGATGCCTCCACCACCAAAATGTGGACGGACGTGATCGGCGAAAGCATAGAAGCCGTAGAATTGAGCAGGGAAGACGAGCAGTTTTTGAACGATGCGCTCATCCTCAATTTCGGAACCGAAAAACGCTCGATCGGGATCAGTCCGAATGACGGCCTGATCATCGATTACTGGGAGGATTAATACCGAAGCTTAATCGTGTTATTCAGGCTTTTAGTTTACAGAAGGACAGCGTTCGTCTAATTTGCATGACCGTTTAGTGCTACTCCCTGTTTTTCTGAGAAATCCGCCATTATTTAGAATCTCTCTAAATTAGAGAATGTGTTAAGAAAAACTAAAAATGGCGCGGTACTTATTCAACATTCTGCTATTTTTGTGCGGAAATTTTTGTCATTATAGTGTCATTAAACTGCCATAAAACATCAAAAATCAGATATAATTTTATGCATAACCATATGTCTCATTTCTCTTTAAAATCCTTATTTGGCGCGGTTTTCCTCTTTTTTGCCTTTTCTTTTGGCCTGAAAGCTCAGGATGGAGCCAAATTGTTCAAAGCTAATTGTGCGGTATGCCATACCCTGACAGACCAGAAACTCACAGGACCCGGTCTGGCCGGTGTTTTCGACCGTGCGCCGAAGGGCGACTGGATGCACAAGTGGATCCTGAACAACGAAAAGTTGATCAAATCGGGGGATTCCTATGCGAATAAAATTTACAACGAGAATGGTAAAGCGGCCATGACTGTGTTCGAAGGCCAGCTGAGCGACAAGGATGTGGATGCGATCATCGACTACATCAAAGCTCCACCGGCACCTCCTACAACGACGGGCCCAACCAGCACTGTTGCAGATGGCGCTCCGGTAGAAGCCAAAGGCGGCATCGATCCGTTATACCTGTTACTGGGTGCTATCGTGCTCATTGCTATCATCATCGGCGCTTTACGCAGCGTACGCCAGTCGTTACAAAACACTTACAACCGCAAAGAGGGCAAGCCTGAAACCGGTGATGTGACTTTCGGACAAGAGGTGAAACAATGGATCAGCGGACACCGCCGCTTAGTGGGTGTGTTTGTGGTCATCATTGGTTTCATCGGCATGAAAGGTTGCTGGAACGCCTGCTTCGATATCGGTGTCTACTACGATTGGGAAACGAAGAAAGGTTACAAGCCTGAGCAGCCGATCAAATTTTCTCACAAAATCCACGCCGGCGACAACGAGATCGCTTGCCAATACTGCCACAATACGGTTGAAAAATCACGCCACGCCGGTATTCCTTCTGTCAATGTTTGTATGAACTGCCACAAAGGGATCAGCAAAACGGCTAACGAAGGTTCTGAAGCGCAAATTGCCAAAATCTACGCAGCTGCAGGCTTCAACGTGAAAACCGCTCAGTACGACGCTCCTCAGAACCCTCTGAAATGGATCAAAGTTCACAACCTGCCTGATCACGTTTACTTCAACCACTCACAACACGTTGTGGTTGGCAAACAGGAGTGTGCTACCTGCCACGGTGATGTGAAGAAGATGACGGTTGCCGAGCAGCAGGCTCCTCTTACCATGAAATGGTGTGTGGAGTGCCACCGCAAAACGGAAGTAGCCATGGAAGGAAATCCATACTACGATCGCTTACACAAAGCTTTAAAAGAAAAATACAAAGGACAGTACGATGTTAAGTTTACCGTAGATAAGATCGGTGGGCTTGAGTGCGCTAAATGTCACTATTAATTTTTAACAACCGGTAATTACGAAATATAACTGATGTCTATGTCAAAAAAATACTGGAAAGGATTGCCTGAACTAACAGAAAGTCCTGAATTCACACAAAGCAAAAAAAACGAGTTTGCTGAACCATTACCGATCGGGGAATTCCTGGCCGGTAAATCAGAAGAAGAGAACGCGAAAGGCACCAGCCGCCGCGACTTCTTAAAGGTCATGGGCTTCTCTACAGCCGCAGTTGCCCTGGCTGCCTGCGAAACGCCTGTAAACAAAGCAATTCCTTATGTGGTGAAGCCTGAAGAGATCACTCCTGGTGTTGCCAACTGGTATGCTTCCACATTCTACGATGGTCATGACTACGCTTCTGTGCTGGTAAAAACACGCGAAGGTCGCCCGATCATGGTGAAAGGCAACGATCTTTCGAAAGTAACGCATGGGGCTTCTACGGCACGCACGCAGGCATCCGTACTGAGCTTATACGACGGTTCCCGCTTAAACGGCCCATTGGTTAAGAAAAATCCGACAACCTGGGCTAATGCCGACAAAGCAGTTGCTGACGGTCTTGCGAAAGGCAATGCGGTGATCCTGAGCTCTACCATCATCAGCCCTTCTACGAAAGCGATCATCAAAGCTTTCCTGGCAAAATACCCCGGCTCAAGGCATGTCACTTACGACGCGATTTCTTACGCTGCCTTATCGAAAGCCAACAAAAATGTATTCGGTAAATCCGTTATTTCTTCTTACGATTTCAGCAAAGCGAAAACCATTGTTGGTGTAGCCTGCGATTTCTTAGGAACATGGCTGAACCCGGTTGAGTTTTCAGGCCAGTATACCAAAGGACGCAAAGTATCCCGCGAGAGCATGGATATGAGCCGCCACTTCCAGTTTGAGGCCAACATGACCTTAACAGGTGCTAACGCCGATTACCGTTACATGGTGAAGCCTTCCGAGTACGGAAAAATAGTGACGGCTTTATTCAACGAGGTAGCTTCCGCTACCGGAAATGCGTCTGTGAGCGCTGATGTTAAATTATCCATTCCTGAAGCAACGGCAGGTCTTAAAAAAGCAGCGAAAGAATTACTGGCAAACAAAGGAAAATCACTGGTGGTATGCGGCTCTAACGACGAGCACTGCCAGACCCTGGTAGCCGGTATCAATAAAATGCTCGGTAACTACGGCACAACTGTAGATAACGACAACTATTTCAAATTAAAGCAAGCCGACGATAAAGAGTTTATGGACCTGGTAGCTGATATGGCTGCCGGTAAAGTAGGGACGTTAATTACCTATAACTGTAACCCGGTATATACAGCTCCTGCAAAGCTCAACTTTGCCGCTGCTTATGCTAAGGTTACAACCAAAGTATCGTTTGCCCAATCACTGGATGAAACAGCAGCCCTGGCGGATGTGGTTTGTCCGGATCATAACTATTTAGAGTCATGGGGTGATGCCGAGCCGAAACGCGGTCATTACTCTTTACAACAACCGACCATCAATCCTGTGTTTGCGGCTCCACGTCACGAAGGAACACGCCAGGCACAGGATTCTTTATTGAAATGGTCAGGGATTAAAACCGATTATTTATCTTACTTACAAGGCTTCTGGAATAACCACATTTTCCCTCAACAAGGGAAATACAGGGATTTTGCTTCTTTCTGGGCAAATACCTTACATGATGGTGTTCTGAAAGTGTCTGTTTACAAAGAGATCGTGGATGCCCCGATGCAGTTCAACGATTCTACCGGGCAGGTGATTATGACCGGTGTAGCAGCGGTAGGTGTTGAAGGTATTGCCAGCGACTCGGTGATGGCGCCGACAGCAGGCCCTAAACCAGTGGCAAATGCGAAAGCCATGCCGGCTGTGGAAACAGCTTACCCGGTAGCGGATTACAGCAAAGCGGCTTCGATGGCTACTGCCAGCAAAGGCAGCAACTACGAGCTGGTGATCTACGAAAAAATAGGTCTGGGCAACGGTAACCAAAGCAACAACCCGTGGTTACAGGAATTACCTGACCCTGTGTCTAAAGTGACCTGGGATAACTACATTACCATGTCGCCTATCGACGTGAAAAAAGAAAAACTGAACGAGATGCTTCGCCAGGATATCGACGGTTCTATTGTAGAACTGACGGTAAACGGGACCACCATCAGCGTTCCGGTATATCCTCAGCCGGGTCAGACTCCGGGGACCATCGGATTAGCCCTGGGTTACGGCCGTACAGGCGATTCGCTGAAAGTGGGCGCCAATGTGGGCGTGAACGCTTTCCCGTTTGTTTCTGTACTGAACGATACATTTCAGAATGAAGTTTACTCGGTGTCTTTCAAAGGTACCAAAGGAAGCCACCGCTTTGCGGCAACACAGATCCAGCATACCATCATGGGTCGTGAGGAGCAGATCCTGCGCGAGGTTTCTTTGAAAGAATATAAAGACAAACCAAAAGAGGTTTGGAACCCGGCTGCTGCATTGCCTGTACACGGTGGCGGCAAGAAGCCGGTAGAACAAATTGACCTGTGGGATGCTCATCCACGCATGAATCATAAATGGGGCTTAACCATTGATATGACTTCCTGCATCGGTTGTGCGGCGTGTGTGGTGTCCTGCCAGGTAGAAAATAACATTGCCGTAGTAGGTAAGGAAGAGGTATCCAAAACCCGCAGCATGGAGTGGTTACGTATCGACCGCTACTACAGCTCGGATGTAACGAAGGAAAGCGCACAGGCTGAAGGTCTGCTGGCTACCAAGCAAATGTACATCGACATGGAAAATCCTTCGGCTAACCCGAAAGTGACCTTCCAGCCGATGCTGTGCCAGCACTGTAACCACGCGCCTTGCGAAACGGTTTGCCCGGTATTGGCAACGTCTCACAGCACGGAAGGCCTGAACATGATGACTTACAACCGTTGCATCGGTACCCGTTACTGCGCTAACAACTGTCCGTTCAAAGTGCGCCGTTTCAACTGGTTCAACTACAACGGAAATCCTGACTTCGCCGGCATCAACCCTGCACAGCAGGATCTGGGCCGCATGGTACTGAACCCTGATGTCGTGGTTCGTAGCCGTGGTGTGATGGAAAAATGCTCGATGTGCGTACAGCGTATCCAGGCTGGTAAACTGGTTGCCAAAGCTAACAAAACCCCAATTGTGGACGGCTCCATTAAAACGGCCTGCCAGGATGCATGCCCTACCAATGCGATCATTTTTGGGGATCTTAACGACGAAAATTCACAGGTATCTCAATGGCGCACGGATGACAAAAACTTCCTGTTACTGGAAGAGATCGGCATCAAGCCTACGGTATCTTACTTACTGAAAGTAAGGAACCAGGATGAAGCGATTCACAATCACGAGGAGCACGCTGCTGCCGGTCATGATACAGAAAAAGCACACGCCGGAGAGCACCATTCATAGTCAACAAGAACGAACATAATATTAATTCTGAATATAAAATAATATGCACGCAGAATCACAGATTAGGGAACCTTTGATCATCGGTAAGAAATCTTACCGCGACATTTCAAACGACATCATTGCGCCCATAGAAGGTAAAGCCAGCAAATTCTGGTATATTTTATTCACCATTTCGGTACTCGCTTTTATGTGGGGCATCGGCTGCCTGGCTTACACCATTGGTGTGGGTGTAGGTGCCTGGGGTTCCAATAACGGTGTAGACTGGGCATGGGATATCACCAACTTCGTATGGTGGATCGGTATCGGTCACGCGGGTACATTGATCTCTGCGGTATTGTTATTATTCCGTCAAAAATGGCGTATGGCCATCAACCGTTCTGCGGAAGCGATGACCATCTTCGCGGTATTGTGTGCGGCGATCTTCGTAACCTTGCATACAGGCCGTCCTTGGCTGGATTACATGTTATTCCCTTTACCGAACCAGTTCGGTTCCTTATGGCCTAACTTCAACTCTCCGTTGTTGTGGGACGTGTTCGCGGTATCGACCTATGCTACCGTATCTATCGTGTTCTGGTACATCGGTCTGATTCCTGACTTCGCGATGATCCGTGACCGTGTGATCAAGCCTAAAATGAAAATGGCATACTCTTTAGCGAGCTTTGGCTGGGGTGGAAGCGCCCGTCACTGGAGCCGTTTCGAAGAGGTATCTTTAGTACTTGCCGGTTTATCCACACCACTCGTATTCTCCGTACACTCCATTGTATCCTTTGACTTCGCCACATCGGTAGTACCGGGCTGGCACACGACCATCTTCCCTCCTTACTTCGTATCGGGTGCTGTATTCTCCGGATTCGCGATGGTATTGACGCTGATGATCATTGTTCGTAAAGTATACAAACTCGAAGCTTACCTGACGGTGAAACACATCGAGTACATGAACATCGTTATCATCGTCACAGGTTCTATCGTAGGGGTTGCTTATTTAACCGAATTATTCGTAGCATGGTACTCCGGTGTAGAATGGGAGCAATATGCTTTCCTCAACAGGGCAACGGGTCCTTTGGCCTGGTCATACTGGGCGATGATGACCTGTAACGTGTTCTCTCCGCAGTTCTTCTGGTTCAAAAAATTACGTACCAGCATCGCCTTTACCTTTGTGATCTCTATCGTGATCAACATCGGTATGTGGTTCGAGCGTTTCGTAATCATCGTGCCTACCTTATGCCGTACATATTTACCATCTACCTGGAATACCTACACGCCGTCATTTATCGACGTGGGTATCTTCGTAGGAACGATCGGTATGTTCTTTACCCTGTTCTTATTGTATTCACGCACCTTCCCGGTAATTGCACAGGCTGAGTTGAAAACCATCCTGAAAGCATCGGGACAGGAGCATAAAGAACTGGCGGCACAGCACGCTCACGACGATCACCACTAACAGTAAACAAAGACATTAAGAATTCAGATAGAGTATACTAACAGACTATGGCAACTAAACAAATTATACATGGCATTTATTCCGACGAAGTGCCTTTGTTGGAAGGATGTAAATCATTACGCGCATCAGGTATCCGTGTAAAAGAAGTGTACAGCCCGTTCCCGGTTCACGGCATCGACCCTATCATTGGTGTTCCGCGTACGCGTTTGGCAATCTGTGCGTTCATTTACGGGATCACCGGTTTATCACTGGCTACCCTGATGATGTGGTACATGATGATCAGCGACTGGCCTAATGATATCGGTGGTAAACCAAACTGGGCGTATTACTTCAATATCCCGGCGTTTATTCCTATTACGTTTGAGGCGACCGTATTCTGCGCCGCCCACGGTATGGCCCTGACCTACCTGCTGCGTTGCATGCTGGTGCCGGGCGCGCGTCCTAAAAATCCGGACCCTCGTACGACCGACGATAAATTCATGATCTACCTGGAGCTGAACGATGAGCAATCTAAAAAAGCAGATGAGATCTTACGTTCCACCGGTGCTGAAGAGGTAAACTACAAAGGGACTATCCACATCGAACCGGCTTATTAATTTGACAAAACTTGCTTTGTTTATGAAGATGAAAAGAAATTATAAAACGATAAAATCAACGGTATTTGGTCTTACAGCTGCGACTTTGATCGCAGGCTTCGCTTCATGCGGCAAGAAAGACGCCAACAGCCCCGGAGTAGAATTTATGCCGGATATGTATGTGTCTCCTTCGATGGAAGTGTATGGTACACGCGAGATCGACGGGGATACCATGTACTCTACGGAATTCCTTCCTGTAAAAGGGACGATTGCCCGCGGCTATATTCCTTATGCGTATCCTAATACAGCGCAGGGCTATGAGCAGGCCGGCCTATACCTGAAAAACCCGATTGCGTTAACGCCGCAGGTGGAAAAAGACGGTGAAGCGCTGTACGGCAAATTCTGCGTACACTGCCACGGTGCCACCGGTGCAGGTGACGGTAAAGTAGGTCAGAAACTGCCTGGTGCGCCTCCTGCCTATAACGGTACGCTGAAAGACCTTCCGGAAGGAAAAATTTTCCACTCTATTACGTATGGTAAAGGCTTAATGGGTAACCACGCCAGCATCCTCACCCAGGAAGAGCGCTGGAAACTGGTACACTATGTACAAAAATTACAAGGACCTAAAGAAACAGCGACTGACAGCACCAAAGCAGCACCAACAGCGACTGTAGCGGTTAAATAATTTTAAAAACGAATTTTATAAATACGACAGAATTTTTTAATATGAACACTGATAAACTAAACTTCGTAGTACCTTCCAAAGCGAAAATGGCCTCATTCATCATGATGGGCATCGGCTTAGTGTCTATCATCTGTATGTTTATGTTTGATAAGCAGCCTGATGATCATCATTACCATCAAACACGTGCCTGGGCCAATGTGTTTACAGGGTCATTCTTCTTTATGGCGATCGCTTTAGGAGCGTCGTTCTTCCTGGGCCTGCAGTACGCTGCAGAGGCGGGTTGGGCTACCAGCATCAAGCGTATCATCGAAGCGGTAACCTGGTACCTGCCTGTAGGTTTATCGTTCCTGTTATTATTATTTATCCTGGGCCAGTTTCACGCTCACACTATCTACCCCTGGATGGCAGAAGGTGTGGCTGACAAGGCTTCTCCGAATTATGATGCCGTGATTGCAGGTAAGATCGGTTACTTCGGTGCATTCTGGTGGATCCGTACACTGTTGTACATGACTGCCTGGATCATGTTTACCTGGAAGCTGCGCAAAAACTCCCTGGATGCTGATAAAGTAAGCCTGGAAGAGTCAAAAGGATTTCACTGGAAAAATGTGAAGCTGAGCGCCTGGTTCATGGTCGTGTTCGCCGTAACATCTTCTACTTCTGCCTGGGACTGGATCATGAGCATCGATACACACTGGTTCTCCACCATGATGGGCTGGTACATCTTCTCCGGTATGTGGGTAAGCGCGATGATCACGATTACAGTGCTGATCGTATGGCTGAAAAAATTAGGCTACATGGAGTTTGTGACTGAAAGCACCGTGCATGATATGGGTAAATGGATGTTTGCCATCTCTTTCCTCTGGACTTACTTATACTTCTCTCAGTTCATGTTGATCTGGTATGCTGATATTCCGGAAGAGGTGACTTACTTCCAGACACGTTGGGAGTCTTACAAAGCTTTAATGTGGACCGTATTATTCGTAAACTTCGCTTTCCCGATGATTATGCTCATGAGCCGCGACAGCAAACGCAACTTCTTCTTCCTGATGTTTGTGGGAACGATTATCTTCATTGGTCACTACCTCGACATCATCATGGTGGTAATGCCGGGAACGGTTGGTCACCACTGGACCGGTGTAAGCTGGATGGAGCTTGGAACGTTCCTGTTCTTCTTAGGATTATTCATTTATGTGGTATTAAACAATCTTTCTAAACGTCCGTTAGCGGTAAAACACCACCCTTTCCTGTCAGAAAGTTTACATCACTCTATCTAATCACTAAGCAAGCATATCAACGAAAATCAATTTTAACGTCATAAACAAGCCTGCGGCGATCATGCACTCAAAGCGGCCTGGCTAAGACCATAAAAAACAAAAAATATCGACCATATGAAATTATTAATTTTAATCGGACTTGTACTTTTAATCATCGCTGTGCATCAGTTAATGAGGGTTATTGAGCTATCGCGTGAGTTTAAAAAGACCAAAGAGTGGGCTGTCACCGAGAGTGATAACAGTTTTAACGGGAAGCTGATGCTGACATTCATGTTCGTATTTTTTGGCTTCTTCTTCTGGCAGGTAGACCGCTGGAACGACCGCAGCTTACCGGGCGCAGCCTCTGTGCATGGACAAAAAATTGATGTTCTGTGGGATTATAACATGTACCTGATCACCATCGTGTTTATCCTTACGAATGCGGTCCTGTTTTACTTCTCTTACAAATACTCCGGAAAAAAAGACACGAAGGCGGCGTTCTTTGCGCATGACAACCGCCTGGAAATGATCTGGACCATTGTACCGGCTGTGGTACTGGCCTTCATCATCATCTTCGGTTTGAAATACTGGAACGAGATCACCGACCGCTCGACGGATCCTAATAAAGTAACCATCGAGCTTTATGCTAAACAATTCGACTGGACAGCACGCTACGCCGGCAAAGACAAAGCCTTAGGCTCTACCGACTACCGCCAGATCAGCGGATCGAATTCTGTAGGTATGGATACGACAGATGCTACCGGCAACGACGACATCATCGTGAAAAACGAATTCCACATCCCGGTAAACAAAGAGATCGAGTTTAAAATGCGCTCACGCGACGTGATCCACTCGGCTTATATGCCGCACTTCCGCGCACAGATGAACTGTGTACCGGGTATGATCACCGAGTTCAAATTTATTCCTAATAAAACAACGGCTGATATGCGTAAAGATAAATACGTGATCAACATGATGGCCGGTATTAACAAAGCGCGCGCCCTGAAAGGCGAGGAGCCGGTTGAGTTCGACTACATCCTGTTATGCAACAAAATCTGCGGTACATCTCACTACAACATGCAAATGAAAATTATTGTAGACACAGAGAAAGACTACAACGAGTGGCTGGCCAAACAGAAAGCCGTAAAAACCGTAGCAGCGAAAACCGAAACAGCTAAGTAGCACAAAAGAATTTAATAAAGAACATTGTTGTAATATAATAGATATAAAGAAAATATGGCACACGATCACACAGCAACATTAGAACACGCAGGACACCATGATCACTCTCATGCGCACGATGATGAGCACCACGAGAGCTTTGTAAGCAAGTACGTATTTAGCATGGATCATAAAATGATCTCCCGCCAGTTCCTGATCACGGCGGTAGTGATGGCGGTTATTGCCATGACCATGTCTATCATCTTCCGTATGCAGCTTGCCTGGCCGGGTGAGAAATTCGGCTTCATCAACGCGATGTTAGGTGACAAATGGGGTAAGGATGGTATCCTGAATCCCAACATGTACCTGGCTTTGGTGACCATCCACGGTACCATCATGGTATTCTTTGTATTAACGGGTGGGTTGAGCGGAACCTTTGCGAATTTATTAATTCCGTACCAGGTAGGCGCGCGCGATATGGCCTCAGGCTTCCTGAACATGTTATCGTACTGGTTCTTCTTTGCTTCCAGCTGCGTGATGTTATCTTCCTTATTCATCGAGCACGGCCCTGCTTCCGGCGGGTGGACGATCTATCCTCCGTTATCGGCTTTACCTGAGGCCATGGACGGTTCCAAGCTCGGTATGACCCTATGGCTGATCTCTATGACCCTGTTCATCGTATCTTCCTTATTAGGCGGTATCAACTACATCGTTACCATCATCAACTTGCGGACGAAAGGGATGACCATGACGCGCATGCCTTTAACGGTTTGGGCTTTATTGATCACAGCGATCCTGGGTGTATTATCTTTCCCTGTGCTCGTATCCTGTGTGTTATTGCTGATCTGCGACAGGAGCCTGGGAACAAGCTTCTACTTATCCGATATTTACATTGCCGGACGTCCTTTGGATAACGTAGGCGGTAGCCCCGTATTATTTGAGCACTTATTCTGGTTCTTAGGTCACCCGGAAGTATACATCGTGTTATTACCGGCGTTGGGTATTTCTTCCGAAGTGATCTCTACCAACTCCCGCAAACCGATCTTCGGTTACAGGGCGATGATCGGCTCGATGTTAGCCATCGGTTTCTTATCCTTCATCGTTTGGGGTCACCACATGTTCTTAACGGGTATGAATCCGTTCTTAGGATCTGTATTCGTATTTACGACGTTATTGATCGCGATTCCTTCAGCAGTAAAAGCCTTCAACTACATCACCACCTTATGGAAAGGTAACATCCAGTACACTCCGGCCATGTTATTCTCCATCGGCCTGGTTTCTTCTTTCGTAACAGGTGGTGTAACCGGTATCATCTTAGCGGATTCAACATTAGACATCAACGTACACGATACTTACTTCGTGGTAGCTCACTTCCACATTGTAATGGGTCTGTCGGCGATCTTCGGGATGTTTGCCGGTGTATACCACTGGTTCCCGAAACTGTTCCTGCGCATGATGAGCAAGAAGCTGGGTTACCTGCACTTCTGGTTGACCTTCGTATGTGCTTACGGTGTATTCTTCCCGATGCACTTCTTAGGCCTGGCAGGTGTTCCGCGTCGTTACTATACCAACAGCGAGTTCCCGATGTTCGACAACTTAGTGGACATTAACGAAATCGTAACCGTGTTTGCGATCATCGGTGCCCTGGCACAAGGCGTGTTCTTATTCAACTTCTTCTACAGCATGTTCCGCGGCGAGAAAGCGCCTCAGAATCCATGGAACTCCAATACCTTAGAGTGGACGACGCCAATGGCTCACATCCACGGTAACTGGCCTGGTGCTTTGCCTACCGTTCACCGTTGGGCTTATGACTACAGCAAGCCGGGTGCAGAAACAGACTTTATCCCGCAGACTGTTCCTTTGGCGGAAGGTGAGCACGATGGAGGCGCACACTAAACTTTTTTGATCATGGAACTCCCGTCATACGAGTATGACGGGAGTTTTTTATTTTTACAGATGATACAGCAAACCGAAAATCCCTTTCCTGAATCGATGCAAACCAAAAGTAACCAACAATTGTTGCAGATTGTAGGAAACAAGCGTGGAGAATATCAGCCCTTAGCAATCCAGGCGGCGGAACAGGAGCTGGAGCGCCGAAACGTCGATTCAACGCTGTTTCAACAGGAAAGTCGGGATGAGCCGGCTGATCTTTTCGGAAGAAGCCGGCAAAGCTTTGAATGGTATCACAAAGCAGGGATGCTACTGCTGCCTTTTTTTATAGGCACTCTTTTTCATTGGCTTACTTCCCTTGCAGGCTCACCGGCTTCGTTAGAGTTTTTGGGATTTCCTTTTCTCGTTTTCTGTTACTATCTGCTGCACCATCAGCTAAAAACGAAGGGCTACGAGCAGATGGCAACGGATTTTAAACACTGGACCAGTTATACCCTTTATATTTACATCGGCCTGCTCTTGCTAGGGGCCTTGGTTTTACTGGTTGCGATGTCTCTTGCTTAAGCGATGGTGAAAGAGCCATTGATTATAACATTCGGAGTGCCGCATCACGGCTGGCTTCCCGTAGAGTTTAAAGCCGCTTCCTTAAGCCTGCAGTTCGAGGCTTCCGCTGTATTGAATGAACCGCTGGAAGAGCTGTACGCTGCGATAACACGGTTGCTTAATCATAAAACCGGGCAGACCACCTGGTGGCTGGAGCCTGATACCTATTTCTTTTATTTCGAAAGAACAGGGCCTAAAGATTTCAGGCTGACGGTATCGGAAGCAGACGATATGGATAAAGAAAAGAAAGAGCTGATCATCCTGGAAGGTTCCTATAAAGAGCTGATTGCTCCCCTGAGAAAGGCGCTGCTCACTTTTTGCGACCTGGAATATGAGAAAAAGCACTGGCCGGTGAGTTTTACCAAAGCCGATATCGAAAAGCTCCCGAAAGGGTTGTAAACCAGGCCTGTCCAAAAGAGCCATAAGCAGGGTTAAAGCAATTTTGTGGGGAATTAAAAGGCTTATGAAAGCGAATTAAACGATATTTAAACAGTGTTTTGTGAGCGACAAAAAGAAATTTAGTTCCGGCAATGTTCTATTTTACAAAAATACGCCGGGCAGGTGCTACACCGTCATAGAGAGATCTGCTTTCAGCATCATCTCTTCCCAACGTGCGATGATTAAATTGGTGTAGAGTTCATCCTCGAGCCCATAAGAACCTAAGGAATAACCATCGTTCCATTCAATCAGGGCTGTTTCCCCATTCTGCAACACGCCAAAATCAATCCCATAGCCATTGGTACGTTCCGGCGATGCTTCCAGGCGCCCGATGGCCTCTTCCACTTCAGGTAAATGAATGCTGATCTGTTCATCACCCCAATAATGCCTGATGCCTGCGATACGGGAATTGACCACAAAGACCCTGTACTCGCTTAGCCAATGAACTGTTTCTGCACACCACACCGGCGTGTGGAGAGAGGCGCCTTTTAAAAGATACCTGTCGGAAAGGGAATTCAAAACACAACCGGTAAATTTTTTGGCGCTGTCTCTGGGCTTTACAAACACGCCGCTATGAAATGGATTAACATCCAGATCGTGTAGCACGGCCTTTAAGGTGCTTTCCCAAACACGCCGCTTCAGCATATATTTCAGCGCTTCGGGGTAGGTGTTTGGCGGCGGGACCTCTATCCTGAGCTGCTTTAAGGCCTTTGAAACAACGGACGTTTCCCCGGCTACGAGGCAATCTGGCGAAAGATCAAGCTGAGACCTGTCTATCTTTTTTTGTGTGAACAAGGTGACAGGGATATTCCTGGCTTCCAATACAGCTTGAATGCCGCGATGTTCGGGTTCCATTTTCCCATTACCATAAGTCTGTATGTATGCTTTTTCGATCATGATTCAAAGCCATACAAGGAGTCGCTCCCCGATGTTATTTGCGTAAAAATAATTATTTCCGTAATCAATCCTGTAGAAACAATTTACCTTTGTTATGACGCCTGATCAGCCGGACTCTACGCATGGACTCCAGGCCCCGGCAGGTATTTCAAAACAGACAACATGGAAAAAAAATATCTGACACCGACACGCGAAGCAGGACGTGACTTTATCATGCGCAGCATTCAGGGAAATGTCGTGATGCTGAACCTGCTCCGCTTTCGGGACTGTGCCGACTATTCCGAAACGCCTGAGCTTGCGCCTGCAGAACCGATCAGTGGAGAGGCGGCCTATCAGCGTTACATCGCACATACCTTGCCCTACCTGGAGCAATCGGGGGGAGAGATTTTATTTATGGGAAAAGGAGGCAGCTTCCTGATTGGCCCTCCTGACGAACGTTGGGACGCGGTGCTTCTCATCAAACAACATAGTGTCGACCGTTTTCTTGCCTTTGAATCGAATGAAAATTACATGAAGGGAATTGGGCACAGAACAGCTGCATTGGAAGATTCGCGGCTGCTTCCTTTGGTGGATGAGATGCCTCAAAGGAGTTAGGCAAGGGCTCTGGCTTGTGCGCTTGTGTTTAAATGTGAAGGTTAGAGCGCTGGGCTGGTACGCAGGTGATCTCACGTGATAACTTGTGTGGGCTACCATGAACTCCCTTCTAAAAACCGGGAATAGTACCCTCCGGCCATCCGTGTATTTTCCTGTTTTATTTATGGCAAAAGATACCCACCTTTGAAGTGCCTCCCGCATTTTCCTCTTTCCTTTTGCTTTCTGATTAATGAATTAAAACACAACGCTTATGAAAATCATCGACATCCACAGCCATTTCTTTAATTTGAAGTACCTGCCGGTTGCCGGTATTATAGTACGTTACAGCCAGGGAAAAGTATCTCACCGTATTGCCTCCGGCATCGAGTGGCTTTTGCTGAAGAACACCCGCTCCGATTTCGAGACAGAAGCCAACATGGAACGCATGAACCTGAATAGGACGCAGCGAAAGGCCTACCTGCTTTTTGAAGAAGAGGCGATAAATACAGAGATGGATGCCGTTTTTAATTTGTCGCCCGGAGAAACCGCTGCAGCCATCTCACAATTGGCCACAGCCGCGGATCTGCTGGAAGAAAACCCATTGAGCAAAGCCCTCGACGAATTCGGGGAGGAAGCAGGTTTTGAAATAGTTGCGTTAACTGCAGACAGATCATTTGCGACTGCCGAAGAAGCACAGATGTTCGGCTTGTTTAATCAATTGAAACGGATGCTGGAGTGGCTCATGCAAAAAGTAAAGGCGATGAAGAATTACCTGAAGTGGTTTCTTTTTATGACCAACAGCGAAGAGGATCTGTACAAATACCTCCGAGACCGCGATGCAAGGCCCGTAGGATTTTTTCTGCACCTGATGATGGATGTGGATGCTTTCTTCAACGATCCGGTGGGAAGCCAGGGTTATGCTTCTTATTTTGATTTTGTAAAAGAGCAGATTCCCAACATGCAAAAGCTGAATGCTAAATACCAGGGGAAAATTATGGGCTTCGTCGCCTTTAATCCAGCACGCGACAATTGTATGGAGATTGTGAAAGACGCTGTTGAAAAGCGGGGGTTTAAGGGTGTAAAGTTTTATCCGCCGCTTGGCTATAGAGCGTTTGGCGATGAGCACTACAAAGACCGCATCGAGGCGCTGATGAGCTATTGTGTAGCTAAGGACATTCCCTTATTTACACATTGCAACAACCAGGGTTTCGAGGCGCACCCCGAGAAAACAGCTTCCGGCCATTCGGGATACAACTCCAACCCGGTATTCTGGGAAAGTGTCCTGGAGGATGAGCGTTTTTCGGGCCTCAGGCTTTGCCTGGCACACGGTGGTGGTGTGGAAGGCTGGTTTACTCACAACAATGAAGGTGACAGGACAGATCCTGACACCATTATCGCAGGTGATATCTCGGATGATTCCATACAGCAGGAGAACTGGAACAAATCGTATGCGGCAATGGTATATAAGCTTTGCGTAAAATACCCGAATGTGTATTGTGATGCCGCTTACCTTGATGAGATGATCAATAGCAATGGTTCTTTCGACAAAGAGTCGCGGAAAAATTTTAAGAAGCGCTTGTTGAAATTGTTTGCGGCACAGCCTGGGTTCGGGAAAAAGATTATCTACGGCAGCGACTGGCACATGCTGTTCCAGGAAGCAAAGAACAATGTGTACCTTTCCAATTACATCAGCTTTTTTGCCGATGTGGAGTTCGATGCTTTGCGCGACGATTTCTTCTACAATAATGCCTGCCAGTATTTAAACTTCAATCCTGTTGCCTGATATGAGAACGGTTCTCACCATCCTTATTATCCGCTGCCTGCTTTTCTGCACGGTTGGCAATGCGCAGCAAAGGCTCCGGCTGCTGGCGGAAGACACGTTCGAAGGCATATTAAGCGACACGGTCACAGAGCAGATCAATGTGCTCGTGATACATGGCACCGGGCTTAAGAAAAATACCTATGCCGACAAGATGATGGCCTATTGCTTTAAGCAGGTTAATGCCGGAAAGCCGGATACGGGCAATGTCTACCGCTCTGCAGATGGCCTCATTACTGTGAGGGACATCAGCGGTGTCTTTGGAGGGAAACGGAGACTGTCGTTCTATGTCGTTCATTGGTCAGATTATACAAAGCTTGCTAAGGAGCAGGTGCATGATACGGAGCGCGACAAGAACGTGAACCGCGGATTGTTTTCCCGCTTCCTGAAGAACAGGGTGCTCATCAGGGAGTTTTACGACTTTGTGATATTCTCTAATGTAGAATTCAAACACCAGATAAAACTGGCGATGGACAAAACCTTTGATGACATTCTTGCAAAGTCGGCCGGCAAAAGCAGCGCCCTGAACCTGGTAAGCGGAAGCCTGGGGAGTTCCATTTTCATCGAGTACGTCAATAGACTGCAGGATACGGTCAGGTCGCGGAGCATCACTAAAACAGAGAAAGCAAATGTTGAGCGAAAGATCGATTACGTGAAAGGAACTACCTGCCGTTTTTTTATGCTCACCAACCAGGTGAATTTCCTGGAGTCCATCATCGCCCAGAAAGCGCCAGGGATAGAAGCGCTGGCCACAGACAAATCCATACAGGTAGTAGCTTTCAGGCACACCAACGATGCCCTTTCCTTTTACCTGCCGCAGGCAACAGCAGCCCGTTTCGTGGATTTTATGCCGGTGAAAACGATTAACGTGCGCTATAAAAACATGCTTCGTGGCAATTTTCTGATGCAGGCACACACCAGACCTATGGAGCTTAAAAAAATTTACAAAGCCCTGCTCTTCGGCTCAGCCTCATCCAAAGTAAAAATCAAAGACTGATGTGATGGTAGCACCTCCATAAAAAACGCCGGTATAATTGCCGGCGTTTTTTATGTCACGTTATCAGGTTATGATCAGGTTTTTTCTGACAGCTCTGCCGGCAGGCACTCTGGCAGCCTGCTCTGCGTCGCATGACAAGGAGGTACTGCCTTCTGTTCCGGAGCTGCAAATAAGGGAGCACTATGCTTCCGGGATAGCTGCATTCCTGTAGGCCGATTCCTGCATGGTCATTGGCATTGGAGCTCTGTGAAGCAACAACATGATAAAAGAGTTGAGGATACAATCCATCAGTACAAGCTGAAGGCCTGTGTTTTTATACAATAAGCAAGTAAGTCAATTGTCAAGCATCACAGATCACTTACAAGGTCAGTATGATCGGTTTCTTTCTGCCGAGGCAGATGATTCCTCCATGAGCGGGTGTTGCAGCAATCACCTTTCCGTTATAATAGATGGTAACCTGCCGGATGCGGAAGATATTGCTGAACCACTGGGACTTTCGCCTGCGCATTAGGAGTGTCACGCTGTCTACATTTTCTTTTTTCCAGCAATCTGCAATTTCTCCCATAGCGCCACCGAGATTGACGGCATAGAAATAGGAATCTTTCTGGTAAAAGGCAAACTTCATAGGGCCAACCTTCGTTGTGATTTTGACCTCCGTATGTTTTTTCTGCTTGTTGGCAAACTGCAGATACAGATCGTTCTTCGTTCTCGCTGTCATTCTGCGCCCGGCGTCTATCCTGATCACATAGGTAGGCTCGCCATGCTCGCCAATGTCGAGGTTACAGGAATCGCTGAATACCTTGTTGTCGCTCACTGCTTTTTCAATGAAAGAAACGCCATACGCTTTGCCAACGGAAAAGGCAGAATCAATAAGAGCCTTCCGGTTTTTCAGGGCAATCAGGTCTATGGCCTCTTCCACGCTGTGCTGCTTAAAGCCGGCATATCTGCCGATGCCGTCGCCTACGGAGCGGTAATAGGTGGAAGCCAGCCTTACAAGGTCGAAAGGCACGATGGCCATAGAGTCAAGCCCATAAGTCTTTTTATACACATTGGTAAAGTACCTGCCGACGTCCCCGCCAAGCATGTCTTCCAGAGCACTGAGGTTTTCCTTTCGTTCATTCTTGTTTTTCGGTGTTGTGCGTACACCGAAAAATTCCTTCCAGTAGTATTCCGATTTGAACTCCCGCTCCGAAAGGCAATAGTTTCGGGCATATTTCGAATAGAGGTAAGCATCAGAAATCTTCTCCAGCTCTGAGTGCAGGTCGCGGCCTCCTTCGTAAGCCACATAGTATCCGGCCTCAGGCTTCACGTAGATGCCATGCGAGCCAAAATCACCGGCCATGTGCGTCATCCAGCCACCCACAAAGGCAAAGAACTTGTCATCGTTCCGGCGATACGCTTCATCGATGAGGTTGGTGAGAAAGGTTCCCACGGCATGATAGTGGGCAAGGTCGGCCAGCTGCATGGAGTTTTTGATTTGCCGTTTCCATTTGGCTCTGAAGGTCCGGCTAAGATCCGGGTTATAACCGAGGTCGGGAGCAACGGCTCCCCAGGAAGCAATCTGCGGATAAAGCAGCATGGCTTTTTTAAAACGGTTGCCATCCGGTAGGCCACGCACAATCTCATCTTTAAGCATAACATGCCCGATAGGTCTGAAAGCACTTAGAGGGCGGGTGAGGCAGATCAGAGCTGCCAGCAGAATACATGTCTGTTTCATAATACTGATTGTATGCTGCTAAAGTAGAATAAAGGCATAAGCATCAAAAGGGGAAAATCCCCCTTTTTGTTACGATACTATAAATTGGATAACGTATACTTCTCTGCACCGTATACGACGGAAAAAAGAAAGGCTAAGAGGAGTTACTTCCTCCGCACCCGGGCCAGCTGGATAATGCCCAGCTTATCAAACAAAATAATGATCGGGTAGGTAGGGTCGAACTCGTACCATTTGGCAGCGAAGTTTGGCCTGGAGCCCCGGTGGTGGTGGTTGTTCTGGAACAGCTCGCCCATCATCAAGAGGTCGAGGACGAAGGTGTTTTTCGAGTGGTCCTTTTCATTGAAGTTGCGGTAGCCGTATTTGTGACCCGCCCAGTTGACGATAGCGCCGTGTACAGGCCCCATGAGGTAATGAACAGGCAGCAGCAGGAACATCCACCAATGGGTGGCAAAGGCCACGTAAAAAGCAGTATAGGCCACGCCAAAGCCAATGCGTGTAAACCAGCTGTCGGCAATACGGTCGATCACCGGATATTCCGGAAAGTTGCGGTCGAACTTTTCATCCACCGTCACGCGCTTATTCAGCACATCGTTGTATACCCGCTTGGTATGCATCATCATCGTGAATACCTCCCTGAAAAAGTGCGGGGTGTGCGGGTCTTTTTCGGTATCGCTGTAAGCATGGTGCATGCGGTGAAGAATGGCATAGGCCCTGGGGTTCAGGTAAGACGAGCCTTGTGTGACCCACGAGAAAATGTAAAAGAATTTTTCCCAGAATTTGGTCATGGTAAACATCTTGTGCGCTCCGTAGCGGTGCAAAAAAAACGTTTGCCCGAACAGGGAAAGGTACCAGTGGGATATGAAGAAGAGGAATATAATCATCAGGAAGCAGAGCGTTGTGGCATTCAGGTTGCAATATCGGCATTCTGAAGCCGGAAAACGATTTTAAATGGTTAGCTCAGTGTTAAACAATTGAAATACGAAGAATGTTGTGGATTTGGATTTTACAGGGCCGTTTTTGTACAGGCCAAAAGCTCATGCACGATTAATCCGAAAACCGGAGCGTTCGGCACAATGGACTCCGGAGGGTTGCAACCGGTATAAAAAAGCCCTCCCGATCCATCGGGAGGGCTTTTCAAATTGTGCGAAAGAAAGGCTTATCCGTTCAGAGCTTCCGCGCCGGCCACGATCTCGAGGATCTCGGTCGTGATGGCTGTCTGACGGGCTTTGTTGTAGCTGATCTTCAGGTTACGGAGCATCTCTTTGGCGTTGTCGGTTGCTTTGTGCATAGCCGTCATACGCGCACCATGCTCGGAAGCATGAGAGTCCAGTAAAGCTTTGTAAAATTGTGTTTTTAAAGAACGTGGGATCAGATCACTCACGATAAACTCCTTGCTTGGCTCGAAGATATAATCGGTAGCAGAGCCTGAGCCCTGGGCAGCAGTAGCAACCACCGGCAGAAATTGCTCGGCCTGTACAACCTGTACCGCTGCATTCTTGAACTGGTTATACACCAACACTACTTTGTCGAATTGCTTACCTACAAAAGACTCCATGATCTTTTCGGCAATAGGAGCAACGGTATCGTAGGTGAGGTTATCAAACACCTCGTTCAGGTTATGAGGCAGGTCGGTACCGTGAATGGCATTATCCGTACGTTTGAAAGCATCATTGGCTTTTTTACCGATGGTAACCACAGACACGTTTTGTCCTTTGTAATCTTCCCGGATCAGGCTCCAGGTTTTCTTGATCACGTTGGCATTGAAGCCGCCCGCTAAACCACGGTTGGAAGAAATAACCACCACCAGGATATTTTTAGCTGCGCCGGTTCTGGCATAAGCATTCTCAGAAGTATCTAAACTCGAGCTTACATTCTGCAGGATCTCCTGGAGCTTTTCAGCGTAAGGACGCATCTGTGTAATCGCATCCTGCGCACGTTTCAACTTCGCAGCACTTACCATTTTCATGGCGCTCGTGATCTGCATCGTTGAACCTACGGAGGTGATCCTGTTTCTTACTTCTTTTAAATTTGGCATCTTATTAATTTTTGAGTTAGTGACTTGAAGAATTTGAGAACAGATTTGCGCTCAAACTCTCCAAATCAACAATTCTCCAATTAGTTATATTTCGCTGTTAATTCTTTCGCTGTCGCTTCCAGTACGCCGGTGATCTCGTCATCGAATTTTCCTGCTTTCAGGGCATCCAGGGTCGCTTTATGCTTGCGCTCCATCGCATCCAGGAATTCTTTTTCGAACTCTTTTACCTTGTTTACAGGAACCGCGCGCAATAAGTTTTTAGTACCTAAGTAAATGATCGCGATTTGCTGTTCCACACGGAACGGTGTTGCATTGGCCTGTTTCAGAATCTCCACGTTGCGGGCACCTTTATCCAGTACGGATTTGGTAGCAGCATCGAGGTCGGAACCGAATTTCGCGAACGCTTCCAGCTCACGGTACTGAGCCTGGTCTAATTTCAGGGTACCCGCTACTTTTTTCATGGATTTAATCTGAGCGTTACCACCTACACGCGATACCGAGATACCTACGTTGATGGCAGGACGGATACCGGAGTTGAATAAGTTAGACTCTAAGAAGATCTGGCCATCCGTAATGGAAATCACGTTAGTAGGAATATAAGCAGATACGTCACCGGCCTGGGTTTCGATGATTGGTAAAGCAGTTAATGAACCACCACCTTTTACGATCGGTTTCAGAGACTCCGGTAAATCGTTCATGTTTTTAGCGATCTCGTCGGAAGCATTGATCTTGGCGGCACGCTCTAATAAACGGCTGTGCAGGTAAAACACGTCACCAGGATAGGCCTCACGCCCCGGAGGACGACGTAATAACAAGGATACCTCACGGTAAGCCATCGCCTGTTTCGACAAGTCATCATACACGATCAGAGCCGGACGGCCTGTATCCCTGAAGAACTCACCCACAGCAGCACCGGTGAACGGTGCATAGAACTGCATCGGAGCAGGATCGGAAGCGTTGGCCGCTACCACTACGGTATAGGCCATGGCGCCGTTCTCTTCCAGGGTACGAACCACGTTCGCCACTGTAGAACCTTTTTGTCCAACAGCTACATAAATACAGAATACAGGTTTTCCTGCATCATAAAATTCTTTCTGGTTGATGATGGTATCGAGAGCCACAGTCGTTTTACCGATCTGGCGGTCACCGATGATGAGCTCACGCTGGCCACGTCCGATAGGAATCATGGAATCCACCGCTTTGATACCTGTTTGCAGGGGCTCATTTACCGGCTGACGGTAAATTACACCCGGAGCTTTACGCTCAATCGGCAATTCGTAAGTTGTTCCGGTAATAGGACCTTTACCATCGATCGGATTTCCTAAGGTATCGATCACACGCCCCAACATGCCTTCCCCTACTTTCACAGAGGCAATGCGGCCGGTACGTTTTACAGAAGAACCTTCGCTGATCCCTGTGCTTGGACCTAACAATACAGCTCCTACGTTATCTTCTTCAAGGTTCAGTACGATGCCCTGTAATCCTGTTTCAAATTCAATGAGCTCGCCCGATTGAACTTTAGATAATCCGTAGATGCGGGCGATACCGTCGCCTACCTGTAATACGGATCCAACTTCTTCCAGTTCAGCCTCAGACTTAAAGCCCGATAACTGTTGTCTTAAGATTGCAGATACTTCTGCCGGTTTTACTTCTGCCATGTGATATGGTTTTTGTTGTTATAAATTACCTGTTTAAATTAAAAATTCCCGAAATGCCCCACGTACTTTCCGTTCGTGATGGTTTTCATGGCTCCTGCAGCATTATACACCTTGCAGGAGAAGGTGATATATGTTTTCACATATAAGTAATTTTGTTGCTCGTCTTTTGTTTGCACAATGTTGAAGGTAGAGCCCGTTTGATTTCCTGTTCCCAGGGAAGTGCTCCACTGTACATGGTTACTGTCCCAGATGGACACCTCCACGCCGTTCGCGGCATTTACAGAGTAAGGAGCGGAAGCTATAGGGAAAAGCGTTTTGAAGGTAGCGTCATCCGGTGACCCGCCGGCAGTTGTAATGGTTCCTTTGGTGATATTGAAATAGCTGTTTGTACCGTCGTCAATGCCGGAGTCGTAAGTCCAGTTGGTGTTACCACTTGAGCCTGATCCTCCGAAATAATTTGTGCCATCTGTCACATAAGATACTGCCGTTCCATCCAGGGAGTAAGATACCTGAGGTGTGGAATTCACATCTATCGAAGGGATTGAGCTGGTAGTAGACCCTGTAGTTGTTGTCGTTGTCGGAGCCGGGTCGGGTTCAGGATCGGACGTTTTCTTTTTGCAGGCCGTAAACGCAAGCAGGGCAATCAGGATGAGGGGGGAAATTGCTTTCATGGTTTTAAGTTTATGGTTTATGACAGGTCCTTACTAATTAATATTTTGTGAGCGTATAGCCGTAGTCTTTACTGAATTCCTTCTGAGTGGCTTTAAATGCCTCGTATTCCTTATTGAGAGTATCCGTGATCTTTCCGGCAGTGGCAGAAGTTTGTGTTTCATCTTCTGCGGTAAAGCTTTCAGTCGGGATGCTGTACAGTCGGGCATATTCCACGTACTCTTTTTCCAGGCCTACGTAGGTGTTCACCAGGTGAAGCGTCGTCTCTTTAAACTTCGTGAATTTCTCATGCACCTGCTCAGCCTCCAGCTCCGTTTTCACCTGTTTGCAAACCCTTGTCAGCTCTTTCAGCGCAGGGTTTATTTTGGCAGGGTTATAGGTCGCACAGGTTTCAAAGAAGGCGTTTTCCGCCTTTGTGCATTTGTCCACGGCATTTACCATCTGGTCATTCATAGCAATCGCCTCATTTTTGCCGGGCCCGCAAGCCAGCATCATCAGGAGGAAGAAAGGAATGATCAACAGGTTTTTCATGAAACTAGTTTAATGCCTTATTCGTTAATTCTTTTTTCAGGTTGCTCAGCTGGCGCGACACCGAACGGTCGATTTGCTTATCGCCGATTTTCAGGATGAAGCCGCCAATCAGGTTGGAATCTGTTTTTTCCACCAGTTCGATCTCGCCGTTCAATTGGGTTTTTACCAGGTCAAGCGCTTTCTGGCGCGTAGCCGCATCAAGCCCCTGAGCAGAAGTAACTACTGCGGTGAGGATATGTTTATGTTCTTTGTACTGATCGATAAAGGCGGTCGCAATCGCTGGGATAATGGACTCTCTGCGTTTGCCCGCTACGAGCGTTAAGAAGCCCATCGTAAGCGCATTGAGTTTCCCTTCAAAGATCGATTTTAATACCGCGATCTTTTTGTCCGTCTTAATAACCGGGCTGTTTAAGAAGGTAATGAATTCCCTCGAACCGCCCGCCACTTCGCTTACCTGGAGCATATCCGCATACACAGCGTCTAGCTGACCTTTTTCAACCGCAAGGTCTAATAAGGATTTGGCATATCTGGATGCAACTATCATGATTAGTTAAGGTTTACGTCCTTCATTAAATTGTTAACCAATGCTTTTTGTTTTTCGTCGCTCGACAGCTCGCTGCGAAGGATTTTCTCAGCAATCTCGATAGACAAGGTTGCTACCTGGTTTTTCAGTTCGGCTACAGCCGCATTTTTTTCGTTGATGATCTGCTCGCGGGCAGAAGCCAGGATACGGTCAGCCTCTGACTGTGATTTTGCTTTGGCTTCGGCAATGATCGCCTCTTTCGTATCGCGCGCTTCTTTTAATAAAGCATCACGCTCGTTACGTGCTTCCGCTAAAATTTTCTCGTTGTTGGATTTCAGCTCGCGCATGTCTTTCAAAGCGCTTTCGGCACTGGCCAAAGCATCTTCAATTCCCTTTTCGCGGGTTTTGATCGCTGATAAGATCGGTTTCCAGGCAAACTTGCCTAATAAGATCAGTAATAAAACAAAGGTAATGGTAGTCCAAAAAATTAATCCTATTCCCGGTGTAACTAAATTCATGAGATAATAGATTTTATAGGTTATTGATTGATTTGCCTTTCAGGCTTTAAATTTTTGTTTTGTTTAACACGTTTTAAAATTAACCAATGCCTTTACCAACCGTAAAGGCATTGGTTTTTTGTTTAAGCTTATTTCGATAATAAAGCAACTACTACACCGAATAATGCAACACCTTCAACGAGGGCTGCAGCGATGATCATAGCTGTTTGAATTTTCGAGGTAGCTTCCGGCTGACGTGCAATTGCGTCCATTGCGTGTCCACCGATTTGTCCGATACCGATGCCTGCGCCGATTACGGCTAAGCCTGCACCGATTGCTGCGATACTTCCTGTCATTTTTACTTGGTTTTTATATATTGGTTAAACAAAAAATTTTACTACTAGTGCCCTGCTACTACCTTCTCGTCGTCGTCATTATGTACACCATCTTCGTTATGGTCTGCTACAGCAGTTCCAATGAAAAGGGCCGTTAACATCGTGAAGATATATGCCTGTAAGAAAGCTACCAGGCATTCCAGAACATCAATAAATAAAGCAAAAGCCACAGAAACGGGAGCCATTGCCATTGTCTCGAAAATAAAAATCAGACCGATCAATGAAATAACGATGATGTGACCGGCAGTCATGTTGGCAAACAAACGGATCATTAAGGCAAAAGGCTTGGTGAGGATCCCAACGATCTCGATCGGGATGAGGATCGGCCAGATGGCTTTTGGCGCAGGCGGTGCAAAAATGTGATGCCAATAGTGTTTGTTACCGTTGATGTTTGTTACGATCAAGGTAATGACGGACATTACTAAGGTAAAGGCAATATTACCTGTGAGGTTAGCACCGATAGGCAGCATGCCGAAAATGTTGTTGAGGAGGATCAGGAAGAACACTGTGAGCAGGTAAGGCACATACTTCTCGTAACCGTGGCCGATGTTACCTTTGGCGATATCGTCGCGTACAAATACGATGAGTGGCTCGAAGAAAGACTGCTTGCCTTTAGGAGCGGAAGTAACGCCATGTTTTTTATAAGCTTTGGCAATAGAAGTAAAGATCAGCAATAATATGATCATCGAGATGAACATCTGAGCGACATTTTTCGTGATCGAAAAATCCAGGACAGTAGGATTCGTTACTTCATGAGTGGCTTCATTGATATCAAGGAATTGCCCGTGAGCATTAGGAGTAGCGGAAGCATAGTAAATTTTTTCTTCGAAGTTTACGAAACGCTCACCATTGATTTCTACCACCTCTTTGCCATGAGTATCATGGTTGAATTTGGAAGACATGAAGAATACAATTCCATTATTCGTTTTTAAGATTACCGGTAAAGGAATGGCAACAGCATGCTCATGCTCTCCCCACAAATGCCATGTGTGTGCATCAAGGATATGCTCGAAAGCTACTGCTGCAATATCTATAGGTTTTTTAACATGCTCGTCAGAACCATGTCCATCAGCGGTAACAGTTTCGTGGTGTGCAGGCACAGCAGCGTCCTCCTGCGGTTCTGAGGCCGACAGTGTTGTGGAAACCATGAAAAACAGGGCAAATACTGCCAAATACACACCCGAAAACTTCCTGAATATATTGATTTTATTAGTCATTACGAAAAAATGAAAGTGTATGCTTTTAAATTCGGGTGCAAATGTATGGATTAATTAGGAATAGCGAAAAGTTTTTTTCCGGATTTAGACGAAATAAGCCTAAAAAAATTAGACCTTTTCAGGAAGCTGTAATTCCTTACTTTTTAGCAAGATAGAAGCGGGGATTTTTAACAAATAGGGGCTTCTGGAGACTGCGTTCGGAAGCTTCGGGCAGGGTTTGCAGATTGGTGTGATTTATTTGCAAGGGCTTTGGTGGCTGAGGCTCCCGAAGCCACATGCCCTAAAACACCACATAATCCTGCGGGTTGAGCGCAAAGCCATTGTACCAGATCTCGAAATGCAGGTGAGGGCCGTTGGTGTTTTCGCCCGTATTCCCGATCACGGAAATGGGTTCCCCGGCTTTCACATAATCGCCGGTATGCTTGGTCACGCTGGCATTGTGCTTGTATACGCTCGTGATATTATTGGCATGTTGGATCTGGATCACATAACCGTCGTCGGAGGTAAAGCCCGAAAACAGCACCGTGCCGTCGAGCGTGGCCTTTACCAGCTCATCTTCCCTGGCCACAATATCTACTCCGAAATGCTGATCGCGCACGTTGTAGGAAGAGGTAATAACACCTTTGACCGGCGTAAAAAAGAAAAAATGGCTGATGGCCCCGATCTTATTGGCGCTCACCTTATCGCTGGTAGAAGCCAGCTGGTTCGTTTCAATGTCGCTGCGGAGCTTCATGTCTTCCTGGCTCGGCTTGATGTCGAGGTTCCGGTACTTACCCGTTGAATCTTTGGCCGGCTTGGCCGGCTTGCCTTCCGCTTGGCCTTCAAAAACCTTGAGGATATTATCCATGTACCAGTCGCGGGCGGCCAGTGTTTTTTCGAGGGAATCGGCCCTGGCGCTCAGGCTCAGCAGCTCTTTGCGGTCGTTCACGTTGCCGTAGCCCGGAATGTATTCCCGCAGGGGCGTAAAGGCTACAATACTGATCACGAAGGTGGTCATCACAATGGTAATGGAGCCGAGCAAAATGATGAGCCCGAGGGGGGAAAGACGCAGGGCGAACTTTTCGGCAAAAGAATCATCGTTCAGGATGACCAGGCGGTATTTATTGCGCAGCTGATCGGTAAAAATCTTCCAACGGCTATTTTTGGATTCGGACATACGTTCTGCGCAAAATTATACTAAATTTACGATTTTGACGTTATTAGCTTATTTTTGCAACTTGTTTTTGAGATCATTTTCCAAATATAGCATTCCTGCACTGGTATTGGTACTTGTGCTTGCCGCCTGCCGGACAAACAAAAATACCTTTGTTCACCGGGGTTACCACAATCTTACTGCGCGCTTCAACGGCTATTACTATGCGACCGAAAGCATCAAGGATGGTGTGGATAAGATCCGCGCCGATTATAAATTTGATTACGACAGGCTACTCCCTGTGTTCCTGGTGCCTACCAACGAAACGGCGAAAGCCACTTTTCCTGAATTCGACAAGGCTATCAAGAAATCCTCCAACTGTATTCAGCGCCATACCATCAAGGATAAAAAAGGCAACGAGATCCCGACTGCGGGGCACTGGATTGATAATAACTGGAACGTCATCGGTATTTCGCATTTCTATAAGCGCGAATTTTTCTCGGCAATCGAAGATTTTGAATATGTGATCCGCACCTACAAATCGCCCGACCGTTACAAAGCCATGGTATGGCTGGCCCGCTCCTATTTGGAGATAGGCTCCGTTACGCAGGCCGAGCCGATCATCGGGCTGCTGAAGGACGACAAGAAAATTTCGAAATATGCCAAGCAGGAGCTGCCTGCGCTGCAAGCCGATTATTACCTGAGAAGGGGCATGTACAAAGAGGCTGAAAAAGCCTTGTTGGAAGCTATCAAAGCCAAGCCGCCTAAAAAAACCAGGGCACGCTACGCTTTCATCCTCGGGCAGATCTACGAAGAAAAGAACGAGAACAAAAAAGCGAGGGACTATTACCAGAAAACAATTTCCGCCAAGCCCGATTACGACCTCGTGTTCCATGCCATCATGAGGCAGGCCAGGCTGGTTGACCTGAAATACGGCAATACGGCTAAGCTGAAACGCGACCTGCTGAAGATGACGCGTGATGAGAAGAACAAGGAATACCTCGATATCATTTACTATACCCTCGGGGAGATTTCGGAGCGTGAAAAGAACGAGCCGGTGGCGATCAGCAATTACAAGTTATCCATTCAGAACAGTACGCAGAATCCCAAGCAAAAAGCCTTGTCTTACCTGAAGCTGGGGGAGATCTATTTCGAGCAGGCCAACTACGAAGCGTCCGGCGCCTACTACGACAGTACGATGACGACGCTTCCGAAAGACTATAAGAACTATACGGAGATCGAGAACCGCAAGAAAACCCTGGAAACCCTGGTAGGCTATATCCGCACTATACAGCGCGAGGACAGTTTGCAGCGTGTGGCGAAGATGAGTGAAACGCAGCGCGAGAAATTCATCACAAAAATGATCCAGAAGATAGAGGAGGAGGAAGAACGGAAACGCGAGGAGCTGGAAGCCCTGCAGGCACAGAATGCGAACCCCGACTATAATGCCGCCGTCCCCAACAACGGGATGACGGACCTGGGGATCGGGGCCAAAGGCGATTGGTATTTTTATAATCCCACCCTGGTGGCTTTTGGTGTAAATGATTTCGTGAAAAAATGGGGCAACCGGAAGCTGGAGGATAACTGGCGGAGGAGCCAGAAATCGCTCACCTTCGATGATCCGGTTGTGGAGGAGAAAAACGACACGGCATCTGTAGCCGGCACGGATAGTATTGCCGCCAAAAAGAAAGCGAAGGCCAAGGATAAAAAAAATGTGGAATATTATCTGAAAGACCTGCCGATGAACGACAGCCTGATGAAGCTTTCGAATACAAAGATCATCGACGCCTACTATAACCTGGCAAGTACCTACAAGGAAGATCTGAAAAACAACAAGAAAGCCATCGCGACGTTCGAGGAACTCAACAAGCGCTATGACCGGCATAAGTTCAGGCCTTCCACCTATTACCAGCTGTACCGCATCTTCCAGTCGGTGAAGAACAATCCGAAAGCGGATGAATACAAAAATAAATTGCTGAACGAGTTCCCGAACAGCGAATATGCACAGCTCATCAAAAACCCGAACTACGAAGCCGAGAAAAAAACACAGGCCAACGAGGTAGAGGTATTTTATACAAACACCTACGAGAAATACAGCGGCGGCAATTACCAGGAAGCTTATGCGCTGAGCAAGGAATCGGAAACCAAATACGGCAAGAACGATTACTCGCCTAAATTTGCATTTATCAAAGCCATGAGCATCGGTAAGATGAAAGGAGCCGATTCGCTGGAGATGGCCCTGCGCACCATGCAGGCCCTGTATCCGAAAGACCAGGTAAGCAAGGAGGCCCAGGTGCTGCTCGAGATATTGTACAATATAAAACACCCGAGCGAGGCTACCAGCAACGGCACGGTGATGACAGATACCTTTTCGCTCAACCTGAGTGCAAAGCACCTGGTGATTGTTGTATTCCCCGATGATGCGGATATGGCAAACAATTTTAAAGCGGCGCTCAGTGACTTCAACAGTAAGTATTACGGCATCAGCAACCTCGGCATCGAGAGTAGCCTCTTCGGCAGCTCAGACCAGATCGTGTATGTGAAAACCTTCGACAATGCGGAAACTGCGATGAAGTACATCGGCAACCTGAAAAAGGACAAGGAGGTGTTCTCCGGGAAAGCAAAGCCGGAGCTCTTTACGTTGATGGCTATCACAGAAGATAATCTGCAGCGCTTTGCCCGCAAAAAAAAGGTGGATTATTACAAGCCGTTTTTCGAAGATCATTACAGATAGTTCACGCGAATCCTGCAAATGGCGCGGATGAGCCATGCCATGAAGCTTTGCAATCTTTAAAGCATGTCACTTGGAATGCCGCTCATATCTATCCAATCTGTAGAAACTCTCCCCACAAAAATTCGGTCGTTAAATTCCTCTAAAAGCCCGGTCAGTTGGACGAATAATTGGAGCATTGGTCGGTAAACCATCATTTTTTCACTATATTCGTCGCTCTAAAAATTGGGATCATGTTTCAAAAAGCAACTAAATCTACAGTGACAGAAGGCACTTCCATCAACCTCATCGGAAACGGTACTTCCATTACGGGTGATATCACTTCCAACGGGGATGTGCGCATCGATGGAAATTTGAAAGGAAATATCAGCATTACCGGCAAGCTGGTGATTGGCCCCTCAGGAACCCTGGAAGGCAATGTGCAATGCCAGAACGCCGATATTTCGGGCGAGATAAAAGGGAAACTGAATGTGACCGAGCTCCTCTCGCTGAAAGCTACTGCAAAGATGCTGGGAGATATTGTTACCGGAAAAATTTCTATTGAACCGAATGCCACATTTACAGGAACCTGTAATATGGGCGCAGTTGTAAAAAATATTTCCAATGGAGCAGAACCCAAACAGGAAACCGCAAAAACCGCTTAATTCCTACGCGAAATACAGCAGCCTGGGCATGCAGATGGCGCTGATCATTGCCGGTGGCTCCTATGGCGGCCATAAGCTCGATCAGTATTACCAGAACCACACGCCGGTTTTTACGATTATTCTCAGCCTGCTGTCTATTGCCATTGCCCTCTACATTGTATTGAGAGGAGTGATCAAACCCAAAAACTAAAAGTCGTTTCATGTCTGATTCAAAAAAATACATCCTGCGCTTTGCCGTTGTGTGCATCGGCTGCCTGTTGCTCTCCTACGGTCTGAGCCAGGTGCCGAGTGTTTACCTTGCCACAACGCGCTTCTGGATCCCGACGTTATTTTTCGCGCTCACCACATGGGGCATCAATGCTGTGCTCACCAGGGGCGACAAGAACTCCAAGGAATTTGTGTTCAAAACCCTGGCCATGAGTATGGCGCGCCTGCTGGTATGCCTGGTGCTTGTGCTCATCTATTCGCGTGTGAGTAAAGGCGATAGCCTTGCTTTTGCCTGCCACTTTATGCTGCAGTACCTGGTTTTTACCGTTTTCGAAATTTCCTTCCTGTTAAAATACATCAAACAAACCAATTAAACCGGAAATGCACCACCCGTGTGCTTCATGTTTGGCAGGGCGTTTTTTAACTGTATATTTAAAATGACTAAACTATCAATTATCTCATGAGAACACTTTTTTTACCTGCGTTTGCACTTTGTTCGGTTTCGGCCATGCTTGCGCAAACACCGGCCAACAGCGCCGATTACAAACAATCGATGACCGTTGGCCACACGCTGACCAACATGAAAGGAAGCGATTATAAATTTACAGTCGTAAAATCCCTGGACGCTTCCGCCGTGCAAAACCAAAACCAGACCGGTACCTGCTGGTCCTTTTCGTCCATGTCTTTTTTCGAAAGCGAGCTGATGCGCATGGGAAAAGGCAAGGAGTACAACTTCTCCGAAATGTACGTAGCACGCAGGGCTTATCCCCTGAAAGCAGATAATTTTGTGCGCATGCATGGAAAGAATAACATGGCCGAAGGCGGCGGATTCTCCGACGTGGTACATGTGATCCGCGAGTACGGCATGGTGCCGGAAGAAGTATACACCGGCAAGAAAAATCCGAAAGACCTGCACAACCATGCGGTGCTCGAAGCAACGCTGAAAGGCATTACATCGGCTGCCGTGAATGACAACAACACAAAAATAGATTTTGAAGCCGTACACACGGCTGTGGAAGCTACCTGCGACGCCTTCCTCGGAAAGGCCCCTGAAAAGTTCAGCTACAAAGGGAAAGAATATACGCCGAAAACCTATGCTGAAGCAACGGGCATCAACCCGGATGATTATGTATACCTCACCTCTTTCACGCACCACCCGTATTACAGCAAGTTTACACTCGAGGTGCCTGACAACTGGAACTGGGATCAGATGTACAATTTGCCGCTCAACGAATTCCAGGAAACCATGCAGAACGCCATCAACAACGGCTACACCTTTGCCTGGGCTGCCGACGTGAGCGAGAAAGGCTTCCGTTTCAAAGACGGACTCGCCATCGTTCCTGAAAAAGCATTTGCTGAAATGACCGATGATGAAAAAGCAGAGCTTTCTAAAAAACCACAACCGCAATTTAAAGTTACGGCAGAAAACCGTCAGACAGCTTTCGATAACTACGAAACACAGGACGACCACGGTATGCACATTGTGGGAACAGCGAAAGATCAAAACAATACGCCTTACTACATCGTGAAAAACTCATGGGGAACCGAGCGCAACGAGTGCAGCGGGTATTTCTATGCTTCCGAAGCTTATGTGCTTTATAAAACCACCAGCATCATGCTGCACAAAAAAGCACTTCCTGCAGCTATTGCCAAGAAGTTAGGCATTACGCAGTAAGTATATTTTGCAGAGCCCTCATTGCGAACGAAGGGACGTGTAGCGAAGCAATCGCACAAAAGATGAGATTGCTGTTAACGCTCGCAAGGATACCAAACGAAGAGCCTGTTACATAGCGTGACAGGCTTTTTTTGTGCCGGAGCGTTGGCCGCTGTTGGTGTTATCACCAACAGCCTGGCCGGGAATAAAAAGGTGGTCTGTCGTTTTGTAAACCTTTCCGCCCTTGCCGCACACAAAGCCATAATTGGCAAAGTGACCATAATAAAGACAGCAGCCAAATAGTGTGGTATGTCCGGGAGTACCCGGCGCTTAGCCGACCTCTTCCACCACGATTTTTTTGCTCAGTGTTTCTGTGATGATGCCTTGTTCCTTGCCGGTTTTGTATGAAATAGAATTGTCGAGCATCTCCCGTTTCAGGATGCTGATCTTCCGGCCGATGAGGAGATTCTTTTCCTTGAGGTAGTTCAGGAATTCCTTGCTGTGATCCAGCGTCTGGCGAATCACATAGTGTTTTTTATCACGCACGTTGGCCAGCAGGATAAAATCCGTTTTCAGGAATTTGCCTTTTTCGTCGGGGATCGGGTCGCCATGCGGATCGTAATGCGGATGCCCTAATTTTTCTGCCAGGCGGGCAATGAGTTTTTTATTCTGGATGTGTTCCAGCTCCTCGGCAATATCGTGTACCTCGTCCCATTCGAAGCCCAGCTCCTGCACCAGGAAGGTTTCCCAGAGCCGGTGCCGGCGCACCATATCGATGGCCATTTTCAGGCCCTGGGGGCTTAAGCGCGCACCGTATGATTTTTCGTAAATCACATAGTCCAGGTCGCTCAGCTTTTTGATGGTCTCAGTTACGGTAGCCGGAATAAAATGCAGGTAAGAGCTCAGCTCTTTATTGGTAACGGCCGTTTTGTTGCCGTTGGATAAATGGAACAGCGCTTTCAGGTAATTCTCAATCGTCTTGATTTCCATGCAGGCTTTTTGGTGAGCCAAAAATACGGATTTATGTTTATAAGTTACACGACCTGCTACAAAGCTATAGCAAGTCTATGGCATGCAAGACGGCTTGGTGAAGAAAATCGTTGGGCATGTTCGCAGGCAATGGAGCCGGATTTTCCATCCTCACACGTGGCATGATGTACCGGTCATGGCATAGTCGGCATGACCGGTAAAAGAGAGGTTCGTTTTTCAGTCACATGTTTGGCTCACCATGGGTGGGTTAAGTTCAATGATGAGTATTTCGATGCGTCAGGGATCGCAGCGGAAATCCTTTGGCCGCACACGAAGTGTTGGCCTGAGCAAAGCCGGAAGAGGCCAACGTGCGGCAAAAGATTGTAGCGCAGAGCCCGCCCGGACGCCATTATAACCATATACTTGAACGGCCTCTCAGACTCAAAAAATTATTTTTAATTTTTTCCTATGCCAACACGTTGGGACGGGGGTTTAAGGTAGCCCTAAATCCCATGCACTCTCTGTTAGTATGGAATGGTCACAGAACCTCCAACCACTTTTTTATCTTCGATGATTGGTTTGGGACTTCCGATGTTCTCATAGGTTTGTGCTGCTTTGTCGAGAACATTGGATTTTGGAGGATCAGCCGGCTTGGGATCGGGCTTTGAAGGCGTGTTGGGATTGGAAGGCTGTACGCCCAGGTCTTTCAACTGAACCTTGTCCCCGGTTTGGGTTTGAGAGATACCCACCTGGGCCATCCCAATGAAGCTGAGAATGATGATTCGCTTTTTCATGATACATAGATTAAACAATGATGCCTACTCTTTTTTGGATTTTCGGCTTTCTCCTGCTTCACAAAATTGACTCTTTTGCAAAGGCGGTAAAAGGTGATTTTATCCGGAGCTGAGAGGTGTTTTTCCCATGGTCATGCGCAATCTTTTGCTTACTTCTGCGTTACACAGATCATAACATCCAGCCGGCATCTCGTTAAAAGGCTCAGAAAACCGCATAAAAATCAGGTAATAGTACCTGTTCCGGAAATGCAGGGATTATCTACTTTTATCATACACCGCTCTTCATGACAACGCATTATTAAACGGACTATTCTATGATCAGGGGAATCGATCTATCTGTACATAACACACTGAACCCACAACTGGTGGCTAATCTGCAATGGGCAAACGGGTTGTATTTTGCGTTTATAAAAGCGAGCGAAGGCGTTACTGTCCAGGATGCAAAATTTGAAAGCAACTGGGCGATGTGCCGGCAGGCAGGGCTTTTGTGTGGAGCTTACCATTTTCTGCGTCCGTTGAGCGATCCTGCGCAGCAGGCCCTGAACTTCATCGGGCAATACCAAAAGGTGAATACAACCGCTGCCATCCCGCCGGTAGTGGATATTGAATGGGCACTGGATGCCAATAAAAAAGACCAATGGGCGGCTATTAGCCTGCCGCAACGAATCGCTCTAATCAAAACATTTCTGGCAGCAGTAGAAGCCGGATTGAATGTCAAGCCGATGATCTACACGGCCTATTCGTTCTGGAAAAGCATGGTTGTGACCCAGCCGTCTTCTGCAGACAGCGCTTTTTTTGCGCAGCATCCTTTGTGGATTGTTGATCTCAGCAATTCGGGGAAAGTTCCGCCACCATGGACCAGTGCCTTATTCGTTCAGGATTATTTCGGTGACCAGACAGCTGATCCGGCAAACATGTATGCGCGGCTCGACCACGATCATTACAATGGCAGCTTATTGCAGTTGCTGGCGATGGCAGGTCCGGGTTATGTGATTGATAAAACATTTCCGAGATCCACCCTTGTGAAAGACCTCCAGAATGCACTGACGTCCAGGAATGTTTCACCGGGAACCGCAGATGGCTGGTTTGGAGCGATCACAGAAAAAGCCGTTAAAACATTTCAAACGTCACTAGGCCTTGCAGCAACCGGTGTTGTAGATGCGGCCACATGGAATAAACTACTGTAAAGGGCTTTAAAGGAATATGCCCCCGCGATACCTCGGAATTTCCGGGGATATGGCCGGTGAGCGAATGATTTCAGAAAAGCTCCACCGGAAAATTTTAATGATTTATTTTTTCAACCCCAGGGAGGCAAGTCTTTTCGCCTGAGGACTATTGAGCCCCATGCTGACAGGTAAAAGCAAACGGCGCAGGGCATAAGGAAAGGGGCATCAGAGCCTGACGCCCAGCACCAGCACATCGTCGAGCTGCGGCGTTTCTTTTTTCCAGTTGTTGAAGGTCGTTTCCAAGAGCTGGAGATTGTCGCCGGGATTTTGAGTGGAGAGATGGACGATTAACTCTTTGAATCGGTTGGTGCCGAATTTTTTATCTTCATCGTTGAGCTGGTCAAAGAATCCATCGGTAGAAAGGACGAGCAGGGAGTCTGGCTTCAATTCAATGGTTTCCATATTGAATTTCCGTTCCGGTTCGACTTCTCCCAGTAAGGACAACCCTCCGATAGATTTCGGCGTTGCTTTCAGGACATCGATCATTGCGTTGTGGACGAGGAAGCCGTGGTTACGCGCCGCTGCAAAATACAGCAGCTTATTTTTATGATCAATTTTTATCAGCGACATGTCCATGCCATCCTGCGAATATTCGTCGCCTTTGTGCTGCTTTAAGGCTTTAAATACCAGGCTGTGCAATTGGTCCAGGATCTTATCCGGAGAGGTGATCTTCTGTTCGATAACAACCTCGTTCAGCAGGGAATGCGCGATCATGGTCATAAAAGCACCCGGAACACCATGACCGGTGCAATCCGTCACCGCCAGGTAAGAATAATGTTCTTCATGGTGAAACCAGTAGAAATCACCACTCACAATATCCTTAGGCTTGAAAAAGACAAAATTCTGCTGAAAGAAATGGCTGATCTCCTCGGGAGCCGGCAGCATGGAAGACTGGATGCGCCGGGCGTAGTTGATGCTCGCAATGATCTTGCGCTGGCTTTCGTCTACAAACGATTTTTGTACTTCAATAATCTTCTTCTGTTTTTGTGAAAGCTTAAAACGGTTGTAAATGAATCCTGTAAAAATGAGGATGAGCACAAACCCCGCATACAGCGCCAGTTTCTGGGTTCTTTCCTGCCTGATGGTTGCCTGGCTCTCCGATAATTTGGCATCGGCAATTTTTTTCTCATCAAAGGCCTTGATGCTGTCGGCTACGGCTTTTTTCTCATAGCTGTGTTTGATATAGGTCTTATAAATGGCTTTCCGGTTTTCCTCATTGCTTAGGCTGTCGCGCATGGTCACATACAGTTCATACATCTCAAGGCTTTTTGCCGGGTTATTTTTTTTCTGGTAAATGATCTTAAGCTTTTCGCTGATGTTTTTTTGCAGGTAAGGATACCCCAGCTCTTTGCTGTACTTAAGCGCAATCAGGCCATATTCGAGGCTTTTATCATAGTTTCCTTTCAGCAGGTAGACATTGCAGGCGTTGATGTAGAGGCTCGTCATGATCTCCACATTGTCTGCCTCTTTGATCATGGCCAGGCTTTTGGTGGCGTACACCAGGGAGGTATCGAGCTTACCCATCAGCGTATATACCTCCGACATGTTATTCAGCGCGATACTGATTCCCGTTTTATCACCAAGCTCCTCGTTGAGCCTGAGGCCTTTTTTGAAATAGTCGAGGGCAGGCTCCAGTTTTTTCTGAAGCTGGTAGATGCTGGCGATGTTGATGTAGCTGCGGGCCAGTCCCGGTTTGTCGTTGATCTCTTTCGCCAGATCAAGGCATTGCTGGTAATAGCCGAGCGCTTCAGGGTATTGCCCATGATAGTAATAAACGTTGCCAATATTGTTAAGCGTCAGGCCGACGCCTCTCTTATCTTTGAGCCCTTCGGAAATTTTCAGGCTCCGGTGGTAATTGAGCAGGGCTTTTTCCATTTCTCCCTGTGCCATATATACATTGGCAATGTTGGTGAGGGCTATGCTGACGCCATCGGGATCTTTTACCTCCTCATAGCCTTTCATGCTCAGGGCATAATAACGCAGGGCTTCCTGCACTTGTCCCAGGTGATCGTAGATAAGCGCCATGCCGCCCATCACCTTGGCCACGCCGGCCTTATCCTTTGCCTGCTCATAGATGGCCATGCTCTTGGTGTAATAGCCAAGGGCCTCTTTCTTTTTGGAGCCGCTGAACATCAGCTGCCCGCAGCGGTAATAGCAGCTGGCAACAGCCCCGCTGCTTTTGAGCGTTGTAAATACGTTTATCGCCTGGTTGTAAGCCTCCAGGGCTTTATCGTCCTGCCTCAAAGTTCCGTAAGCGTCTCCCTTTCCTGTTAAGGCATTGCCGAGCATACGAAGGCATTTCTTTCTCAGGGTCGACATCGGCTCGTCGCCGCTTCCCTTCTCGTTGATGGTGCCCGCGGAAAAACCATTGTCATTGATCTTTACCGATTTGCGCGATAGGTTTTTCTCCGCGAGCTTCTGGGCCTGATCGTAGAGGCGAAGCGCCTCCTCAGGATCTGTATCGGATAAGAGATCCGCCCAATAGACCAGGGCGCTCATTTTTACCGTATCGCTGAGCGCGTTTTTGACAACAAGCTTTAAGGAATCTGTTTTCCGGTTTTGGGAAAATGCTCCCTGGCCAAGTGTGAGTAATAAAAGAAAAAGTAAGGTATGCTTTCGGTAAATGGGTATCATAAACAAAAACGTAAGTAAGCGTGCAACTAAATTCTTAAACCGGCTCGCATGCAAAGAAGACAAGCAGGCCGGACCTTATCTTAGAGATAGTGAATAGAAAAATCAGCACCCAGCAGGTCTGCGAACTCGTTTCCCTTTTCGATGATCAGGTCGTCGTCGGGGCTGCAAAACCATTTGATGTCGAGGGATTTTCCGGACTTGTTCACGGTTTTCAGCAACATGATGATTTTCACGATCATCTTGGAAGTGGCGGTGTTAAAATAAAGCCAGCTGAACTCAAGCGTTGTCTTGTCTTTGGGCTGTAGCACATAGGCCTCCAGGTATTTTATCGTTTCGTTGTAAAAATCATTGACGTTTTCGGGAAATGACTTCCCGGCAAATGAAAATGTTCCTTTGGAACCGTCCAGCACAATCTCAGGAGTTTCATTGGTTTTTGGGATAACAAGCGTCTGCATAACCTTTATATTTTAATTTTTATCGAATAGAACCATTCTTTTTCAGGAGTCCGGGTAATGGCGTACCGGAAATTATTTCCCGAATTTTTGGCGATTTCCAGCAAGCCCAGCCCGCAATTCCCTTCTTCGGTAATCACGTTGTCCAGGAGCCGCTCCTTATAGAGCCTGCTGATCTCTTCCGCCGACATGCTCCTGATGTCTGTGAGCGTGTGCTCAAGGGCTTCCCGGTTTGTTTCCTCTATGTAGTTGCTGCTGTCAATGATGTAATCACCTTTTAGCATGCTGATGCAGAACATGCCTTCCTTCGAGCCGTTGATGGCTTTTCCGTGCTTGGAAATATTTTGCAGCACTTCGATCAGCGAAACCATAAACCGTTTTTCCTTGGAGGAGGGCTTCCTGTCATCGATGAAATTATTCTGCAGCATGGTGATGAGCGACACGATGATGTCTTTAGACAGGTCGCCTTTGTAGAGCAGGATGACTTTGTGATCGCGGAGGTCCAGGTAAAAGTTGACATGGTACAGAATGTCGAGGCCCGCGCTGATGCGTTCCTTGCTGGTAGAAACTTCCAGGGACAGAAAAAACCGGGATTGCGTTTCTGAAGATTCCTGGAAGGCATATTTTATCGGGAGGCCTGATTTCCTTGCCATCTCAATCAATCCGAGGCTTGCTCCACCCTTTTCAGAAAAGGAGCCGTTTGCCAGCACTTCCTGGTAAAGTTGTTTGAGCGCTTCGCTGCTCAGCGAATTCACCAGCATCATTTTTTCATTGAGCGCATCAATGTGCTCATTATGGATGAGGTTACAGGACGACAAAACCACGCGATCTTCCAGGATGCTGAGTTGAAAAAAGTCGGGATTATCCGTGAGGAGACTCTGCTGATCTTTCGTGCCGCTGTGCCGGATAATGTTTTGAAAACATTCGGCAATGAGTAAGGATACCTTGTTCTTGAGCTTGCCGAGATCCGTTTTGTTTTCCAGGTAATATTCGCTGATCGCAATGAGCCTGGTGGTGATATCGTCATTAAACAAGCCTAAATAGGATAAACAAATTTTGTTGTCTTTTACCTTATCAATCAGCTCTTTCATAGTGAAATCGTTTAGGTTGTAGAATAATGTGAATATAAATCAAGATATCCGATTAAGCATAGTCCTGTAGGGGAAAATGTATTTTTTAACAATAGTATCACTGTAAGTTTGCATAACAACAGGCGATGGATGGCTCCTGCACATAGTCCGGTTTTAGGAATGTTTTTCTTTATTTTCCTTCGAGCCAGAGGCGAAGCTCTTTGAGCTCTTCCTGGTTGATGGAATGCGGCATGCCTTTGTAGGTGTGAAGCACAGGGCTCAGTCCCAGCTTTTTTAAATAGCCGTCGGCTTCGGTGGCATAGCTGTAAGCCACGCGGGCATCGGCGTCCCCATGCCCGATGAAGATCTTCAGGGCTTTCAGGGCCGCGGTGGACTTTACCAGGGCTTTCAGCGATTCAAAGATCTTTCCGCTTAACGGCGCGATTCCCCTCAGCAGCTCAGGCGATGTTAGCCCTACCTCATAGCTCATCATTGCGCCCTGGCTGAAACCGCAGAGGTATACCTGCTTAGGGTCTGCCTTGTATTTGGCCGTCACTTCCGGGATCAGGGCTTTGATCTTTTCCCGGCTGCTTTTCAGATCTTCGGGATTGCCCAGCATCACGCCATTCACGGTTTCCATCCGGAACCACTGAAAGCTGTTGGCTGTCATGGCAATCGGTGCGCGCACGGAAACCACCAGGAAATGCGCCGGGAACTGCGCTTGCAGGCCGAAGAGATCGGCTTCATTACTTCCGTAGCCATGCAGCAAAATCAGGACCGGCGGCTTGTCTGTTTTCACCGAGGGCTCACGCACCATATAAGGCAAAGACAAGTCGTTTTGAACTTGTGCCCGCACCAGAACAGAAAAGAGGAAGAAGAGCAGAAGGAATACGTGTTTCATAGAGTAGTTTTATTCAGTGTATGGGACACCCCTAAAAAGGTATGAAACTTTTTTTATTAATAAAAATCCGGAGGATATTTTTTTGATGGAGTAACGGTCATTTGATGCGCTTATAGCGTAAGGGATGGAGCGATTTGTTTGAGCTCCTTGATGAAGCGTAGCGTAATCAAGAGCGAGTCGCGACAGCCCGGCCCGAAGGGTACGCCCGGATAAATTTAATGGATGTCATGTAGAAACACGAATCACAATAGAGTGGATATGCCGGAGTTCCTTTCCCATCAATGGTTTTAGGGGATTTATGGTTTCAACCTTCAAATCCGTTCGAATTATTTTTTCAAAAAAAATACAGGCGAATAAAAATCTTTGTACATTTGCCGCATCAAATCGTCTTGATTTGGAAGAAAACAAACTTGTGAGAACACAAATCCGCATACGCGCTGTTTCCTAATCCAATCACCTAAACCCCGGTGATTGGCGAGAATCCCATTGTCTGAAACATTTTACTGAACACTCTTGCAAAGAAGGGCTTTCCTGATCTGATCAGTTCATTATTATTACATCTTTAAATTATGAAAAATCTTTCTATCATTAGAAATATAGGAATCGTCGCGCATATAGATTCGGGTAAAACAACTTTAACAGAGCGCATATTATATTACACCGGTGTCAATCATAAGATCGGAGAAGTTCACGATGGCAATACCACCATGGACCATACCAAACAGGAGCGCGAACGTGGCATCACCATTACTTCGGCGGCTACACGCTGCGAGTGGAAAGGCGCTGAGATCAGCATCATCGATACGCCCGGACACGTCGACTTTACCGTAGAGGTCAACCGCTCGCTGCGTGTGCTGGATGGCCTGGTATTCCTGTTCTCAGCAGTGGATGGCGTTGAGCCTCAGTCGGAAACGAACTGGCGTCTGGCTAATGAGTACAACGTGAGCCGGCTTGCTTTCGTCAACAAGATGGACAGAACGGGTGCCGACTTCCTGAAAGTAGTGGATGACATCCGTGAGAAGCTGAATGGAAATGCGGTTGCGATCCAGCTGCCGATAGGAGCGGAAGAACGCTTTGAAGGAGTCATCGACCTTGTTCAGATGAGGGCTATCCGCCAGAGCGGAGAGATGGGTGTTCATATCGACGTGGGAGAAATTCCTCCGGAGTTAATAGCCCTGTCGGAGTCGATGCGGACACGCCTGATCGAAGCCTTGTGTGACGTTGATCCACGATTGATGGAAAACTATGTGAACGATGAGGTAATCATGGCAGAAGACATCATCGCGGCATTACGAAAGGGCTGTCTTGAAAATACCGTGGTGCCGGTGCTTTGCGGATCGGCTTTTAAAAACAAAGGCGTTCAGATCCTGCTCGACCAGGTGGTGGCTTTATTGCCAAGCCCGGTGGATAAAGGCAACGACGTAGCCAGTCCCTTTGTAGGATTGATTTTTAAGGTCGTGGCCGATAAGCATGGGAAGCTGGCTTACCTGAGGCTTTACAAGGGGCAGCTGAAAACAGGCGACTTTGTGTTGAACGCCGTTACCGGGGAAAACGAGCGCATCTCCAGGATCTACCAGATGCACGCCAATGCGAAGAGCAGTGTGGATGTAGCTTACGCCGGCGATATCGTCGCTGTGGTTGGAACGAAGGACTCGAAGACGGGCCATACCTTGTGTGATATACGTCATCCGGAGGTACTGGAATCGATGAACTTCCCTGACCCGGTGATCTCGGTGGCCATTGAGCCTAAAACGCAGGCCGACTATGATAAGATCGCCTTTGCGCTGTCGCGACTGGCAGAAGAAGATCCGACCTTCCTCGTGAGGAGTGATGCGGAGTTGGGGCAGACCATCATCAGCGGCATGGGCGAATTGCATCTTGACATTAAGATCGATCTGCTGAAAACCGATCATGGTGTGGAAGTGAGCAAAGGCGCCCCTAAAGTAGCTTATAAGGAACGTCTGGCTAACTCCGTGATGCATACCGAAAGGTTCATCAAGCAAACCGGCGGCAGTGGCAAATATGCTGTGATCCATTTTGAGATCGGTCCGGGCGACGAAGGCCGGGAAGGCTTACAGTTCATCAACGACATCAGCGGCGGCGTAATTCCTAAGGAATTTATCCCCGCGGTGGAAAAGGGATTCAGGGCTTGTCTGAGAGAAGGCTTGCATGGCTATCCGATTCAGTCCATGAAAGTAAGGCTGTTAGACGGTGCTTTCCATGCGAAGGATTCGGATGCCTATTCCTTTGAGCTTTGTGCGCAGGAAGGCTTCCGCCATGCACTCGCCCACTGTGAGCCCTATCTGCTGGAGCCCGTGATGTTGGCGCAGGTGATAACGCCTGATGCTTACACGGGTGCGGTGGTAAGCGATCTGAACAAGCGTCATGGCATTATTTCGGACCTTAACGACAAGGACGGTGTGAAATATATCCAGGTGAATGTTCCCATTGCGAAGATGTTCGGTTACATGACCGACCTCCGCACCATCACCGCAGGAAGAGGTAATTTCTCGATGGCCTTTTCTCATTATAGAAAAGCGCAATAGGGGATAGACTCTGATGCTATGTATAAAGACCACTTCGTAAGAGGTGGTCTTTTTTGTTTTAACGCGTTATTACTTTTCGTGATTGCCGCATAAGGCAATCCACTCATTTAGCTTTTCTGTGATGTGGTCGGGCTTTTCCTTTCCCGGATTCCCGATAAAGTCGAGGACTTTTCCTCTTACGACGAACAGCATTTCGCCATAGCCGCCAAAATAAAAATTCCGATACGCTTCTTTTTGCTTTGTCAGCCACTCTTCCACGTAGCTGTTCTCCTGCGCAGAACAATTTATTTTGTAAAGGGGGATCTGTTTCCTGTTAAGTTCATAAAGGGCTTTATATACCGCGTAACGTGAAATCCTTTCCGGGCCCGACCAATTCACCAGGATATAAATAATAGCATGGTCGAGTTTGAGCATATCCTCAAAGTCCTCCCGACCAAAAATCTCTGTAAAGCCAATTGACTTTTCCATATCATCGGGCGAGGGGAAATTCATGGTTGTTCTTTTTTGCTTCGCGGATTATTCTTCTTTTGCAATGGCCTGCAGGCCGGCTTTGATCTTCGTATAAAATTCTTCCCGTTTTAAGCCGTCACTTCGATCACCGCTCCAGGCATGTTTCACTTGTCCGTTTCTGTCAAGAATCAGGATCACCGGAAAACTGGTAGACAGTTTTTGATAAGTCGTTTTGTTTAAGATGTAATCTTCCAACGATTTAAATTCATTCCTCGTGAACAGCTCTTTGTATTTTGTTAAGTCTTCATCCCTGATTACTACAGGCGATACATAGGTTTTATACTCCTCCGCAAGCTGATTAAGGGCTGCAATCTCATCATCATAAGGCGGAGATAGGCGGTAACATAAGATCACGAATTTTAGTTTTTCTTTTTGACCGGAATCCGGCGTCCGTTTTCCCTGATGAAAAGCCGACAGTGATAAGGCGAGAAGAAAGAATGCAATGCCTGTTTTCATGTACGTTAAGGTCTGTTGCCAGCTTGAGTATAAGCGGTATTCTAAAGGTAGTTATTTTTTGAAAAAAGACATTAAAAAAGGGAAGCCGGTGGCTTCCCTCTTCATTCATTTAAAAAAGTAATTTATTTAGCAACCACAATCTTCTGTTTGATCGCCTGTCTGCCATCGTCGCCAATGATGCTGTAGATGCCGTTAGCCAGGTTACTGATATTGGCCTTATAATTATTGGATGCATTGATGGAGACCGTTTTCACCACCTGTCCTAAATTATTGACCAGGGAAAGCGTCATCTCATGATCAGAGGCGATGGTGACATCGCCCTCGCCCGGATTCGGATAAATGCTCAGTACAGGCTCATTGGCAGTGAGGCTTTCAATGCCTGTACAGGTAGTCACCGATTGGGTAAAGCTGGCCACATTCGTACAGCCTGTGCTGCTATTTTGCCCGGTGACAGAGTAAGTCGTCGTGATGGTAGGGCTTACAGAAATGGTATTGGTTGTAGGCCCTGAGCTCCAGGTATAGGTATTGGCGCCGGAGGCCGTTAATTTGGCGGGCTGCCCTACGCACAACAGGCTTGGGGTACTTACTACGGTTAACGAAGGTAGAGAGTAAACCACTACTGATAAGCTACCTGTTCCCACACATCCCGCTGCGCTTGTTCCATTTACGACATAGGAAACAGTGGCGCTTGAAACACTCGATGGAATCGTAGGCGTTTGCACATTGCCACCACCGGCAACATAGGTATAGGTGCTGGCGCCTGTAGGCACAAACGTGTAGGATTGTCCGCTGCATACAGAGCCCGTGGTAGCGGCAGTAATGACAGGAGTAGGATTTACGGTTACGGTGATAGCTGTGCGTGGCCCTTCGCTGCAGGTATTGGTAGAAGCAGCATAATAAGTATAAGAACCTGCTGATAAGGTAGGCGTGGTATAGGCCGTGCCGGTGGCCAGGCTCATCGTAGAGGTTGGGGAAGCGTACCAGTTGAGCGTGCTTGTGCCTGTTACCAGTAAGGTCGTTGTTTTAGTGGCGCAGATGCTTTGATTGGAAGATGGTGTGGTATTGGTTGGTGCTGCCGGTGGTGTACAGCCCAGCCAGGTGATCTGGCAATAGCCGCCTGCACCGGTACCCGCCGCACCGCCGTTTCCGTTGCCGCCGCCGCCGCCGCCGCCGAAGTTACTACCGCCGGCAGAAGGATTGGTGACATTGCAGCCCGAATCGGTAAAGCCGGCGCCTTTGCCACCGCCGCCGCCCGGAGCGCCGCCACCTGTTCCGGCCGATCCGCCGGGAGTCTGGCATACACCTGTCCAAGCAATGGTGTTGCCTCCGTTGGTACCGTTTGACACGGAACCTGCCGCGCCTGCACCGCCGCCGCCGAAGTAGGTCCAGTAGCCGCCGCCGCCGGTGCCGCCGGTATAGTTGGCAATGGTGCCGCCCGTGCCTACGCCTCCGGCACCGCCGCCACCTATCGTAGGATTGGAAACCGAAGTGCCATTCGCACCTCCGGAAGCTGAGATTAAGCTCCCGACGTTGGAAGTGCCTCCTGCCGGTCCGCCGCCGCCAGTGCCTACATTGACGGATAATACCGCGCCGGGCGTAACGGTATAAATGCCTTTGGCATAACCGCCACCTCCGCCACCGCCACCGCCATTACCACCGCCTGATCCGCCGGCGCCGACAACTTCAAGCGTTAATGTAGTCACACTGGCCGGAACCGTGAAGGAATAGGTGCCAGGCACCGTGTAGGTTTGTACCTGGGAAAAGAGGCTGCCAAACCAAAGGGATAGAGCAAGGGTAAAGGTTTTTTTCATGGTGTTGGGTTTTAGATGTTAGTTGAACTATATTAAAAGTGGATTGCAAGAGTCATTCTGTACCCGATTGGCGGCGAAGAACATGTTGTGATAATCCAGGTAAATTTTGAAACAGGCTTGCCTGTTCTTTCGGCCAATAAATTAAATATACTGGATTTAAACCGCTAAACAAAACAAGTCACTCATTAGTATAGACGCTTAACGAAGTGGAAGGATGGTTCTGAAAACAGACATCCGGGTATTTCCTTGTGCTGGCTCATCGCTGCACGAACTCCCGGCTTTGTCCCCCTGCATCTTTTTCTTTGTTTTACCCCGGGTGAAAACACCTGATTTTCAAGTCGCGCGAAAACACCTGATTTTAGGCTACCCGGCCGGAAATAAATCCTGACGCTTTACATTTGCATACCGTCCGGAACTCCGGCATCATAAACCCATCAATCATAAACCTAAAACTTAAGCTCATGAATGTAAATTTTGAAGCAAACATCGGCGCTGGCATTACCGTAAAAACGGGCTACGCCACGGTGTACAGGATTACAGAAAACCCACCGGAAACTCCGAGGCAAGGAGTCAACGTCCATGCTGTTTTTTCTCTTGACCTGGAGGAGCCCGATGAAGCCTATCCCTATTACATCATTGACTACATGGTGTACACCTTCGAGAAAGACGGGGAAACCTACGATGTCACAAAAGACGGTGTGGAAATGGTGGCAATATTTGATTGGAGATCCGGAACTATTGGCATTAGCCCGTTTACAACCGTAGCTGCGGGTTTTGCCTTTTCAAAGCTTAATATGTGGCCTTCGTTCATTTGCCGTGTGTCAGGGTCGGCAGGTGCGCTTAACGTCGCCCATGGCATGAAAAATAACCTCGTGCCCGACAGTGGCGGGGTGAAGGATTCCGGCGATGATGCCACGGTGATCACCCAATCGCCGAACGGTGCTGAAACCAATTCTTACGGCCTCCTCAATTTCTTTTGTAATATCTTTTACTACTATGCCATTGACCCTGCGGCGCGTGTCTACCTCAACAACCTCACCTATGTGAACGGCACGATGAATTTCAGCAATTGCCTCCTGAGCATCGTTCAGAATCCTTTCGCGCATGTGCCCGACATTTACAATTATTTCATGACCAGGCCGCAGGTGTTTACACCCACCTTGCTTGAAATGCCCACCGGCTGGACGATGGCGGTGAAATTCAACGATTCGGGCTCCGAAAACTTTCTCATCGCAGGCACAGCCTTCGCCGTATTCGATAAGAACAACAGGGCATGGGTCACCAATAACTTTCGCCAGGGAACAGGAAATTCCGGTTCGCACTGCATGGTGTTCGAATCCAATGGCAAGCCCGCGCCCTTTTCTCCCCTCACCGGCGGCGGCCTTCTGGGAACCGGTTTTGGCGTAGCCATCAACAGTACAAAGGATACCATTGCTTTCGGTAACTACGGCTGGGGATCGACAGATTATAATCCCGCGGCAGGCAGTGTGTCCATTTTCTCATGCGATGGCACGGCCATTAGTCCTCCCAACGGCTATACGGAATGCACCTCGCGGGTGCAGGGTCTTGCTTATGACGCCGATGACAATTTGTGGATCTGTTCCTGGGGGACGCAAACCCCGATGGCGCCGGGGGATAACGCAGCTTACAATCCGCCGCCTGTCGACGATCAGATGAGCTCCATCACCGTGTATCCCAAAGGGTATGGCCAGGATCCGAAAATCAAAGCAGTCACCTTTACCGACTTCGACGGCGAAAGTCCCTTCCATTGCACCTTTATGGTGGCCTTTGATAGCGCCGGTTATGCTTATGTTTCCAACGCCGGTAACCTGGGTAATAAAGTATGTTCTTCGGTCTATAAAATGCAGTTTAAAAAAACAGGCGACTACCAGTATTCTCTGAGTATGGTTACAAAATGGATCAGTAAAAAAGAATATCCTTCAACGCCGTACTATACGGCCTATCCCGGCTTTGAGAATTTCAGGCAGATCAGTGTGAGCCCGGCTGGCAATATCTATGTAGGCGCTTTAATGACCGACCGCATCGTGGTGTTGGATTCCGATCTCAAAGAGCAGCCGGAGATCAAGCCAGGTACCATGTTCGCTCCCTGGGGCGTGACGATAGACAGCAAAGGAATCATGTACATCTGCAACTTTGCAACCGGGCAGGGAAAAGGTTCTTATGGAATCACCATCATGAACCTCGGCGATACCTCAACATCGGACTTCATGACCCTCCCGAGCGGAGGCAGCCCTGTGACATTGGCCAACGGGCAGCCGCTATATGGAAACTTTCCCGTGCCGCCGTGCTATGAGCCCCTGATGAAAGTCACCTCCACGAATATCGACGCGGCAGGGAACCTCTGGGCCATGAATAACTGGAAACCGGATGTTCAGATTGACGTTGAAGGCGATCCTGATGTTGACCTGGCCGCTAACCCCGGTGGCGACGGTGTTGTGGTGTTCTTAGGTGTAGCAACACCTCCGTAAATCATAAGATCCCGGAGATAAAAAAAGGGCCGCATCGGGCGGCCCTTTCTTCTTAACGAAATGGGATCATTGTTTTCAAAGCAATTATGACCGGAGCATCGGCAGGTATTTTTCGCGGTTCTCCATGATCACCCAGAGGTTGATGGCCATTAATATAAGCGCGACCGGTATGCCCGACTGAAAGTTCACTACGTGCGTGAGCACGACGCCTACGGTAACCGGGAAGATGATAATAGCACCGAGCGCCCTGTACTTAGGAATGATGAACAGGATGCCACCAATGATCTCGGCAACCGCAATGAGCGGCATCAGCCAGCCAATCTCCATAAAGGCGCCTATCACTTTCATCATGTTCTCAGGCATGTCTTTGGGCATAGGCATGTAGTTGAAGAATTTATTCAACCCGGAATTGATGAACATCAGGCCAAATAAGAGGCTTATGACAAACAGAATTTTCTTTTTCATAGTCGCTGCGTTTAAGAGGTTTATTTTTTTAATTGAGGAAGCAAGGCATCCAGGTTTTCCATGGCCATGCCCAGACCTTCTTTGAAGCCCATTTTGATGGTGGCTTCCAGCTGTGCAAAATCAGCGTAAGAGATGACCAGTTCCACGAGAGTGTGGTCTCCCTTTCCCGTAAAGGTCGCATTCCAGGTCGATTGAGGCATGTCCTTATTCACATGTCCTTCGGCGTCAGAAAAGGCATCCAGGCCGGTGAACGTTTTCCGGGGCTGAATATCCCGGTAGTTGGCAATGGCCCAGTGCTCCTCACCGTTTGGTCCTATCATGGCATAGAGCCAATGACCGCCATTCCGGAAATCCATCCGTTTTGTTTTTGCTTTCCAGGGTTTTGGTGCCCACCACTGATCGAGGATCTCGCTTTTGGTATAAGCATCCCATACGAGGGCCACATCCGCTGCAAATTCTCTTTTCACATGGATCGTGTTGTTTTCTTTGTTGACAGTAAAGTCAAAGCTTAAGTTGGCATTCATGATTTCTTGTTTTTTAAGGTTAGTAATACATGGTCTAATTGGTTGAAGCGGCTTTCCCAGATCTTTTTGAATTGCTCCAGCCATTTGTCTATCTCTTTCATTTTGGCGGCGTTTACTTCATAATAAATTTCCCTGCCCGATTGCTCCTGTTTCAGCAGCTGGCATTCGGTGAGGATGCGCAGGTGTTTGGAAACCGCCTGGCGGCTGGTGTCGAAGTGCTCGGCAATGGCGTTGGGGGTCATCGCCTGCACGGCAATCAGCAATAAAATAGCCCGTCGGGTGGGGTCGGCAATAGCCTGGAAAACATCTCTTCTCATGGTGTATATCTTATTAAGCAACTATCCGGTTGCAAATATATGTGCAATTATTCGGTTGCGCAACTATGTTTTGAATTATTTTTAATTTTTTTCAGGATCGCCTGATTTTAGAATGCTTTCCTGAGGTCAGTCCACAAAAAATGATGCCGGGTTATGCCCGATTCATAGAAATCAGAGGGTAAAAGAATCCACACCGGATGCTCTATGGATGAGAAAAGGACAGGCTGCCGCAGGGAATAAGCGCGTAAGGTTTGGATGTATCGCCTGAGGAGATCGAAAAATCTAATCCGAGAAATAGGTTAAGTGAGCTGTGTTCCGCTACGGCTTGTGCAATGGCACTTTCAGGGATGGCATTAAAGCGATAGCTATGACCTTTTGAGAATAGGGCCATTGGCATTGGCTCCAGGTGTGAGCCATCCGCAGATAAAAAACCGAGATTGAAGAGGCAGCTCTCTTTGGGCTGAATCACTTTTTGAAATGTCAGAGGAATTTTCGATCCGGCATTCAGAAAAGGAATCACCTCCCGTTTGTAGAAGTCGTCGCTTTGTTGGTTCTCAGGGCTCATCGTATCCGGAAGTAAAAATACCCTGAACGTCTTTCCATGGTCAGGAGTAGGGGAATAATCAGTTTTTGAAAAGGCCATGTTTACCTGGAGAGGAATAAGGCTGTCATTGATAATATTCACCTTTATATACCTGTAGATATATTTCAAGCCATTCGGATCTATGTAAATACGGCCGTACCTCAGGCTGTTCTCTATATAGACACCGCTGTATTTTTTGGTCAGGTGCTCAGGCTTCTCGTCTGAACAGCAATAAAGGCAGCAGATACAACAGATCATCATGGCTATTCTGAAAAGCATCATATCTGCGGGTTGGCTTGTTCGATTAATTTTTTCAGAATAAAGAGCGTGCCCGCCCAGTAAAAATTCAAATGCCGATAGATGGATTCGGTCGGGAAGTTTTCGGCGCTGACGGATAAAAACGTGTGTTGCTCTTCCGGTTCTAAGCGAAAAGTTATCACTGTATAATTTTCGATCACATCCGGCAACCGCGATACCGAGCTTAAATGAGTGTATTGAAGCAGCTTTCCGGGCTCGTAGTGCATCACCACACCTTTGTTTTCAAAAGGCCCGTGATGGAATCCTTTGATGATAAGAGGATGTCCAGCCACCCAATCCGTGATCACTTCTACATCCATGCCTTCGTCTCCCATCCATAAAGTAATCAGCTCCGCTTTGGTTAAATAATCCCAAACCCTATCCGGAGATGCCTGGATCGAAATATGCTTTTCAATGCCTTGTTCCATGTATGTTAATGTTCTTTCCTGATTTCTTCCTCCACAATTTTTTCCGCTGAATCCGGCGATGCCTCGGCAGCTTTCTTTTCTGCTTTAATTAACGGAAGCATCCCCGGATGGATAAAGCCTTTGGCAGCGGCATGCTCCGCCGCAGAGAAACTATTTTCTGCCAGCACCATCTCCACTTCATGCGAAAGCATGCCTTCCGAAATCTGTTTCACTTCCAGGTCGCGCTCCTCCAGCGACACGTCCCTGATATAAGCTGCGAGGATCCTTCCCGGAAATTCTTTGATCACCTCCGCATAGATCTCCGGGTCGTGCTGCCCGCTGTCGCCGATGAGGATAAACCGGAGATGAGGATAAGCCTTTAAAATATTTCGGATCTGTTTGGGCTTGTGGATACCATGCGATTCCGAAAACAATTTGTTATGTGTAAAGCCATAGTCCTTCAGAAACAAAGGGCCTTTCGGAATCCTGTTGATCTCTAAGAAATCCACCAGCAGGTCGTAGAGGTTCCAGGGGCTGCTCGATACATAGAAGACCGGATTTTCTTCGGCTCCCGAAACACCTTTTTGCAACGCCTGGTAAAACGCCGCAACGCCTTCAAAAGGCAGGCGCGAGTAGGCGTTATTCATAAAGGTCATGTAGGCCGATTTCAGCAGGCTTTGTGCATGCGTGGTGAGTACCGTATCATCAATATCGCTGATCACGCCGAATTTTGCTGTCGATGGCGGCGTCATTACTTGTGCTCTGGCCTGGATGGGTTTTTGAAAAGCAATGGGGGCTTCCAGCAGCTCGATCAGCGGATGGTGCCAGAGCTCTTCTGCAGGAAGAGGCATTTTAAGCCGCAGCGGCAGCTCAAAGTAGCCGTCCTCATCCGACACAAATTCCTGCTCCGTGTCGCTGAAGCTGACCTTCAGCTTTGCGCCGGGCACTTCCACGCTGTTCAGTCGCTTATACGTGTTCTGAAGATTTTTCCAGACCGAATCACGGTCGTTTACTTCGATATTCTTGTTGAGCAGCACCCTTCCGCGGAGGTAAAGCTCTTCCGCGTTGGCATAGGTCATATAAGTCAGGATGTGAAGATCCATATCGAGGCCCAAACGCTCCCTTAGCTTTAGTTTCAGGCTGTCGAAATAATTTTCCGAAGCATTGCCCAGCTTGTAAAAAAGTCGTTTCCAGTCTTCCATATATAGGTTCTCTTAACTAAAGCCTGGTGCGACGAACGCCACAGACTTGTAAATCGCAGATGCAGCAGGCACTTAAATGTCGCCGGGAGGATTCCCGCTTCTTATATTCAGCATCGTCGCATAGTCGCCTATCACAACACCGTTGGCAAGCATCAGGTGAAAATTCAGGTTTTCGGCGGGAGAGCGAGATGTGGCAACGTGATGAACACCTTTGTCAAAGATCCCCACCTCTACTGAAATAATGGAACAAAGCGTACCATCTTCCATAACCAGTTGATCTTTTCCCGGAATAAGTTTTTGAGCCTGCTTAAGGGTTTTATTGTGCATCAAAAAAGGCTGGGCCAGGCTTACCAAAATGTATTGCGGATCAGCTTTCTGATCGCCGAAGCTCACTTTTATCAATTGGTTCTTCCCGCCGGAGCCTGTACCTGAGCTGAACAGAACGGGTGTTTGTACCCACGATGTCAACTCCGGTGTTTCAGCTACCCATATAAGGTCCTGGAGCATAAGATCCTGGATAAGGCGATGCGTTCCGTTGGACGCGTTTATGGATGTATCGTAACCAAGTGACATAGTATTTGCTTTTTTAGTTGGTATTCGGGGTTTAGGTTTTTTACGTGAATGTAATCAATTGACCGCTTATTTCGCTACGTCCGGTGCCGGAATTTTAACACGGGTGAGTAAAAAAGCCTCCACAGGATGCGGAGGCTTTTGTGATATGGATATCCGAAAGATGTTATTTTTTCTTTCCTTTTTTGAGCGCATCCAGCTCCGCTTTCAGCTCTTTCACGGCATTGATCAGCATATAGATCATAGCGCCGTTGTTTGTGTACAGGTATTCCTCGTGATGATCCGGGTTGATTTTTCCTTTGCCGACCATATAGGGCGCCACCTCCTGAAGCTCATGCCCGTGTATTCCCACATGCTCCTCGTCTAAAACCATCCCCGTGTCTTCTTTGTATTGAAATGTTGTCGGATTGAGTTTCAGGATTTGTTCAAGCCCGTCTTTATAAGGCTTGATGTTTTTCTTCAGGGCAACATCTGTAAACTTGGACCACATACCATTTTGGTTGATGCAGGATGAAACAACATTAAGCCCCCAGCCAACTCCATTCTGCAGGTAAGGGGCATTGATGTAAAGAGCAGCGCCGGTGCTTTGAGTATTGGTTACCGTAAGCATCGAGTTGGTAGATACATTTCCCCCGATCCCTACAGTTCCTTTTGAATAGTCGGGAGCGGCACACAGGCTGAGAATGCCGGTCATATTGGCTCCGCCGCCCGAGTTGATGATGTTGTTTACCGTCAGCGCATTGGTGCTTACAGTGGCAGCGCTTACCGTACCGCTTACCGAAGCTCCGCCTGTAGTGACGGTGCCCGATACATTGGCGCTGGCAGCAGTCAGCCCGTTGGTGACAGCAACACTGTCTGCCGACACAGTACCTGAAACCGTGGCGCTGCCGGCTGAAACAGCTCCGGAAACGGTGGCGCTGCCGGAAGAAAGACTTCCGTTAACGGTAATACCGGTAGAGTTAATGGCATTGGCGGTGAGTACGCCGCTGATGGAAGCAGTACCCGTTACAGTAGCGGTGCCTGCGGTAATGCCTGTTGCTACCAGGCTTGGATTCTGAACCGAAACAGCAGTGCTCATCGTAGCGCTAAGCGGTTGCCCGCCTTCGGCGCTGATGCTTACCACTACTGTAAATACCGTATCGGAGGTCAGTGCCGGGGATGCCCACTCACCCACATCGCTGGGCAGTGCCGTTTGCTGGCCGCTTTCGGCATTGGAATAGTAGATCGCAAAGGAGGTAGTATCCACCACCGAAGACTTCCAGGTCAGCGTCACGCTGGAGCCCGCATTCACCTGGGCAATGGGCACCAGGTTGCTCCCGCTTTGCACAGTGGCTGCCAGGTTCTTAAAATAAAAGCCGGTTGGGAAGGTCGTCACGGTAAAGCTGTTAAAACCGACATTAGCAGAGGTGATTTCCTTGATGTTGATGGCACTGTTGCCCGGAATTGTGATGGTTTGAAATCCAAAGATCTGCACCACTACCGAGGCGCCGGCCGGAAGATCGTAGGGTTGCCCGGACGATGGTTCGAGTGTGTAAGTAGCAGGGTCATTAGTCACCGGCGAGGAAGGCCCGATTACATTCCAGTTGTCGCTGTCGTTCACCGAGGTGGAGATGCCGGCCGTAGTCGCGGTAATACAGTTGCTGTCAGAGCCCACCGTTAGCGTAAAAGCCACTGAAGTGACGGTAACGGTGGCGCTTGTGCCATTTGTTATGACAAACTCCAGCGAGCCGGTCACCGGATTCTCTCCGGGAATAGAAACGGTGAACGGAGCAGGGTCGATTTGCAGAGCATAGCTCAGGGTTGTGGTGGGATCAGCATCCTGGTACACCCAGGAATTTGGTTTACTTTGATATCGCATGGTATGGTAGATTTAGTGTTTCTTATCCTTTTTGGCTACTTCCGCTTTGAGCGCATCGAGTTCCGCTTTCAGTTCCTTCACGGCATTGATGAGCATATAGGTCATGGCACCGCCGTCCATGTGCAGGTATTCTTCCTCGTTATCGGGTTTGATTTTTCCTTTGCCGACCATGTAAGGAGCGATCTCCTGCAACTCCTGGGCCGATACCCCAACGTGTTCTTCTTTAAAACCTAAGCCGGATTCTTTTGTATAATGGAATTTGATCGGATTAATTTTAAGCACTTTGGCAAGCCCGTCTTTATAAGGTTTGATGCGTTCCTTCAATCTGACATCAGAGGAGCGCGCCCATGAGCCAGTGGCATTGATACATTGTCCCCAGACAGAAAGCGCCCACCAACCACTACCGCTATCCAGGTAAGGCGCATTTATGCCTATACCCATACCGGTAGTTTGAGTATTTGTTACGGTAAGCATATAATTGTTGTAATTGGTGCCTCCAATGCCGACCGTTCCTTTTGAGTAGTTGGAAGCAGCACACAAGCTGACGGTGCCGGTCATGTTTGTTCCGCCATTCGCATTAATAATATTATTCACGGTTAGGGCATTGGTGCTTACATTTGGCGATGAAATCGTATTAGCCGTTAAAGCTCCGCTCACCGTGGCGCTTCCTGTGGTGAGCGCTCCCGACACATTAGCGCTGGCGGCAGTCAGCCCGTTGGAAACCCCAACACTGCCTGCTGTCACAGCTCCCGACACGGTGGCACTGCCGGAAGAAAGCGCTCCGTTCACAGTAACACCGGTAGAGGTAATGGCATTAGCCGTGAGTGCTCCGCCGATCGAGGCAGCACCGGTTATCGTAGCAGTGCCTGTGGTAATGGCTGTCGCTACCAGGCTTGGGTTCTGAACAGAAATACCTGTCGTCATCGCTGCGGTGAGCGGCTGTCCGCCTTCTGCGCTGATCGTTACCGCCACGGTAAACACCGTGTCAGCAGTCAAAGCAGGCGATGTCCATTCCCCGATATCGCTGGGCTTTGCCGTTTGCTGCCCGCTGGCCGCATTGGAATAATAAATGGTGAAGGCGGAAGTATCTACTACTGAAGAGTTCCAGGTCAATGTCACCGTTGAGCCCGTTTTGATTTGTGCCACGGGAACCAGGCTGCTGCCGTTTTGCACGGTCGCCGACAGGCTGTTGAAATAGAATCCTGTTGGAAAGGTAGTCACGATAAAGCTCGTGAAAGACACCGTGGAAGTAATTTCTTTAATGTTGATGGTGCTGTTTCCGGGGACGGTGATGGTTTGAAATCCGAAGATCTGCACCACGACTGAAGCTCCTGCGGGAAGAGGAAATGGATTTCCCGATGAGGGCTGGAGCGTATAGGTCGCAGTGCCGCTGGTTACCGGGGATGCAGGCCCGATCACGTTCCAGTTCACGGTGTCGTTCGATGAGGTGGAAATTCCGGCCGTGGTTTGCGTAATGCAATTGCTGGCATCGCCAATGGTGAGGCTAAAGGCGACCGAAGTGACATTGATGGTGCTGTTTGTAGGATTGGTAACAACAAACTCCATCGACCCGATCACCGGGCTCTCCCCGGGGATAGAGACAGTAAAGGGAGCCGGATCGATTTGCAGGGCATAGCTCAGCTGCGTCGTTGACGCTGTGTCCTGGAATATCCAGGAATTTGGTTTGGTTTCATGTTTCATGTGAGATAATTTTTAGGATTTATGTAGAGTAAAATATGTTTGATAATGATGGCACCATTTAAAAGACCGCTCTTTCCCTGCGTCGTTTTCATCAGCGGTAAAAAATCAACAAAAGCCTCCACGCGAACGTGCAGGCTTTTGTTGTATGAATGGCTGACTAAGGACTATTATTTCTTCTTCAGTTTTTTCAGTTCTTCCTCGAGCTTGGTCACCTTCGCATTCAGCTCCTTCACAGCGTTGATCAGCATATAGGTCATAGCGCCGTTGTCCATGCTCAGGTATTGATCTTTGTCGTCGGGGCTAAGCCGGGCCTTATCTACCATGTAGGGAGCTACTTCCTGCAGGTCCTGGGCCGATACCCCGACATGTTCTTTTTTAGAACCCAAACCGCTTTCCTTTTTATAGCGGAATTTGATTGGATTAATCTGGAGTACTTTGGCGAGACCATCTTTGTAAGGCTTGACTTTTTCTTTCAGCTTTATGTCTGATAATTGTGCCCATGAGCCGGTTGCATTGATACATGATCCGTGAACAGAGAGCGCCCACCAACCGGCACCGGTGTTCATATACGGCGCATTCAGATAGACCCCAAAGCCGGTAGTTTGAGTGTTTGTCACAGTAAGTGTGCAGGTGCTGTAAACAGTTCCTCCCATTCCTACACTGCCATTGCTGCCCGCTAAATTGATGGTGCCATTCATATTGACCCCGCCGCTGGAATTGATAATATTGTTTACCGTCATCGCATTGGTGGTAATAGCAGGAGAGGAAATGGTATTCGCCGTTAAGGCACCACTCACGTTAGCGCTTCCTGTGGTGAGCGCACCCGATACGTTGGCGCTGGCGGCGGTCAGCCCATTGGAAACGCCAACACTGCCTGCGGTAACCGCTCCCGAAACAGCAGCACTGCTCGATGAAAGCGCCCCGTTAACCGTAACACCGGTAGACGTAATCGCGTTGGCACTTAGCACCCCGCCAATAGAGGCAGCGCCTGTAACCGTGGCTGTGCCTGTGGTAATGCTGGCCGCTACCAGGCTCGGATTCTGAACCGAGACGCTTGTGGTCATCGCAGCCGTCAGCGGCTGTCCGCCTTCTGCACTGATGGTCACCGCCACGGTAAACACCGTATCACAGCTCAGTGCGGGCGATGTCCATTCACCGATATCGCTGGGCTTCGCCGTTTGCTGGCCACTGCTGGCATTGGAATAATAGATCGTAAAGGCGGAAGTATCCACCACCGACGAGTTCCAGGTCAATGTCACCGTTGAGCCTGTTTTGATTTGCGCGACAGGCACCAGGCTGCTACCGCTTTGCACCGTAGCCGCCAGGCTGTTGAAATAAAATCCGGTTGGGAAGGTGGTAACGATAAAGCTGGTGAAGGAAGGAGCGGATGTCATTTCCTTAATGTTGATCGTACTATTGCCGGGCACCGTGAGCGTTTGAAATCCAAAGATCTGCACCACCACGGAGGCACCTGCCGGAAGAGAAAAAGGGCTTCCCGATGAAGGCTGTAGCGTGTAAGTTGCCGTACCGCTGGTCACCGGCGATGGAGGCGCGATGATGTTCCAGTTTACCGTATCATTCGAGGTGGTTAAGATCCCGGCCGTGGTTTGGGTAATGCAATTGCTGGTGCTCCCAATCGTCAGGTTAAAGGCAACAGACGTCACCTTGATGGCACTGTTTGTCGGGTTTGTGACTACAAACTCCAACGACCCGATCACCGGGCTCTCACCGGGAATAGAGACAGTAAAAGGTGCAGGATCGATTTGCAGGGCATAGCTCAGCTGTGTGGTTGAAGTAGCATCCTGGTATACCCAGGAGTTTGGTTTGGTTTGATGTTTCATGTGTGGGGTAGTTTTATGATGGATGTTTATTGAAATAAGTTGATGATGAGTGTATCCTTAAAAAACTTCTTGAAATTATGACAGCTTCATAGGCCGCGCTTTGCCCTGGGCAGTAATGAATTTGCTCAGAACGCTTGTGATTTCCCCTGCGGCCTCGATGCCTGATTTCCCAAGCGGTATCCAATAACCATAAGTCGGCGCGTTGATATCGCCACCGTTCACCACGTGCAGCATGAACGTGCTGCCTTTGGGAACCGGCATGGTCAGGCAATTCGGAGAACCCCAGGAATTAAAATTGCTTTGACCATTGCTGAAGACAAGATTACCGCCCGTGGCCACCATCATGCAGCCCCCGTTGAGGTAACCTCCGATCTGCGTTCCGCATAAGGTATAAGATTCCGGAGGATAACCCACCACGCCAACCACGAATCCATCGGTGTCGGCGGTATAGGTGTGCTCCATATTAATCGTGACCCAGGATTGCATCATGGATACCGTGGAGCCGGCCACGGCTTCGCCGTTAAAAGTGCTGACACCCGCCACCGTGAGTGTACCGCCCGCTGATACATTCTGGGCGCTGGTGCTTCCGCTGATAGTCACCGTAGAAGCACTCAGGCCGGATGTATTCAGCGATCCGCTGACAGTGGCGCTGTTCGCCGAAAGAGCATCCGTGGCAAGGGTGCCGTTCACGGTAGCTCCCGTAGCCGTGATGCCGTGTGCCGTGAGCGTTCCGCCAATGGAGGCAGCACCCGTTACTGTGGCTGTGCCTGTCGTAATGCCGGCTGCTACCAGGCTCGGATTTTGAACTGAAACAGCAGTGGTCATGGAGGCAGTCAATGGCTGTCCACCTTCTGCACTGATCGTCACGGCAACCGTAAATACCGTGTCGCTGCTTAGTGGCGGCGATACCCATTCGCCGATATCGGCAGGGTGTTCTGTTTGCTGGCCATTGGCAGCATTCGAATAATAAATGGTGAAAGCGGATGTATCCACAACCGAGGAATTCCAGCTCAGCGTTACGCTGGAGCCTGTATTCACCTGGGCCACGGGTATCAGGTTGCTGCCGTTTACAACGCTTGCCGCCAGGCCGTTAAAATAAAAACCAGTTGGAAAGGTGCTGACAATAAAACTGCAATAGGCCGGAGGAAGAGATACGATGAGCTCCTTGATGTCAAGCGTACTGTTGCCGGGAACAGGCATCGTTTGAAATCCGAAAATCTGTACCACGACTGAAGCACCCGCCGGAAGTGGATAAGGGCTTCCCGATTTCGGAGTCAGCAGATACGTGGCGCTGCCATTGGTGATCGGTGATGGCGGCCCTGTGAAGGTCCAGTTGGTAGTGTCGTCCACCGAGGTTAAGACACCACTGGTGCTTTGTGTAATACAATCACTGTCGGAGCCCACTGTGAGGGTAAAAGCAACAGACGTAACGTTAACGGCGCTGTTGGTAGGATTGGTGATCACAAACTCCAGGGAGCCCGTCACGGGAGGCATGTCGGGGATAGAGACGGTAAACGGAGCAGGATTGATTTGAAGGGCGTAGCTCAGCTGTGTCGTTGAGTCGCTGTCCTGGAAAACCCAGGAATTCGGCTTGGTTTGATGGGTCATACGTGTTTGTCGTTTTTGTTTTTCAGGTCAATAACTCATTCAGGAGATGATAGGTTCGTCTGTGCAGTAATAGATTTTTTTAAGAGGCTCATGACGAAAGACCGGAGTTCAATTGCAGGAAGCCACGCCTTAAAACAGGAGGGACATCCGAAAGCCTTGCGCTGGTATCGTTAGGGCCGGTGGTATAGTTTGTCCAGGTGCCCTCGTCGTTTTCAATCCACTGCCATACGCCGGACTTTTCATTAGGAACCGGTAACAGGATAGTTGTGCTGCCGTCTGAGTTGACCTGCTGGTCGGTGAGTATGCCATCCATGCGGAAGGTCACATTCATGGCCGCAATAGCATTCACGGTAAACTCTGGAGGAAGGCTGACGGAAGTTACCGGCAGGATTCCCGTGGTTGCATGAACAGCCGCATAAGGATCAACCAGCATCGACACGAAGGTGGAGGTTGTTCCGTCGAAAGGCAGGTAGATATAATTGTTGTCAACGCCGATCGGGTTCAGGTAATTACTCTCGGTCGCACCCGATTCGGTTACCACATTAAAAGTTCCGTAGGCATCCTCCACGAAATAACCGATCAGGCCGTCTTTCAGCTGAGCGATATTGCCAAGCTCGATCGGGAATTTGTAAGTCTCTACCTGGGCAGCCGCAGGATCAAAAGTAAACTGCCAGCTCGGATCCGTTACCGCAGGTCCGTCGAGCAGGAACTGGAGATTGGCACGCACCATTGCGAGCGGCCTGCCCATCAGCACCGCCAGGCTTTGGTCAAAGCTTGTGCCCATAGGGGCCGTCGTCCACAACGTATCATCAATCGCTGCCATAAAAGCCGTGAACGTGTCGGTGGTTTGCTGGCTCAGCGTGAGCAGAAAATTACCGAAATGCGGGATGGAGGAGGCAATCTCGGTAAGCGTGGTGTAAGGGCTTCCCGGCGAAGGCATCCAGCAGATCGCAAGGGCATCGCTACCCGTTATGTCAATCGACATCTCTCCCAGGGAAACACCCAATGGATCGTAAGCCATGATGGAATGGTCGAGGTGGTTCGGGAGCACCCATCCGCATATCGGGTCGGCCGTCGGGTTCACCGGGCCAAACACAATGCTATCATTCACTGCGGAGATGAGGTTGAAGCTCAGTTGAGCCGGCTGTAATAATGCCGGTGGCAATTGGATGAAAGAATCCGGAACATTCGGAAAAACGCAGGAGCCGATGCTCGCCGTGATGCTCATCGTGCCAGCCTGGCTGAGCAGGGAAGCCGGCACCAGGGCTGTTAGCTGCGTGGCGCTGACATAGGTTGTGGCAAGCGCCGCCTTATTCCATGCCACAAGAGTCCCCGGTTCGAAGCCTACGCCGTTTACCGTTAAGGTAAAGCCGGCAGTGCTTGTAGAGGCAATGGCAGGTTCCAACGAAACAATCGCCGAGCCCGGCGACAGCGTAAACACAGCCGTGTTGGAAACAGTTCCGCCCGAAGAAACGGTAATGTTGGCTATTCCCGGCGCAAATGCATAATTGGCCGGCACCGTGGCAATCAGGCTGAAGGAGCTCACAAATTCCGTGCTCAGCGCTATGCCGTTCCACTGAACAAGGCTTCCGGCCGTAAAGCCTACCCCTGTTACAAAAAGTGTAAACGTAGAAGAAGGAACCATGCCGGCCTGCAACAGGTTTGGACTTAAAGAGCCGATGGTTGGTCCGCTGGCAACAGTAAAAGGAAGGGCATTACTATTGATGCCGCCACCTAAGCTCACCGTCACAGTATACGAGCCCTGGCTTTGAAGCTGGGCAGTGCTGAGCGATGCCGTTAATTGGGTTGAGCTCACAAAGCTTGTGCTGATCGCTGTGCCGTTCCATTCGATCGTGGCGGCATTCGTAAAATTGACACCGTTCACGGTTAAGGTAATCCCGCTGCCTCCCGTCGGTGCAATCTCAGGGCTGATGGAAGAGATAGCCACGGTGCTGCTTACCGTAAAGTTAACGGCCTCAGAGCTCTGAACAGGTGTCAGCTCCGGAGGCATGTATACCGATACCGTTTTATAATTATACGAATCGATTGGCCAGAGCGCTTGTCCCCATTCATCGATCAGCACCAGCTGAATAAATTCAAACTGGCCTGCACGAAGCGGTAAGAAGCCGCTGGGCGGATAAGGCGTTGACGATGGAATATTTCCGAGGGAAGGTGGATAACCTGTTTCATGACCGATCAGCGTTGATAAGCTTGGAGTTGTGCCCGACGGGTAAGAAGCAGGAGTCATAAACACACCCGGCAGTCCCAGCTGCATCTGCTCATTGAAGCCGTCCATCGCCTGTGAGAGCAAATCCCAGTGATCGGAAGTCTGAACAAAATCCAGGAGCGCTTCGAACTCTGCTTTTTCAAGCGGGTCCAGGTCGGGGTTATTGGCGAGGAACGCATTGATCCGCGATTGCATATTGAAATTAGCCATCGGCGTGAGCTGTATCATGCTGCTGTAAGTGTAGGTGTTCGTCTTCACCACGCTGGACGGCGAGCCGTTCCAGAAAAACTGGCCGTTATCAAAGCTCCAGTTGGGAGACGATGGCGTACCGAACTCAATCGGGTAATAATTCAGCTGCCAGTACATCAGCAAAGGATGCCACGGATTTTCCGTCCATTGCTCCACAGCACCGGTTGGATATACACCAATGTCATTCGCGCTGTCAGACATCGCTGTCTGCACATCAGAAGCACTTGCCGAAATAGCAGCGCCGATGACAGTCGCATTATTCGTGTCCAGGAAAAAAAACTCTCCGACCAGGCTGTTCAATAAAGCCGCTGACCAGGGTGCGCCTGTTACCTGTGAGAGGTTGGGCTGAGGAATGGAAAGCCCGGAGGTGGCAGCCGTTACCGGCTTGCTGTTGTAGTTGAAGCCCGTTACCACTTGCGAAGGAAAGCGGCAAAGAAGGCTGCTGTTGTCATTTTGTATAAGGCCTGAAACACCGGCACCGGCAATCATCACCACAGGATTGTTGGGCTTGTAAAACAAAGGCGCAATCGTTCTTTTCAGGAGACGGGTAGCAGGAAGATTTTTTTGTGTCGAATAATCCAGGATAGCCTGCGCCAGTTCGGCCTGTGTGTCGCCTGTCGGCACAAGCGCCATGAGCGCATTGACTTTCGTCATCTGCGAAGCGGTAAGCTGGGCCAGGCTACCCGAAACCGTTGGATCCAATTGTTGTTGCAGGCCGGCTTGCGTCTCGAGGCCGGGAACACCGCAATCCTGCTGGATTGCATTTGGCCAGTCGGCATACTTCCACCACATGGTATACAGCTGCGATTGCAGTGATGCCAGCTCATTCAGAGCCTCATTCAGATTCTCCTGATCCTGATTCAGCGTGGCCAGCCAGGCCAGCTCTGTTTGTAGCTCAGCCTGCGAGATTTGTGTCGTACTGTCGGGAGCATCCACGATGTTCCAGTTATAGCCGCCCGAAAATTTTTGAAAAAAGCTGGCCTGGAGTTTTTCCGCCAGCACAGCTGCACCATCAGGCATGTCAAACACTTCGGTCAGGTCAAGCTGAAATGCTTCGAGGAGCTCGGCATCAATCGGAATATTTTGTTGCGCCGCCTGTGCCGTGATCATCGCGGTAAGCGCCTCCACCGACGTATTGCCCACAGCAACCGAAACAGGAGGCGCACCGGTGCTTGCAGAAGGAACACCGCCCGGAGGCAAGGCTGTATTTTGCCATTGCACGCCATTCACCGCACCGTAGAGCATCGACCAGGTAGCCGTTAATGCCGGATCGGTATTTTCAGGAAGCGTCCAGCCCAGCGTCGACAGTTGAGCCGCGAAGAAAGGCGTTGCCGTTACAATAGGAATACCTGCCTGCGCTGTCGCAAGATCCGTTGTAATTTGTAAAGCCGTGGTAGAGACCATCGGGTCGAGGTATACGTAGGTCGTTACCGACATGGCTCCGGTGTTGCCCGCCACGATGTTATATACCGTACCTGCAATGGTAATGGTGCCGGCAGTCCAGTTGACCTGAGAAGCCGATGCTGCGGAAAAATTCAGCGTGGATACTACATTGTTGCCGGTATTGTTCGTCCACACCGCCAGCTTTTCATACAAAGGATCGCTCTCCGGATTCGAAAACCATCCGGTTACCATATAGCTAAGCGTTTCAGTAGGGCTGCTGTTAAGGCAATCGATAAATGAAAATACATTATTATTCTGCGGCTGAAACACGCCGAAGGCCGGATTGCCTGGTGCCATGGCAGTCAGCTGAAGGTCATTGCCCGATTCGGCCCAGCTTCCCAGCAAAATATTTTGCCCGATAAACTGTTGCGTCGGAGTTCCGTTTGAGTTGGCCTTCACGTAGGCTGTGGCTACCATCGACGCATTTGTTGGCTGAGGAACCTGGTTGTTCGGATACAGGTGATCGCTTTCCACGATCCAGGCAGTCGCCACACGCTGCGTCAAAGGCCCGCTATACCTCACTACCAGCCAGCGGTTAGGCACCAGGGGATATTCCGTTAAGCCCGTCACATTATCCTGCACGCCATTGGTGAAGCTTTCAGGTAAGCGCCATTTCAGGTAAACACCATTGTAATAATCACCGGCCGGTGTCTTGCTGGGCAGCACCGGAGAAGTAGAATGAAGGGTGAATTGAGTGTCGTTATTACTGATCCCGGGTTGGCCGCTGTTGCAGGTGCTCATCGCACCGTACAGCATCTGGTTTCTGACGAAGCTGCTGCCGTTGGTACGAAAAATATCATTGACCACCAGGGCTTCTACGGTCATCGGAACGATTAATGGATTCTGGGTACTCATAGTTTCTGTCGTTTAGTTATTGAAAGGTTGAAGTTCCGGTGCGGCTACCATTTGTAAGGCAAAATCGCCGGGGCCAAAGCCTCCGGTTATGGTTAAGGTAAACTGGGTTGCCCCTGCCACCACCACGGCAGGTTCCAGCAGGCCTATCGCCGGTTGCGGAACAATCACCGTAAAGTTGACGCTGTTGGAGGTGCTTGTGCCGGAAAGAACGGTGACGGCTATTGTACCCGCCTTGGTCAGGAGAGAAGATGGCACGGTGGCGATCAGTTGCTCTGAGCTATCGAAGGTGGTGGTCAGCTTGGTGCCGTTCCATTGAACGCTATCGCCTTGTGCGAAGCCTACGCCATCGACCGTTAACTGTACATCGGAGCCGCCAACCAGGGCCAGGGGCGGTTGCAAAGAACCGATGGTGGCTGTCTGGTTTGCAATGGTAAACACAGCAGCAGGTGATGCCGTGCCGTTGATGACCACGGTTACCGAAATACTTCCGGGGCTTGTAATGAAAGAGGCCGGTACGGCTGCCGTAAGTTGTTCGCCTGATACATAGCGGGTAGAGAGCGCCGTACTGTTCCACTGCACAACGGCATTTTGGGTAAAACCCGATCCCATGAGTGTGAGGGTAAAGCCTGTGCCTCCTTCCATCACAACGGCCGGCAACAAGGTATTAATGACAGGGTCGCCGCCGACAATGTTCAGGGTCATCGTATTGGACGTGTTGCCACCTGAGAGGACAGTGATGGTGGCCGATCCGATCGTAGTAACGGAAGTCGCCGGAACCACGGCCGTGGCTTCCGATGTGCTGATCACCGTTGTTGTCAGCGGAGTGCCATTCCATTGGATTTGAGCGTCGGAGGCGAAGCCGATCCCTGAAACCGTTAGTGTAAACTGGTCGGAGCCAACGAGCATCATGGTTGGATTGATGGAATCGATCTCGAAAGGAGCGCTGATATGAAAGATAGCAGGAAGAGACGTAGCCCCTCCGCTGTTTACCGTAACGCTTGCTGTTCCAACGCTGGCTACCAGTGTTGCAGGGACAACGGCCGTCAGTTGATTGGCGGCCACAAAGGTAGTGGCAAGCGCTGTGCCGTTCCAGTTCACCACAGCTCCCGTGCTAAAAGGAAGCACGCCGGCAGCCTGTTGCAGCAGAGGTGCTGTAGCGTCAATATCGAGCACGCCACCCAGGCTGCCCGTCGCAGGAGTCCGGTATAAAGGCTGTACATGCTGCGCATTGGAAATAATAGCGCCGGTGAGTGCGGCAGAAGTGACGCAGCGCGGCGCAACGCCGAAATCTTCAACGCCGAATAACAGGCCCTGGTATGGTTCACCCAGCGTTACCGTATCGGGGATGCCATCAAACAAAACGAGGCGGACATTCGTGGCCGGGCAATCGTTGCGGACCATGTTCATCGGGGCACCTCCAAGCGTCGGTGAAATCACCAGCTTCGGCCAGCCCGATACAAGCTGTGAGCGAATGAGCATACCGCTCATCTCTCCACCGTTGCTGGAGATAAACGTTGGCAGCATGGCTTTATAAAGAGCGGCATCTTTTGAGTTCTGAATAGCGATGCTCATCGCTCCCGCGATCAGGGCTTCTGTCCAGTTGGGATCCAGGTAAAAAAAGCGGATGGACTCTACCGGCAGCATCGCGGGATTAGGAACCATGTATGAAAAAGGAACAGGGTAAAGCAGGCTCAGCTTCTTCAGCCACTGTGTGATGGCGGTAACATTATCGCCCAGGTTTCCGGCGATGGCCTCCGGAACACCGGGCATCGCAAGGACCTCGCTGGGATGAAGCGAAAGCCGGCTGCGGCTTTTTTTCATGCGCTGTACGTTCAACGAAGCAGGGGCAGGGTTCTGTTTTACGGCGGCAAGCGCATTGGTCCAATGCTTGCCTAAACCGCTGCCCATCATCCTCGAAAATTGTTTGCGGGATGCATTGTTGGCGAGCAGGCTTTTAGGATCTGTCTCCTCTGAAAAGTGCGACATCGACATCCGCTGTGTGAGGTTGGTCAATAGCTCGGTGGATACCTGCCTGTAGGTGGTGATATTCTGTACAAAGCCGGAGTCGGCCAGCGCCAGGTTACGGCCGATATTCCAGGCCGAAGCATAGCTCAGATCAAAGAGGCCCTGTTCGGCAAGGTAGATCATTAAGGAATCGGCACCGCCGGCCTGCAACACAGGAACAGGTGGATTACCAACCGGGGGAAGCGGCTGAGGAGGCACTGCCGAGAAAGGACCCCTGTACCAGGCGAAGCTCTCATCTCCGGATCCGGCAATGAAGGTCAGAGGAACAAAACCATCGCTCAGGCGGCCGGTTACAACGGGGGGTAAGTTGGATGAGCTGGAAAATGGCAGGCTCAGCGCGCCGCGCGTGGCCGTTTCACTTTGGATCAACCCGTTAACCAATGCTTCAAAGCTTTGCCCGCTGTCGGGTTGCGAAACAAAGCTCCAGCTATACAACGACACAATCTGCACATCGCATAAGCCGCCCGTTGGCTTGTTGGGAATAGGAGTGGCATTCGGCCCCAGGTAAGCCCCAAAGCCTTCGAGTGATATTAAGTTGGCATAGTAACGTACCGGCGCGGGATCCGTGCTGCTCACTACCGGCATGCGGTTGCAGAGCATCACGCTCAGCAATTGCTCGCCTTCATCGGTCGTATTCACACCCCGGCAATGTGCCATATAAGAGAGCTCTGGGGTACTAGGCATCACCGCATTAAACACGGCGCCCGGTATGGTAATGCTCTGGCAGGTAGCCGATAACATATCCGGTTGAATGAGATCCGTAGGAATGTTGGGCTTTAACACCGTCGTGCTGCTGGCCAGGAGGTCGGTGACCGTGCCCGAGGTCACCGGGTTTCCGGAGGTGGAAGCCGCCGGGAAAATGATTTCGCTCTCCGCAAAAATCACCAGCGCCATCCAGGGCGTGGGGTCTCCCGAATGCGAAGGAGGACTACCCGGAACTAAATTCCGCTCCCAGGGCAAGGAAGGATCCGTCATGACGAGGAAGGGCAGGTAAGAGCCGTATTGGTCGGAGCCGCCCTGTGGCGGGTAAATCGTTTGTATGATCGATGGGTCGATAAAAAACTCGGGCGCCACCACGCTGAAGGTCTGGTCGGGCAGGCTGAAAGCACCAGGTACTCCGCTTGTGCCCGACATCTGGTGTTGCAGTCCTATGCTGTAATTGCCGGCAGGTAATGCCGGAAAATAGCCATCGAAAAACTGGATGGTCCCGGGAGGAGGCGGAGTCGGAAGACTTGCTAAAGCGAAATTAGGGGTTTGTTGTGTCGTGTCCATAGCCATATTGTTCATAGTGATTAGTTAACCATCATTGGTTCCGCATTAAATGCACAAGCAATGCCGTTAGCGAAATTTGTCATCGGGTCGTTCGTGGTGATTGGCTGATAGCCGGCTGTTTTCAAAGCATCGAAGATGTTGTTCCTTGCCGTGATAATACCGGCAGAGGCGATTCCGTTGCCTGCCGTGTTAGCGATTGTTGAAATCGTTGTCAGGCTGTTTGCAGGAATATCGCCGGCCGGAGGTGCCGTGTTGCTGATCCATAACACCGCCCCGCTCAGCTCCAGGCTCACTCCTTCGAGGTAAAGCTCTACATTTACCGGGCCGGCAGAGCTGCCTATTTGCGGAGGATTGACCTGCACCGTTACACCTGTCATCTGGTTTGGAACCAGCTGGGTGCTGGCATTCGGTGTGGTGGTGCTCTGCGTGCCCCATAAGGAGGAAGGCAGGCTTTGCTGTGTTTGAACCGCTGTGAATGAGGAAGAGCAATCATCTCCCGCTTCGGTCTTGATCGTCACCGTATGCGTTGCTGAGATGTTTGACCAGCTTAGCGGCGCTACATTAAAGGTGCCGCCGCTGTTAAACGTGTAAGTGCCTCCAACCGTTGCTGTGGTAGCCGGTATCGTGGAAGAGGTGCTGAAGGCGAAATGACTGCCGCGCACAATCCAGTTTGGAGGGGTGTTACTGTCTTCCAGGCCGCTTGTGGTAGGCGGTTGTGTGGACGTAGGTGTCAGGCCCGATACCGGGTTTAAGCTCAGTACGTTTGGAGAGCCCGTCGATCCTGCATTCGGTAGCATAGCCTGCACATCCGTCCAGGTAAGCTGTGAGCCGTTGTGCGTGTTGTCTGCGCCAAACGGTATGGTAAACGAAATAATGTACCAGTCGACATACACACTGCCGCCGGTTGGCGGGCCCCAGAACTGCAGGTCGCAGCCCAGCTCCACCGTTATGGTGCAGGTTGTGAGTAAGAGGTCCATCTTGTAGGAAGCGCCTACGGAAATGCCGATGTTGGCATAGAACCAGAACGGCTTCCACTGCACGATAATATCGGCATGCGCATCGAACCAGGCTTTCAGGTTGCCTACCTGGTATACGGCGTTTAATTCGCCACCTACCATCAGCGCCGAAGGCGTGAAAGCAAAGTAGGCATCGCCGCTGATGGAGATCGATGAATCGAGCGACCAGTGGAAGCCAAGCTTCGGTACGGATGGATAGTAGGATGGTGGAACATAGCCAGGATTGTAGCCGCCGAGTGTCAGCACAAAATCGCCGGCATAGGGGCTGTTTCCAAACCATACATAGAAGGCAAAGCCGCCGGTGAGCACGCAGGAGCGGTCGAGCAGGAAGGACTGGTTTGAGATCACGGCCTCCAGGCTGAAGATGCCGGCGTCAGGCTTGATCAGGAGCTCCAGGTCCATGCCCAGGTAGGCATATACTTCGGAGCTGCCAGGGCTTGCGCCCTGCGGAAATTGTGCGCTCGATGTGCCGAGCAGGGCAATGGTAAGGTCGGCGCCGGTTTGCACAATCACCATCGCCTGCGAATTGACGATGTCGAAGCTGGTGAAGGTGATGCCTGCAGCAATCCAGATAGGGCCCGGAGTTTGAGTCACCCAGGGTGGTGCTGTATTCAGGAGCTGGTTCAACGCATCCTGCGGTGTTTTTGCAGGTGTTCCGCGGCCGGGAGGAAATGAGTTAGGCAACACTTCAATGAACGGGAACTGCTCCACCTGGTTGATGGTTGGAATCCGGAGTGAAGAATTATAACCGAAGCCCAGCGCTATTCCTGTCAGGAAGAAGGCAGGCACGCCGCCGATAGGAGCTGTGACGTCGCCGAAGATGAACATGGAATCGTAGGTCTTGGTTTCGGCATAAAAGCCGAATGCCTCTACCTGGAAGGATCCGAAGCCTACGATCACGCTGCCGTCAAATTCAAGATCTCCGCCCGGTTGTGTGAGGTTGGCAAAAGAGCCGCCAATGGTAAGCGGCGGCTGGCTGTATATAATGCCCATGCCTTGCAGGCTGAACTGCGGAGAGAAATTGGAAATGGAAGAGCCGATGCCAAGGCCTGTCATGGAAATGGTCATTGGCCCCACCGTGAGGCTTGCATCAATTTCAAACCAAAGGGCTTGCTGGTCCGACTGGTACCTTGCGCCAATGCGCTGGATGGTGATAGGCCCGAAGGTCTTTTGTATGGTGAACCAGGTGGTGCCGTCGGAGGAGCCGGAAGAGACGACATTATTCCCGGATGAGCCTGTGCCTGTTCCTGTAGTTGCAGGCAGGTTGTTCGTCGTGCCTATACCCGTGGTGGCAGAGGTGGTGGAGCTTGTGCCACCCATGCTCAGCATCAGCGGTAAAGGCTGGCTGCCGAAATCAATATTTGCCGACAGCACAAAATCACCGGTGGTGCCCGTAGCCGGCAGCTGTGGATAAGAGGTGCCCTTAGGCGGAGTCAGCAGTGCTACCAGTCTTTTGTAGGCCGTCACATCCGCTGCACTGGCTGGTTCAGAGCCAATGATCACCTGCATCGTATTGATCTCGATGTTTTCGATCTTGGCAAGATCTTCGCCTACCAGCGGCAGGTCCGAAAGACTAAAGCTGGCATTGGCATCAAGCACAAAGAAGTACTTCCTCGCCGTGTTGACGATCGGGCTCACAAACACGGCATTGCCGTATGTTTTAGATACCAGCCCGAAGGAAATTTCGCCGCTGGTGAAGTCGTAATAAAAGGAAGCATCGGTAAGATCGAGGTCAAGGTCTGACGGGATGGGCGGCAATGTGAACCCGAATACGGCGGCAATGTCTTCAAACGTTAAGCCGTCTGTAGAATCCGAATAAGACGCTGTGATCCAGGTATCGGTAGCGGAGGTGCTAAACGTCACGGCGAAGCTGATAACGTCACCGGAAGGTGTTGTCAATACGATGGTGCCTCCGAAGGTGCCGGTGAAGGCCGTGCTGCCCCAGGTAGTGTTGACCATGGCTGTGAAAACCACATTGACGCCACACATCATGGTATGCCCTTTCAGGTTGAAAGAGAAGGAATCACTCGTGCCACCGGTATTGAGGGCCACATCCATGGAGTCGAGCACCAGATTGCTGATAGGGGCAGGAATCTGAATGCCGAACTCATCTCCGATCCCGGCAATAATAGATCCTATTTCCAGGTCGGTCATCGAGCCTTTCAGGCTGAGGCCTTGCCCGGTCGTGTAGCTGCCGCTGAGGGCCAGCGTAGTTGCTGTGCCAAGGGAAAAAGAGGTAGACAAGGCGCCGCTTACCGTAAAGGTGCTGCCGCTGTTTGTTACTGCAATGTTAAAGCTGAAGTTGTTGAGGCTGACATCGCCGATAATCGGAAAGGGTTTCGTGATAGCCAGCTGAAAAGTGAAATTGCCGTTCCCAGGCCAGAAGAAAAAGCTGAGCGTTGAGATCTCGATATCCGGAAAACCGCTTGGGGGTGTCGCCTGGAAAAAAGCGAACACCTCGCTGATCGTAAGGCTGCTGCCGGCTGCAATCTGCGCAAACACGGCATTGTCGGGAAACTGGCCGCCAACATCGAAGGTGAAGTTTCCGGCGCTTGTCGGGATCTCCATTTCCGCATAAAGAACCCCCTGGAAGGAGATATCGCTTTCGAAAGGATTAAATACTTCCACATCGAAATTGATACTTTGCACAATAAACTTGTCATCGAAGAATTTCCAGTCGGTGTTATATGACAGTCCTATCCGGATCATGGAGCAGGTCTTCTGGGTAGGATTGAAGGCCACTTCAAATTCGGTGATGCTGAGGTTAGCGAGGTCAAAGTAATTTTGTAGCATCGCCAGCACATCGTTGTTGCCCGCTAACGCTGTCAGAGCATCCTGGGCAAGGTTTCCGACGGAAGTGAAATTTCCCTCCAGCAGCCAGTCGCCCGAAAAGGTGGCGACGTTAAGCGTAATCGGCAGGGAGAGGCTTGTTCCTGCCACCACGTTGGAAGAAAAAACAAGGTTCACCACATTCGCATCCGCGTCAGGAATGAACTGGGCCGCCAGGCTTCCAAAGCCAACGTTATAAGCGCTCAGCAGGCTCCACACTAAGGTTGAAGGCGGCGTCACATTTAATTGAAGGAGCAGCGTGGAGGCGGGTTGGGTAAATACCAATGCCACCGTTGTTCCGGCTTCCCCGAGGAAAGTGGCGTTGCCGGTAAGAGTGGCTCCGTTCACATCGATAGCGGTAATGTTCAAAGAAACCGGGTTGTCGCCTGATGGAATAAGCTTGTAGAGGCTGGTGATCATCGGTGAGTTGAACAGGCTTGATCCGATACTTACCGTTGTTCCGGTAGATAGTGTACCGAGCCATGTTTGCACGTCTTGCAGAGTGCTCATCGGAGGCGGAGTGCTGCTGGAAGTAGTTAATGTCGTCATGATCTTTGATCTTAAGGAAGTGGGTTTGTAATGGCGAAAAAGGCCGTTCCGTTGTAGGCGGGGAGCAGCGCTACCTGGGCGCCTATGCGGATGTTGCCTCGTCCGGCAACGCCGCCTGCGTTGATAGCGGCTCCTTCAGCAGTGGACATCTCGTTGTTCCATCCTGCGCCCTGGTAGCTGGCCACAGCAGCCGCTACCGGGAAGCCATAGGCATGGCCGCCACCACCGGTGATGCCATAAGAGTATCCGATACGGCCTGTCAATGCGTAAGGAATTACGGGATTTGGAAGCGGAGGGCCCGCAGCGCCGTGGGCGTTCGAGCCGTGATGCACGGCAACGATGCCCGTGATATTGCCGCTCACTACAGGAGGCATCGGTACAAAGTTGAAATTCGCATCCCCTGTCATCACAATCTGGTGCTGGATCAGGTCTGCCACCGGAAGGTTTGTCGGAACACTGAGCGCCAGGCCGGTATTGTTCATGATCACTGCCGGAATGACGGCACCGACAGGATTTGTATAATAAATGGTGCTGCCGCCGGGACCCGCTACAGGGGCTGCTCCTGCGCCACCACCAAGAACATTCCGGTTGGCCAGCGGAATGGTGTTGAAGAAATTAAGGGCCGAAGGTCCTGCAGGGATCATACGCACCGTCCATGGCAGCACATTGAGCCCTGCCACGTGGCCTAAGCGCCAGTGGTCCCAATCCCAATGCGAGAGAACCACCTCCAGCGTGCCGTTGGCATTCTGAAGGACCGGGCCGGTATAGGCAGGATTCCCAAACCTCATGTTGGCCGGAAGGGTGGAAAGGAAGAACCAGAGCGGATAGCCCAGATCATAATAAGCAATCACATCACCGGCCTGGTTTACCAGCATGTTGCAGTTGCCGATTCCTATATCCATGACCCCCACGCCGGAGGTAACCGGCGGCGGAGGCGGTGGTGGTGGAGGTACGATAGGTACCGGTGGTACAGGAGGAAGGGGTGCGGCTTCTACTTTTGCCCGTTTTGCTACCGGGAGAAACGTGTAGTCGATAGAGCGCTTGCGCTTACGCCCGCTCACTCCGGGTGTACTTTTCAGAGAGACTTCATCGCTGCCACCGCCGCCACTGCTGACCGGTACAAGAATAACGTCCGATCCTGTGGGGCTTGGTCCGGGCCCTGTCCAGAGTTGGGGAAGATACAATAACTGCGCAGGAGGCGAAGACACCAGCTCCCATGAGCCATAGTCCTTGCCTTTGCCGATATCAATATCCGGATCATAGAGGCTGCCAATGACAGCGCCTTTACCCGGCGTGCTGCTGAGCTCCAGCAAATACCAGGAGCCTTCGGCAAGGTTATCCGCCGTCTTAAGACCTAAGCAGGCCATGATCGCGTCCTGGCTATAGCCTCCTTTGTTGTCAACCCCGCAATAAGGAATGTGAAAGGCCACAGCAGGGGTGGTAGGCGCCGGTGACACGGTATTTACGCTACCGGACAAGATGGCAACATCCATCCATTCCTTCGAGATCATTTCAAAAAAAACATCACTCGTATTGGTACTTTCATCCAGGTCTACCTTCGAGAGAAAGGCATAGTAAAAATTACTGGGAGAAAGCGGACCGTTGTATTGGTCGGCTTGTTGTCCGGTGTTTGTAAAGGCTGTAGTCCAGGATGCATTTGGCGGTGTAGCCTGGGATAGCGGCGTGTAGCCTTCGCTTTGGTTGGAGCTTTCTTCTGTTTCCATGTCTGAAAGTTTCTGCTTGTGAAATAAGCCGTTAAAAAAATGAATGATGTAACGGATCGCATGCACGAGTGCATTCAAGCCGTCTTTTAGTATGCGTATGAGTTTGGTCATGTAACATCTCTATACCGTGTATTGAATCAGGTTCAACATCCACACTACCGTCAAAGCATCGCCGCAGTCGTTCATCAAGGCGGAAAGTAAACATGATCCCGACGCTCTCTTCTTCTTTTGATGTTTAGCTCATCTGCAGAAAATGCTGTAAATTATTTTGGTAGTTAAGATGTCTGGTTATAGCAATTACGGCAAAACACAAATCGTCAACGAGGGGTGCTATAAAGTAAATGTAGGAAGTATAAAGTGTTCGGATACAGGTATAATTACCTGAACTTCATCGACAAACGTAAAACAGGTAGAAATAACTGGTTTTTTCAGAGGGCGTTTTACCCCTCTGCGAGGAGCTTTCCCTAAACTAAAAAAGCGCTCACAACATCATGTGAACGCTTTATTATTCCGGTGAGATGAAACAGCGGCTTTTTAGAAAGCGCTTATGTTTCGAGAATGGTTTTCAGATTCTGTAAGCTCGTGTCCATGTCTTTTGCCAGCATGTTTTCTATCATGGACACCATGATGTTCATGGGATAGACCATCGTGCTTTTGTTGCTCCAGCTTACTTTGGTTTGAGTGTCGGATATGGATTCCATCGCCAGGTTGGCGTAGGCAATGGATACAAAGGGGCGTTTGAAGCGGATCTCCGTTTCAATGTTTTTTCCTTCGCTGAGGTGTTTTATTTCCTGCTCGCCTTCGCCGGCCTGTTTGTTCCCGTTCCAGGCATAAATGAATCCAACGGTTCCGTCTGTTCCTTTGAATTCCCGTTTCATGCCGGGATCCACCATTACCCACTTGTTGAAGTGATCCTGGTTTTTGAGTTGTTTCAGGTAATCGAACACCGTTTGCCGTGGTGCCTGGATGGTGATGTCACGGGTGATGTTATATTCCTTCCTCGTGAAAAGGGCGATGATCAGAAGCAGGACAATGATGCCTGCGAGCGAAAGTAGAATGATCAGTAAGATGGGCATAGCAATTGATTTTAGAAATGGATGGTCTGTGCGTTGTTGAAGTAAATATAATCATATTAAGAAACGTCAAACAGGATACCGGCAGTTTGGATTTGGCGGACTTAGGGATTATCTTTATTGTTGCAATGCAGTTGCAATAAAACATGAAGCGAAGAAGCACACCAACCAAAGAAGCGGTAATGTCGGTCCTGGCCACAAGCGCCAAAGCCATGAGCCAGGATGCCATCGAGCAAAAGATAAATATCGATATCGACAAGGTGACCATTTACCGGGTTTTAAACCGCTTCTGCGAGGACGGCCTTGTGCATAAGATCGTGGCCGACGACGGGAAGCAGTATTTTGCGCTGTGTGTGAGATGCGAGGACAAAAAGAAATTGCCCGACCATCATTTTCATTTCCGTTGCACCAATTGCCAGACGATTGAATGCCTTCCTGCACAGGTCAGTTTTTCAATTCCCAAAGGCTACCAGGTGGAAAGGCTGAATTGTGTGCTCATCGGCCTTTGTAAGGACTGCTCTTAGCCCTTTATCTATTCCTTAGGCTCCCACAATTCAATTTTGTTGCCCTCAGCGTCCATGATGTGGATAAATTTTCCATAGTCATAGGTCGCTAGCTCATCCAGGATAGTTACTCCGTTTTCTTTGAGCTTAGCCACAAGTCCTTCGATGTTTTGTACCCGGTAGTTGATCATAAATTCTTTTTTCGATGGGCTGAAGTGATCGCTCTCTTTTTTGAAAGGACACCATTGAAGTGAATTGATTTCTTCAGGATTATTGATGTTCCTGGATTCAAAGCTGCTGGAGCCCCAGTTGTTGATGTCGATCCCTAAATGTTTGGTGTACCATTCCTTTGTTCCGGCGAGGTTGTCCGAATAAAAGAAAATGCCCCCGATCCCGGTTACCTTTGGTGTTGTGTTGTCTTCCATACGTGTGTTTTAAATTGTCAGATAGTTATTGTGCGGTGTTTGCAGGTGTTTTTCGTTTAAGAATCAAAGCGCTGATTAAGGTAATTAAAATGCCAACCGGAAGGATCTCCATATAGGTATACATGGCAAAGAAAACCGTGCTGTGCTTATAGTTGTAGCTGGCCGTTTCGATCTCTTTAAGCGATTCCTGGAGCTGCGCAGCGGGGAGGCCGCTTTCCTGCAATTGTTTCACCTGCATGGCGGCGTACTTGTCCATAAAGTCCGGCATAAAGAAATGGAACTCCACGCCCCAGGTAATCACATAAAGCGTAGAGGCGATCAGGCTGATCATCAAGCCAAGTACAAAGGCCTTGCCAAAGGTGATGATCCCGCCGTTTTGCTTGTCGCGATAATTTTTAATGCCCACAAATATGAAAGAGAAGGCTACCGCCATGGCGCTGAAGCCAATAATCATACTGGTGTTTCCGCTCTCATGGGTGCTGCTGCCCGACATGATGGCCATGGAAATGGCCATAAAGGTGCTGATGATGACGCCTGAAATGGCTCCGAATACTAAAATTGTTTTTTTCATGATTTAAATTTTTAGGATGAACAGGCTGCAAAACTACCATCGCTTGTCCTGTTTTTGGTCATACTTTCGGGTGATTTTAGGACTAGCAGCCACTTATCATACCAAAGTATGAGTTTCCTTAGGTTATGATATTCAGTCGTTTAGCTTTTTCCACCGCCTGGGTCCGCCGTTTCACATCCAGTTTCAGAAAAATATTCGAGGAATGCGTTTTAATGGTGTTTAAGCTCACAAAGAGTTTCCCCGCAATCTCTTCATTGCTTAAACCGGTGGCCATTAATTGCAATACGTCCAGCTCCCGTTTGCTGATGCCCAGGTTTTCGATCTCTTTCCGGTTGATCTCTTGTTGGGCAGAGCTATCGATATATACTTCCTTTTCCACATACACTTCTTTTTCCACAATGCGGGTTTCCACTTTTGGCTTTACCAGCTTGAGGGCCAGCCAGATTCCCAAAACGGTAAATACAATGGCAATGGCGCCAATAAAAAAATCGAGGCGGTAATTGAATACGACAAAATGGGCTTCGAGCCATTTCAGGAACAGGAGCAGCAAGGCCATGGAACTGCCATAGACGAGGATTTCTTTATGGGCTGTGCGGAGTGGCATCAGGTACTAAATTACTATTTCTCCGCGAATAATGGATGGGTGAATGGGTGGGCCCTCCTGAAAAGGGATAATGCTGCGCCAGGGACGGAGCGCCTGTTTGAGCTCCTTTGGTTGTCCCGCAGGGCAAACAAAGAGCGAGTCGCGACGGCCCGCCCGGGCGCCCAAAAACAAAAATAAGATTTACGTCAGGTCATGAGCCCCCTGAGTAAAAGTAAAGTCATTTTTAATGACCTGTAAAAAAATTCAGCATCGTTGCCAAAGCCTGTTCCGAATGCATGCGCTCACCGTTTTCCAGCGATTCACGCGCCATGCCCGAAGCCCGTTGGCGCATCGCCGTTTCATAGGAGGAAATGGCTTCCTGCAACGAGGAATACCCGCCTGATGTCAGGCACTCGCTCAATTCCAGGGCATCGCGCATCGCCATGTTCACCCCTTCTCCTGCAAAGGGTGGCATCACGTGTGCCGCATCGCCGAGCAGGGTCAGGTTGGGCAGAGTTTTCCAGGTCTGGTCTAAGGGCATGCAATAAATGGGGCGTGGAATAAAAGGTGTGCCGGCGCTTTCAAACAGCTCATGCCAAACCGGGCTCCACTCCGGGTATGCTTGTTTGAACCAGGCCAGCATCTGCTGCTTGTCGTTATAGTTCAGGCCATTATCCGAAGCCCAGCTCTCATCGGCTTTGAAGCTGGCATAAAACCCGATTTCACCTTTTCCTTTCTGACCCATCAATAGATCTTTTTGATTCCCGAAGGCCATGATTTTTCCTCCGCGCAATAAGGCGTTCATGCCGGGGGCTGTTTTTTCAGCATCGTAAATAGCGCCTTCGAGCATGGTCACCCCTGAATAAAAGGCTTTGATATCCGTAAGGTAAGGGCGGAGCTTGGAATTGGCGCCATCAGCGGCAATCACAAGATCCGCGTATACCGGCTCTCCGTTTTTGAAATGCAGCAACCAGCCTTGGTGTTGTGCCTCCATCGATATAACATGGCTGTCCCATACCACTGTTCCCGGTTGCAGGGATTCCAGCATGATCTTTCGTAAGGCACCCCTGCTTATTTCGGGGCGAAAATGTTCCTGTCCAAAATCCTCTTCGGGTTTCGTGTCATGGTCGCTAAACAACACGTCGGCCTGCTCATTCATGATCTGCATCCGGTCTGCACCGGGCATGTAATTCTGTTTGAATGCCTCCATCAGGCCGGCTGCGTTAATAGCCGCCAGCCCGGAATCCTCGTGCAGATCAAGTGGGGAGCCCTGAACGCGGGCGTCCTTATTTAGGTCTCTTTCATAAACGGTAACTTTTGCTCCTTTCAATTGAAGGAGCCTGGCCAGCGTCAGTCCACCCGGACCGCCGCCGACAATCGCGATGTTTTTATGTTCTAATAGCATAATTTTAGTTTATGCCACAAAATTACTTCGCGTGGTAGACGAGGAATTGTAAAAATCGGTCGTTTTGATGTTTGAACAACTCCTTAGGCGAAACGCCCGAGAGCTTTTTAATTTCCTTAATGAAATGCGATTGATCGGTGAAGTTGAGCTGCGGCGAGAGCTGGCCGTCTTTGATATGATGAAGGGAGGCCTGAAAGCGCAGGATCTTGCAATAGGTTTTGAGTGAAATGCCCAGCTGCTGATTGAAATAGCGGTTGATCTGCCGTTCGCTCCAGCCGATCGTTTCCGACAGCTCCCGGATATTCGTGTCGCCATCGCTGGCAAAAATCAGTTCAAACAGCTTGTGCTTCCGGGCATCTGTTTCCTGAGGCAGGAGCGAGCGGATCTTTTGCGAAGCCTTGTTGCAGAAGGCATCAAAATCATGAAGGTCGCCGATCGTGAAATCCCAGAAATCATCCGGTAATTCTTTTCCGCTGTCTACAAGTTCGGCAATGGGTTGCCGGAAGATGTACTCGATGGCCAGCGGGTTAAAGCTGATGGCGAAAAATGCGTCGATACTTCGTTCGGGCATGGGCTTGGGCTTTGTTTCCAGGCCCATGAGCACAATCTGAAACCGGTTATCTGTTGTTTGGCAGAAGAGCAGATCAATTTTTCCGTTAGGAACAATGACCCCGCCGCTAAACGTGGAGAGGTTCTGCAAGGACGAGAAGCAATACACAAAATCGCTGAGTGATGCGTCAGGCTTGATAAGGCGGTATTCGAGGGCATTGCTCATGGTTCGGTTCAATCGTGTGTTGAGGTGAATAGCCTGGCGCTTTGTTTTCCGCACTATTTACTTTCAAATATAGAAAATTCAGGGTATAAAAAGCCCTCACGATGATTCGATTAGATCACTCATCTTTAGTCTTCATAGAGCGTTCTAATACATGGTATAAGAGATTCAACGCCTGATTCCTATTTTTGTAGGAATACTTCCAAATCTCTTCAATATTATTTGAGTATGAAATAAGCGTAAAACATTCATGAACAAGCATTCCAAGATGTAGTAATATGCAACAACTATCTTTGTATAACTTTTTATTTAACCCATCTTCTTCACCTTGATCAAATTCGGGATCAAACGCACCCACATTATAAGTACATCCATATAAAGATCCATGAAGGGCTTCGGAAGCATCAGAGTAGTATTGGATTTTATTAATTCTAAAGAATACATCCATTAATTTTCCCCATTTTTCAATAACCTCAATTCTTTCATGCAGTTTTTTATTTGTCCAGTTCAAATTAGTTTTAGTTTCCGAAAATATGGCTAATGCCTCCTTAACAATTTCCTTTTCCTTTAATTTTTCTTGTTTTAATTTCCTTGCTTCCATGATCTCGGCAATCGAGTCTAAGTTATCTTCTAGTTTTTGGCCCCCTACTTTATGGTAGTGTTTGTATATAGGATGTAGAACAAATGCACGGTATTCTTTTTCATCACAAATACATGCATAGCAGAAATTAGTAGCAGTTTCCATAAATGCACGGGCAAGCATTGCAGATTCTCTGGTAAAGCTATCTGTTTGATTTGCTAATTGAAGAAGCGCAGCACCAGTTCGTCCACAGCCTATCAATAGCGTAGCCGCTTGAGCAACTCGTTCATCGGTAATTTTTGGTATAGCGTCCTTTAAAAGGATAAGTTCTGATCCGAAAAATTGAGTTGCTTCAGTATGATAGTGTTTCAAGTCGTTTAATGAATGAGTAGTCGCCATTTTTTAAGTATTTAATTATTATTTCAATAGTACAAATCAACACTCTTAATGCGCAATGTTATTGCGCACATCATTTATTTTCTTGAATTATAGGCAAACTGCTTGAATTACAGATAGTTTTTTACTTTATATCAGGAAGGAAAGGGTATTTATTTTTTCTATTCGCTCAATGATTATTCTTTGGAAAGAATGCCTTTGTCCACACTTTCGTTAATTAAATGCCCGGCATAGTTCCAGAGTAGTAAAGAATTACGGCTTGGGAAAGGAATACAAGACAATGAAGCGAACGGGAAAATTAAAGCCACCCAATCTTTAGACGGCCTTCAGCTTCTAATTTGTAGCCCTGGCCCCATATTGTATCGCTGCGGCAAGCACATCCGTATTGATAGCTTTCAACGCTTTGAACTTGATGCAATAGCCGGTCACGCTCGCCTTGCCCAGTGTTTTTCCATAGGTTTGGGCTAAGTAGGTCTTATCACTGATCCCGAGGATATACACAGAAAACCCGGCGGTGTTGGCGCTCAAGCCAATCTGATAAAACTCCCTGGTTTTTCCATCAGCATAACTCATGGTCTGAAATCTATATCCTATATTGGGATTGGAAACCGTTTTGCCTTTGTCGTCCTTCCCATCCAGGAACCATAATTTGCATCCCGGCATCACTTCCAGAATAAGCTGGTGCAGGGCCTGCATGTCGCTGCGCTTGGCTTCGGGCAGGCTGCTAATATAGGCGTTGATGTTTTCCTGTACGTTCATGTGGGCAGGCGCTATAGTATAAAAGTACTATTTTTATGTATAGGATTGTACGGAGTGGTGTGATAAAGAGAGACAAAAAGCAGGTCAAGCATTAAATGATTCGATTTTAGGGCTCTGTATATCTAAGTTATCGAGGATTTTGGCTGGATCAGGAAATTAAAAGCTGTTATGGAAAAGAACAATTCTAAAAAGTAGAATTATCTATCTGTACAGCCCGTTAAGCTATTTGCCCTGCCAGAGAAGTTGTGTATATTTGGGGCTAGCACCAATACTGAAAATACCCATAATGGCCATAAAAAAATCCGAATTATATAGCTCCATCTGGGCAAGTTGTGATGAGTTGAGGGGCGGTATGGACGCCAGTCAGTATAAAGACTATGTTCTTTTCATGTTGTTTATTAAATACATCTCCGATAAATACGTCAGCTCCGATGATTTTGCCCCCCCTGTTAATATTCCCAAAGGGGCGGGCTTTCAGGACATGCTTGAACTAAGAGGAAAGGACGATATCGGAGACAAGATCAATACACAGATTATTCAGCCACTGATAGACAACAACTCGCGTTTATCAAGAAGCGACTTTCCCGATTTCAACGATCCAAACAAGCTGGGCGAAGGAAAAGCGATGGTAGATCGTCTCACCAATCTCATTAACATTTTCAACAGCCCGGGCCTGGATTTCTCGAAGAACCGTGCTGATCATGACGACATTCTCGGCGATGCCTACGAATACCTCATGCAGCATTTCGCGCAGGAAAGCGGTAAAAGCAAGGGCCAATTCTACACGCCATCTGAAGTGAGTCGTATTCTGGCGAAAGTGATTGGCATTAATCCAAAAAACTCTGTGGCGGCCACTACTGCCTACGATCCCACCTGTGGTTCAGGCTCACTATTGCTTAAAGTAGCTGCCGAGGCAGGAAAGCACATAACGCTGGAGGGGCAGGAAAAAGATGTAAGCACTTCTGGTCTTGCCCGTATGAACATGATCCTGCATAATTTTCCTACGGCCAATATCATGGCAGGAAATACACTTGCCGCTCCGAAATTTAAGGATGGCGAAAACCTCCGCACCTATGACTATGTAGTAGCCAATCCCCCATTTTCTGACAAAACCTGGAGTACCGGGCTCACGCCTTCAGCCGATACCTTTAAGCGTTTCGAATGGGGTGAACCGCCCACCAAGCAGGGCGACTATGCCTACCTGCTCCATATTATCCGCTCTATGAAAAGCAAGGGAAAGGCTGCCTGCATTCTTCCACATGGCGTGTTGTTCAGGGGAAATGCAGAAGGAGTGATCCGCAAACAATTGATTCAGTCAGGTATTTTGAAAGGTGTGATTGGCTTGCCGTCCAACCTGTTTTACGGAACCGGTATTCCTGCCTGCATCCTGGTGTTGGATAAAGAGAATGCACAGGCACGCAAAGGCATCTTTATAATCGATGCGAGCAAGGGATTTTTGAAAGACGGCAACAAGAACCGCTTACGCGAACAGGACATCCATAAAATGGTGGATGCTTTCGCAAAACAGGAAACGATCGGTAAATTCGCGCGCATGGTGCCCCTGGATGAAATTGCGGATGCGAAGAATGATTACAACCTGAACATTCCGCGATACATTGATACTACTGAAAAAGAAGACCTGCAGGACATTGATGCGCATCTCAATGGAGGCATTCCTGTGGCTGATATTGATGATATGCAACAGTATTGGACTGTCTTGCCTGGATTGCGTAACGCTCTTTTCAAAAAATCTGCGCGCAAAGGTTACCTGGATGCGAAGATCACTGCCGTGGAAATAAAACCCGCTATTCATAAGAGTACAGAATTTCACGCCTTGCAACAAGCCAACGCTGAAATTTTTGAAACCTGGAAAAAGAAAACGAAACCTACCCTCAGCACTTTTAAAAAAGACAGTCATCCCAAAGAGCTTGTTAATGAAATTTCTGAGAGCTTATTGGATGCTTTTCGCGCTGCAAAGCTCGTTGATGCCTATGACGTGTATCAACACCTGATGGATTATTGGAACGAAACGATGCAGGATGATGCTTACCTGATCGCGGCCGATGGCTGGAAAGTGCAGACACGCAGGATTATGGAAGAAGCCAAAAGCGGGAAAGATAAGGGAAAGCAAAAAGACAAGGGTTGGACCTGCGATCTCATTCCCAAGCCCCTACTGGTGGCCAACTATTTTACAAAAGAGCAAAACGAAATTGATACAAAACAAATAGAATTAGAAAGTGCTCTTGCCTTACAAACGGAATTGGAAGAGGAGCATTCAGGAGAAGAGGGCGCCTTTGCCGATCTGGAGAAGATCAATAAAGCGGAAGTGAACAAACGCCTCAAAGACATTAAGGGCGATAAGAGCTATAAGGAAGACGAAAAGATCCTGAAACGATGGCTGAAGTTGGATAGCAAACAAAGCGAGCTGAAAGCCGATATTAAAAAGAAAGAAGAATCGCTGGACAAGCTAGTTTATGATAAATATCCAACACTGAGCGAAGCGGAAGTAAAGACCTTGGTGCTGGATAAAAAATGGTTGCCAGCCATTGAACAAACCGTGAAAAACGAAATGGGCCGCATGAGTCAGCAGCTTACTGGTAGGATTAAAGAACTGATGGAGCGCTATGAAAAACCTTTGCCGGAAATAGAAAATGAATTGGTAAAGCTTCAGAAAAAAGTAAATGGACACCTAAAAAAAATGGGATTTACATGGAGTTGAGAGAAGGGTATAAGATTACTGAGTTGGGAGTGATCCCAGAGGATTGGGAAGTAATTCGAGTAGAGGACATTATTTCATCAACTCAGTTGGGTGGAAATTACCCAAATCAGGACGCAGAAAATGAATTCCCTCTAATAAAGATGGGTAATATAGACAGAGGCAAAATTAAATTAGATAGACTTCAATATGTGAAAGGCATTATTCCAAGAGAATGCGACAGACTTTTTTTTGGAGATATTCTATTTAACACAAGGAATACACTTGACCTAGTAGGAAAAGTTGCGATCTGGCGAAATGAACTCCATAAAGCATATTTTAATTCAAATTTGATGCGATTATCTTTTAACAATAAAATTGCCTCTACATTCTGGATTAATGAAACATTTAACACACCTCTTTTTGTCCGCCAACTTAGAGATATTGCTATTGGCACAACTAGTGTCGCTGCAATCTATAACAGAGATTTTTTTAAATTAAAACTTTCTTTATCATCACGCTCAGAACAGGCCGCCATTGCCACTGCCCTTTCCGACATGGATACGCTGATTGCTCAAACCGAAAAGCTTATTGAAAAAAAGAAGGCCATCAAACAAGGGATGATGCAGCGTTTGTTTTCTCCTATTGACGAACTCGGAAAGCTAAAGAAGGGCTGGATGAAGAAAAGATTGGGAGAATATGGAAAAACTTACGGCGGCATAACAGGAAAATCAAAAAAGGATTTTGGTAACGGATTAGCAAAATACATTCCATTTATGAATATTATGGCTAACCCAGTCATCGATGTTACTTACTTAGAAGCAGTAGATGTGAAATCAGGAGAAGCCCAAAATAAGGTAATAGTCGGTGATTTATTCTTTAATGGATCATCTGAAACTCCTGAAGAAATTGGGATGTGTTCAGTCTTAATGACTGATGTTGACAACCTGTATTTAAATAGCTTTTGTTTCGGATTTAGGCTTTCAAATTTTAATTCTGTAAATGGATTATTTTTGGCCTATTACTTTAGAAGCAAAGTTGGCAGGCAAAATATATATTCACTTGCACAGGGAGCAACAAGATACAATCTTTCGAAAACAAATTTGCTAAATTTAGAAATTACAATTCCTGCGAAAGGGGAACAAGACTTAATTGCGCTGATGCTTCATGATATAGATGAGGAATTGAATGGTCTATCTTTTAAGCTAGTAAAATACAATGCGCAAAAACAAGGCATGATGCAATCCCTCCTCACCGGAAAAATAAGAATTTACACACCACAGCATGAGCAAGCAACCACGATCGGAACGTAACTCCCAGAACCGGGTAGTAAAACTGTTTACCAATACTTTGGGATATACCTATCTTGATAACTGGCATAAACGGGAAAAGAACCGAAACATTGAAGCGGAGCTATTGTTCAAGAATCTATTACGAAGAGGTTATACTACAGCACAAATATCTGCAGCTCTTCTGGAGTTGGAAACTGCTGCGGGTATTATGGGAACCTTATACCAAAGCAATCTCAAAACGTACCAGCTGCTGCGATACCCTATAAAGGTAAAAACGGCCGTTGATAAGCCTTATGAAGATGTCAGCCTGATCGATTGGGGAAATCCGGACAACAATGATTTCGGCATTGCGGAAGAAGTGACGCTCAAAGGAGGGTACCAGCGCAGGCCTGATTTGGTGTTATATATCAATGGCATTGCCATTGGCGTGATCGAATTAAAACGTAGCTCGGTGGAAATAGCGGATGGCATCCGACAGCTCATTACTAACCAGGAGCCCATTTTTAATGAAGCGTTTTTCTCTACGGTGCAACTGGTGTTTGCCGGCAATGATGCGCAGGGTGTGCGTTACGGAACTACCGGTACACCGGAGCAGTTTTTTGTGGAATGGAAAGACCAGACGAAAAGCGCTATGGGTAATATCGAAGGTGAGCTGCTGGACAAGCCTCTTGCCCAGATCTGCAACAAAGCCACTATGCTTGATCTTCTCCGCAACTTCATCATTTTTGATGCCGGTCAAAAGAAAGTTCCGCGTCCGCATCAGTTCGCAGGAATAAAAGCTGCGCAGGAGCGCATCCGTATCCGTGAAGGTGGTGTGATCTGGCACACACAGGGCAGCGGTAAAAGTATCCTCATGGTTCTTCTGGCCAAATGGATCATGGAACAGGACCCCGCTGCGCGTATTCTGATCATTACCGACCGTGACGAGCTGGACAAACAGATCGAAGGGGTGATGCGAAATGCGGGTGTGATCTCCGAGGATGCTCCTTCACCACGCATCACATCACGGGCCCAGCTCCTTGAAAGTATTAAAGCCTCTACACCACGCCTGCTTTGCGCGCTTATTCATAAATTTGATGCGACTGACCTTGAAGGAGAACTGCCTAAAGTAAGCGGGCGCTTTTATGTATTTGTAGACGAATGTCACCGCACACAAGGTGGTAACATGAACAGACAAATGAAACGTTGGATGAGCAGCGCCATTTTTATTGGATTTACAGGTACGCCGCTTTTGCGCAAGGATAAGCAAACAACCCGTGAAGTATTTGGCAAAAATATTCACACCTATAAATTTCACGAAGCAGTTGCCGATGGCGTTGTGCTTGATTTGAAATACGAAGCAAGAACAGTTCCCCAACAATTGACCTCGCAGGCGGCTATTGACAATTGGTTTGAAGCGAAAACAAAAAACCTCAATAATTTCCAGAAAGCGGTGGTGCGTAAGGCTTGGGCTAACATGGAAAGCTTAATGAGTGCCGGCGAACGTAAGCAACGGATTGTCGCCAGCATCATCGAAGATTTCAGCTTGCGCAACCGCTTAAATAACAACCGTGGTACGGCTATTCTCGTAGCGGCCTCAATTTATGATGCCTGCCATTATTACCGCCTGTTCCATAATACAAGCTTTGGTCAGTATTGTGGCATTGTTACTTCTTACGAGCCTAATCATAATGCTATTTCTAGAGAGCCAGCCAATAGCGATGAGCGTTATAAGTTCAATACCTATACAATGTTTGTTCTTAAAGACGGGCAAACTACATCCAGGTATGAAGAAGAGATTAAAAGGCGATTCAAAGAAGAACCTGCGAATTGTAAATTATTGATCGTAGTGAGTAAACTACTTACGGGCTTCGATGCACCATCCTGTTCTTATATCTACCTGGATAATGAATTGCACGATCATAACCTATTCCAGGCCATTTGCAGAACAAATCGTTTGGATGGAGAAGATAAGGACTTTGGTTATATTGTGGATTTTAAGGAATTGTTCGGGGATGTGCAGAAGGCTATTGCAGTGTATACATCCGATGAGCTGGATGATGAAGGCGGTGCGGCAGAAAACAACGTGGAATTGAAGAACTGGCTGGTAGAAGGTAGGAATAGGCTGGATGCCGCAAGGGAAACATTGAAATATTTGTGTGATCCTGTTTTACAGCCTAGGAAAATGGAGCAGTTTATTCGTTATTTCTGTGGCGATGCAAATAATCCGTTTGCGCTGAGCGAAACTGAGCCGTTGCGGATTTCATTTTATAAATCGGTAGCTATATTTGTTCGGGCATATGCTGCTATTTCAAATTATTTGAATGAAGCTGGATACCCGGATGCCGATAAGGAGGCTATCAACGAAGAAGTTAAGTTTTATAGCGAAACTCGTTCTGCAATAAAAAAACATTCTGGAGAAGAATTGGATATAAAGCCCTTTGAAGCGGATATGCGTCATTTGATAAACACTTATATCAAAGCTGATCCGGCCGATCCGCTGGGTGAGATGGACAGATATTCGCTCGTGGAATTAATTATCCAAACCGGAATTCATGATGCCATTGCTAAAAAACTAAATGAAAGGGGGATGCTCTCACGTAATTCGATTGCGGAGGGAATTATAAATAACGTCCGGCAAACGATCATTCGGGACCAGCTAACAGATCCGCGTTTTTATGAAGAAATGTCAAAGCTTTTGGATGACCTTATCATACAGAAACGGGAAGAAACAAAAGATTATGAGGAATTTCTGAAAAAGGCGGAAGAGCTCGTGCAAAAAATTGTAAAGGGACATAATACAGCAAATGCTCCGATTCAACTTCAGGGAAATCCCGAAGCTGTGATTATTTACAAGAACCTTCCGAATATCCTTTCAAGTGCCAAGGATGATTCCGAGACTTTCGAACCGCAGGAAACGCTCACTAATTGGCTTATTCAACTAGCATTGGAAATAGACCGTATCATGAGAGAACATGCGCCAGCCGGTTGGCGGGGTGATGATATAAGAGAAAAACAGGTGCTCAACGCTTTGTTCCCTGTAATGGATCGTAACAGGCCCGCTACTACTGCATTATTCGATTTGCTTAAAAATATGAAGGGCTACGCATGAAAGAACGGATTCAGATAGGCGAACTCCTTATAAATATAACACGAAAGAACATTAAGAATGTTCATTTATCTGTTCATCCTCCGGATGGTCGTGTTTCTATGTCTGCACCAGCGAATACCCGACTGGAAGTAGCAAAGGCATATGCCATATCAAAGCTATTTTGGATCAGGCGGCAGCAGGAGAAAATGGCGAAGCAATTACGCGAAGCGCCAAGGCAATTGATTAAAAGAGAAACTCATTACCTGTGGGGCCGAAGATATTTGTTAAATGTGGTGACGGTTGATGGTAGGCAGTATGTAAACATTGACCATAAAAGAATACATCTTTATATAAAACCTGGCACTACTAAAGTAAAAAGAGCAGAACTGTTGTATGAATGGCAAAAGTTGATATTACACTCCTATATCAAAGAAGTAATTGCTAAGTGGGAGAAAGTGTTGGATGTAAAAGTGAATGCTTATTTCGTGCAAAAAATGAAAACCAAATGGGGGAGCTGCAATCACAGATCAGGAAATATCAGACTAAATACTGAACTGGTCAAAAAACCCAAAGACCTAGTTGAGTATGTAATCGTTCATGAAATGACACATTTGATCGAGCCAACTCATAATGAAAAATTTGTAATGCTACTGAATAAATTTTATCCTAATTGGCGGGAAGCAAGGATAGAGCTTAACGCCTTACCTTTAGGATATGTAGATTGGAAGTAACGGAGAGACCCTGCTTTTTCTGAAATCTATCCGGTAATATTTACGAATAATTGATAGTGATTTATTCCATGTCAAACTAGCTAAAACTAGCAAAATGGTTGATAATGATTTTCTTATACCTAATAGGCTATTAGACAAGCTTAATAAGGATTTGACTGATTATCCTGCAAATAGAAAGCCTCTAATCTCTCAGAGGCTTCTTTACCATGCACCGGACTCGTCCCGATAACTATAGGGACGACACAGTTTCTCATAGGTGTTTGGGGCGAATCTTAGGAGCGTTTTTTTCATTTTATTGATATTTCAGGATAGTTTTTTAGGGGTTCAATATAACTCTGTCTTTTCATGGGCTTCATATGAGCTTCTATGTTCCTAGTTTGCTTATAATCCAGTTTATTTACATGTCAAAACAGGATTCAGTTATCAGTTGCATATATAACTCTTGCATGTCGCTGCGCTTGGCTTCGGGCAGGCTGCTAATATAGGCGTTGATGTCTTCCTGTACGTTCATGGTTATTCCAATTCTTTACAGTTAAAGTTATGGAGATTTAGCAGATCTGTTATTTTCAAAACGATATTTTCTTCACTGTCAATCCGCAAAATCCTGTCACAGTCTTCCAGATCAAAATTCCATGTTGCTTCTGGCAGCAGTGCGTCAATATGCGGTCTGAGGTGCGTTGCCTGCCGTTTGGTGTTGACAGATGTTTTGAAAACGAAAATCATCTTGCGATACGATTGCTAGCTAGCGGGATGCCAATAGGTTCTCCAGATTGGTCATCGATAGTTTAAATCCTTCTGTGAAGCCCATTTCAATCATCCGCTCCATCCGCTCAAGCGATTCATTATAGATCACGATGCTCACTTTGGTGGTGCCGTTTTGTTCGCTGAACGTGTAATCCCATTCAGAGCCCGGCAATTCAGGATTTTCATCTTTGTCAGCAAAAGTGTTAAACAGTTTGAAATTGGTTTTGGGGCTGATAGACATGTATTTCTGAATGGCCCAGCGCTCGTGCCCTTCGGGGCTTACCATGGCGTAAAATCTTCGTCCGCCTACTTTAAAATCCTGAACTTTTGTTTTTGATATAAAAGGTTTAGGCGCCACCCATTGGTCAAGGAGTTCTGCTTTCGTAAAGGCATCCCATACCTGGGAGAGGTCCGCATCAAATTCTCTTGTGATAAATACTGTTTTCGCTGCCTTGTCAACGGTAAAATCAAATAGTAAGTTGTTGTTCATTTTTTCTGTTTTTTGAGGGTTAATAATAGGGTGTCAAGTTGATTGAACTGGGTTTCCAGGAGTTTCCTGAATTGTTCGATCCACTGATCCACCTCTTTTATTTTGATTGCATTGATGTGATAATAAATTTCTCTCCCTTTTTGTTCCTGCTTCACCAATTCACATTCGGCGAGTATTTTGATGTGGTTGGATACGGCTTGCCGGCTCGAGTTAAAGTGCTCCGCAACAGCGTTTGGTGTCATGGCCTGTGAAGCAAGCAAAACCAATATGGCCCTTCGGGTCGGGTCGGCTATTGCCTGAAAAGCATCTCGTCTGGTTTCCATGAAATTGAATTTGTGCAATTACTTGATTGCAAATATATGTGCAATTATCTGATTGCGCAATTTTTTTGAAGAATAGGTTATTAAAATTTAAACAGTGCCGGTACTGCCTTGGTCTGCTGGCATTTTTACTGTCCGTTTAGTGTGTTGTTTACATAGTCTGTCCATTCGTACGGTGGAATCCCTTTGTCTAAATAATAATCCGGCTGTATGCCTTTTTCGTCGATCGCAAACTCGGGGATTCGCATACTTCTTGAAAGCGAATACCCCAGTTGAAATTCTTTACAGGGCGACTCCACAAAATACATATTCGATATGTCCAATACGCCGAATGTCGTTACACCAAAGAGCTTTACTTTTTTACTTTGCCTGGCTTCTAACAGAAATTGCTCGGCTGTACTGCCATTGGCTTCGTTAATGATAATGCCTACCTGTTGGGGATAAGGATATATGGTATCCAGTTTGCCTATGGAAACGACCTCCGCATTCAGGTTGACAAATTGCCCTAACTTACTTTCCAGTTTGTCGTACGATTCTTTGGCCCATTTTTTACCTTCATCATCAAACTCGTATTCAGGTTTATTGATAAAGTCTAACATGCGCTGATTATTGAGCCTGGTAGAAAGGTACTCAACGCCCACAGCCCTGACAGGGTTTGTGTATAGGTACGGAATGATCTCACTATAAGAAGCATCGCTTCCGCCACCGTTATTTCTGATGTCAATAATAAGGTTTTTTGTTGTCAGCAGTTTCTCTTTATTCGCGTTGAGAACACTGTCAATCTTTCTTTTGTAGCTTTCGTTAAAGGACGGGATTCTTAAATAGAGCGTTGTTTGGTTCAATGGCTCAAGGTAGGGTTGTTCTGCATTTAAGGCCTTGAAGTACGGTATGTATTTTGGCTCGTCTTCTGTCCTGGGGTAAATTCTGGAAAGGCTTAAATGGCCTATTTGCAGATGATTTTTTCCTGTCATGGCCACATTGTTGGATTCCACAGCGGAATGATCACGCATATAAAATACAGAGTTTATGTTGTTCTCTGTTATGCTGAATTTTAGTTTCACCTGCCCTTTTGTCCAGGTTTCCGCTCCCGATTCTATAATAAATCCAATGTACTGATCGCCTTCCTTTTTGATCCCGACTTTGTATGGTTCAGTTTCCCAGATTCCCTCATAATCGGAAACGTTTTTTTTGTCTAAATAGTTTTTGAAATCTGCTGTTTTGATAGCGTACGTTTCCCAATCAGCAAACTGTTTCTCTTGTTTTGCAGTATTGGCTGGCGGTGTTTGTTCATGAAGTCTTATGGCAATGTGCCCCTGGCGAAAGAATTTAAGCCAGTCGTACAAAACAGGCGTACATTCTGCAGCTGTTTTAGCCTGTTGCACTTTGTCCAGAATCCGTTGATTGTGGGCTGCATACGCTTGTTCGCCTTTCATTTTTAGAGCATATTGAAATCCTGCGTCATTCTCTTCAAATGTTTTCTTGACCCATTCGTAGTTAGAGTTGCAATCACAGTTTTGGGAAAATGAGCCTGTGCTTGTGAACAGTAAGCCAGCCAGGATTAAGTTTCTTTTTATCATGATGTTGTCAATTCATTTTTTCGCTTTGTTTGCGGGCCGTCCCGGAGAATTACAAGTCCGCATGTTGTTTTACTCATCCCCAAGATAATAAAAATCCCTCATGATTGCTTCAGAGCCATTCGGCTTAAGCCTTATCGGAGATCTGACAGAATCAGGAAATGCATGAAGCCAATTATTCTTTAACTGAGCGGTATCAACAAATCAGCAACAGCCGGTTCTGCCCGTTTTTTTCCTGTGGTGCGCGGTGAAGGCAAGGAAGCACCTGGCTTTCAGGATGATCAACCGCCAGTCTCCATAAGTGACCGAGACCTAAGCTGACAGGCTGTACCCCGGGTTTAGGCTGATAATGCAGATCAAAAAAATGCTCGCTTAAAAAGGATTCAAACCCTTCATCTGATCCATGGTACAGGTTCTTGAGCTCATTCCGTATTTCGGGGACAAGCACTTTTTGTATGGCTTGCGAATTTGGCAATAGCTCACTCGGCTCGCCATAGTATGTACATAAAAAGGTATCGGTTGGTACCGGAGAGCGGTCTACATGAAAAGAATACACATCGGTTGGGAAAAACGGGTAGGCATCATCTCTCTCGTAATACTTAATCAGATTAAGGACCGGAGACGCGCCATGAGCTTTCAGCAGCTCCAGGTCATGTAAAAGAATGTCGCGGGCAAGCTGCCCCTGCTCACTCAATGGGAGAGCCAGAAGCTCAGCCTGATCAAGTACCGTTATATTTCCGTTGAGTTGTATCTTATGCGCTATCTCCGAAAAATCACCCTTGAGTTCACGGGTCCAGCACATCGCATTGATGTCTCCCTGAAAAGGGGTGGAGGCCAGGTCCTGAAAAGTCGTGACATAGTGAATTTGGCTTAAGGCGCTTGTGTTCCCTTTTTCGTCGTTCCCTGGCGTATTTTTTTGTTGGGCATTGTCCTTGTCTTCCGGCTCCAGTTTTAGTTGTAAAGCCGGTTCCACTTGCCCGATGATCTTATTCACTTCCTCCATATCAGGGAATTATTTTTATGAAAGCTAAGGGCCGCATGGAAGTTGCTGATGGTGAAATATATTTGGTTTAAGAGCTGATCCGTTGTGTAAAGATTGAGGCAGTTTTTTCAGGCTAAGGCGTACGGTCAACAGTATACGATGCGTTTTCGCCTTCTATTCTGATCCCGGCCTCAGTCCAGCTGAGACGGATACTGCTGAGAGTTGTTGTATCGAATGTGTTAATCGCTTCGAGAGGAGGCTTAATATAGTTGTCTATAAAGTGCGACATAATCCGTCCGGCCTTTTCCTCCAGATGAGCCCAGGCGGCCTCACCAACATATACCCGCCCTCCATTTTTAAGGAAGGCTTGCGAGAGATCGGTCAGGCGTGCCGCCGGAGTTGGGTCCAGTACCAAAAGAATGGGTGTTATGCCGGCTGCTCTGCATTCATGAGGGAATGAGAGCTCTTCTCCCCAACGGCCTTGTCCGCTGGCTGCTATCGTTACTCTTATTTTAAATTCGTATGCAAGATTCTCAGCACCGATATAACAATCTATCTGCCTTCCCTTCTCGCCTGGATTGCCCTCAGCGTCTACTCTTCGTACAGGTGAGCCACTGGCTCCCACTGCAATTCCTCCGATACAACCTGCGAGCACAGGCTCAAACAAGTAGCCGGTTTCCTGACCGCTTCGGTTATCAATGTCGAAGATCCACTTCCTCCAGATGAGCCAACTGTTCAGAAGATCGTTATCACAGATCCCATATTCCAGAAGCCCACGCGGACCAACCTGGTCCATTGTTGGCTTGGGCTGGTACCGCAGAATATTTTGAAATTTAAGACGGCGTTTATGAAGGGAGGTAAGGTTTTCAAAGTACATGGCGAAGTCGTTCTCCCGTTCAACCGCATGAGCCAGAGCTTCCTGTAGTTGAACTAATGTCGGTGATTCAGTTTGTGACCTGAACCAGTCGAGGGGAATTTCGAAATAGCGCGACGATGGGAGCGCATTCGTAAGAGGTTGAATCCCAATGTCACCAAGACTCCAATTAAGGTCGTTACAGATCAGCGCAAAAATCGCATGCAGTTCGCTCTCACTTAATGCAATGTCGGCTGAATCAAGCAGACGCGACTTTGTGAACAATTTTTTTATGGTTGCATTAACGGGCATGCTCGGGAGTAGCTAGGTGTGTATTTGAGTTCGACATGAGGCCATAGAGAAGGCTTCGTGTTCTTTGAAGAGCGGGGCTGAAACCTTCCGATTTTGTCAGGCTGAAATCCAGTAACGTTCCCTTCTTTATTCCTCTCATTTCAAAGCCAAGCTCCCGGATGTGTTCTCCGAATTTCTGTGCGAGGAATGGAGGAATGGCGTTGCCTATTTGCTGAATCTTCTCGCTGTTGTTTCCGCAGAAGATGAAGCTGTCCGGGAAAGTCTGAATTCTTGCACACTCGCGTAAAGTAAGGTATCTGTTTTCCACAGGATGCACAAGCTCTCTTATCGCGGCTCCTGTAATGGTAAGACAAGGTTCCTCAATCTTCATCCTCTTCAGCCCTGACGGAGCTCCGCCTCTTTTCTCCGTCGGGGTGCCGTCCATGACGCGGCGGTTAGCCCTCTTCTTAAACGACTCGTGCTGAAGATGCTCGGGGAGGTCCTTCATGGTTTGCCCGGGCATTAGTAAAGACATGCGTTCGAGCTGAATGTGATCTACGGGTGGGAAGAAATGTTCGGTTACCTCTCCGCTTCTGCTTCTGAGCTGATCCACCCAATGCCCTGTTAAATCCTTCGCATAACGTACCGGCTCGTTTGTTGGTGGCGGAGCCGGTAGTCCGAAGAGCGCGTGCCCTATGTTTATCTCTGAATTACGGTAAATTTTTCCATGCGAGTAAGTGGTCGGCGCAGGAAATCCAAAATCGATCCCAAGCCGGTTTCCAATGATGATAACGCGCTTTCGCCTTTGCGGAATCCCGTATTCGTGAGAATATACTTTCTCCAGTCTTACAGCATATCCGAGAGCGATAAAGGCCTGTAACACCTCGTTGATGTATTTACCCTCGTTTGAAGTAAGAATTCCCTCGACATTCTCCATCATAAACCACTTAGGCTTGATGGTTTCAAGCGCCCTTATATAGTGTTTTAATAAATGGTTGCGCGGGTCGTCCCAAAACCTGGGGCCTGCAGTACTAAATCCCTGGCAGGGCGGCCCCCCTATAAGCACGTCAGTATCTCCCGGCAAGAGGTTGAGTTTACGGAGAAGCGAATTAAAATCAATCCCGGTGATATCCTGACATTCTACCGCAGATCCAGAAAAATTTGCCTTATAAGTTTCCACCGCAGCAGGATTAAAGTCGGTAGAGTAAACGATGTCGTATCCTGCATTTTTAAAGCCGAGCGAGCATCCGCCTGCACCTGCAAATAAGCTTATTGCCTTTGGTTTATGGTTTTGTGTTTCCACTAATTGCAAAGTTAAATTTTAGGCGCCGGCAATAACAGCTTGCCGGGTTTACTTATAAACACCCCCGATGGTATATGTTGAAAGCAATTAACGATTTGACATTGGTAAGGGCAGTATAAAGAAGCTCTGATTTCTCAGAGGCTTTAGTCCCCAGCGCCGGATTGCCACGATGTGGCGGACCGTTCTGTGTCGTTTTGAAAATGAAAGTAAACATCCTGCGGATTTTATTTTTTGTTTGCAGAATCCCTAACAAGCAAGCCTGGCGGGCCTTCTCCAAACAAAAAAGCCAAACTTTCGTTTGGCCTTTCATTCATTCGTACACAGAAGCATATTAACTCCGAACTTTTAAATAGTTATTTGAGTAAAATGGAGAAACTTAGGTATTTAGAATTTTGACGATTTATATACCTTAATTTAAAACCCGGCGTGAGAATACGCATTTATCCCGTATATAGTAACTGAGTCAAAAAATGAAACGTGTATATTATGCAGTCGCCCCTAATTTTTCCCTATGATTGTTGTTATATAGCCCATTCCGTTGTTTTTCATTTTATGAATAGCTCCTTTGTTATCCGCTATAAATATAAAGCCTGAGTAATCATCCTTTCCTTCTTTGCCGAATCTGTTTGAAGAGATGATCCAGGCATTATATTTTTTCGCTATCGGCCAGTAATCCATCTGCCTGCACATCCATGGAACATTGGATGCTACTGAATAAACCAACGCGTCAATTTGCTTTTCTTTGTATGTATTAACGAGCCATTTAGAATTAGCGTCAGCACAAATAGATAAGCCCATTTTAAAACTGTCAATATAAAAAGTTGGGGCATTATTATCAGCACTGGTTATTCCATTTTGCACATCATAGTCATGTAGGAGAGATTTTCTGTGTTTGGCAACAATAGTACCACTGGTGTCAAAAACCACCACTGAGTTGTAAAGTGTGTCTCCAGCTTGTTCAATAAGCCCAATTGCTAAATAAATATTCAGTTTTTTTGCGACCTTTCCAAGGATGTCTGTTGAGTTCCCGGGAATTGTTTCAGCAATACTTTTTTGATATTTGTTAGGATCACTATTCTTAAAATATGAACCAAGAGAAGCTTCACCAAATACTATTAATCGGGTGTCAACTTCTTTTTTCTTAATTTCTTCGGCTAAGTTTATAATTTGTGTGATAGAGGAGTCTTTGTTAGACATTGTTTTCAAGGAAGTTGCCGCCACTTTTATGGAGTATTTCATGGCTTCTGCCTTAATAGGAGATGGGGCTCTAAACCACTCCTGTAAGCTCATAGTCTCCATTTCAGGGATGTCTGGTTTTGCAAAAAGTATTTTGATAACCAGCCCCAAGAGTAATAATCCGGCAATTATTAAAATTAGTCGCTTAATTTTTTTCTCATTATATGATCCGTTTAATGTATGTTGATTCGTCAAAGTATGCAGCATAACTGATAGATTGACGCTACGTATTCAATTACAACTACTTGTAATTGAATTTAGCCTATCATGTAAATATAAATAAAAACGTGTGGTTCGAGGTACCCTTCAGGGTAAAAAAGAAAGCCTTGACTAGCAAGGCTTTCAGTCAATGTAGCCTATGGGTTTGATTTTTTTTCAAAAAATAATTACATCCGTTTTTCAATTTTCCCCTGGCATAAACCGGCAAGCAAAAAAGCTTGTAGGGAAATATTCATGGTCTTAAAGTGCTGCAACAGCGGTTGTCTGGGAGGAATTATTGCAAAAAAATACAGATTTTCCAACTAAAAGTGAAGCACCTGTTCAGAATGGAAGAAAGAAAGATTATCGTTTTTTTATCCTCTTAGCCTCATCTGAAATTCTGGCAAAAGACTTATCTCTTTTACGTTTTTCATGCTCAGAAGTGGAAAAATACCGGGATTCTTTTCGCAGTTTGAGATAACTCCTGTACACTTCCGGCTCTAGAAGACCATTATTTACAGCTTCGATAACCGCACAGCCAGGTTCCTGGACATGGGTACAATTATCAAAACGGCAGGACCCTGCAAAATCAGAAACATCGAATACATCTGCTAATACTTCAGGGTTTTCAGAAGCTAAACCAAACTCTCTTATGCCTGGCGTATCTATTAAAACGCCACTATTATCCATGAGTACCATTGCTCTTCGGGTTGAAGTGTGCCGTCCTTTGCCTGAGGATATGCTAATTTCAGACGTAGAAAACACAGTACGTTCACACAAAGCATTAACCAAAGAACTTTTTCCAACACCTGATGATCCTAAGAATACAACCGACTCTCCCTGCTTGATGAATTCCCGTACAGGAAGTATTGTTTCCGGAGAAAGTATACTTGTGAAAAAAAACGGCATTTGGCGGACAATATGTTTCAGCGATTCATCTACCTGGCGACGACTAAACTCCAAATCAGATTTAGTGAGTATCAGCGCCGGCTGAATATTTTCGTCTAATACCTGAACCATAAAACGTTCCGTTCTGCGAACATTAAAATTTGCATCAAGGCTTTGTACGATAAATGCCTTATCAATATGGGATGCAATAGCTTGTTTGTCCGAAATGGTCCCGCTCTTTCTTCGGTACAGCGTATGTGTACGCGGTAAAATATCAACGATTATTCCTTTGTTATCGTCAAAAGGTTGAAAGATAACCCAATCACCTGTACACGGAAGTTCAAATAATGACTTACCATAGAGTACATTGCCGCTTAGTTCGCACACCAGCAGACCGGTCTCGGCGATTACTTCATAATTGGTTCTGTTAACAGCAGAAACACGACCATGAAGAAGATGTTTGTATTGTGAGGTTTGCTTAAGTTGAAACAGACTGTCGTTCCAACCATAAAATGATAAGTTATTCACTGTATATAATTTAAAATGATGAAATAAAATTGCGTAATTCTTAGTCATCCGAATGGTTTGCCTCTAATAAACCACCCTTGGTAGTATGAGAACCACCAAGTCGGCAACTTCAGAAACAAGACACCCGGAATCAGGCAATCATTTCAATCGCTAAACTATAATATGTGAATAGTTCTTTTTGCATGAGCTACAAAGATACTAAAAAAGTCAAATCTGACTTAAAGAAAATTTGATATTTATACTATAGCCGTTCGCGCGGATTTGTAATCCATGCACCGTTTAACAAAATCTAAGATAATAAAAAAAGCCTTCACGAAATGTGAAGGCTTTTTTAGTACCCAGCGCCGGACTCGAACCGGCACGGTTTCCCACAGGTGTTTGAGACCAGCGCGTCTACCATTCCGCCAGCTGGGCATTTTAGTTTTTTGTATTGCTTCTCTGCAATTGTCCCGGAGCGGGTCCGGGTTCCTGCTTTCCGCGTCAGACGTGGTTTGCAGGCTCCGGATTTAAACTTAACTTTACAGCCGGGCTTAAATCGGGCAGCAAATGTAACGGTTTTTCTCTGTGAATCAAAAAAATGCCCCGAATTATTGTGTAAACCCGCTGAAAATTAGTAAATTTGCCTCCCTTACAAAAAAATGGAAACAGAAGTTCAGTTATTTTCAGGTAGTGCCACCAAGTCACTTTCCGAGCAAATCGCCAGGTCTTATGGAAAAGATCTTGGGAAAATTTCTCATTACCGTTTCAGCGATGGCGAGATCCAGGTATCTTATGAGGAAAGCATCCGCGGGCAAAGCGTGTTTGTGATCCAGAGCACCATGCCGCCAACCGATAACCTGATGGAAGTGCTCCTGATGATCGACGCTGCCAAACGGGCTTCTGCCAAACACATCATTGCCGTATTGCCTTACTTCGGCTATGCCCGCCAGGATCGTAAAGACCAGCCACGCGTGGCCATCGGTGCCAAGCTGGTAGCCGATATGCTGGCAGTAGCCGGCGCGACCCGCGTGATGACGATGGACCTCCATGCCGACCAGATCCAGGGCTTCTTCGACGTTCCGGTGGATCATTTATACGCTTCTTCTATCTTTTTGCCATACATCCAAAGCCTGAACCTGCCGCAGCTCACCATTGCCGCGCCGGATATGGGAGGCAGCAAGCGTGCCAACGCCTATGCCAAGCACCTGAAGGCCGAGATCGTGATCTGCTACAAGCAAAGGACCAAAGCCAATGTGGTAGACCACATGACGGCTATCGGTGACATCGAAGGAAGGAATATCATCCTGGTGGACGACCTCGTGGATACCGGTGGTACCCTATGCAAGGCAGCCGATATGATGATGGAGCGCGGCGCCCTGAGCGTGAGAGCTGTATGTACACATGCTGTTTTGTCCGGGAAGGCGTATGAGAACATCGAGAACTCCAAATTAACGGAGCTGATCGTGACCGATACCATTCCATTGAAGCAGGAAAGCAGCAAGATCAAAGTGATCAGCGTTGCGGAGCTGTTTGCCAAAGTAATTCATAGCGTTCAAAACTATGAGTCCATCAGCAGCAATTTTATCATGTAAACAAACCCGTTTAATTATAAAAACAACCGGTGAAGAGCGAAATGAACGGGCATTTTTAAGCTCACCAACCTAAAAAAATAAACTAATGAAATCAGTAACATTGAGCGGTTCGTTACGTGCGAACGTAGGGAAAGTTGACGCAAAAGCGATCAGGGAAAAAGGAAATGTACCATGTGTGATCTATGGTGGAAAAGAACAAATCCACTTTGAGGCAGACATCCGTGCATTCAAACCTATTATCTTCACGCCGAATGCGCATATCGTAGAAATTAACTTAGACGGTAAAGTATATAGAACAGTATTACAGGATGCACAGTACCACAAAATCAACGACAAGCTGATCCACGCGGATTTCCTGGAGATCGTTGAAGGCAAGCCGGTAACGGCAAACATCCCTGTTGTATTGACAGGTCAGTCGGAAGGTGTGAAAAAAGGGGGGAAATTAGTATTGAAGCTGCGTAAATTAAAAGCACGTGGTTTGGCTAACGAATTACCTGATACCATCAACATCGCGATCGACAAATTAGACATCGGCGACGGTATTGCCGTTGGTGATATCGACATCAAAGGTGTAACCCTGCTGAATGCTAAAAACGTATCGGTGGTGTCTGTTCAGACAACCCGTGCGGTAGCAGCTGAAAACAATGCAGGTCCTGCTAAAAAATAAATTTCAGTCATTACCTGATACAAAAAAACCTCTTTCAATTATTGAAAGAGGTTTTTTGTTTTACCGGGCTGAGCAATTACCCGGTAGAAAAAAGTTAGAGGTAAAACGCAGGCTGAGCGGAGCCGAAGCCTGCATCCAAAGGCTAATTCAGAATAAATTTGTCCTGCAGCTTCTGTTCGGTTTTGATCAGGTGCATGAACAGCCTGATCTTTGATTTCAGGAGCACTTCTTTTTCTGCGGGTGTAGCGGCTTTGATGAGCTCGTATTTTTCGGGGGAGGAAAAATCCAGCAGTCGCGCAATGCTGTATACATTGGCATTGTCGAAAGCATCCTCTTCTACCGTGCTGCGCTGGGCGAGCCAGAGGTATTCCCTGATAAGGTCCTGGAGCGAAGCAGAAGCCCTGCTGTTGATTTCCTGCTCCTGGCTGATGATGCCGGCACCGTATAATTTAGGACTTAATACCGAAGAAAACTCTACCATTTTAAATACCCGCACGCCTTCAATTAAAATATCCATCTCGCCGTTGTCGTAGGTTTTGATGATGTGGTTGATTTTTACTTCGATGCCGTATTTTCCTACAGCCTTCTGGTGTACAAAGGGAATCCCGAAATGCGCCTCATTGGCGATGCAATCCGCTACCAGTTGTTTGTAGCGTTCCTCGTAGATATGCAGGGTTTTTGTTTCTCCGGGCAATAATACCATATTGAGGGGAAACATGGGTATAGTGAGTTGTTGTTGTGTTGCCATTTTTTTAAGTTTAATGGTTTCTTTCTTTAACCCGGATCCCGCCATGGCGGGATTACTCAAAGTTACAAATATCGTGCTTAAAATGTTGTGCCAATTGATTGAATACGCTTACTCGCTTAGTAAACACGTACACTCAGCAAAACAGCCATCGTATTTCCTAAAAAAGTATAAACGGTAATTAATGCCCCCGTTTTTTGATGTACATTTAATCTGGTTTTAAATTTGACGACACCTCTAAGTCGGTTCATTTTTACAATTTATATAACGTTGCATGAAAAAATATATTGTTATTGGCTGCATCTGCATCGCCTCCGCTTTCACCTTTAGCTTTTCCCAGGATTATTTTGAAGTATCGAAGAACCTCGATATTTTCAATACCCTGTACCGCGAACTGAACATTGCCTATGTGGATGAAACAAAGCCCGGGCAGCTCATGAAAACAGG
>CALRIU020000004.1:0-355118 GCA_943362175.1 Hydrocarboniphaga daqingensis | reverse complement strand
CCTGATAAAAAAAGAAACAAAAACATCAGGACAAAAATATGATGTATATGCTTCGCTACTTTTGAGCAAAACTTTACTGCTCATCTCTCTTTCCAAATACGTTCATCAGCCTGTCTTTCAGATAGAGCTGGTAATAAAAAAATGCCAGGTAAAAGATCAGCAGCGCATTCACCTGGAAATGCGGTGTCCAGCCTGCATCGGCGGTATACCAGGCGATGACCTTATACGATACGCGCAGCACGATCAGCAGAAGCACCGCCCATTGCAGGGAAACCAACCTGTAGTATTTGATGAACTCATCTTCGAATTTTTCGCGGGCACAGCTAATAAAGAGCAGGCCTGCGAGGATCATGACCTGCACGAGCAAGCCCGTTCCGTCGCTGAGATCATCGACATTGGGCTGCATCAGCGCATCGGTGACAAAGCCGGCAATGACCAGGCCCAGGCCGAACCATTTAAAAAAACGGGGAAATAAAAGATAAGGGATCATAGCCTCTTTTTGGAAGCAAATATACATGATAAATTCAAAATGTAAACTATACTTTACATTTTGATTGGTATATTTTACATATCAGGTAAAAAACAACAGGCTACCGGTTTGAAATCTTTATGAGCGAAAGCTGTGCCGGTACTGTGACTAAATGCAAATACATTCGCTCATCTGTTTCAGCTTTTAATGGTTTATTGGGGCGCGCCCTGCGGGTCATGCTTTCCGTTACACTCTTTTTGCCGGACACTGAGCGTAGTCGAAGTACCAGCGGAGATTGGAACGGAAAGCCCGCCCGGGCGCCCAAAATAAATTAACCGGATGACGGCGTGCCACAACATCATAGTGCTCCTTGTCGTTTTTCAGTCATTTTGATATACGATTCTCTGGCATTCGAAAGCAGGCACACCAAAATAAAAATGTATATTTAGCGATATGTTATTATCGATTGTTATTCCTGCCTATAACGAAGCCAAGACGATTCACCTGATCCTCGACCGGATTAAAGCGGTGGAGCTTCCCAACCAGATATCAAAAGAAATTATTATTGTCAACGACTGCTCGCGCGATGCCACGGAGCAGGCTATTTTAAACTACCAGGCACAGAACCCGGCCCTCAACATTCAGTACCGGAAACATGAGGTGAATAAAGGAAAAGGCGCTGCCCTGCACACGGGGATCCGTGAAGCTTCGGGCGATTTGATCATCATCCAGGATGCCGACCTGGAATACGACCCCGAGGAGTATAACATTTTACTGAAGCCCATCCTGAAAGGCAGCGCCGACATCGTTTACGGCAGCCGCTTCATTGGTGGGAAGCCTCACCGCATCCTGTTCTACTGGCACTCTATCGGTAATAAGTTCCTGACCAATCTGTCCAATATGTTTTCCAACCTCAACCTCACGGATATGGAAACCTGCTACAAGCTCTTCCGATCGGAGATCATCAAAAACATTGAGCTGAAGGAACAGCGCTTTGGCTTTGAGCCGGAAGTGACGGCAAAAATTGCCAGGATCAAAGGGCTGAGGATCTATGAAGTGGGAATTTCCTACTATGGAAGAACCTATGAGGAAGGGAAAAAGATCGGCTGGAAAGATGGTTTCAGGGCCATTTACTGCATTTTAAAATACGGCCTCTTCAGGATGTAAAACCATGACCTTAAAAGAACGATACGAAGGTGTGATCGGCTATTTCAGGACCCACGTCCCGGTAGCGGAAACGGAGCTCAACTATTCCAATCCTTATGAGCTGATCGTGGCGGTGATCCTTTCGGCGCAATGCACGGATAAGCGCATCAACCAGGTGACGCCCAGGCTTTTCAAGGATTTTCCGACGGTGGAAGCCCTGGCGGCATCCAACTCCGATACGATTTTCCAATACATCCGTAGCGTCAGCTATCCAAACAACAAGGCCAAACACCTGGTGAATATGGCCAATATGCTGCTCACGGATTTCAACGGCGTTATTCCGAGCGAGATCGAGCAGCTGGTGAAGCTGCCCGGTGTGGGAAGAAAAACTGCCAACGTGGTGGCTTCCGTCATATATGAGAAGCCTGCCATGGCAGTGGATACGCACGTGTTCAGGGTATCGAACCGGATCGGGCTCACCAAAGCCAGAACGCCCCTGCAAAGCGAGCAGCAACTGGTAAAGCACATTCCGGAGGAATTTATTGCCACAGCGCACCACTGGCTGATCCTACACGGCCGCTATACCTGCCTGGCACGTACCCCCAGGTGTGAGATCTGCCCCCTGACGGAATGGTGCCGCTACTTCAAGACACAGGTGATCCGCGAAGATGCGCCGCATGCCATCGGCAAAAAAGCAGATCCGGCTCCGGCCAAAACAGCGGTGAAAACAGTTAAACCAGGGGCTGCAAAAAAAGCAGCTGCCACAGCGGGACCTGATCAGAAAAAAGCAAGCAAAAAGGCTTCCGTAAAGAAACCATCAACGAAGAAAAACTCATGATGCTTCGATAAGCCCAGCAACCGGGCTTCGTGACGATCATCCTTGAAATCAATACAGGACTTCTAAAAATTCAATATGAAAAAAGCGCCCCTTAAGAAAAGTGCAGTCAAAAAAGCTACAACGAAGGCTTCGATAAGCTCGGTTACCGCGAAGAAAGCCAATACTTCCAGCGAAGAAAAATTTGTAGCTCACAGCACATCCCTGAAAGCAGGCGATGCAGCGCCGGCTTTCAGTGCCAACGACCAGAACGGAAAGCGGATTTCTTTAGCGGATCTGAAAGGTAAAAAGGTCGTGCTGTATTTCTACCCGAAGGACAATACGCCTACCTGCACCCTGGAGGCCTGCAGCCTGCGCGACGAGCATGCCTTTCTCGCTAAAAAGAATTACGTGGTGCTTGGCGTTAGCGCCGACGACGAAAAGATGCACAAAAAATTCGCCGCCAAATACGAGCTGCCGTTTTCATTGCTGGCCGATACCAACATGGACATCATTAAAGCCTATGATGTGTGGGGCATTAAAAAATTCATGGGAAAGATTTACGACGGCATCATCCGCACCACCTTTATCATCAATGAAAAGGGCGTTATCTCCGAAGTGATCACCGATGTCAAAAGCAAGGAACACGGCAAGCAGGTGCTTGCGCTCTGAGCCTCTTATTTATTCCCGAAAATCCTGAGCGTTTCCAGGTCTTCCACAAAGATGCGCTTGCCATTGTACAAAATGGTTACGAAAGCGTCTTTCTGCCCGGCTTTGATCACTTTCTGGCTCAGCTCGTAGGCCTTGTTGAGCGTAGGGAAGCTGCCACCGATGATCACACGCGTGATCCCGTCTTTCAGATCCAGCTCGGAGACCTTCCCGATCTTTTTCAGTTTTTTGAAATCGTAGCTCTTCGTGTATTTATAAGCCCCGATCTGCACCATGTACTCAAGTCCCTGTGCGCTCAGAGCACCGTATTTTGTTATCACCTGGCGAAGCTTCTCCGTAGAAAAACTCATCAGCTCATGTTTCTGAACCGACTTATCAACGGAATCCTTTGCACTTTGTGTTTTGTTCAGCTCCGGCTTAATATCGAAGTAGACATCAACAATCTGCTCCGTGGGCTCCAATAGCCTGGACGTGTTGATCTCGATGCTTTTATACTCAAAGGATTTGTATTTGTAAACCAGCTTGTATTGGTTATCTGCCGGCAGAATGGCCATGTATTTCCCATTCACCGAATTGACTTTTACCTCTCCCAGAACCTTATTATCCTTATTGGTGATATCGATGGTGATGTCGGAATAAAGCACGTTCATGGCTTTGGTGACCACGCCTTTCACGACAAAGGCCAGGGGCTTTTCGCCAATGTAGCCATTGGTGGTTTTATAAATATCTTTCAGGCCTTCGCCGCCTTTTTTCCCGGAGGCATAGTAGCCCGTATTACCGTTGGCAGACAGGGTATAGTACAGATCGTCGTCGGGTGTATTGATCGGGTGTCCCAGGTTTTGCGCTTCGTTGAACTTTCCTTCGGCCGCATTCCAGCGTGCCTGAAAAATATCGTATCCCCCCATACTCGTCCTGCCATTGCAGCTGAAGAACAGGTTCGTTCCATCGGCGTGGATAAAAGGCGATTGCTCATCGGAAGCCGTATTCACATTAGGCCCCAGGTTTTCGATATTTCCCCAGCTTTTGTCATCCTGCAGTGTTGCGCGGTAAATGTCCTTACCACCAAGCCCGCCCGGACGGTCGCTGCAAAAGTAAAGTGTTTTTCCGTCGGCAGTAATGGAGCAGCCGCCTTCCCAGGACGCGGTATTGATCCCTTTGACACGGCTGGGCACCGACCACTCGAAGTAATCGAAATCGCTGCGGTAGATATCGCCGTTACCGTTGGGGTCTTCATGGTAAATGAATAAGGTCAATCCGTCGGGGCTCAGCGCAATCGCCTTGTCGTTGATCCCACCTTTATTGATGAGCGCGGGTTTCAGCCAGTTATTATTTTCCTTGACCGATAAATACACGCCGGCATTGCTGATGATATTTTTATTTCCCGGATCGGCATCGGCCCTGGTAAAAATAAGCGCCGATTCGTCGGCTGCCAGCAAGGGAATATCCTCATCGTCTGCCGTGTTGATTACATTACCGATATTGGTCATGACTGCTGATGTGGGGTTGGCAACCAGGAGCTTGGCACTGACGCAGTACTGCTTGAGAAGCTGCACCTGGCGCAAGATGGAATCCGAAAAATTGTTCTTTCCCCTGAGATTGGTGGAGCTCAGGATGTTGAGCGCATCATCGAACTTATAATTCAGGTGATGGGCCTTTGCCAGATGGTAATCGATGTCTTCGATCTTATTATTTTTCTTGTATACCTGCAAAAGCAGGGTCAGCGCCTCCTCGTGCTTATCGGTACGCGACAAGGCGCACACGCCATAACAGTACTTGATGAAAAACTCCGAAGGGTGTGCTTTGTGAAGCACTTCAAAAACGGGAAGGGCCTGGCGGTAATTCTTAGCTTCGAACCATTGAAAGGCCTCTGCCATCGAATCCTTTTCAGATACCCTCCAGCCGCTTACATTGGTTGTTTGTGAAAAAATAATGAGTCCTCTAAATAATAAAAGGGAGAGTAGAAAATAGCGACGCATATATATGTTAAATCTGGGCGCAAAATTAACATTTTAAGTTTACCATATGGCCGAAAGAAAAATTAAAACACGAAGCTAAATCGCAATCTTATTGAAATCGGGTAATTACGACGAAAGTCGGTAAATACAACCGTTTAATAAATAAACTATTTTGGTTTTACGACGAAGATGCCCATCTTTTCAAGGTCTTCGAGGTATACACGCTTGCCTTTATACAACACGGTTACGAAAGCATCTGTTTGTCCGGCGGTAATCACCTTCTTACAATGCTCCCAGGCAGTTCCCAGGGTCTGGAAATCGCCCCCGATGGTGATCCGCGTAATGCCGTCGAGCAGGAAGTTGTCTACATTTCCGAGGCCTTTCAGGTGGTCATACACATAGTTCTTCGGGTATTTATACGCAGCGATCTGTACTTTGAACACAAGACCTTCAGCCGAAATATCGCCGTAAAGCTCTGCATATCTGATGGTTTTTTCATGAATGGTTTTTGTCGCGACAAAGGTGTCCTTTTTAATCGGCACAATCGGCTTGGCTGCTGCTGCCGGAACCGAATCTTTTTTCACCGGTTGAACCGCCGCAAGCACAGGTCTTGCCGTATCCGGAAGCGTTTCGAAATTGATGTCCACAATTTTCTCCTCATAGCCGTCAACACTGGTCGTATTGATTTCTGTGGTTTTCACGGGAAGGGATTTGTACTTATACGTGAGCTTAAAAACCCCGCCGGCAGGAAGCGATACCAGGTAATTTCCATTGGCGGAATTGCTCACAAAATCACCGAATTTTTTGCCGTTGTTATTCGTCACCTCCACGGTAATGTCTGCTGCCACCGGTTTCTGGTCGAGCGTGGTCTTTCCTTTTACCACAAACAGCGACGGTTTCTTGCCAACGTAGCCGGGGTAAACGGTGTAGATATCCTGAAGGCCCACGCCACCGCTTTTCCCGCTGGCATAGTAGCCCCGCTCGCTATTCGCCGATAACACATAGTAGCGGTCGCCGTCAGGCGTGTTGATCGGGTAACCCAGGTTTACCGGTGAACTGAACGTTGAGTCCATCCAGTTCATCCTCGCCTGAAAAATATCGTAATCGCCCATGCTGTTTTTTCCTTTCGAACTGTAGAACAGGGTCACGCCATCCGGGTGAATAAAAGGGGCATCTTCATCCAGTGCGGTATTGATGCTATCGCCCAGGTTCACCACGTTACCCCAGGTGCTGTCGGCCAGGAGCGTTGCGCGGTAGATGTCGCGGCCGCCAAAGCCGCCACTGCGCTCGCTTGTAAAATACAGGTATTTGCCATTGGCAGTCATCGAGCAGCTTCCTTCCCAGGAATAGGAGTTCACCTGCCCTTTCAGTTTCTGAGGTGCTGTCCACTCGTTATTCACGAGCGTGCTCATGTAAATATCGCCGTGGTCATCGCCGTTATCCTTGTAGCTGAACAGGTGCATCCCATCGGCACTAAGGGCGATGGGGGCATCATGTGAATTGGTGTTGATCGACTTCACCGGCCTGGGCGTGGTCCATTCGCCGTTCTCTTTCACCGACTGGAACACATCTTCGTAATAGATACCGTTAGGATCGGGTTGCAGGAAGGCATTTTGCAATCCTCCGGTACTTTCCTTGCCCCTGTAGGTAAACACCATCATCGACTCATCAGCCGAGATGACGGGTGTAAACTCATCGTATTCGGTGTTGAGTGTCGTACCGGCATTTTTGATCTGCGCACCTGTAGGATGGGCATAAAACTCCTTGGCGTTGATGCAGTACGTTTTCAGCTGTTTGGCGCTTTCCTTTGCTTCAGGAGAGGTCCGTTTATTTGCCAGGGCTTTCTCCACATAGCCGAGCGCCTCGTCGAATTTATAATTGTAATGATAGGCTTTTGCCAGGTCGTATTCAATATCGCTCACCTTCTTGTTCTTCTCATACACCTGGGTGAGCAGCTGCAGGGCCTCCTCGTGCTTATCGCTTCGCAATAAGGCACATTTTCCGTAGCAATATTTCAGGTATTCCTCACCGGGATGGGCAGCATAGAGCTTTTCATAGATCGGCAGGGCCAGCAGGTAATTTCCTTCTTCGTATAACAAAAGGGCATTTTGCATGGAATCGTTCTCTGTTTTGCGCCATTTTTTGGTATTCGTGGTTTGTGAAGCGGCTAATAGAAAACTGATGGTTAAAGTTGCCGTGAGGATGATCTTATTTAGCATAAACGGGATAGAATAATCAGCTTTAAATGTAAGATAAATTCGTAATTCCTTACATTATTTTTTCATCAAAAGCGTATTCTGTCAATTAAGCACGTCCAAACTGCCTAATCCTTCTCTTAACACCACCGGCTCGTCGTCCGTTGAACAATCGATGACCGTGGAAGCATACAGGTTTCCAAAGCCACCGTCGATCACCAGGTCAACCTCTTTTTCGTATTGGTTATGGATCACCTCCGGATCAACGAAGTATTCGGCGATTTCATCATCGAGGTTATGCAAGCTGGTGGTGATGATCGGGTTGCCCAGGGCTGTCACGATCTGCTTGCAGATGAAATTGTCCGGCACACGGATGCCGACTGTTTTTTTATTCTGCTTCAGCAGTTTGGGCACATTGTTATTGGCTTCCAGGATAAAGGTATAAGGTCCGGGCAGAGCCTTTTTCATGATCCGGAAAATGCTGTTGGAAATAGGCCTGGCATAATTGGCCAGGTGGCTGAGATCGCTGCACACAAAAGAAAAGTTAGCCTTTTCGGGCTTGATGTTCTTCAGTCGGCACAGGCGCTCGATGGCTTTGGGCCGGGTGATATCGCAGCCCATCGAGTAAACGGTATCGGTGGGATAAATGATGACACCGTCGTTCCGGAGAATCTCGATGATAAAGTCGATGTCTTTGGGATGCGGGTTGGTATGGTTGAGGCGAAGTAACATATTCTCTAAATGTAATTAAAAAAGGGATAGGCTCCGGGCATTTCTTTTCAAGACTGGTGCCAATGGATAGTGCCGCCAGCTGCGCTCTGCCAATGCTGCCATGTATTGTAATAAACCGGTAGCTTCGATTGCGCTCAGCCACCAATATAAAAGCCGCCACAATTTCTTATGGCGGCTTTCGTAAAAGGTATCACTGAAAGGTTATTTCATGTGCTTGAGGTTTACGGCATAAAGCGTTACCCAAACGCCTGCGAGCACCAGCCCTACGATCACCCCGATAGAGCCGATCATACCGCCCGCACCCAGGAAAAAGCCGGCGATAGGCGGCACCAGCTCACCCACGCAGTAAATATAAAACCCCATTTTCAGCTGCTTCCACATCTGGATAGCGCCAAACAAGCATAGCAAAGCGCATAACACGCCAATGATGAGATTCGGCAAGGCATTATCCACCGCTTTCTTCATTGTATTTTGCAGCTCGCTCATCATACCGGTCTGGTCCACGCCGTCTATGCCCTGCATGGAGGTATCGAACATGGCTGCCGATGCCTGTACCGTGAAGTATCCGTAAATAGCGCTCACCAGGGCCAGCGCACTTCCGATAAAGGTAAGGATGCACAGCACGGTAAGAAAGGTTGGTCGTTTGGGTGCCGTTTCTTCCGGCGTTGGTGTATCGTATAAAATATTTTCGTTCATAGTGTATTGGTTTTGGTTGGCTTAAATATAATAAAAAACCCTCCCGGTTTCACCGGGAGGGTTTTTCATCTTTTAAACAAAGATTATTTCATTGCTTTTAAGTTTAATCCGTAAAGTACTACGAATACCAATGGCAGGATTGACATGAAGCCAAAGCCAGAGTATACGATACCCATAATGATGCTGATCACAACGCAAGCTGTGTAAATATAGAAACCTACTTTTTGAAGTTTCCACATTTTGATCACACCGAAAAGACCGATTAAAGTTGTCAGGAAACCGATGATCAGGTAAGCCCATGTTAAACCAATGCTTGGACCTGTGTATGTTCCGCCTGCATCAACAGCTGCACTGGCTAATGATGACATAGCGCCCATTCCGATTAACAGGATGATCAGACCAATAAGGCCGATACCTGAAAAGATAAAGCTAAGGATACATAATACGGTTAAGAATGTTGGTCTTTTTCCCGCTTCGTTGTTTGTTACTGTTTGTTCCATGATTTTTTGTGTTTTAGTTTTTTAAAGGTTTTTAAAGTTATTGGTACAAAAAAATGACAATTTTACGGTTTAACCAAATTTAACAGCCGGAGTTATTAACAAACTATCTATTAATATACCTTTTTAATACCGCAATTTTACGCATTCATCTATTTATTAAGGCTAATCCATGCATCAAAAGAGCCTGAATGTGTGCCTGTTATGCTCAATTTCATCTGATCAAAGAATGAACTTTTCGTTTTCACGTTTGTTAAAAAAATCTTCTTTAAATGTGAAGCCGAAGACACGGTAAGTTCAATATTTTCTTCTTTAAAATAAGTCATCCACTCATAAAAGTCGTTTCGCAATGTGTAGCCGTTGACGGCGAGCACCTCGTCTCCTGCCGACAACCCCGCTTCCCAGGCCGGTGAACCCGGCACTACCAGCGATACTTTGCGGTTATTTCCGAAATCAATGGCCTTAAAGCCATAACGCGATTCGTTGATATGCGGCGAGGGCTTCCTCTCCCAGGTTATCCCAAGGTAGTTGAAACAATCCTGCAGAAGGCTTGTAAAATCCTCCGTGCCATAGACATACGCCCTGAAAAAATCCGACATCCACACATCGCTACCGGCTACCTCACCGCAAATGCGGACGATATCCTGCTCCGTATAGCCTTTACCGGCTTTCCCAAAATCATTGTACAGGATCCTGCACACATCCCGCAATCCTTTTTTATTCTCCGTAAGCCGCATGATATTTACATCCAGCATCAGCGCAACCAGGTTGCCTTCGTCGTAGATCGATGTCTTGCGATAGGGCGCTCCGGGCACATAACCATCGAGCCAGGTTTCCCAGCTGGAATCGGCTACCGACAGGTTGAAGCGGCCGCTGATGTGAAAGTGCTTCTCCAGGCGCTCTTCCAGCGTTTCGAAATATTGCTCCTTCGTGAAGACCCCACCCGTGAGCAGCATCACATCACCGTAGTAGGTCGTAAAGCCTTCGTAGACATAGCCGGTGCGCGCATAGTTCTCTTTAGTGAAATCATAAGGCAGCATTTCGGCCGGGCGGATTTTCTTGATGTTCCAGGTATGGAAGAGCTCGTGCGAAGAAACGCCCAGCACATCCTCATACACTTTTCCTTTATTGATCGCATAACCCGGGCCAATAGCAATCACCGTAGAATGCTGATGCTCCACGCCGTGGTAAAATTTGAAGGGCAGCACCTGGAACAGGAAATGGTATTCGGCTACCGGGAAACCACCCCAGAAGCTGAGTTGCACTTCCGTGAATTTGATAAAATCTGCCTTCAGGACTTCGAAATCGGGACGGCACTCGCCGACGAAATGCAGCCAGAAGGTGACGCCATCTACCGCATAAGAATCGGATTGAAGTGTTGCAGACGCCATAAAGGGACTATCGGCCAATTCATCAAAGTTTTTGGCACTGAGTGTATTTCCCTTACGCGGCAATGAGGCAGCCACTTTATAAGTTGCCGGAATGTTTAATTCTATCACGTGTTCTTCCTGCATACGCTGCGGCACATACATACAGAGGTGTACGGGGTTGACGTACAATTGGTGCTCGTCGGCATAACAGGAGCCGGCATTGATCTCCGAGGTAAAATAGCTGTAAGTTACCTTAACGGTATCGCTGCCCTTGGTGTCGATGATCCAGAGGTCTTTGGTGCTCTTGGTGTAATTCAAGGCCTTGCCCTGGGCGTCAAAGGCTTCTACTTTCCGGATATTTTTCGCGAAATTGCCCAGCTCATAGCGCCCGGGCCTCCAGGCCGGCAGCTGTAGTTCGAGCTGTGAGCCGGCAACGGCATCAACGGTGAGCTCCACATCAATGTAATGGGAAGCAGGAGAATGAATGGAAAGTTTGTAGTGGATCATGCCTTTAGGATTTAAAAGCTTAAATATACGAAGGATAGCCTTGTTTCAAAATAGTTGAAAACAGGGCGAATATTATATGATCGCAAGCTATTGACATCAATACTCACAACAGCAAAGAAAAGTTTCTTAGTTTTGTCATGGGATTAAATTTCCGCAAATAACAAAATGCCGCACGAAATCCTGAAGCAACACATTTTATCTTTCGTTACGTTTTCTGACCAGGAGCTGGAGCTGATCGTGTCTAAATTCAGGCTCAATTCGTACGCAGCCAAAGAGTTTATACTATCAGAGCACAAGGTATCTTCGGATGTTCATTTCATCGTGAATGGATTAGTGCGAACCTATTATGTCAGGGATGGCAAAGAAATAACGACCTATTTGGCCAGCGATCAGGGCTTTGTGTCCTCCTACCCGAGCTTCATCAATCAAACAAAATCCATTGAGCATATCCAATGTCTGGAAGCGACTTCAACCTTGTCGATCAGTTATGAGGAGATGCAGGCATTATACCGCCTTATTCCCCAATGGGAAAAAGTCGGGAGGATTTTAGCGGAACAAACCCTGCTTTGCTTTGCTGACAGGCTGTTTAAGCTCCAGGCTATTCCTGCAAAGGAAAAGTACCTGGAATTTTTAAGAACGTCCTCCGATAAAATTGTCCGCCGTACACCGCTCCTGCACATTGCTTCCTTTTTGGGGATTGCTCCCGAATCGCTCAGCAGGATACGGAAAACCATTTCCTAACATTTATCAAGGAGCAGCCATTTCCTGTTTCTCATTTTTGCATTTTAAAAACCAGCAAAAATGATTGAACTAGCCAAGAACGTCTTCCAGATTCCGCTCATGCCGCGAAACAGTATCAACTGCTATGTGATCGACGAGATCCTTGTTGACGCAGGCATCAGAAGCTCTGCCTCTAAAATTTTAAAAGCGGTTAAGCACACAAAAATCAATACGCATGTCCTGACCCACGCTCACGCCGACCACCAGGGCAGCAGCAGCGTGATCTGTGAGGAATTACACATCCCTCTCTGGACCTCAGAGATAGAAAAAGCAAATGCGGAATCAGGAAAGGTCATTTATGAATATCCCGATGCAACCCACTTTATTGCTAGGTTTCAACAACAGTTCTGGGCAGGTAAAGGCTATCCGGTATCAAAAACACTGAAAGAAGGCGATCGCGTGGGGAGCTTCACCGTCATTGATACGCCGGGGCATTCCAGGGGGCATGTGTCATTTTTCAGAGAAGAGGATCGGGTATTGATCGCAGGAGACGCCTTAGTGAATATGAATTTACTCACGACACGGGTAGGCCTGAATCTACCTCCCGGTTTATTTACCACAGACCTGGAGCAAGCCAAAACATCGCTTCATAAAATCCATGCCTTAAATCCAAAGATAATCTGTTTTGGACACGGCCCTGTTTTATACAATAGCGGGCAATTAGAGAAACTGATTAAAAAGCTTGCTTAAAAACACTCAGGCGCTTCAGCTATTCCAACGTTTAAAACTTTGGAATAGCTCCGCATCGATGTTTCTCTTTATTCCTGTTATATTTACATGACGGAATGAGATTTCTTCTTTTATATTTCTTGACAGGTATTGGCCTCATGGGCTATAGCCAGGCCGACTCCGCCTTATACCAGCTGGGTCAGATCGACAACGATACCGAGCGCGTCAACCGCATTTACCAGGCTGGCTTTGCGCTCCGGAATACCGATCCTGAGCTTTCCTACCTCTATGCCCAGGCCGCGGAAAACGAAGCCCTGAAAACAGGCAGTAAGAAGCACCTGGCTAAAAGCTATAACCTCAAAGGCATTCTGCATTACAAAAAGGGAGATTATAACCGGGCGCTCAGCTTCCAGCAAAAAGCCCTGCAGCTCAACGAGGCGGCGAAGTTCCGCTATGGCAGTGCCATTAACCATACAAACCTCGGGAACATATACAACGACATGGGCTACCAGGAGCTGGCGGAAAGCGCTTACCTCAAGGCCCTGAAGGTATACAATGAGCTCAGCAACCGCGGGCAGATCGTGAACAGCCTCATCAACCTGGGTGTACTGAAAGACAAGCAGAAGCACCACACCACCGCCGGCCGGTATTTTCAAACGGCCCTGGCGATGGCCACCGAGGATAACGACAGGGCGGTGATGGCCTCCTGTAACAATAACCTCGGAGCCGTCCTGATGGAGCAAAACCTCCCCGACAGCGCCCTGCTTTACCTCGAAGAAAGCTGGAAGCTGCTCAACCTGCAGGACAACGAGATGGAGATGGCCGATGTGTACAACAACATGGCGCTGTGTTACACTCAAAAGAATGAAGTGGCTAAAGCTTTACGCTACCTCACCCTGGCAGACAGCCTTTGTACCGTGTATGACTATACCGATGCCAAAGTGGAAGTATACGGCTCTTATGCGGTCTTTTATGAGAAACAACAGGACTATCAAAAGGCCAACGACTGGCTGAAAAAACATTACCGGTTAAAAGACAGCATCTTACAGCTCAGCAAGGAAGCCATGAGTATTTCGCTGGTGGACGAATCGCCTGCATTGAGCGAAAACACCCCGGAGCCTGCTTTCAAAAACGGATGGATTTTAGTAATTTTAGGCGCCTTAATCGCAGGCATTCCATTATTCCTGATACGATACAAACGATGAGTAAAAAAGACAAGAACAGGGTGAACGTGGTCTATTCCACCAATCCCGATTTTCAATACGAGAGCGAAGAGAACGAGGCCGGAGAAACGCTGCCGCCACAGCAGCAGAATTTAAAATTATTTCTCGACCGCATCGGCGGCGGCAAGATGGTGACGCGCATCAGCGGGTTTGTGGGCACAGAAGCCGACCTCACGGAGCTGGCCAAAACCCTGAAGCAAAAATGCGGCGTCGGCGGAAACTCCAAAGACGGTAACATTCTCATACAGGGCGACAACCGCGACAAGCTGCTGGAGATCCTTACCAAAGCCAATTACAAGGCCAAAAAAGCAGGGGGATAATTTTTTGTATTTTTTTGAGAGATCAGCATTATACCCTAAAAAATACCGATATTAGAAATCTAAACAACCACTCCTTCTTATGAACGCACTTGCCGACATTCTGAAAATTACCATTCCTGCCCTGGCTGTTCTGGGCGCCGCTTATTTTTTAGTAAAACGCTTTCTCGACAATGAGCAGAAAAGACGTGAGCATGAGCTGAGAACCTCCACCCAGGCCATCATGACGCCCTTGAAGATCCAGGCCTATGAACGCATTGTTATTTTCCTGGAACGCATCAATCCCAATAGCCTGGTGGTGCGTGTGAACAAAAACAACATGACGGCCCGCCAGCTTCACCTCGACCTGGTAAACGCCATCAAAAGCGAATATGAGCACAACCTGTCGCAGCAGATTTACATCTCGGAAGGCTCCTGGCAATTTGTGAAAACGGCCAAGGAAGAGATCATCCAGCTCATCAACATTTCCTCCTCCAAAGTATCCAGCGATGCCAACAGCTCCGAGCTGGCCATTATGATCCTGAACATCAGCGCCAACCTCGATAAGAAATTACCCTGCGAAGTTGCCATCGAATTTATTAAGAAAGAGATTGCCCGCACTTTTTAATTGCCCATTACCTTAAGATCATTCATGCAGAAATTGTTTACAGAATTTGAATCCACAACGGCCGCTCAATGGAAAGAGCAACTGATCAAAGACCTCAAAGGCCTTGAGTTCGACTCCCTGGTATGGCATACCAATGCCGGCATCGACGTTCAGCCTTTTTATACCAACGAAAACCTGGCGGGTGGCGCTACGCAACCTGTATTTACAACGAAAGACTGGGCCATTTGCGAATGGATCCGGGTAGAGGATGAAAAAAAGGCCAACACGCAAGCGCTGAATGCCTTGCAGAATGGTGCTTCCGGGCTGGTGTTCTCCATCAGTAAACCAACCGATTACGCGCTTCTCTTAACCGGCATTTCAATCGAACATATTTATTGCCTGTTCAAGGTGAGCGATGAAGCCCAAAGCCTCTCTTTGACGTCATTCCTGGCAACGCAATCCATCGGCAACAGCTGCTTTGTGGAATGCGATACCCTGTTAAGCCCTGCACCTTCTTTTCCAGGGCCTTTAAACACACTGGCTGTAAACACCCTATTATACCACGAAGCCGGCGCTAACCCTGTACATGAAACAGCCCTTACGCTGGCACACCTCAATGAGTACCTCAATGCGTTTTCGGAGAAGAATACCCTGAAGGAGCTCAAAAACATCCATCTGAGCGTGTCGGTAGGCGGCGATTTTTTTATGGAGATCGCTAAACTCAGGACCCTGAGAAGGGCCGTTGAGCTCTTACTGGAGCAGTATGGTTTAAACCTTAGCATCCACATTCACGCGCAAACAACCTTAGTGAATAAAAGCATCATCGACCGTTACAACAACATGCTGCGCTCCGCCACGGAAGCCATGAGCGCCAGTATCGGCGGTGCCAACAGTATTTTAGTGCTTCCTTTCGATGTGGAGTTTTCCGGCGCCAACGACTTCAGCGCCCGTATGGCGCGCAACCAACAGCTGATCCTGAAAGATGAAAGCTACCTGAATGTGGTGGCCGATATTGCCGCGGGCTCGTATTACATCGAATCTCTGACAACTACCTTAGGAGAAAAAGCCTGGGAACAGTTCAAGCAGATCGAATCTACCGGCGGCTTGCTGGCCGGCCTGAGGTCAAATACAGTGCAGCAGCTTATTGCAGCCGACGCAGAAAAACTGATCAACGAATTTAAAGAAGGCAAGCTCATCTTAGTAGGCGTTAATAAATTTCAAAATAAGAACGAGACTATACAGGCACAGGGAAAAACAAGAGATCTGAATGACCTGGTAACTCCGCAACAGAACATCAAGCCCATCAGGTTAAGTGATTACCTCGTAACGCCCCTTGCCCATTAATCATGAGAAAAGATTTTTCCAATACCAGTTATTCATCTTCCTCTACAAAGAGCGACACCGCTTCCTTACAAGCGGAGACATTTACAACGCCCGAGCAGATCGAAGTCAAATCGCACTACGGCGCCCAGGATCTTTCCGGCTTCGAGCATTTGAATTTTGGTGCCGGGCGCCCGCCCTTTTTACGCGGCCCCTACTCCAGCATGTACGTGCAGAATCCCTGGACCATCAGGCAATATGCAGGTTTCAGCACGGCCGAAGAAAGTAATGCCTTTTACCGCCGGAATTTAGCAGCCGGACAAAAGGGCTTATCGGTTGCCTTTGACCTTGCCACACACCGTGGCTACGACAGCGACCACGAGCGCGTGGTAGGCGATGTGGGAAAAGCAGGCGTCGCCATCGATTCCATCCTCGATATGAAAGTGCTCTTCGATCAGATTCCGCTCGACCAGATGAGTGTGAGCATGACGATGAACGGTGCGGTGCTTCCTATTTTAGCGTTTTACATTGTAGCCGCCGAAGAGCAGGGCGTCAGCATGGATAAATTATCAGGAACCATCCAGAATGATATTCTGAAAGAGTTCATGGTACGGAATACCTACATCTATCCTCCGGAAGCGTCGATGAAAGTAATTGCCGATATTTTCGAGTTCACCTCGCAAAAAATGCCGAAGTTCAACTCCATCTCCATCAGCGGCTACCACATGCAGGAAGCCGGCGCGACGGCTGACATCGAGCTGGCCTACACCCTGGCCGACGGGTTGGAATATATCCGTACGGGCATTAAAGCGGGCCTGGACATCGATGCCTTTGCTCCTCGCCTTTCATTCTTCTGGGCCATCGGTATGAACCATTTTATGGAGATTGCCAAGATGCGCGCCGGGCGCATGCTGTGGGCCAAGATCGTCAAAACGTTCAACCCTAAATCCGCCAAGTCGATGGCCCTGCGTACGCATTGCCAGACCAGCGGCTGGAGCCTCACGGAGCAGGATCCTTTTAATAATGTGACCCGTACCTGCGTGGAAGCGCTTGCTGCGGCGATGGGCCATACACAAAGCCTGCACACCAACGCCCTCGATGAGGCCATTGCCTTACCAACGGATTTCAGCGCACGCATTGCCCGTAACACCCAATTGTTTTTACAGAACGAAACCAATGTCTGCAAAGTGGTGGACCCATGGGCCGGCTCTTATTACGTGGAAACGCTCACCCATGAGCTGGCACAAAAAGCCTGGGCATTGATTGAGGAGGTCGAGAAATTAGGCGGCATGGCCAAAGCTATAGAGACCGGCATTCCCAAGATGCGCATCGAAGAAGCAGCTGCCCGCAAGCAGGCGCGCATCGACGGCGGCAAGGATGTGATCGTAGGCGTAAACCTCTACCAGACGGATGAGAAAACAAACATCGAGATCCTGGATGTGGACAATGCCAAAGTGAGGGCGCAGCAACTGGAGCGCCTGGCAAAATTAAAAGCGGAGCGGAATGCGGCCGGGGTCGAAAAGGCCCTGAATGCCCTGACCGAATCGGCACAAACAGGAAAAGGCAATTTGCTGGAGCTGGCCATTAACGCCGCCCGCGTGCGTTGCAGCCTGGGAGAGATCTCCTACGCGCTCGAAAAAGTGTTCGGCCGCTACAAAGCCAATATCCGCAGCATTGCCGGAGTATACAGTAAAGAAATCAGCATGGATAGCTATTTTTTAAAAGCCAAAGAGCTGGCCGATCAGTTTGCAGAGCTGGATGGACGTCGCCCGAGGATCATGATTGCCAAAATGGGACAGGACGGACACGACCGGGGCGCCAAAGTGATCTCGACAAGCTTCGCCGATATGGGCTTCGACGTAGACATCGGCCCTTTGTTCCAGACACCGGCAGAAGCCGCTAAGCAAGCCGTGGAAAACGACGTGCATGTGCTCGGCGTGTCATCGCTGGCAGCAGGCCATAAAACACTGGTGCCACAGGTGATTGAAGAATTGAAAAAATACGGGCGTGAAGATATTATGGTGATTGCGGGAGGCGTTATCCCCCAACAGGATTACGACTTCCTCTACAAGGCCGGTGTATCGGGCGTATTCGGGCCGGGAACAGTGATCAGCAAATCGGCCATTGATATTTTAGAAAAGCTGATTGAGAGGAATAAGTAGAAAGAAAATTACATGTCACCCTGAGCGGAGTCGAAGGGTGGGAAGCCAATTATTTAAAACAACACATGCCTAAAGCATTACAAACCATATTACTGCTGGTTGCCTCCAACACCTTTATGACGATTGCCTGGTACGGGCATCTCAAGTTCAAGCACGTTGGCCTCATCACCACCATCCTCATCAGCTGGGGCATTGCCCTGCTGGAGTACTCGCTGATGGTGCCGGCGAATAAAATAGGAAGCGATACCACCGGAGGGCCGTTTAATATGTTCCAGCTCAAGATCATCCAGGAGATAGTCTCCATCAGTATTTTTGTGATCTTTACCCTGGTATTCTTCAAAACGGAAACCCTGCGCTGGAATCACTTTTTTGGTTTCTTATGTTTGTTTGCAGCCGTGTATTTTTTCTTTAAGAAGTAGGCTTCGATGGCGCTCAGCCACCTACCATGACTGAGCATAACTAAAACCGGTGGCTGAGCGCCATCGAAGCCCCGGTACAAAAAAAATTAAAAACTTGAAAGAAGTCACACAAATACTCACCGACCTGAAGCGCAAGATCTTCAAGCCCGTTTATTTTCTAAGCGGGGAAGAAGCCTATTACATCGACCTCATCAGCGATTACATTGAGAAGAATGCCCTCGACGAAAGCGAGCAGGAATTCAACCAGACCATCCTGTATGGAAAGGATGTCGACCTGGCCACCATCATCGGTGCAGCCAAGCGCTTCCCGATGATGAGCGAATACCAGGTGGTGATCGTGAAAGAAGCACAGAACCTGAAAGAGCTGGGCAAGAGCTCCGGTGGCGGAGATGACGATGAGGAAGATGAAGCGCCGGCCAAAAAATCATCGGGTGCCGGCAATGCGTTGGCCGCCTATTTGCAACAACCCCAAACCTCTACGATCCTGGTGTTTTGCTACAAATACAAAACACTCGACAAACGCAGTACGGTTTATAAATCTTTGCAAAAGAGCCATGTATTTATAGAAACCAAAAAGCTTTACGACAACCAGCTGCCCGACTGGATCACCAATTTCGTACAGGATAAAAAATTCAAGATCGGCGTGAAAGCCTCTTTCCTGCTCGCGGAGTTCCTGGGCAACGACCTTTCGAAGATCAGCAACGAGGTAGAGAAGCTATTGATCAACCTGAAGGAAGGCGAGGAGATCACCGCCGAGCTGGTGATGGATAACATCGGCATCAGTAAGGAATTTAACGTCTTCGAATTACAGGATGCCCTGGCCAAAAAGGATATTTTAAAAGCCAACCGCATCATCAACTATTTTTCGGCCAACGAAAAAGAACACCCGGCGGTGATGACGCTCAGCTCCCTGTACGGCTATTACTCCAAGATCCTCTTATACCACTTCTCTCCCGACAAATCCAAATTTGCCGTAGCGCAAGCCCTAGGTGTTAATCCTTTCTTTGTGGATGGGTATGCCAAAGCAGCCCAGAATTACGGTACCGCGAAGCTGAAAGCCATCTTCAGCTACCTGAAAGAATACGACCTCAAAACCAAAGGCGTGGACAATTCCGGCGTAAGCAACGGCGAGCTGATGAAGGAGATGATCTTTAAGATTTTGCATTGACCACTTAGCCCTACCAGGATCTTGTGCCAGGAGAAAACGTTTTTAGGACAACATAACGCTCCTCCGGAGCGTGTGAAGCCTATACAATTCTGGGCATGCCCTGCCCGAATGAATGCGTTCAGGCGGGCGTAGGTATGCGATGGTGTTCTCCAAAAAATTTCATATAACATCTCAAAATGCACTGGCATCAGATTTTCAGGAACAGGGCATGAAGATCCCTAAAGGCATCACCGTCCGTTTTATCCTAGCCGTGATCGCCGGCCTGGCGACGTCGATGGTATTATCTGTTACCACCCGCTTTATCCTTTACCTCTGCGGCCTCTTCCCTGCTCCTTTCAGGCCCCTGTTTGAAACACACCTACTAATCATTGCGCTGATGTATCACAGCATCTTTGCCATGACCGGCGCCTTCGTTACTGCACGCGTGGCGCGCGACCGGGCCCGGAAAGCCATTATCTTCCTCGGATCAAAAGAAGCCATTATGTGGTTGCTGGGCACCCTCTTTCTGTGGAAACATGCTCCCGTTTGGTATACCATTACCAAAGCGGTGATCGGTATCCCCATCGCACTCGCCGGCGGTTTTCTCTATAGGCTTTATGTGACCAGAACACACCAAGAAATTTTAAAAGATACTTCCATGCGCATCAGGGATGTGTTGAAGCTGGTAACCAATAAATTCAGGAAAAAGAAAGCGGGAGCTATTTGATATTCCGCGGCTTCGAGAGCCTCAGCCAGCGGAACCGGTGGTTGATTATTTATACAGCTCCACCTTCGTTTCCATATCCGAGCGAACAGAGAATTTTTTCTCGATGGTGTAGATAGAACCCTTTAAGGATCTGGAGCGCCACTCGATGCGGTAATTACCGGGCTGCAGGTAATACACCTGCGAGGTAGCGCTGCTGAGATTGCAAACCCATTCCAGTTTTTTCGTGTCTTTCAGAATGCAGCCGTCGCCGTTTTCCAGGGCTTTTACGGTGAGCATACCGGCGTTGGGAAGCTCCACGGTTTTGGTTTGCGACTGGTCCACTTTCACTCCGTTGATATAAGTCCGCGGCAGGGTCAGGATCTCGAGGTCGTAGCTTCCCGTAATGTATTTCTCCACCGTATTCATCTGCTGCACATTCAGCGTTTTCATGTCGCTGTTGCCTTTCCTCACGATGGTTTTGATGCGCTCGTTGAAATTATAAACGCCCTGCGGGCGCTTCAGCTCTATATAACCTTGTGGCGCATCGATCGGGATAATCGTATGCTTGCCTTGTGTAAGCTTTATGTCCTTGCTTTCCACCGGCGGTATGGTATGCGCTACCACTTTGTAGGTCGGGAAGTCATCGAGGTACAGCGTATCCGGGTTATTCAGCCGGTTCATCGTATGGATGTAGTTGTACACATACCTGCCCGAAGCGGTATTGTAAAAGGTCATGTTCACATTAGTCTCTGTCGGGAGCGATTTCGTATCGAGGAGGTTCACCTGCGAGGATGTTTTGTTGAGCTTCTGTTTGGAGATGATGGCGCTGATATCCACCAGGGTATTGGCATCATCAAAATCGTAGTAATCACCCACGCACTCAAAGGTTTTGATCTGTTCCGGCGATAAGCCGATGCCGATGATGAAAGGCTTGAACACAATGCCTTTTTCCATGAGCTTCTGCCGTGCAGCGCAGGGATCGCCCCCGCACTCCTCGATCCCGTCGGTGATGAGGATGATCATGTTTACCGCTTTGGCATCCGGAAAATCATTGGCCGATTCCGTCAGCGAATGCTCGATCGGTGTGATACCGGTAGGCTGTGCCTCCGATACTTTGGATTTAATGAGGGCGGCATTCCCTTTCCCGAAAGGTACTACCAGCTTCGAGTCCTTGCAATCGCCGGGCGGGTATTTCACCGTATGCCCGTACATGCGCAGGGCAAACTGCATGTTCGGCTTCCGGCTCAGGCTGTCAATGAATTTATAGAAGAGGTCCTTGGCACCCTGGATCCGTGTCTGGCTGCCGTGTTTGGCCTTCATACTATTGCTGGCATCAAACACGAAAAGCACCCGCGTGATGGATGGCTCTGTTTTTTTGACCTGCGCCGGCAGCAGATAGGCCAGCAACATAAACGCAATAATACTATGGACAGAGAAACGGCTCATCATCTTTATAATCCCAAAAATAGAACAGGATACAGGTATAAAGGAGACGGCAAAAGAAACTTATTAAACATCCGGTGCTAAGAAATAAGCATTAGCGGATCATCGTGACGTGGCCTTTCAGCTGGATAAACTCGCCGCGGGCGTTTTTATATTCCACCAGGTACACAAACACCTCGTCGGTCGTACCTGAGCCATCCCAGCCTTCGGTATCGCTGGAAGTATGGAACACCTTTGTTCCCCAGCGATCGAACACCGTGACGTTATAATCCGTTTTTTCCACGAACTGCGCTACCGGCATCCAGATCTTATTGACACCTTTCGGGCAAAAGGCATTGGGTACAAACACATTCACCTCCACATAGGCATCGGCCACATTCGAGCGTGCCGAATCTTTATAACTATAGATATTTCCGGGGCCTTCCACAGCCTCTACATAATAGGAGAATTTTCCCTGGTCGCTGCTGAACTCCTCGACATTGTCCACGTAGATCCTGGTGCCGTAAGGCACATTATCGACGGCAACGGGATTGAAAACACCGTTGACCGCCCGGTAAATATTGTAAGACTGCACACCACCCGAAAAACCGGTATAATCGTCCCAGGTCAGTGTATTGAAATAGATATTCTCATGGTCGTTGGACACTTTCAGGAGCGATGTTTTCGCCACATTGCTGAAAGGTCCGGGATTTCCGCAGCTATCGGAGATCTGGAGCTTGTAATAATAATTTTTGTCGTAGGTCTTCACATCCTTATCCACGTAGGTGTTGATGGTGCCCGAGCCGGCAGCCTGGTAAAACACCTGGCTGAAATGAATGCCATCCAGCGACCTGAAAATCGTAGCGCCTTTGTATGACCTGCTGTTATCGATCACGTAAGTCACCGCCACCAGCTGGTCCGGCGTCACACTTGCCGAGCGCAGGTACACATAGGCCGGGCCCTGCGGTGCTGTGGCCAGGATGCATTTCACATTGGAATTGGCCGTGATTCCCTCTCCGTTATTAAACACCTTTACATAATAGCAATACGTATCTCCCGGATTCAGGTTCGGATGCGAAAACGCATTGGAAGAGGTGGTGCCGATCATCGTGGCCGCTCCGCCATTGATGGAACAATACACGTTGTATTTGGAAATACCTTTGGGCAGGTTGCCGTAATTGGCCCAGGAGAGCATGGCCGTACGCGCGCAGAAGTTATAATTAAGCCCCAGGTAGATCGTCTTATGCCCGCTGTTGGTCAGCTGGCTGATATTCCCGCAGCTGTCCATCGCCGCAATGACGTAGGTCTCCGCACCTGAAGAGGCGTTTGAATTGGTATAGGTATAGCTGGTGCTGAGCCTGCCGTTGATCGTATCGATCGGAAGATTGGTGGCACCCGAGAGGTACACCACGTAGCGTGTGGCATCAGCTGATGTAGAGGCTTCCCAGCCTAAGGTAACTGAGCCGTCCGGGTTTACGGATACAGAATCCAGGAAAGGCACATTGGGCGGTGTCAGATCCTGGTACAGGCCTCCGTTGATATTGGACTGGGAGATACAGCCCTGTGCATCGGGTGTTTCCACTTTATAATTGTAAAAAATCGTGCAAATACTGATGGTATCAATGTAATTCATCCTGGTACCGGTGTAAAGGGTGGTCCAGGCTCCCGGGGGCGATTGGCGGGAAAGCGTAAAGGTAGGCGAACCCGTTGGCAACAGCGGCGTATGGATCTTGTTCCAGGTTAAGGAAGGCCTGCCACTCGCAGCATTAGCAATATTAAGAAAGATGGAACGGATGGTATCCGAGGGCGCGGAAATACTGGCCCCGCCGTTGCTGATCGTTCGGATGTAGTAGTATTGGGATTGTACCGTCCCGTCGTTTGTGGCATGCAAAAAGGTATTTTGCGCATACACATTCACCGTTCCCACCATCGTGAAAGGACCTGTTGCCAAAGCCGAATTATAAACCTCGTAAACGGTAAACTGCGACGCGGGATCCGGGGGGATGACCCAGGTAAGGCTCACATTTCCGACAGCATTCACCGCTGCACAGCGCAAGGAAGGCGGACCGGGCTGAGCGAAAGCGGCCATGGAAATGAGCAGGGCCGCCAGCAGAAAAATATGTGGTGTGAAGCGCTTCAACAAAAGCCTTAAATAATTGTTTTTCAACTACAAAGAAACGAAAATCAGCCGACTTTAGTATGTCAAAAAATGAAAAAACTTTTAAATCGGGCATCACACTGAGCGAATCGTCTAAAATCATCCGGTTTTTATCTCCTATCCCATCAAAAAGAATAGTTTTGTACCGTATTTATTAAACACGGAATTTTATGCAACAGGCTTATATCATCAATGGTGTCAGAACACCGATCGGCAACTTCGGAGGCTCTCTATCTGTGGTTCGCACCGACGATCTTGGAACGATCGTCCTAAAAGAACTTATGAAAAAAAATCCGTCGGTTGATTGGGCGCAGGTGGGTGATGTAATCATGGGCTGCGCCAACCAGGCCGGTGAAGATAACCGCAACGTGGCCCGCATGGCTTCGCTGATGGCGGGACTGCCGGTGAGCGTTCCGGGACAAACCGTAAACAGGCTGTGTGCTTCGGGCCTAAGCGCCACGATTGATGCCGCCAGGTATATCCAGTTGGGCGATGCGGAGCTGATGATCGCTTCGGGTTTGGAGAATATGACCCGCGGGCCCCTCGTCATGAGCAAAGCAGGTTCTGCTTTCGGAAGAGACCAGCAGCTATTCGACAGCAGCTTTGGCTGGAGGTTCATCAACCCGAAGCTTAAGGAGCAATACGGTGTGGATGCCATGGGCGAAACGGCGGAGAATGTCGCGGAGATGCACAAGATCAGCCGCGAAGATCAGGATGCCTTTGCCTTATGGAGCCAGCAGAAAGCGGCCAAAGCTACTGCCACCGGACGCTTCGAAAAAGAAATCGTGGCGGTGGAGATCCCTCAGAAAAAAGGAGATGCCATCCTGTTCAGCAAGGATGAATTTGCAAAACCCGCTACAACCTTAGAAGGCCTTCAGAAATTAAAGCCGGCTTTCAAAAAAGACGGAAGCGTGACGGCGGGCAATGCCGCCGGCCTCAACGACGGCGCCGCCGCTCTCCTGCTTGCCGGAGAAAACGCCATTAAATCCTACAACTTAAAACCGCTGGCGCGCATCGTGAGCAGCGCCGTGACCGGTATCGAGCCGCGCATCATGGGCCTGGGCCCGGTGGAAGCGGCGAAGCTGGCCCTGAAAAAAGCAGGCCTGAGCTGGAACGATATCGACATCATCGAGCTGAACGAAGCCTTTGCTTCACAGGCGCTGGGCTGCACCCGCCAATGGGGCCTCGATGATAAAGACCCGCGCATCAACCCGAACGGAGGCGCCATCGCACTCGGGCATCCTTTGGGCATGACCGGCGCGAGGATCATCAACTCGGCGGCCATCGAGCTGCATGAGCAGAATAAAAAATATGCCTTAGTGACGATGTGTATCGGTGTAGGACAAGGCTACGCGGCGATCATCGAGAAGGCGTAGATCATGTAACCGCAAAGCGCGCAGAGTTTTGACATACATAAGTTGAGGATGTAATTTTTTAAAAATCCTCTGCGAAATCTGCGCCTTCTTTGCGTCTCTGCGGTTAAATGCCTCTTCTAAAAACTAATTACTCCGTTTATTGCGCGGATGATAGCTAAGGATGTTATCCCTTAAGAACTGCTGATCGAGGTGTGTGTAGATCTCGGTGGTGGTAATGCTTTCATGCCCCAGCATTTCCTGCACGGCACGCAGATCGGCGCCACCTTCCACCAGGTGCGTGGCAAAGGAATGCCGGAAGGTGTGAGGGCTTAATGTTTTCCGGATGCCAGCCTTTTCTGCGAGGTCTTTGATGATATAAAATACCATTTGCCGCGTGATGGGTGTCCCGCGTTTGCTGAGGAAGATCATATCCTCATTGTTCTTTTTGATGTTGATCTTATTCCGGTGATGCGTCACGTAATTGTCGATCAGCTTCAGGGCCGAGCGACCGATCGGCACCAGGCGTTGCTTATTTCCTTTCCCGATCACGCTGATAAATCCATCTTCCTTATGAATGCCGGTGAGCTTTAAGGCAATGAGCTCCGACACCCGGAGCCCGCAGCTGTAAAGGGTTTCCAGCATAGCCACATTACGTTCTCCTTCCGGCGTGCTGCGATCGATGAGCCCCAGCATCCTGTCGATCTCGTCCACGCTCAGGAATACCGGGAGTTTACGCCTGATGCGCGGCGTTTCCAGCAGCTCGGCCGGGCTGTTGCGGATATAATTTTCAAGGACCAGGAATTTGAAAAAATGCTTGATGCCCGATATGATGCGGGACTGCGTGGTTTCGGTGAGGTGAAAATCAGCCAGCCATTTCAGGAACTCCTGCAGGTCTTTCAACGTCACGTCCTCCGGCCTTTTCGAGGGATGGTAGGACTCTATAAAAGCGCAAAGCTTTTCGATATCGGTTTCATAAGAAACGACTGAATTTTCCGAAAATGATTTCTCGACTTTCAGGTAATATTTAAAATCCTCAATATTTGTCTTCCAGAGTTTCAGCTGAATGTCTAAATTAGATGTCAGATAAAAATCATCCAACGTGTTAAAGATAGCAATAATCAACGGCCCCAACCTCAACCTTTTGGGCACCCGGGAAAAAAACATTTACGGCGATCAATCCTTTGATGCTTACCTGCAGGAGCTGAAACAGAATTTTCCCTCTGTAGCGCTTTCTTATTTTCAGAGCAATGTGGAAGGCGAGCTCATCAACCGGCTTCATGAGGTGGGCTTCGATCACGATGGGATTATTCTCAACGCCGGCGCTTACACACATACCTCGGTAGCTATTGCCGATGCGGTGGCCGCCATCAATACACCGGTGGTGGAAGTACACATCAGCAATATTTTTGCACGCGAAGATTACAGGCACGTATCCTACCTGGGCAAACACTGCAAAGGCAGCATCAGCGGCTTTGGCCTGAAAGGCTATGCAATGGCGATCGACAGCTTTCTGAAATGATCTATTTCTTCGGAAGAAGCGTGACGTGCCCTACCCGCTCTGTTTGTTGACCGGTCATAACATGAAGACGCATCTTATAGGTGTATACACCTTGCTCACAGAGCACACCACCTCTCTTACCATCCCAACCGGTGCGGGTATCCTCTTCCTTAAAAATCAATTCTCCCCAGCGGTCGAAGATTTGCAGGTCGACGGATAAGATGCCGTAACCATAAGCTAAGAAGGCATCATTGACCTCATCTCCGTTCGGTGTAAAGGTATTGGGAATATAAACATTCCAGTCTTTGGTGACGCTGACACACACTTCATCGAAAGCCACACAACGGTACACGTTTTCTCCCATGAGTGTATAACAGGTATTCTCCTGCGGGTTCACCAGGATGGCTGAACAAAAAGTACAATTCAGAGGCTGGCCCGTTGAAGAGATAAAGCCTACAGGTACATTGCCTGTACCTGTCAGGCCGATCACCTCATCCATATTCACGATCGTATCATTTCCTGCAAAAACAACAGGCAGGGGGTTAACGGTAATCTCTACCGTGGCAGTCACCGGGCAAGCTGTATAAGAAGATACCGTGACACTATAAATGGTACTTACCGAAGGGCTGACAGCAATGACAGGATCCGCAGGATCTTTAATGCCTGCAGATGGATTCCACTGATACATATTACCACCGGAGGCATAGATCTTAGTGGACTGTCCCAGGCAGATTTCTTCTTTAGCACTGATGGTCGGGCTCAGAGCCGGTAACACCGTCAGCAGGAGTGTTCCTGTTGAAATGCAGCCGGCAAGATGATCTTCTCCGCTCACTGTATACGTTGTTGTAGCGGCTGGAGAAACCTCCAGGCCGGATGTATTGGCCCCGCCCGGCATCCAGCTGTAGGAAGAGGCGCCGGAGGCCGACAGGGTCGCCGATGAGCCGGAGCATAGCGTGGCAGTATTACCGCTTACGGTAAGTGCCGGTGGAAGAACTACCGTGACACTTGCCGATGCTACAGCGATACATCCGGAAGCAGAAGTTCCGCTTACCGTATACAGCTGTGTGGAAGCCGGGCTAACGCTGATTCCGGAACCTGTATGTGCTCCCGGCTGCCAGGTATAGGTAACTGCCCCGGAGGCACTGAGTGTAGCCGAACTCCCGGCGCAGACCGTTTGATCCTGCGTTGCAAGTGTTGGCGATGGCAAAACGGAAATAGAGACAAGGGCTGTATTGGTACAGGTCCCGATGCCACCGGTCACTGTATAGGTCGTATTCACAGAAGGGCTTGCACTTACCGTGCTGCCATCAACACTCACAGGACTTACTACCGGCGACCAGGTATAGGATGCCGTACCCGATGCCGTTAATAAGGCTGCCGTACCGGGACATACCGTTGTTGTGCTGGGGCTTACGGTGATAACAGGATTTGAGACGACACTCACTGTTGCAACTGCGCTGTTGGTACACACGCCGGTTGTTCCGGTAACGGTATAGGCTTGTGTCGATGCGGGTGATGCTACCACCAGGCTTCCCGTGGAAGAAGACAAGGTTGCCGCATTAGTCCAGGCATAACTTGTGGCGCCTGTAGCGGTAAGCGTTCCGGTTTGTCCGGGGCAAATGGCCATATCCTGTACGACAACCGTATTACTGATGACTGTTACGGATACAGTAGAAGAATTTATACAGCTTCCATTGCTTCCCGTGAGCGTGTATAGCGTTGTTTGCGTGGGATTCACCACGATCACCGTATTTGTATTTCCGGAAGGAAGTCCTATGGCATTCCACGTATAAGACATAGCTCCACCCGCTGTCAAGGTGGATGAGCCGCCACTGCAAAGAAGCGTCGGCGAAGCCGCGGCGCTTAGCGCAGGTAAAGGATTTACAGATACCGTCACAACAGCAGAAGCGGTACTGGTACTGTTACAGGTTACAGCCATTGATTGTACAGTATAGCTGCTCGTTGCGGCAGGGCTTACAACGATGCCAGCGGTGTTTGCCCCTGTGCTCCAGGTATAGGATGAAGCGCCCGTGGCCGTTAAGGTTGCCGTTTCCCCGACGCAGATGAGTGTTGTGGAACCCGCTGCTACGCTTACCGTAGGAGATGGTCCCCCGCAGGCCGTTCCTGTAACAGGCGCCTGTTGAGAAGACCAGCCGGCATTGGTAGAAAATGTACCGGTAAGGCCGTTGGAAGTGGCATCGGGCACATTCGCTCCACCGGGCTGATTGCAACGGTAATACAACAACAGATTTTGCTCGGAGCCACTCAGGCACTTATCATAATTGGCGGCTATTTCCGTAGCGGTTAAAGGCCGGTTCCAGATCCGCACTTCATCCATATTTCCGAATAACGGAACCGGCGTATTCGACCAATTGTAACTTAATTCGCCGGGAATAACCCTCGTGATAGGCGGTACGGTTACGGTTCTCGTATCCACCGCCACACCATTGAGGTAAAGCACTGCTCTCTGCGTCGTATAATTCATCACACCCGCTGCGTGATACCAGGTCCCGATAATAAAACCTCCGGGGGGTGCATAGTTGCAATTAGGACCTGAAGGTGGGGTGCTGTTAGGACCGTCAACTTTAAACACCAGGCTCGTTACCGGGTTATTGAACCAGCCGCCCTGCCAGCCAAATCCAAGCCACATATCTTCGAAGGTAACGCCATCCACCGCATTGATGAGCGGGCGTACATTGCCATTGAAAGGCTGGTTGAGCTTAAACCAGCATTCCCAGGTATAACCGCCGTTAGCACCGGAGTAATACTGGTTGCCGGCAGGAAGGTTTACAGCAGGATTATTGTTATCGAACAATAATGAACCTGAACAGGGCTGCGCCTTAAGACCCTGGGATAGAACCATAAGGCATACGATCCACGTCTTGACTAAAAAAATAAAGTGTTTCAAAATATCAGTTCTACAGGGGGTTATCGCAAAAACCAAAGGTAGAGAATCACATCTGAAAACACCGACCGTAAAAGGATATTTTTGCACAGCGCGTCAGGGTCAATAACTGCTTCAAAAGCACAAAAAGAGAGGAAGTAGCTTCCTCTCTTTTACTAAATACCGTGCGGATGCCTCATTTATTCCTTCATCATTTTTTTGGTATCGATCACTTTTCCATCCACGATGAGGCTGTAGGAATATATCCCGCTGCTCAAGTCATTGGAAAACACATTCAGTGTGCCTGTGCCTTTTTCCCTGATGTCAACCGTTTTAATGACCTTACCGTCTGTGGTGCTGAATAGAATTTGTGCTTTCACAAAATCCTGACCGATGGTATACGTCACCACCGTGCTCTCCGCAAATGGATTCGGTACATTCTGGTTTAAGATCACGGCATTTTTATCAGACAGGCTCACACTTTGCGAGCCATTGCCTTTGATACCGGAGGCATTAGCACCCGCCAGGGATTTTACCGTTTCCTTTAATTCGTCCAGTTGCTTTTGCAGGTCCTTGATTTCATCCGCTTGTTCTTTAGCGTTCTGCACCAGGATCGGGACGATCATATCATAGTTCACACTTTTGTAGCCGTTCTCATCGGTAGCTACTGCTTCCGGAACCACTTTTTCAAGCTCCTGTGCGATGAAGCCATACTGCCTGAGTGTTGAAAATCCTTTGTCTTTGTATTCTTCCGTTTTCCAGAAATAGGTTTTCCCTTCCAGCTTGCTTAAAATTTCAGAAGCGTTGCTGATGGGCCTGATCTCCCGTTTAAAGCGCTGATCGGATGTGGCAAAGTAAGCGAGGGCTTTGGAAACACCGTTGATGTTCAGCTTCACCGTTCCGGATCCCGGAGGCGCTGTAGGGCCTGTGAGGCCTCCCGGCCAGGTGTACGTAAAACCGGTATTGGTGCCGATGCCTACCGAGGTACCATCATCAAAGATCTGGCTGCAATTTAAATTGCCGCCTGCTACCGTCACCGGAACGTAATTGGCCGTGGCGCAGGCATTGGAAATTCCGGAGCCCGACACCAGGATCACATCCCCGTTGGCATCTACGCTCAGCGCTTTGTTATTAGCCGCTAAAGGCGTTGCGGTTGCAAGGTCTGTCAGACGCAAGCCACTGATGCTATTCACCTGCCCTTTGTTTACCTCCAGCAAATTGCCCGGTGTGCAGGCTACAACGCCTATGCCCACCAATCCTTTTTCTTCCGTGCTTCTTCTGAAAACGTAATTGAAATTTCTCATCGGCACTTCCCAGGTAGAAGTCAGCGGATTCTTGGTGCTTGACAGGCAAGGATTACCAATGCAGCAGCTGGGAGGAGGGCAGCTCACGATAACCGATACAGTTGCTACGGAGGCGCAGTTTCCGGTAGTGGTTGTGGCCGTTACGGTGTATGTGGTATTGACTGTAGGAGCAACAGATAAGGGATTTCCGCTTAGCCCACCAGGCAACCAGCTGAAATTCCAGGGGCCGCCCTGCCCCGGCACAATGGGACTAATTGACAACATGCTGTCCGGCGATGGGCAATAGGTAAAGCTGTTGTTGCCAAACACTACCGGATTAATAGAAATCGAGAATGTGTTCATATTCAAAGGGGGGCCGAAAGCAACACCATTCTTCAGGAATTGCACCATGCTTCCTGAATAGCTTTGTGGAGCGATATTATCACCTGCCAGGAAATTCAAAGTCTGAAGCGTCGGTCCTGAATCATACCCTCTTAACTGTCCGTTGACAGTGGCTGAAAAAAACCAGGATAGCCGGTTCACAATCCATCCTCCTCCCGGAATATTAAACGACGCGCCCGGTTGGGTTCCAAAAGAATTATTGGCACAATAGTAGCTCCCCGGATAACCGATAGGAACGATCGTTTGAGTGGGACAAATCGAAAAAGGATGCGGACCACAATCGCCTCCTATCCCGATTAAAGTGCCTACCTGCGCTTTGACATGGCTGAGGGTGAAGATGGTAAAAAGAATCAGGCAGAGGCCCTCAAGCTTCATCCGGCAACGGCGTACTGATTCGCCGGCAAGCGCAGGCAAAGCGCGGGCGCCGGAATTCGGTTCATTTAAAATGAGTTGTGTTTTCATAGTGATAGATTTAAGGGGTTTGAAAACAAAATTAGATCGTCTTCAAAAGACCTTTACTACCACTTACGGGGTTTTTGCTACATCATGAAATCAAATGAGCTGCAACCTCGCCAGCACCTCCGATTTTTTACGGCGCGACACTTCAAAGCAGTGATCTCCCGGCATGGCCAGGATGCAAACTTCGCCTTTGCTGTAGCCAACAATATGACAGGTATTGATAATCACGCCGCGGTTGATCCGCACAAAGGTCTTCTGCAGATCCAGCAAACGCTCAAACAGCTTGATCCCTTTCGTGGAAAAGAACCGCTCTCCGTGGATGGTCCTGATCTCTACGCTATCTTTGATCGACTCGATAGAAACCACATCGCTGATGTTCACGAGGATTACATGATTCCCGTGATGGATATTTATTTTAGTGACCAGGTTATTTTTTTCCTCCACCGTTTGTATGAAACGGAATATATCCAGATCAGCTTTATTCCGCCGGATCCTGTCAACAGCTTTCGTTACGGCGCTGATCAGTTTTGTAAAATCAATCGGCTTTAATATATAGGCCAGGGCATTGAACTCAAACGCGGTAATCGCATATTCATCAAAGGCCGATACAAAAATGACTTCAAACTCAATGGTCTCAAACATCCTCAGCAAATCGAAACCGTTCTTACCGGGCATTTTAATATCGAGAAAAATCAGTGCTGGCTTTTTACCGGTAATCAGGTCGTATGCTGCATGGGCACTATGGGCTTCGCCTATAATCTCCACATCCGGACAATGCTTTCCGAGCAATCTCCTGAGCACATTCCTGTTGTGCATTTCATCATCAATAAGCAGGGCTGTAATTGATTTCATGATTTCATCGTGTGTATAAGAATAATAACTTTTGTTCCTGCCGGCCGGCCGGCTTCATCCTTCAGGTCTATAATCTCCACCTGGTGATTCAGCCCTTTCGACAGGCGGTTTAAGGTTTCTATTTTATCCAGCACCAGCTTCGTTCCTTTATGATTTGCTTCCGGATCCGCAGAAGGCTTCCGCCCTACACCATTGTCTTCTATTTCTATACAAATCGTATCTGCCTTTTGAATGACCCGAAGCCAGAGCCTGGCGGGCCGTTGGTGCTGGAGAGGCAGCAGGCCGTGCCAGATGGCATTCTCGATAAAGGGCTGGGAGATCAGGGCCGGAATCAGCTGATCGGTGTCGGCGTGTCCATCAATGTCAAACGCAAAGCTAAACTGATCTTTAAACCGCAATTCCTCCAGCTCCAGGTTCAGCTTCACAATCTCCAGCTCTTCGGATAAGGTGATGTAATTCTTATCGGAATAATTGAGCACCTGCCTCAGAAAATAACTGAATTTGGCAATGTATTGCCCGGCCTTATCCACATCATCATAGATCAGCTCTTGGATCGCAGCAAGGCAGTTGGAAATAAAATGCGGGTTGATCTGCGCCTTGACTACCTTAAGCTCCAGCTCGGCAATGCGGTTAACAAGCTCGAACTGCTCTTTCTGTTTTTTCAGGCTTCGCTTGTTCCGGATGATGAGCAGCACAATGATAATGATCAGGATGAGAATGATCCCCCCGTACTTTAAAAGCTCCTGTACCAGATTCCGGGTTTTATTAGGGTTTGGTGCCTGATAGAGGCTCATGATCTCCTCCTGCGATAATATGCGGTGAAAGAAGCGGATATCATCCACCGATCCCCGCATATAACGCACATTCTTCTTATTGGCCCCATGCCCTACAATAACAGAGTCGAGGGGATTGAACATGGTTTCAAAATTTTTCCGGGCGCGAAGCTGTAGCTCTCCGTTAATGTAAAAGGCGATGTGCGTGTTATCATACGTAAATACCAGGTGGTACCACTGATTAAAGATCACTTTTTCTATCGAATTGGCCCCCGCCTGCTCGGTGGAATCTTTGGACGCAAAGACCATGAAGCGCTCGCTTTTAAAGTCATAGAACAGCGCATAGGAATCATTAAAATCATCACGGGTAGAATTCTTAGTTATCATAATGGGATTAGACTCATAGCCTTTTCCGGCAAATACCTTTCGTTCCAGATTCACCCATAATGAAACCGTTCCTGTTTTAGGCTTGAGCAGGGGCGATGTTCCCAGGTTCAGATAGCTGTAGAGATGCCCGTGGATGTATACCGCCGATTGCTCATTCCCGAAACGGTCGTTGGTGAGGGAAATGCCAACCGGCTTCGGAAATACCCTGTTATTTTTTTCCGCGATCTTATGGTCGTCAAAATCGAAGCTGAGCGTGGTTGTTGAATCTGTCTGCGCATACAGCGCGGAAGAACATAACAGGCTATATATAAACAGGCATGTATATAGCAGCTCTCTCATATAAAAATGGCGTTCATGAAGCCAAGAAGAAATACGTTTCAGGGTGTGTAAGCGGAGCTTAAAGTACTTTTAAATTCCAAACCCGGCAAATTAATTCCCAAAAATGCTCAGGAAGCTTTGATCTCGTCGATCACCAGCTGAATGGAGGTATTGCCGCGGAATTCATTTTCCTTGATCTTGTACACGATGTCCACAGGAATATTCCGCTTGAAGAAATGGATGTAATCGGCTTTGTTAAAGGCAATCGCATCGATTTTTGTGAGTTTGGTCCCGGGCTGGTACAATTCCAGTTTCAGGTGGTTGTTTCCTACGACCCTGGCAAAGCCTGTATCCACAACGCCTTTGCTGACAAACACCGGCGTCATGTTATGCGGGCCGTGCGGGGCAAACTGGTTTAAGATCCTCACCAGCTTTTCGGTAATGTCATCCAGTTTTATTTCGGCATCCACCTCCACCATCGGGATCAGCATATAGTCCTGGATGGTAGCTGCCACCTGGCGCTCAAAGGCTTCGCGGAAGGCCGCTACATTTTCTTTTTTGAGCGAGAGGCCTGCCGCAAATTTATGCCCGCCGAACTGTTCCAACAGGTGGCTGCATTTTTCGATGGCGGCATACACATCAAAATCCTTCACGCTGCGGGCTGAGCCCGATACCATGCCATTGGACTCCGTGAGGATAATGGTAGGCTTGTAATATTTTTCGATCACGCGCGAGGCGACGATCCCCACAATGCCTTTATGCCAGGAAGGATTGAACAGCACCGTCGAGCGCCTGTAAGGTGTGATCACATCGTTCTCCATGATCAGCAGGGCCTCGTCGGTAGTTCCCAGATCGAGGTCGCGGCGCTGCAGGTTGGTGACGTTCAGCTTTTCCGAGAATTCCCGGGCTTCTTCTTCCGGGCTGATCAGGAGCTCTACCGCCTTTGAGCCGTGCTCTATCCTTCCGGCGGCATTGATGCGCGGGCCGATGGTAAAGACCAACGCTGTAATGTCGAGCTCTTTTTCGTTTTTGCTCAAGGCAATGAGCGACTTGAGGCCGGCAGATGGTGTACTGTTGAGCTGTTTGAGCCCAAAATAGGCCAATACGCGGTTCTCACCGGTAATGGGCACAATGTCGGAAGCGATGCTGGTAACCACCAGGTCGAGGTATTTAAATACTTCCGCATCGTCGATGCCATTGCGTTTGCAAAAAGCCTGCGCCAGCTTAAAGCCGATGCCGCAGCCGGCAAGCTCTTTATAGGGATAGAGGCAATCGGCACGCTTCGGATCGAGGATAGCCCATGCCTCCGGGAGCTCATCGCCGGGAAGGTGATGGTCGCAGATGATGAAATCGATCTGTTTGCTGTTGGCATAAGCGATCTTATCATTGGCCTTGATGCCGCAATCGAGGGCAATTACCAGCGAATAGCCGTTTTCGGCCGCATAATCGATGCTTTGCATGGAAATCCCATAGCCTTCGTTATACCGGTCGGGAATATAATAGCGGATCTGGTCGATGTATTTCCGGAAGAAGCTATAGACGAGGGCTACGGAAGTCGTGCCGTCTACATCGTAGTCGCCGAAGATGAGCACCTTTTCATTGGCGGCAATCGCCCTGACGATGCGGTCGATGGCAGTGTCCATGTCCTTCATCAGGAAAGGATCGTGCAGCATGTCGAGCGAAGGCCTGAAAAAAGTCCTGGCTTCTTCGAAGGTGTGAATGCCCCTGAGAACAAGCAGCCTGGCAATGACATCCTCCACACCCAAAGCCTCTTTCAGCGATGCTACGGCCTGCTCATCCTCTGCCTGATGTATGTTCCACTTCTTCTCCACTGGTCTGTATAAATGTGTGCTATGCGCTTCAGCAAAAGCCAAAAGCGCAGGTGTACTATCACGCCGGGCGTGACGAAAAAAGAACCTGGACTTAAGCGATGTTATGGTAAACGGACATGATGTCGTCGTCGTCTTCCATTTTATCGATCATTTTTTTGAACTCCTCCTCCTGCTCTTCCGTGAGCTCTTTGCTGGTAGTAGGAATGAAGGTTTTGATGGTTTCCTTCACTTGGTATTTTTTCTCCTCGAGGCCGTTTTGCATGGATCCGAAATCTGTAAAGGCCACCTGTACAATCAGCTCATTGTTTTCCTTATCCCAGGTCAGCTCTTCTGCGCCGTAGTCGATCAGGTCGAGCTCCACATCATCAGGGTTGAGGCCAGTAGCATCCACTTTAAAGAGGCCTTTACGCTCAAACATAAAGCTTACGGAGCCTGTTGTCCCCAGCGAGCCATTGGCGCGGCTGAAATAGACCCTTAAGTTGGCTACGGTACGGGTGGGATTATCAGTGGCACATTCTACCAGCACAGGCACCCCGAAAGGGCCGTATCCTTCGTAGATGATTTCGTCGAAATTAGACGAATCCTTCTCCGAAGCACGTTTAATGGCGCTCTCCACGTTGGTTTTAGGCATGTTTACCGCTTTGGCATTGGCAATGCAGGCCCTCAGCTTAGGGTTCAGGTCAGGATGCGGGCCACCCTGCTTCACAGCCATCACGATCTCTCTTCCTATCTTTGTAAATTGCTTTGCCATCTTGGCATAGCGCTTAAACATGGTTGCCTTCCGGGTTTCAAAAATACGTCCCATAATATCTGATTATAATGTATGTTAATTCGTTTCTAAATTTCGACAAATTTAATTCAAAATCACCATCGCTTCACTACTTTTACTATAATTTATACACTAAAAATGACTCCTTTACAAACTTTAGAAGTTTTCCAGGTACACATTAAATTGCCTGAAATATTCAGTACACGGTTTGCTGCATTGATCCCCCTGCAGTACGAAAAAGTGAATGAGCTTTTGGAGAAGCGGGTGATCTTAAATTATGCTCTGGATATGGCACGTGTGAACCTGTGGGTGACCCTGCAGGCAAAAGACCAGATTGAAGCCATGGACATCCTGGCAACCTTTCCTATTATCAAGCATGTGCAGGTAGAGATCTTCGAACTCGCCTTCTTCGACGCGGCGCCCGTTGGCTTGCCGGAGCTGATCATGAATTAAAAAGGTCCTCCGTTTTTTTTACGGGATCACCAGCTTTTTGGCAATGAAGCCGGTGCCGGAACTCCTGTAAAACCTTAGAAAATAAATGCCTTTCGGGCAAGTGGTCACCATGAGCACCCGGTCTTTAATGGCCCCTTCCATCACCTTCCCCTCCATACTCACAAGCTCTACCCTGCGATACATGGCCTGGTCGTATTCCAGGACGGTATTTTCGTCGAGCGGGTTTTTCAACAGAACAGGTAGTTTTTCAAATTCGGGGATACCGGTGGACGCAGGGTCCGGAATATAAATGACGCTTCTTGCGGTATCGGTCGTACTTGCTGTATTTGTTACCGGGCCAACGATAGGCCAGACGATGACGGTTGTCCCGTTTCCTCCTACCTTATAGGAATTGGCCGTTGAGGCGACATCGGTAACCACGAAGGTGTGCGTGGTGCCGGGAGCAAAATTGGTGACCGAGTAGGTAACCGTTGAGCGCCAGTAATACTTGGGCACCCCGGTAGTGCTTGTATCAATGGCGAGGTTCAGGTGCAGGTAATCCGTAACAGACGTGCTTCCATTGTTGATCACCTGCCCGTAGATAGAAACCGTGGTGCCGTTGGCCACCGTATTACTTGGAGCAACCGTTAAACTGGAAGCAAAAATACCGACCGTCTGCGCTTTTATGACAATAAAAGACAGTAGTAAACCGTAAGTGAGGAGTAGATGCCTTAGCATGACAAAAATTTATAAACGAATATATTTCTTTTAAATGATTTTTTATCATTTATTTTGTCTGAATATTATGCAAACAAATCCATGACTATTTTGCAAGACTCCATTCTTTCCATGTCGAAAGAAGAAATCATCAACTATAAACTGTATGCAAATCGTACGCAGTCAACCGGTGAGAGAAAAGATATTTTATTATTTGACCTGATCAAAAAAGCCGGGCATCGCGACTTTGACGACGACCACATTTTAAAAAAATTATACCCCGAAGCCAAAAGCCGTAACGTGTATTACCAGCTCAAGAACAGGCTCCTGTTCGAGGTGAATAACAGCCTGGTGCAATTTTACTATAAGGAAACGGATATTCACTACATCTACGGAGAGCTGAGCCTGTATAAGATCTACGCTGCAAAAAATGAATGGAAGATCGCCCTGTACCATTTAAACAAGGCTGAAAAAAAAGCCCTGGAAATGCAGGACTTCGCCATGCTGGACACGATCTATACGGAACAGATCAACCTGTCGATGCAGTACGGCGATCTCTCGCCGGCCGGTTATAAGAAGAAACGGAACGAGAACAGGGCCAAGCTCGATCACCTGAGGACGCTCGATGACGCCCTCGCCGATATCATCTACGAGCTGAAACGCAGCCAGACATTCACCAAAACGAAGAAAAACACGCTGACGGTTTTAAACCGCGCCATCAAAGAGCTCAACCGGAAAAAACACCTGAAGAACGACTTAACCTTCCGGATCAAGGTGTACAATGCCATCAGCCGGCTGCTGCTCTCGAAAAAAGATTTTGTTTCCCTGGAGCAGTATGCCATCACGACCTACAATGAATTCGTCTCAAACCATCATTTTTCCAAGAACAACCACGCCATTAAGCTGCAGATGCTGGCCTACATCTGCAACACGCTTGCCGCCAACAAGAAGAACATGCTCGCCCTCGACTATGCGGAAACCTTGCATAAGGCCATGAAGGAGTTTAAAAACATGCTGTATAATAATTACGTGTTCTTTTACTATAATGCCCTGGCAAATAACTATGCGGTGGTAAATCCGCCAAAGGCGATCGAGGTGTTGAACGAAGCGAAGACCAACGCTTCCATCAGCAATCATCCGGATCACCTGGGTTATATTTATTTGAACCTTTCGGGGGCCTATTTCGAGCTGAAAAATTATAAAACAGCCTTAACACACCTGGTAAAGCTCTACAGCCACAAGCTGTTCAACAGCATTGACGAAGGTTTTAAGCTCAAGATCATTCTTCTGGAAATTGTTCTGCGGATAGAGCTGAAGGATTATGAGTACAGCTTAAAGCTGGTATCCGGCCTGCTAAAGACCTATAAGGCCACGCTGGCTTCGGCCGAGCACAAGCAAGACCTCGACTTTTTAATGCTGATCAAACAGCTCATCGATAAACACGATTTTGAAAATACGAAAACAAGCCGGGCTTTGATCCATGCGTTTTGCGACACGAGCTATAAGCAACACAGCACCAATATTGTCAAATACAAGGTATGGCTTATCGAAAAGTTTAATTTGTCTGCATAAGATTATTTCACACCAGCAACACGAACTATTCCTTAATTAATAAGGATAAAGCACCTTTTTTGAGAACAAAATAAAAAGTGACTACATAATATTTTACGAAATATGGTTTTCCGTTTGCCGGTGGCTGCTGTAATTTTAGCTTACAAATCACTAATTCTTACCTCCCATGAAAAAAAAACTGCTCTCCCTGTTAGCCTGTATCACCTTAGGTGTGGCTAATGTCAATGCGCAATCCGTTTCACTGTCTGTCGTCACGCAGCCATGCAACAACAACGGGCAGGTTTCTGCCACCACCACAGGCCTTGCCTTACCTGTTACGTACAACTATTATTTCACGGGCACCACAGGCGTGACGCATGCCAATGTAAATTCGGCAACCGATAGTTACAGCGGTATTCCGGCGTTCATCGGTAACAGTAATAACAATCTTGTTACGGTCGTTGCTACTTCGGGAACGGTTTCCGTTACGGACAGTGTGACACTCACCTCTCCGTTTACCTATTCCGTTGCTTCTACGCCCGCTGCCTGCCCTGCTCCCGGCTCTATTACGGTAAGCAATATTACCGGAGGCACAGCGCCTTTCTCCTACCAGTTCATCAACCAAAGCACCTTACAATCTTACGCCACCAATCCGGCTGCTGTACCTGCCGGGCAATACTCGGTGAGCGTGAGCGATGCCACAGGATGCCGGGTCGTGTATTCCTTCTCCTCATCCATAGGAGCTTTTGTAGGGAATAATTCCCCGGTCAACGTGAGTATGAGCGGAACTACCGCCAACTGCACGAATGGTACAGCCATGGCAACGGGTTCGGGCGGTGTAGCCCCTTACACCTACTTATGGAGCAACGGCGCCACCTCGCAGAGCATCGGCGGCCTGTCATCCGGAAGCTATAACTGTACGGTGACCGATGCACAGGGTTGCTACAAAACCGGCTATTATTTCGTTTCACAGGCCATCAACCTCACCTTCAATCCGAGCATCACGAACGCCACCTGTGTGCAGAACAATGGAAGCGTCCTGGGCTTTGTGAGCGGCGGCACAGCTCCCTACACCTTTTTGTGGAGCAATGGCGCGACCACACAAAATGTTTCGGGCCTGACGGGCAATACGACCTATAATGTACAGATTACCGATGCCAACAACTGTAAAGGCACAGGCAGTGTTTACATCAACGCCACAACACCGGTAACAGCCACCTATGTGACTTCCCCCAGCGCCTGTACGCTTACCACAGGAGCCGCTACCCTCACCCCTGCCGGTGGCGTTGCACCATATACCACCCTTTGGTACACCTTCCCAACCAACACAAGCGGAAATGTCATTTCCAATAAAGCCAGCGGAAATTATTCATTTAAGATCACAGATGCGAACGGCTGCATCAGGACAGGAACCGCGCTTATTCCTTCGGCGAGCACGCTGAACGCGACGATCAACAATGCAGGCGTTGTTTGCCCTGCTACAACGGGTACCCTGGCGGCCACCGTATCAGGCACCAACGGACCGTTTACCTATACCTGGAGCAATGGCTCGTCGGCGGCAGCCATCAATGGCGTGCCGGTTGGCAGCTACTATTGTACCATCAGGGATGCCGTAGGCTGTACAGTAACGAAATACACTTCTGTCATCCAATCAAATCCTATCACGGTAGGCTTCGCCTCCACTCCGGCATCCTGTATTTATGCAGCCGATGGCTCGGTGCTTGCCAATGCGACGGGCGGAACCGCTCCTTATACCTATACCTGGTCCAACACGCAGACGGGCGCCACCGCTACGGGATTATCCACGGGCAATTATTATGTTTCGGTGAGCGATGCCAATGGTTGCAGGAACAATTATTACAGCAGCATGACCCATGTCGGTTATAATGCGGCCGCCAATTCCTGCTATTGCACTATCACCGGCACCGTATATGCTGATGCCAACAACAACTGTGTACGCGATGCCGGAGAAAACGGCATTAATAACATACAGATCCATTGCAGCGGATTTGGCTATGCCTATACCAATGCCAATGGCGTGTATAGCTTCCAGGTGCCTACAGGCACTTATACCATCACCGAATCTGTTCAGCAGATCTATCCGTTGGCTTCCTGCCAGGCCAATAACACGGTGGTATCTGTCACTGCGGCGTCAGGTTGTGTGTCAACAGCCAACTTCGCCAATAATGTGATCCCTATTCACGATCTGCACATCATCACCACCAACATGACGCAACCTGTACCGGGCAATCCTTACACTCAGAGAGTCATTGTTCAGAATGAAGGCACCCTGACCGAAAGCACCATTAAGCTGGGCTACACGCACGACGGGCAGCTTTCTTACGGCAACTCTTCCCCATGGGCGTTGACGCAGCAAAATGCGGGCATGTATCCTAACTGGTACAGCATTACCTCGGGCTTCCCGGTGCTCAATGCCGGCGCGGCATCGGCATCGTTTGTGAATTATACCGTTCCCACCAACATTCCGATCAATACCGTTGTATCCTTCCAGGATACAGTGGCTCATGCCGCCCCACTCGCCACCACATGGTTGACAGACAATACGCCCTGGAACAATGTGAACAACCACCAGGCCATCGTGGTAAGTTCTTACGATCCGAATTTCAAAGAGGTGAGCCCAAGGGGAACAGGTGCTCCTGGTTACATCAGTGTCAATGATTCCATGCTGACCTACGTGGTCCATTTCCAGAACGAGGGAACCTATTATGCCCAGAACATTGTGGTGGTAGATTCCTTAAGCCCTTACCTCAACATCACCAGCTTACGCCCGGGCTACTCGGATAAAAGCTATACGACCAAAGTCGATGAGAACGGGGTGATCCGGTTCAAATTCGACAACATTAACCTTCCATGGAAATCGGCCTATGGCGACATGATGAGCTCTGGCATGTTTACCTACTCTGTGAAATTGAAACATCATTTACCGGCCGGCACCAAAATTAAAAATACGGCGGCTATTTATTTCGATTACAACGAACCGGTGATCACGAATACAACGCTTAATACCATTGATGAATCAGGATCTGTTTCCATCAAAGAACAAAAAGCGATCAGCGCCGATGACGTCATCCTGTTTCCTAATCCAACCAATACCGGCTTCTCCTTGCTGATTAGCTCTGTCGAAAAAACAGAAGGCGAGCTGAGCATGACCGATATCAGCGGAAGGGTGCTGAGCCAAAGAGCGGTTTCCTTACAGGCCGGCGAAAATACACTCCGTGAAAGCACCGATCATTTGCAAAGCGGTATTTATTTTGTTCAACTGAAAAACAAGGATGTGCTTATCACTAAAAAAGTAGTTGTTGCCAGGTAAGCCATTTATCATTCATAAAAAAGCCCCTGATTTTATCTATCAGGGGCTTTTTTTGCAATTAGGCTTTTCTTACAACTCACTCAGGTCAAAGCTTTTCTCCAGCCGGATTCCGCGCTCCGTTTGGCTCACGGTGCAGCATTCGATGGCCGGATCGTGCTCGAAGAACAAGGTCCAGTGCTGATTGGCAGCCTGTTTCAGGATGTACTCTTTTTCTTTGAGGGTATCGAGCGGACGCACATCGTAGCCCATCACATAAGGCAATGGCAGGTGCCCGGCCGAAGGAATGAGGTCAGCCATAAAGATCAGCTTGCTTCCTTTGTAATCCAGCACCGGAAGCATCATGGCTTCGGTATGCCCGTTGGCTTCATACATGTCGAAGCCGGGCATAAATGCTTTCTCCGGATCCACAAAGTGCAGCTGCCCGCTTTCTTTGATCGGTAAAATATTTTCCTTGAGAAAGCTCGCTTTCTCGCGCGGGTTGGGGTTCACAGCCCAGTCCCAGTGTTTTTCGTTGCACCAGTATGTTGCATTCTTAAAGGCCGGCTCCGGCTTCGTACGGTCGCTGTTCCACTGAATGCTTCCGCCGCAGTGATCGAAATGCAAATGTGTTAAAAACACATCGGTGATATCGTCGCGGTGAAACCCGTGAGCTGCCAGGGATTTATCGAGGGTATCGGTGCCATGCAGGTAATAGTAGCCGAAGAACTTGTCATCCTGCTTATTGCCCATGCCGTTGTCGATCAGGATGAGCCTCTTCCCTTCCTTCACCAGCAGGCAACGCATGGCCCAGCTGCACATGTTATTGTCATCCGCAGGATTGCTGCGCTGCCAGATCGATTTGGGCACTACGCCAAACATGGCGCCGCCGTCGAGCTTAAAATGTCCGGTATTGATGGTATAGAGTTCCATGATCGTATTTTTTGAAGAACTAAAGATAAGAGAAATATTTTAAAGGAATGCTCAGCACGGAGGTAGGAAGATTAGAGAAATAACCACATAGTAACACAGAAAAGATAGGGAACAGAAAGAAAACATAGAATTTATTCATTCTTAAACCATACTTCGGCATCACAATCACGACAAGTCGTAATGACAGTACAAGCAGAAGAACATATAAGAGAGAAATATTTTTTATTCATCTGTTCTAAATCCTTGCCTCTGATCTGCTTAATCAGCGTCATCCGCGTTCTATTGTTCCTTTTCTAATCCCCGCTATCTGCGCGATCCGCGGGCCATTCCTCTACGCGCACTCTGCAAAAAATCCTTTGTGTTCTTCGCGGTTACACTTTCTCTCTAATATGCATTAAATTTCAGCTTCCCCTGGCTCAGCTCCAGGTTCGGGAAAGGCACTTTGATGATGTTGATGCCTGAGAATACGGCTTTCAAAAATTTAGACTTCACCGGGATTCGTGTAAAATCAATGTCCAGCGAGAGGTAATATTGCCTGTAACGGTCGAATGACCTGGTGTTGCCGTTTTCGTCCATCACCACAATATTGTTATAGCGGGCTCCCAGCATGCCATCCGCGCCATAACCTACGGCGATGTTGATCCATTTCGGAAACCGGTTGTCCGTTTTAAAAAAAGAGGAAGGGTTCACGCTCAGCCAATAGCTTTGTCCGTTGTAATCTTTCAATACCTGGGTCGACAAGGATTTTCCGAGAAGCTCAGGCCGGTATTGCGCATAGGGACTTTGGTAAAAGGAAAATTTCAACTGGATGCGCTGCTCCTTCCACAAGGCTTCCTGCCCTATCGCCAGGCCGCTTCCCAGGGCATTGGCTCCCATATCGCCCCAGCTAAAGCCCCAGCCGGTGCTGTAGCCGTCCATCACTTCAATGGCCGTCATATAAGCCAGGCCGCTCATGCCTCCCACAATGAGCTGGCTTTTGCGGGAATAGCCGGCCCATGTCATGGCGCCCATCATCAGGCGCCCGGTTTGGTAGGTGGTGAGTGTATGACCGTATTTGTCCATCTGAAACCATTCGTCGTTATCATTAAAAACATGAAATTCCGAGGAGCTGTACTGCTGGTACCAGGCCTGGTTCAGGTAAATCAGGGAGCCGCCGGTCAAGACCAGGGAAGAAGCGCCAAGGGTGATCTTCCTTGCCCGCAGAACAGACAGGGAATCGCCGGCAAACGCTATCTGGTTTACAATCACAAAGAGAAGGCTGATGATCCTGATCCGTAATAACATGCTGGCTTTTAAGACAACCCTAAATTACCATTAATGCGGAGGATCGTCAATAAAAAGCGTTAATCTTTGAACAGCGTCAGAAAGCCCTTGTCTATATGGCTTGTGTTACCCGAATCGGTATAGTGCAGGATGTAAAAATACGTGCCGTCGGGTGCTGTTCCCGATTTTGTTTTGCCATCCCAGAAGCCTTCGGGAGTATTCCACTCGTACATTTTCAACCCCCAGCGGTCGAAGATGGCGCAGCTCAGTGCCCTGAGGCCGGAGCTCCTGATTTTAAAAACATCGTTCACTCCGTCGTTGTTCGGCGTAAATACATTCGGGATTACGATCTGCGATTCGCCGATGACATGGAAGCAACGGCTGATGCTATCATAACAGCTGGCTCTGGAGGCTACCAGCCGGATACAACAGATGCCTGTATCTTTTAACGTAACGGCAGTGTTGGTCGCATTGAGCACTGAGCCATCACATAATCTCCAGGTATAAGACAAAGCGCCCACACTGCTGTTTGTAAGCTCTACCGTGGAATTGAGCGGATAGCTTGCGAGCACCGGCGCTTCCCGGAAGTCTGCCGTCACATCAATCACAACCACTGTGGCAATGAGTGGCTGCGCCGCACAGCCCAGGCTGCTTTCGCCTGTTAAGGTGTAGGTGCTTGTAGTGCCGGGTGAAACGATGAGGGTACCGGAGGAGGTTCCTGTGCCCAGCCAGGTGTAGCTATCAGCGCCCGTCGCTGTTAAGGTGGCTGATTGCCCGACGCAGATTTCTGCGGGATTAACGCTGATAACGGGAGCTGCCTCGATGTCAACACTTCCGGTAGCCTGTGCCGAACAAATGCCGTTTGAGGCACTTACCGTGTATACCGTGGGGGTAGTAGGACTTACCACGATGACGTTTCCGGTCTGCCCGCTGCTCCAGCTGTAGGTACCGGCACCCGTGGCATTGGCAGTCAGTGTTGCCGAAGCGCCGGCACAGATGACGGATGAACCGGGCGACAGGCTGAGCGCAGGGACAGGGACCACACTGATGGTAATCACTGAGCTGGCGGTACAACCTCCCGAACTGCCAAGAGCTGCATTCAGTGTATAGGTGGTGGTGCTTTGGGGAGAAGCAATGACGGTAGGCGATGTATAGCTGCTTAAGGAAGAGGAGCCGCCGTCGTTCCAGCTGTAATTGGCTGTTCCGGGGGCAGAGGCCGTGAGCGTAACCGCGCTGCCGGCGCAGATGAGCGTATTACTCGCCGTAGCATTGGCGCTGAAGGAGGTGATGACACTGACCGTGGTAACCGCCCAGCCTACACAATAATAGCCGCTGGCCCCGGTAGTGGCAATAGCCGTATAGGTGGTGGTAACGGAAGGCGTAGCCGTGACGGATTGGGTGAAGAAATTATTCAGGCTACTGCCCGAACCTCCATCGCTCCAGTTGTGATAAAGTCCATTAGACAATGTTAAGGTGGTGCTTTGCCCCGCGCAGATCAGGGTATTTCCCGAAACAGAAACGGTATTGGCATTAATGGCCACCGTGGCAATGGCCTGTACAGTGCAGCTTCCGAGCGTGGCGGTAACCGTATACGTGGAAAGCGTGGTGGGGCTTACTACAATGCTGTTGGTGGTGGCTCCGGTAGACCAGCTGTAGCTGCTGCCGGGAGGCGCTGCTGCCTGTAAGGTGGCAGAAGTGCTGGCGCAAATGGTGGGACTGTTGACGGCGATAAAAGGTGCAGCATTGGTCACGGTGTATTTCTGACTGATGGCGCAAAGGCTGCCATCCAGCAAGCGTACCTGGTAATCGCCGGTGTTTCCTGCGGGAACGCTGTAAGTGGGGCTTGTGGCTCCTCCAATAGCAACGCCGTTCAGATACCATTGCCAGGTGGCGGCCGGCGTCACTGTATTGTTGGCATTGGCCGTGAGCACAATGTTATTGCTACAGTAATGGCCTGTGGGTGTAATGCCTACATAGCCGAAGGTAGAAGACCGGTTCAGGACCATGTTGTCGTAATAAAAGTAAGGCTGGCAGGCCGCAAAGTTGAAACCGATGAGTATGGGATAATCTGGTGGAAGGTTGCAGGGCGGGCCAAGCATAATGGATTTGATGTTGGTGGTAGGCGTAAAGGTAATGGTGGCTACACTCCAGGAGGGCATGGGCGTATAGGTGACAGAGCCAAGAACCATCCAGGTGGGATCAATCGCCGTAGGACAAGCAAAGCCGGGGGTAAGGATGGGCTGGGCGCTGCAATTTGTGTTGCCATAGATGGTAATGTCTACCGGCGAATAATAGGGCACACCCCCGTTGCAGACCGATCCGGCGCTAAGGATGGGGGTGGAAGCCACGTTGAAATTTAATTGATAGGGAACCCCCGGAGTAAGGGTCGTCGATAAGCAGGTGCTGATGTACTCTTTGTAGTCAGAGCCATACAGTGCCCCCGAAATACCGTTCCCATCCGGAAAAGGCAGGAGGCCTGCGTTGGTTGCTGCCGGAAATACAAAAGAAATGCCGCATGTATTCTGAAAATCGGAGGTGCCCTGGGTTCCCATGTTCCAGCCTGTAGCAAAGGCAATCTGACTGAAGTAATAGGGGCATTGGCTCATGGTTTCGAAGGAAGGGTTGGAAATCATGGAAGGCACTGCAGCCGCATTTCCCGGACTGCAAAAGCAATCCACCGTATCGTTCAGATCGATCAAGCCGTCGGCATCATCATCGATGCCATTGTTGCAGATTTCCTGTGAGAACGCCGAAAGAGAAATCATACACAAAAGGGAAGCAAGCAGGCGTTTTAAGGAAAGGGATTGAGTAGAGATAACCATAGGACGGAGTCGTTGTAGTGAAGGTTCTTTGGAGATGCACCTATTCAGGTCTTGCCGGCACCGCCCGGCGTGCATTCCGGAGCCATAGCATTAAATTTACAGAAAGGGCCGGAGCCTTTTTTGGACATTGATTAAGAAGCAGCTCTTTTTTTTCTAAAACCGGATTTCAGTGAGGGAGGACCATGTACTGTCAATTCGGGCAGCCTTTCCCGAACCTGATTCGGGAAAGGCGGGAAGCGTTCTTAAAACGCTCCCGATACAGGATCAAACAAAAAAAGCCTTCCACAAGGTGAAAGGCTTTTTGAATAATAACTAAGAAAAAATCCTAGTAAGAAGAGAACCCTTGTTTGTCGGTAAGCTTATGCTCGATGAGCAGGCCTACGCAGGCAGCATCCGATGGCTTGTGCGCATCTTTTTCAGTAGCGCCCTTTGGTACAGTTACTTCAATTACCAGCTGGCGGGTAGCCGTGCTCTGGAACTCAAACATAGGCTCGTCTTTGGCTGTGGCGTTGTCGTACAGCAACTCATTGGTTCTCGCATCAAAGATCTTGTAGTTAACCTTAGCGCTGAACTGCGTTTCGCAGCATACATTGATGCGGTAGTCCATGCCTTTATAAATCACGCAACGGATCTTAGAGGTCATCCCCTGGTCGAACAGGCCGCTCCTGGATTGAGCATTATACAACCATCCGCCGCTACCACCGTGCTTGCTTTCCACTCCGCAGTATTTACGGTGAAAATTGCTGCACACACCGGTTTGTGCATGAGCTGCTACGACGCCTAATACAAATAATGTCAGTAATATTTTTTTCATGGGGAAGTATTTATTTGGTTAATGTGTATGAGTTTCTGATCGTTTTGATTTTTTCAACAACAGCGGTGTACTGCTCCGCAGTCATCACCAGGTCTTTGCCACCGCCAAGAATCTTTTTGTCTTTCTCGGTGGATTTCAGAGGTGCTGCATCTTTTTCAGAAATCTTGGTGAACTCAGCCTGCAAGCCTTTAAAATCGGCCAGCACAGATGCCACATTGGCATCCGACTCATACTTTTTCAGGAACTCAATTAAATTATCAAGGGTGTATTTCTGATCTGCCAGACGCTCAACGACCGGGCTTTTCTCCTCATACTTGGTCAGGTTCGTGGCAATGTACATGCTTTCGATCCAGCCGCCGGCTACCACCAATGATAAGGTTGGTCCCTGCTTACCGCTTTCCAGCGTCTCAAACGAGGAAAAATACACATCGTCCGTAATCACCGATAAGGAATCCGGGTTACCCACGTTGTCATTCAGGCGCTTGATCACCTCCGGTTTCACGGCAGAAGACACACCGATCTGGTCGCCCAGCTGTTTCACGGTTTTAAAATATTTCACCGCTTCGGAGCCGATCTGGAAGATGCTGCAGTAGCTCAGGTCGCAGCTGTAGATACCGAAATTCAAAGCCTTCAACTTAGCATCGGTATAGTTTTTCTGGTTATCGGGACTGTTTAAGAACGAGGTATTCTTATTGTTTTTGCCACCGATCGTTTTAATGAAGGTGAGCATTTCGCCCGGAGAAGGAACCTGGAAAAATGTTTCCGTACTTGGAGCGGGGGCTTCCATTTTTGTAGAGTCGGCTGCCGTAGTCTCTTCACCTCCTTCAGCTGTCTTGTCACCACAGGAAGCAAACATTAAGCCCACGGCGAGCGGCGCTGCTAATAAAAATTTACGTTGAATGGTCATATAGTTGTTGTTTCGGGTTTGTTTATCTATTTCGCAATTAATTTGCTCACCAGGTCGGCAGCCTCCTGCAGCTCAATAGCCGAGTATACTTTCAATCCGGAGTCGTCAATTAATTTTTTAGCCTCTACAGCATTCGTTCCCTGTAAGCGAACAATAATCGGAACATTGATGGTCCCCATATTTTTGTACGCATCGATCACGCCTTGTGCTACCCTGTCGCAACGCACGATACCACCGAAGATATTCACCAGGATCGCTTTCACGTTTTTGTCGCCCAGGATAATGTGGAAGGCTTTTTCCACACGCTCCGCGTTGGCAGTACCGCCCACATCGAGGAAGTTTGCCGGCTCCCCACCGCTTAATTTGATGATATCCATTGTGGCCATCGCAAGGCCTGCACCGTTCACCATGCAGCCTACGTTTCCGTCGAGTTTCACATAGTTGAGCTCTGCTTTGCGTGCCTGTACGTCTACCGGATTTTCTTCCGACTCGTCGCGCATGGCTTCGATGTCTTTATGACGGTAGAGGGCGTTATCGTCGATGGTTACTTTAGCGTCCACCGCAATGATCTTATCATCGGATGTTTTCAGAACCGGGTTGATCTCGAACATGGAAGAATCCGTAGCCTCATAAGCTTTGTATAAAGCCGCCACGAATTTGGTCATTTCTTTGAAGGCATTACCGCTTAAGCCTAAGTTGAAGGCGATCTTGCGGCACTGGAAATCACGAAGACCTACTTTAGGATCGATCTCTTCTTTCCAGATCAGGTGTGGCGTCGCTTCTGCCACCGCCTCAATGTCCATACCACCTTCAGTGCTGTACATGATGATGTTGCGGCCTGTGCCACGGTTCATCAGGATGCTCATATAAAATTCCTTGGTAGGAGTTGCTCCCGGGTAATATACGTCCTGGGCCACCAATACTTTGCTCACCAGCTTACCTTCGGCGCTGGTCTGAGGAGTGATCAGGTGCATACCGATGATGTTGGTCGCTACTTCCTTCACTTTGTCGAGGTTCGGGGCAAATTTTACACCACCGCCTTTACCGCGTCCACCGGCGTGGATCTGCGCTTTCACAACAACACCGTCGCACTTATACGTTTCCATAACCTGCTTGGCAGCAGCTACAGCCTGTTCAGGCGTTTCTGCAACAATTCCTTCCTGGATGGCAACGCCAAAACTTTTCAATATACTTTTTCCTTGATACTCGTGAATATTCATAATGGGTGGTTTCTTTAAATTTGCTTTCAAAAATAGGGTTTTTATCGTAAAAGCAAACATTTTTAGTAAAATAATTGGTTGCCAAAGCCTTAGGGGAATTCACCACAAAGGCGCGGAGAAACAAAGGAGAACAGATTAACCGCAGGGGCACAAAGAAAGCTAAAAATTGGTGACTGAGCGTAGTCGAAGGCACCACAGAAACAAAGGAGAACAGATTAACCGCAGAGACACAAAGAAAGCTAAGAAATTGGTGACTGAGCGTAGTCGAAGACCCCTCGGAGACGCGCAGAAACAAAGGAGAACAGATTAACCGCAGGGGCACAAAGAAAGCTAAGAAATTGGTGACTGAGCGTAGTCGAAGGCACCACAGAAACAAAGGAGAACTTTTAACCGCAGAGAAGGCAGAGATTGCAAGGCCAAACCGGACTTTGCGGTTAAGCATGAGGTATTACGTTGTTCTGATTAAGCCATAGAGGCCAGAAACCCTTCGATGATTGCATATACCGATCTCAGCTCCGTTTCCGTGATGCAGTACGGTGTTACCAAATAGAGGACATTTCCCAAAGGCCGCACAATGACCCGGTGCCTCAGGAAATAGGCGACGATACTTTCCGAAGCTTTATTCAGGTAATGCGTATGCTCTTCGGTGCTGATCTCCAGGGCCAGGATGGTGCCGAAGCACCTCGCCTCCGACAGCCTGGGATGCCCTTGCAGCTTCCCGGTAAAGCCCTTGTGCAGGGCTTCGATCAGGGCAATCTGCTTCCAGGTTCCCTCCTGCTCCATCAGGTCGAGGCTGGCCAGACCGGCCGCGCAGGCCGTAGGATTAGCGGTGTAGCTATGCCCGTGGAAAAAAGTTTTGGTCTTATCGTCGCTCACACAGGCATCATAGATAAATTGGGCGCAGCTCGTGACACCCAGCGGCATATAGCCGCCCGTGAGGCCTTTGGAGAGGCAGATGATATCCGGCTTGTGCCGCAGGTAGTCGCTCGCAAAGAATTTCCCCGTACGCCCGAAGCCCGTCATCACCTCGTCCGCAATGCACACGATGCCATGCTCCCGGCACACGGCGATGAGCCGGTCGAGGTGCTGCGCCTCGTACATGATCATGCCCGAAGCACCCTGCACCAGGGGCTCGAAAATAAAGCCCGCAAAATCGTTGTGGTTGGTGAACCAGCTGCGGAAGGTGGCTTCCAGCTGTTCGATATTTTCCGCATCGGGTACAGGAACATGCACCACTTCAAACAAGAGGTTCTCAAAGGCATTGTTGAAGACGTTCCTCGCCCCTACGCTCATGCCACCGAAGGTATCGCCGTGGTAGGCATTTTCGAGGGCGATGAATTTCTTTTTGGGCCTGCCGCTATTATGCCAGTATTGCAGGGTCATTTTCAGTCCCACTTCCACGGCGGTAGAGCCATTGTCGGAATAGAAAATTTTCGACTGGTTCTCCGGCAAATGCCCGATGAGCCGCCCGGCCAGCTTCACGGCGGGCTCGTGGGTAAAGGCGCTGAAGATGGCATGCTCGAGGCGGAACAGCTGCTCGCTGACTTTTTGCGAGATGTAAGGATGGCAATGCCCGTGCAGGTTGACCCACCAGCTCGAGATGGCATCCAGCAATTTGTTGCCTTCGGCGTCGTAGAAGAAGGCGCCTTCGCCCCGTACGAGCTGCACCGGCGCTTCGGCATATTTTAAGTGGGTGAAAGGATGCCACACGTGCTGGCTGTCGCTTTCTATGATGGAGTGAGGCAAAATGCGTGTGTGTTTTAGGCTGTAAAAATACCATATTCTTTTAAGAAACATAAACGCGCAGATAACCTTCGGCAGGCCCGGTAAACAAAGGAAAGGAGACGCAGAGGGTGCAGAGCATCTATAAAGAACACGACAGCTTTCACAATTTGCGTTAACGGATTTCAGATGTTTTTGGGCGTGTCCCTCCGGGCCGGGCTTTCGCCACTCGCTTTTTTTGCAGCTGAAAAAAGCTGCAAAAAAGAGCTCAGACAATGGCTCTATCCCTCACGCAGCTATACAGCTGCTTAGCGTTGAACCCATGTGAGGGAGGCAGGCCCGCGTGAAGGATTGCAACCGCGGGCCACCCGCCACATCACATGCGGGTGGCCTGGTTATTTAAGATAAACCCGCGTGAGTGATTGACGCGAAAATCCTTTTGCCGGTTGCTGAGCGCAGTCGAAGCACGGCAAAAGATTGGAGCAAAAGCACGACTCCGCTGCCTCTTTGCGGAGGCACGCCCAAAAAACCCACGCTCAATTCTGCCGGGACCCTGCCCACATGCCTGCGGAGACCCGGCAGAATGCCCGGGCATGCGCGTCGGTGGTTGAGCGGAGTCGAAGCCCCGACATGATGCCAAAACCGGCAGGGCATAATTTTTCCTTTCAAATAATCCGCCAATGATTATATTTGGCTCACCTAAATTAAAAGCACCATGGATTTGGAATTCAACAAGAACGACGATAAAATGCGTTTGCTCATTTCGCAAATGGAGCATCGCCTGAATAAAATATACGAGGGCGGCGGCAAAAAGCGCATCGAGAAATTACACGAGCAGGGCAAGATGAGCGCCCGCGAGCGCATCGACTTCCTCCTCGACAAGGATACGCCGCGCTTTGAAATGGGCGCCTTTGCAGGCTACGAGATGTACCCGGAACACGGCGGCTGCCCGGGCGGCGGCGTGGTGATCGTGATCGGCTACGTGAGCGGCAAGCAATGCATTGTGGTCGCCAACGACGCTACGGTGAAAGCGGGCGCCTGGTTTCCGATCACCGGCAAAAAGAACCTGCGCGCACAGGAAATAGCCATGGAAAATAAGCTGCCTATTATTTACCTGGTAGACAGCGCGGGCGTGTACCTGCCGATGCAGGACGAGATCTTCCCGGACAAGGAGCATTTCGGTCGCATCTTCCGCAACAACGCCATCATGAGCGGCATGGGCATCTTACAGATCTCGGCCGTGATGGGAAGCTGCGTGGCCGGCGGGGCCTACCTGCCGATCATGAGCGACGAGGCGATGATCGTGGACAAAACGGGCTCCATCTTTTTAGCGGGAAGCTACCTGGTGAAAGCGGCCATCGGCGAGAACATCGACAACGAAACCCTGGGCGGTGCCACCACACACTGTGAGATCAGCGGTGTCACGGATTATAAATGCAAGGACGATGCGGATTGCCTCACGCGCATCCGCAACATCATGAGCAAGGTGGGCGACTACGACAAAGCGGGCTTCAACCGCGAAACCCCTGCCCTGCCGAAGAAAGACGCCAAAGAAATGTACGGCATCCTCAACGACAAGCAATATGAGATGCGCGACATCATCGAGCGCATCGTCGACAACGGCGAGCACGAGGAATACAAAGAGCTGTACGGACAATCGATCGTATGTACCTATGCCCGCATCGACGGCTGGGCGGTAGGGATTGTGGCCAACCAGCGCAAGGTCGTAAAAAGCAAAAAAGGCGAGATGCAGTTTGGCGGTGTGATCTACAGCGACAGCGCCGACAAGGCGGCACGCTTTATCATGAACTGCAACCAGAAAAAAATTCCGCTGGTGTTCTTACAGGACGCTACCGGCTTTATGGTGGGCTCCCGCAGCGAGCACGGCGGCATCATCAAGGACGGCGCCAAGCTGGTGAATGCGATGGCCAACTCCGTGGTACCGAAGTTTACCGTAATCCTGGGTAACAGCTACGGCGCGGCTAACTACGCCATGTGCGGCAAGGCTTACGACCCCCGCCTCATTGTGGGCTGGCCGACGGCGCAGGTAGCGGTGATGGGCGGCGCGCAGGCAGCGAAAGTATTGGTACAGATCGAAGTGGCTTCCCTGAAAGCCAAGGGCGAAGAGATCACCCCGGAGAAAGAGGCGGAGCTGTACAACAAAACCAAAGATAAATACGACGCGCAAACCACGCCTTACTACGCAGCCTCACGCCTGTGGCTGGATGCCATCATCGACCCGGCAGATACCCGCAAGGTGATCAGCATGGGCATAGAAGCCGCCAACCACGCGCCTATCACCAAGGCCTACAATGTGGGGGTGCTGCAAACGTAGTAATTAGTGAGTATAGAGATGTGAGTAGTGAGATATGAGTAGTGATTAGTTTATTATGATGTTGTCACCCTGAACTCGTTTCAGGGTCTCTAACTCAGAAGGTAACAGATGCTGAAACAAGTTCAGCATAACACGGCTTAACGAAAAATAAAAAAAGAGAAGCACATCGCTTCTCTTTTTGGTTGATACTGTTTCTGGTTCTGTTACAGAGCGATGAATGCTGTAGCGATCATTCCTTCAGGGCGTCCACTGCTTTTGTAAATAGCAGGTATTCTCCCGCGTCAAACGATTTTGCAGGAAGCGCCAGATCGAAGCCATCCTTTAGCTTACAATAAAAGTGCTCTTTGGTATGGTACATCGTCGCCATTTCATTAACGCTATACAGGAATGTTTCGTCATCCCGCTTATATTTGATGAATCCCTCATGAACAGACACCTGGTGCGAACGATAGCCCCCAATGGCTTTGACCCAATCGGTGATGCTTTTTTGCTTTTGCTTCATTTTCCGATGGTCTGAAAACAGATGAATGGTATAATAGCCCAGTCCGCATAGAAAGATCAGGGTCAAAAAATAACATCCTTCGCTGTAAGTTCCTGCTACCAGTGATACCGGAATTAAAACCAGCAATAAGCCGATAAAAGAAAGGTTATGATAGTTGGGCTGCGAGAATAATGTATACTGAAAATCACTGCGGTAGATTTCCAGGAGGTCGGGCGCCCTGAAGGTGAGCATAAATCGTTGTGGTATCATATAAGATCAGTGTCAGAAAAAGGTGTCGTAAGTAATGCCCTCCGCTTTCATGTACTTCGTCATCTCCGAATAGCCTTCGTTGATGCCAAAACGGTCTTTCAGGCAGCTTAGTAAAACACTCCTGTTGCCAAAGGGAATATCAAACAAGGGATAGAATTTTTCTACTTCCCTTACCGGCACGGTAAAGCTGTATTCATAATCAAAAGAGCCGAAGCTTTCCCTCACGCGGTTTCCGGTATCATAGCCGTCGAACACCAGGCTGCCGTTTTCTTTAAAGTAAAGCTGCATCACAACTTTCAGATCGGGACGTTCGGAGGAATAGAGGATTATTTTTTCGGGGCTGCTCATCATGGAGCTAAGATAATATAAAATTGGTGAAAATGGTTTTGACTGTTACTGCCACAGGATTACAAATCGGGCGGAGTGAGGCATTCGGCGGCTGAGCGGAGCCGAAGCCCCGAATGAATACAAAAAAGGAGAAGCCTTGCGGCCTCTCCTCCCCTACGTTCCATAAGATGATGGAACGTTCCCGTGCTTGCTTAATTCACGGCAAAGCTCTGCCTTGCCTGCTCATGCTCGCCGCTGCTATCGATGAGGATCACGCGGAACCAGTAGACGCCTTTGCCCAGGCCGGCGATGGTGGTTTTGCACACGCCCGTCACGCCGTCGCTGATCCAGGAAACAGCATCGCTGCTATGCTCCCAGCGGTACATGGTTTTTTGTCTGCGGGATTTGACTTTGATGTTCACCGAACCGGCATGATCGCCCTGCTCTACTTTGAAATCGGGGATTGCCGGTGCAGACCGGCTCACCACATCAAGCCCTGCCAGATGCACAATGCTTTCGTCACCATTGGCTGCCTCTTCGATGTAGCGGCCAAGAGTCACCATCAGCTTCTCCAGCTCCTGCTGCTTGTCATGCATATAGGCTATTTTACTTTTGGCCCCATCCCCTGTTTCGGCCTGCGCGGCTTCCAGATCGGTGATTGCCTGAATCACTTTCGGGTTGATGACGGCACAGTTCGTAAACACAGTGGGGTTATCGGTGACACGCTGGGTCACCAGTCGTGCTTTGTTGATCAAACCGGATACAGTGAGTCCGCTCACATACACGGCTACTTTAACGGTATTCATAATTACTAAATTTAAAAATGGATGCTGAAGCGGCTTTTTGCCTTTGGACGACTTCGGTTTTACCACGACGGATCGTGACGAAGCTTTTGTTTTTTGGATGAGGGACCGACTTCGAAAACCGGGTTAAGATCTTGCCATATATAAAAGCGATTCAACGGAGCGAAACCTTTATGACACCACTTTGACCTCTGTGTTTCCGGACGCTGAGCGTGCTACGGATGCTATTGGTTATATAACGAGAAGTGTGCCAGGGTATTGCGTAAGGGGCCGGAACTTCATAAGTGGTTGTTTTTATCCTACAATTGGATGAGAATTTTAAGCAAGTGGAACAAAGAACATGGAACGGTTTGAGCGATCGGTTGAAAGACGGGGTAAATTCATCAATGGATTGTATCAACGCATCAACCGACTGTGCAAAACGTTCGAAAAACAGATCTGATCTGTTGGTGGATTTTATAAAAAAGTGGCGGACTGCAACAATCCATTGGAAGATTAAACAAATTGACCGGTAAATCTGATAAAACAGTGCTGGGCTGCAACAATCTGTTAATAAACTGAATGATTTCAATTGGAAGGTTGAAATAAACAAGCGATGGGCTAAAGCGATTTTTCGGAAGACTGAATGAAAACAGCGGTGAATTATGTCGCAGGATTAAAAAATCCTACGGAGCGGGGAAAAATTGTTTAACGTGATTATACCTTATTGGCATCTGTTTTGTTTTCTGGTAATAGATTGTAAATCTGTGGCAATGAGATACTAACCAGTTACGATCTTTAAATATCGTAATTTCAAAACTTATACGTGAAAAAGATGCATAACATTGAGGTTTCTAATTATTTGAATTGGTTTAAATTTTGATTGTCTATTATCATTTAAAGTAAAAAGCTGATCCTAATTGAGAATCATTTTCTACAATGCACATATATGGATATTAATAAAAAATATGAAATCTATAAAGCCTCTATTGCTTGCGCAGGATGTGGCAAAGAAGCTAATATTTTTGATAAGGAAACAAATCTATGGATTTGTGGCAGCAAACATTGCAATCCACGAAAAATTCTGCTAAACTTGTATAATCGTAATCATTATTTCAAGTTTACCCGTTAACTACAATTCATTTAGAATAAAATGATATACTAAGGTCGCACTAGTATATGCAGCATACTTCTGATATTTATCGTTTTTAGTTCCATCCCCATAATCAGAAACAGACTTCATTGAAATAGCTTTTGTCTGAGGCTCTGAACTATGTTCAGCAGAATAATAAACACCATAAGTTTCCATTTCTACCCCCAGTAATTTTCTATGACTATCCTTAATGCTCTTTAATTTTTCTTCACTGGATATAACATAGGACCCACTTCCTATTTGCCCTAGATGCATTTGCAATTTAGTTGCTGGTTTATCGCCCGGCCAATCGTTTTGTATTGAGTCTAGAACTTTCGTGTTCGACATTTTAAATGCTGTTACTTTTGCTTTTAAATCAGCAGACAATTGTATATCCCTTGTATCAGGTTGAAAAGCTACATCTGCAATTACATCATTACCATCCTTCGCTACTTCAACTATTTTACCACTTCCGTAATCCCAGGATTGCTCAGCAATTAGAATATCTCCAAAACCTAAATCCCGCTCTTTTAATCCAGCCGCTATACCGGCTGAAATAATATACTGAGGTTTAAAATACAAAATCATTTTAGTTGTTAAATGTGCCGATGCCGTCATTCCCATTTGATCAGCAGTAGCAGCAACTATAGTTTTACTTTTGCCATCTTTAGTAAAAACAGTTTTATAATATTGCGTCACATCACCTTGCACTTTAAACTTCTCCCATTGCCCAGCGTTTAGCTTTAAAACAGCATCTAATTCAGGAACTGGTAAAGCAGTTATAATGGCAATATCAAACAAATTTTGCTTAAGACTTTGCTTTATAAATTGTTCTCTGGTTTTCACCAAATGATATATCACATTTGTTAGTTGATCTTTCCACGCCTCAGAATCTGCCTGATACTCGATCAAATGCCAAAGTCGTTTTGTGAATTGTTCTCTAAATTTAGTTACTTCATCACTGTGACTCGATAAACCTATAATGTAAATAGGTGGTTTAATATACGGACTATTGTGAATTGTTTCTAAAAAAGCGATTCCGTTTTTTGCTTCTGCATCATCATCGACCTCTACTGGAAGAACCAAATCCAAAATCATTAAATCAAAGTAATTTTCGTATAAAAGTTTTTTTGCTTCCTTAACACAATTTACAATTATCAGATCATCTTCCTTAATATTACCTACATCCAATATAGTACTCTTTATATTGTCCTGCTTTGCATTGTTATCTTCTACTACTAATATTCTAATCATTTGATATGTTTTTCTATTAATTTTTTTAATTGTGTTTTCCACTCAGTACTGGCAGCGGTAAAATATACGTAACCGATGTAATTATCAGAAAATTCCCTAAGTAATGTCTTATCGAGCTCAACCAATTTTGTACCGTCCTCAAAATTTCCGTACATCGTAACAACTATTGCTTTTGTAGGTATTTCACGTAAATACATTTCTTTAAGGATTAATTTACCCGCCATCGGCAAGAATTCACCACCACTTTCCTCCGCTGATATGTCGTAGTTAGGCATACTTATATCAAGTAATAGTAGATCATAATTTTGATTATACAAAACGAGTTCTTTTAAGCCACTATTATATGAATTTCTTATTTCTACATCAGCAGTAGGAATACTTTCTTTTAAAAAATTGAGAATCTGTCCAAGTTTGTAGGGATGATCTTCTATAAATAGAATTTTCATTTAATTATCTGTTCTGCTTTAATATATATTGATATTACAAATTTATTCTCCGGCGTAAGTTGGGTAGTAAAAGTATTACCATCAGAAGCCAAATCTGATCTTAATATTTTATATGCTTTAGGGAAGCCGGATTTCCCTTCACTAATCAATTTTTCAAGATGTATATTGTTTCCTTCGCCCACATTTCTCAGAGCCGCAACACTTTCTATATTGGTGATACTGTTTTCAATTGTTATCACTAATTCTTCATGATTTTCTTTTGCACCAATACTTGCTTCAATTACAGGCGTTTTATCATCCGCATGTTTCAAGATATTTTCAATAAAAATTCTTATTAAATCAGCAAAATGAGTATAATAATCCCCTTTAATAGTTTTATCAAATTGCAAATCTCTTTTTAAACTTATTATCTGGCCCGGACGAGATTTGTTGCAATATTGCATTACAATATCAATCAGGTTTTCCAATTTAAAATCGGAGGTAATTGTTCCACTACGCTTAAACCAACCGCTTACCCTTGTCAGTACAGTTTGAACCTCAGTAGAACAATCCCGAACCGATCTCAATAAATTTTGCGAGTTGTTTGTTAAAACTTCTGTTATATCTCTTTCTAACTTTTCAAACATTTCATTGAACATATTTGAAATATCAAATTGAATTTTTTGTCGTATAACAGTAAGATTTTTATCTGTTTTTTCCCAAAGTATTTCAAATGTATCATTTGCAAAGCCATTAAAACCTCCGACTACACTTAATGCTCTGACCGAAAACCAGAAAAGATCATCTTCATCAAAATCATAGTTAAACCAACCTTCTGGTCTTTTTTCTTCATCATAAACCTGTAAGTACTTTTGTATGAGGTCAAATATTAACCCGTCAACTGAATAAGAAAAGTCCTTAAGCAAATCTTGAATACGAGCTTTATTAATTAAACTTTCACCTAAATATTGCTGATCCCAATAAAGATTCTTTCTATAAGTGCTGGATTCCGCTTCTTTTTGTGTAATAAGTCTATGCTTTTCAAATATTGGGCGAATTTCACCAATTAGCACCCCGTGCCTTATACGTGTGCTTAAATAAGCTACAATACCAAACTTACTATGCAAAAATTTTTCTTTAATTGCATCAAATAGTTCTTTGTAAACATCATAAACAGGGTTTGTTGAATACTCTATTTTCCCAGACTTTGAAGTTTCTTCGTTGTATTCAAATGCCACTAATCGGCTACCGTTATTTCCTTTCAAAATTTTCAGTTGCCCTTTTTCGCCTAAAGCAGCTATAGCCCTAAATCGTTCATAAACAGCTTCAAATTCCTTTAATTCGTTATTAATTATACCTTGCTCATTTACATAAATTTTACTCTCATCCAGCTCGAGTAATCCTTTTTGAATTATTAATATGTTGGTAATATTCTTTATTTCATCTTCATAAAACCGTGTACTGGTTAGTTCCTTTTCTTTAAGGAAGTTTAGTATCTTCAGTCTTTCTTCTAACCTATCTTTTGATCCATTAATATGGATAGAATGCTTTAAAATTTCTTGACTACAAGTGTACTTCAAAAACGATATAATCCGTTGATTATCAAAAGCATCAAATTCATCAAGCAATTCCGAGGGTTTACAATACCCCACACTTAAATTAAATTTTTCGAAAGCAGTATGCACATCTGTTTCATCAGGGCTATTAAAGGTATAAAAAAGCGGCAAATCAATAGTTGGTTTTACTATTTTAAATCGGCTTTCTTGTATTTTAACCAAAATCGGGGCTGTTTCAATCTTATCGACAATAAACTGATTATAAAAAAAGCTTTTAACCCACAAGCTAATACACTTGTCATATTCTTTTAGCTCTTCATAACATTTATACAAATTCCTAATGGCAGTTTCAATAACTGGAATATCCGAATCTTCATTTATAAGATCATCCCAGATTTGTGCAGCTTTTTCAAACTCCTTTTTTTGTTGAAATATTTTAGCTAGCTCAACTTTAAATTTCGGTTTGGGGATAATAGAAGCGAAACTGATTAAATTATCTGAGTTCTCAATTTTTTTATATAAAAAGTCAATAGATAAAGAAGTGGGAAATTTTGACTTCAGGAATTCGAGGTATTTCAATTGCGAAACCGGATCAGCATAAATCTCACTTATAATAGGGTTAGCGGTATTGTAACTCAATCGAGCAAATAGTTTGCGATCGCTTTTACCTTGCGTCTGATGGTTAACAAAATCTATTATCCCATAGCTTATAATATTGCTAGAAAGATTATTTGCAATTCTTCTTAAAACCATTCCAGCTCCTACAGGATCAACACTTACTGAAACAATTTTATACATTTCATTTAGAATAGAGTTCTGTATGCTATTCTTTTTTCCTATAGGTGAAAATGTTTTTTTTTGATAAACCAAAACTTTAGTATAAAGTATGTATAAATCAAACTGTGTAGGTTTTTCAAACATTAACTCTTTCAAGTCTTCTTCGGCTTCTGCATAAAGTCCGGCTGTATATTTATCTATGATCGAAATCTCTCTAATACTTTTCGTTTCATCAAAAGCCGGAAAAATTTTATCGCTTGCAAACAATTTTAATTTGGATAGAAGTGGATCATTAATTTTCCTTAAAATGTAATTTAGCCGATTAACAATATAACCTTTTATCTCTTTACCATCCTCGACTCTATCAATCATATTGTTCGCCATCGTCAAAAGGCTAAAAAATATTTTTCTCAAATTCATGTATTTATCGATTACACTATGTTGAAAGTTATAAGCGATTATTTCAGGATAGTTTTCGAATGTCAGGTTATTTAGAAAAGACAGACTGAATAGATAATAGTCTATATGTTGTTTTCGTTTACCTGTCTTTAGAGAATTTAACGCATTGTATAAATCAATAGTGTAACGTTCAACAGATAAGGATTTTTCAGCACGAATACTTAAATAATGCGCCAGCGATTTAGTAAAGTATTCACTTTCATTTTCTTCGTTAAATTTGCTCAAAAATTCTTTATTCTCAGATGTACCACCTTTATATTCAGCTAATAAAAAGCGGCTTTCAAGCGACCATAGAGATACACATATTTCTTTTTCAATTTTTGTAAGATACTTCTCTGCCTCGACAAAATCACCAGTCAAAATACTATTTTCGTAAAATTCTTTATATACTAGAAACAGCTTTATTTCATAAGTATATTTTCTTATGCTTATAAGTGTCCAATTAATTTCCGTTATTATATTTTCTGACGATCCTGAAATTTCACAGTTGCCTAAATCTCTGTACTCTTTTGGTAACGGATTACCAAACATTGCACGTTTAAATTTTTCATTTACATTTTTATCCACGAAATCAGCGGCTTGGCATAAATCAGGATATTCTAACTGATTCTTCAGTTGAGCAAAAGCAAGACGCCTATCTTTTGGCAACCCTGTTATATGTCCATGCAATGTTCGGGCAAATCTCTTTCCAAAATCAATATCCTCTTTAGGACTAACAATAATTCTAAACATCGTAAGTAAGTATATATCTGTGTAATTATATTTTCTTTTATCTTTATCCGGAGTAAATGTTACATTTCCGCCTTATAACTTTATCCATATCAATTAAATGCTGGATCTTGCTCTTAATATTTCCTTTTTATACCGCCCTTGCCCAAACAAAGCAACCAGCCCTATTCCGCTGGCAGGATACCTACGCCCGCAAGCATTTAAATAAGTACGTGCATCACGACACGCTGATCGCTACTTCGGCAGCTACCCTGCACATCAGCTATAACAACAATCCGAAGAAGCCCTATCTGCTCATGCTCCACGGCATGGGGGCCAATGCCCGTACCAACTGGAGCAGCCAGATCGGGCCGCTCTCGAAGCACTTCAACCTCATCCTGCCTGACCTCATCTACTTTGGCGAGAGCACCTCTGCTTCGCAGAACTACTCCGTGGAATTCCAGGTGCAGCAGATCCATGAGGCGCTGCAAGGCTTAGGCATCGCCGACAGCCTGCATGTGATGGGCTTCAGCTACGGCGGGCTCTGCGCGGCAATGTACAATGAGCTGTATCAGCTGAATGTAAAAAAGCTCATCATCATCGACGGGCCGGTGAAGTTTTTCTCGGCACACATGGCCGATAGCCTCGCCACCGCCGTGGGCGTAGCAGGTATGAACAATGTCGTCACGCCCGTTACCATCGAAGGCTTCAACGGCATGAAACAGGCCGTGATGTCCTCCTGGTTTCCTGCCGGCAAACGCTTAAAACGGAGAGTTATTAAATACTTTTTCCAACCTACCAAAGCCACCCGCGATCTGCAGATGAACTACCTCGCGACGCATGAGGAACAGTACCGCCGCTCTAGCTACCAGCTCGATAAAACACCCACGCTCCTCATCTGGGGCGCAAAGGACGGTATCATCCCACTGTCGGTAGGCAAGGCCTTACATGCCGCCTACCCTGCTACCACGCGCCTGCGGGTGTTTCCAAAGGCGAAGCACGATGCGCATTTCAAAGAACGCAAAGCCCTGAACAAAGCGGTGATTGCCTTCCTGGAAGGGCAATAACAGTCACAGGCCTGATGCAGCCGGCAAAGAGATCCTGATTAAAAACGGACAAGAGTGAAGGATCATGCGGGGGAGCATTTACAATGTTAGAAATTCCCTTGAGGAAACATACAAGTAGAATTACGTGTTTTTGTGTCATAGGAATGTTAAAAGTTCTCATTAACCGCAAAGAGGCAAAGAAGCGCAAAGTCCGCGAAGCTGGATTTATTAAATCGCATAGAAATATGGAAAATGCATAGCCCCATGCCAGGACACAATGCACATTTTCTCTGCGTCCTTAGCGCAAAGCCCCCTGCGTTCTCTGCGGTTAAACGGCATTTGCTTTTTCAGCGCAAACATCTAGCTTTGTAGCATGGAAAAAACCAAAATTCTGGATTCTAAGCAGATCGATCAAAAGCTCAACCGCATGGCCTACCAGGTGTATGAAAACAATTTCAAAGAAAAGGAATTGCTCATCGTTGGTATCGACGGCAACGGCTACAAAGTAGCGGAGAAAATAGCAGCCTTGCTCAACAGCATCTCTTCCATCAAAACCAAAGTAGGCCGGATCAAAATCGACAAGGAAAATCCCTGGTCCTTTGAGCCCAAGACCGATTTTACAGAAAAGGATTTTGAGAACAAATCGGTGATCCTCGTCGACGATGTGCTCAACAGCGGCAAGACCCTCATGTATGCCGTGAAGCTTTTCCTCAACAAGCCGGTGAAGCAATTAAACACCCTGGTGCTCGTCGACCGCAGCCACACACGCTTTCCCGTGAAAGCCGATTTCGTCGGCCTCTCCCTCTCCACCACCCTGCAGGAACGCATCGATACCGATTTTTCTAAAAAAGGAAAAGAAGCAGTGTACCTGGTGTAATACTCATTCGCTAGTGGTTTCGACTCCGCTCAACCACCGATTACAGTGGTTCTGCGTTCATCTCCGGGCGACTGAACCGCTGCCTGAGCTGGTTACTGAGCCTGTCGAAGTATCGAAGGTAGCGCCAGGAAGCCGAACCGGTCACTGAGCGAGGTCGAAGTGCCGGTGGCTGAACTGGTTACTGAGCCTGCCGAAGTATCGAAGGCAGCACTAGGAAACCGAACCGGTCACTGAGCAGAGTCGAAGTGCTAGTGGCTGAACTGGTTACTGAGCCTGCCGAAGTATCGAAGGCCGCCAGGAAGCCGAACCGGTCACTGAGCGGAGTCGAAGTGCCGGTGGCTGAGCTGGTTACTGAGCCTGCCGAAGTATCGAAGGCAGCACCAGGAAGCCGAACCGGTCACTGAGCGGAGTCGAAGTACCGCTGCCTGAGCTGGTTACTGAGCCTGCCGAAGTATCGAAGGTAGCGCCAGGAAACCGAACCGGTCACTGAGCGGAGTCGAAGTGCCGGTGGCTGAGCAGCCTGTCCTGGATTTATTTCGGGAGAGCCGAAGCCCCACCCATAAAAAAATCCCGCCACAGATTCTGTAGCGGGATTTTTTTCATTATCTCACATAAACATTACCTCAACAAGGTCACATGGCCTACATAATTGTGGGTTTTACCAAGCACATCCAGCACTTTCACCTTATACACAAATACCTCCTGTTTCACCTCGTTCGATTTGCCCTGGCGCTTGCCATCCCAGCCTTTGGCAATATCGTCGCTGTAGTAGATCATTTCTCCCCAACGGTCGAAGATCCACATATCGTATTTCTGGATACCGATACCACTGCCGGTAAAGCGGTCGTTGATGCCATCCGTGCTGAAAGGCGTAAAGGCATTCGGGATGTAGAACGCAAACTCAGGTCCGATCTCGATAGGCACCATCGCCGTATCGCTGCAACCGTATTGGTTCACCACGATCAGGTTGGTATAATAAGTCCGGGCAGTTTCGCTGTTGTACAGGTGCGACGGGCTTACATTCACCGAATCCGTTTTGTAACCGCCGTCGCCGAAAGTCCAGTACCATTTGGTGTAATATTGTGAGTTATTCGTAAAATATTCCAGCGGTGTTACCACGTTGCCCGGATCAGGATTGATCTCGTAGCTGGCTACAGGCAATGGAAACACCGTGATCATCGATTTGTATTCTTTGGAATTCGTACAGCCGCTGTCGGTAGTCACCACCAGCTTCACATCATAGTATTTCAACTGGTTGCCGGTAAGGTTCTGGTAGCATTTCGATTGCCCGACAGGGCTGCTCGCCGATACAGCCGCACTGCCATCGCCGAAGGTCCAGGTCCAGTTGGTAATCTGTGCAGGCCCCGTTACCGTCGATCCGTCCGTAAAGTTCACACAGTGTGTGCTACAGCCATCCGGATCATTTACTGTAAAGTTCGGTTGCGGGATATAATTCACGTAAGGGAAAGACCTCACCGTATCGCGGCATTGTCCCGGGTTGGAGACTATCACCAGGCCTACCGTTTGCTGGCCTGCTGCCGGATAAATGAAGCTGGTAGACGCTTGCCCGCTGGCTTCGATGGTGCTGATGTTATTATTGAAATCCCAGTACCAATCCGTCACAGTACCGCTGCCCGGCTGCTCTACCGCCGTGAAGCTCACGGCCGCGCCGTTGCAGGCATTCTGATACACAATGTTCACATCCGGCATTTTATAAACCTCTACCTGCTTCACCACATTTTTCACACAGCCCTGGTTGGAAGTTACCGTTAAGGTCACATTATAAACAGCCGGTGTCGCATAGCTATGCGTGTTAGCGGTGCCCGTCGCCACCGCGCCGTCGCCAAAAGCCCAGGCGTAGTTGGTGTTGGTGCCTACGGCAATCGTCGTTCCCGAAGCATCGAACGTATTCGGCTGCGCATTGATGCAATTATTTACAAACGTAAAGTCAGGCACCGGGTTAGGATTCACATAAGCCGTCAGCACCGTCGTGGTATTGGAGCAGGTCAGGCCCGGGATCGGTGTCGTAGATACCGTATAGCTTACAGTGTTAAGCCCATAGTTCGGGAACGTGTAATTCGGATTAGGAACCCCGGTCGCATCGATCGTTCCATTGCTTGAGAAATCCCAGAAGAAGCCGTTTACCACATTACCATTGCCGTTGCTGGCATCCGTGAACAAAGTAGGATTTCCGTGGCATACCACGTTGGACGTAAAGGATGCCGTTGGCGTAGAGTACACATTAACCGGCTTCGTAATAAAGTCGACACAGCCATGCGTGGAAGTAGCTGTCAGAGTCGTGTTGAACACCGCATTGCCGTTGGCTCCCAGCGTGTAGGTATGCACCGGGTTCGCCACAGTTGAATTAGGCGAGCCGTCGTCGAATACCCACACATACGTAGGCGTGCCGCCCACGTTGGCATTGGTCGTAATATTGGTGGTATTGGTAAAGGTCGTGGCTGCACCGTGGCAAACATTATCCGGGAAGAAGTTCGGGATCGAATGGCCCCATACATCCACCGGAAGCGTAAAGGTATTCACACAACCGTTTGAGGAGGTTACTTGCAGGGCAGCCGTGTAGGTGCCGGAAGCAGGATAGGTAAAGCCGGGGTTCTGCGTGAGGTTATCCGGCGTACCGTCGTTGGTAAAATCCCAGCTCCAGGCACTGATGGATCCTGTACCCGTCGTCGACAGATCCGTGAAGGCCGTTTGAGTAGCCTGACATACGGCCGTAGCGCTGAAGTTAGATACCGGTGTCGGATGCACCGTCACCGTTTTGGTGATGCTGGCGGTACAGGTGGTATTAGCTGTAATATTCAAAGTAATCGTTTTCACACCGCTGCTGGTATAGCTTAATCCCGCAGGATGTTGATTCGTACTGGCTACCGAAGAAGCGCCTGTTCCGAAAGCCCAGTTATATTGGCTGATGTTATCCGGGTTAGGAACGCTGGACGTATTATTCAGAACGATGTTGGCCCCGATACAGGCATTCACCGGCGTAAAGGTAGCCGTAGGCAATGTATTCACCCGTACCGATACCGTGGCGCTATCGCTGCAGCCGTTCGGCGTTGTCGCTTTGAGCTCCGTGACATAGCTGCCAGCCGCTGCATAAGTATTGCTTGGCGCTTGGGTCGTATTATCCACCGTACCGTTATTGTCAAAATCCCAGGCCCAGGTTAAAGCAGCCGCAGGCGTGACACTCGACGTATTCACAAAACCCGACGCCGTTCCAAGGCAGACGGGGTTTGCCGTAAAGCTGACGACCGGTTTCGGATAAATGGTGATTGGCTTGCTGATGGAATCCTTACACAAACCGCCGTCCGTCACGACCAGCTTCACCGTATACGTATTCGGGCCTGCATAAGTATGAGTTGGATTGACGCCCATGCCGGTTCCGGAGTTATCACCCCAGTTCCACACCTGCGACACCAGGCCGCCCGATCCTGTACTGGTACTTGAGAAAGTAGAGGCAATGCCCACACAATTATTGGTTAAGCTGAAATTGGCAACCGGCCGTGGCGATACCACAATCGTTTTGGTAATGCTATCAAGACAGCCGTTGCTGACCCTAAGCTTCACCGTTTTACTGCCCGAAGTAGCATAGGTGTGATTCTCGTTCGGGTTTCCGTTAAAGGTTGTATTCCCGTCGCCCCAGGTCCAGTCATACGTTGTAATGGCCGGGCCGCCGCTGCTGGACGAGGTACTTGAAAAAGGAACCGAGAAGGTAGTCTGGCAAGGCGCTGCCGTATACGTAAAGTCGGCGATAGGCGCCGTTAAGATCGCGAAATTGGAATACAGAACCGGTGAGCTGCAGCTGGAGCCTGCCATCCCCAGAGTTACAGAGTAATTTCCGGAAGAGTTGACATTCACACAACGGCCGGTTTGTCCCGTAACACCAGGACCGGTCCAGTTATAAGATGTAAAGCCCGTTGGCGCGCAAAGCGTATTCGTTCCTGCCGAGCAGATAAAGTTGTTGGTGGAGCCCACGGCGATGTTGGTATTATTCAGAATTAAGCTCATAGGCTGGCAGGAGCAATCGATATAGCCCCATCCGGCATGTCCGCTTTGTGCGCAGTCGGAAGCAATAAACTCGATGGTCACACACTGCCCGATATAAGCCGAAAGGTCAAAGGAGCGGGTCGTCCAGTTTTTCCACTTATAAGCTCCGGAAGTCACGAAGGTAGGATCACCGCTCAGGCAGGAGGAGCTGCTGTTTACCACGTTGTATGCCGCGCATGGAATCGGGTTGCCGCCACAATCGGTAAAGGAGATATTAAAATAAGGCTGATCCACACAGGTATGCCCCGCATCCTCCAGCACAACTGCGAAATTGTAAATAAATACAGAGTTAGCGGCTGTTACAGTAAACGTCTGGCTGGCCTGCACCGCAAAACCACCCGTGGTAGCGCCATCCCCGATTTTCAGGGCGAAGTTCCCACCACCCGCAGGAACCCTTTGCAGGGCTGCAATCGTAGGATCCGTCCCGGGAGTTACCACCTGGAAACGCGTGGTGGCAGCAGGACAACAGCCCGCATGCGTCACCGAATTGGCATTATTCCCCTGTGTCATCGTCCAGCCGGTCGTATTGCCGGTTTCAAAATCCACATTGGTGCAGGGAGCCTGCACGCTGGGGTTACCCGGCGCACCGGCCGGACGCCCTGCCTGGCTGTTATTATAGCTGATAGCATCCAGTCCGTATTTAATGTTAATGTATTTCCGTTTTGCCAGAGAAAGGAGGATCTTTTGCTCCCAGGCAGGCGCCCCTCCAATCGCCGCCTGCTGCCGGGCCGCAATTTCATTAAACCCGGCGATAGAATCCTGGTCAAAAACATGTTGATAAGAATTCAGCTTTACCGCAATCAGGGAATCCTGGTTATGTGTATGGGAATGGGTGCTGATTTGTGCCGCAGACGTAGTGATCTGGGCAGCGGCAATCAGCGTGAGGATAGATTTCATAGTTTTCATAAACAGGTAGTTTTATGTGGTATAAAAAGCAGGTAGTTTTGTGCGGTGCAATGATAGGATCATGGTGTTATACAATTTTATCCAAAAAATATCCATTTTTATAAATTTACACTAAGGAATTGTATCTGTTAAATAATTGAGAAAGCCCCTTCACCAGTTTGGGGATTTTTATCCCCAAAAATAAGTCGTTCACCTCTAAAATAAGATTACCATTGTACATACAATTTATACACATTTAAATTTGACTTTTGCATTTTTGCCCTTGTTACAAAGCAAAAGCGCGCCCTTTTACGAAAAGGGCGCGCTTAAGTTACGCTTTCTGAGAAAAAGATTTTAACATTTCCGATATTTCCAGGCTAAATAGTTTAGTCCGGGAAATGAGGGCAAAATTCTACGTAAAATTACCTAAGCAAAGTGACGTGCCCGACATATTCATGATTTTTGCCAAGTACGTCTTTTAATTTGACCTTCCACACATACACCTCCTGTTTCACATCGGCAGATTTACCCTGGCGCTTTCCGTCCCAGCCTTTGGCGATGTCATCCGTATAATAGATCATCTCTCCCCAGCGGTCAAAAATCCACATATCGTACTTCTCGATGCCGATTCCTTTGCCTGTAAACACATCATTGACGTTATCCGTGCTGAAAGGCGTAAAAGCATTCGGGATATAAAACACAAATTCAGGGCCTATCTCAATCGGTACCATGGCCGTATCACTACAACCATACTGGTTTACCACGATCAGGTTGGTATAATACGTCGTTGCCGTTTCGCTGCTATACAGGTGCGTCGGGCTCACATTCACCGAATCCGTTTTGTAGCCGCCATCCCCGAAGGTCCAGTACCACCTCGTATAATCAACCGAGTTATTGGTAAAATACTCCAGCGGCTCCACCACATTGCCCGGGTTCGGGTTGATCTCGTAAGCCGCTACCGGCGTAGGATACACTGTGATGTAATTTTTCTTCTCCAGCGAATCCGCACAACCTTTATCCGTCGTCACCACAAGCCTGATATCGTAATATTTCAGCTGGTTGCTGGTTGTATTGTTGTAGCAATGCGACTGATTGGCATTGGTCCCCGAATGCACAACCGTTCCGTCACCCAGCACCCATTTCCAGTCGATGATCTGTGCAGGAGGCGTTACCGCCGCTGTCTGGTCCGAAAACGTCACGCAATGCACCGGGCAGCCGCTGGCTTTATCTACAGAGAACAACGCTTTCGGATTATAATCCACATACACCGGCACCCTCAGCGTATCGCGACACTGGCCGGGATTAGAGATCGTCACCAGGCCCACCGTATGGCTGCCGGCAGAAGGAAAGATAAAGCTTGTCACCGCTTGCCCGCTGGCCTCTATCGTATTGATGTTGTTATTATAATCCCAATACCAGTCGGTCACCGTGCCGCTGCCGTTTTGCTCTGTCGCCGTGAAGCTTACCGCATTACCGTCGCAGGCAGGAGTACTGGCTATGCTCATGATCGGTTTCTTATATACTTCCACCTGCTTCACCACACTCTTCACACAACCCTTGTTTGATGTCACCGTCAGGGTGACATTATACACACTCGGTGTGGCGTAGCTGTGCGAGCTCAGGGTTCCCGTGGCCACGCCGCCGTCGCCAAAGCTCCAGGCATAAGTGGTATTGGTGCCTACCGCGATGGTAGTGCCCGAAGCATCAAAAGTATTCGGCTGGGCGTTGATGCAATGATTCACAAACGTAAAGTCCGGCACCGGAACAGGGTCCACATACACCGTGATCGTGTTGGTGGAGTTGGAACAGGTAAGACCTGCCACCGGCGTTGTCGATACGGTATAGCTCACCAGGTTGTTGCCGTAAGCCGGGAAGGTATAGTTCACATTGGCAACACCGGTTGCATCGATCGTGCCGTTGCTTAAAAAATCCCACTGCCAGCCGTTGATCACATTTCCGTTGCCGGTACTGGCATCCGTGAGCTGCGACGGAGAGCCGAGGCACACCGTATTGGACGTAAAGGCAGCTGTCGGAATCGCATACACATTCACCGGCTTCACGATGTTATCGATACAGTTATGCGCAGAGGTGGCTGTTAAGGTCACATTGTACACCGCATTGCCGTTAGCCCCCAGCGTATAGGAATGTACCGGATTTGTGGTGGTGGCATTAGGCGAGCCATCGGCAAAAGCCCATACATAAGTCGGAGCCCCGCCCGTATTAGGATTCACGGTTGTACTGGTCTGATTGGTAAAGGTCGTTGCCGTGCCGTAGCACACATTGTCGGGAGAAAAATTCGGAACCGTATGGCCCCACACATCCACCGGCAGGGTAAAGGTATTCACACAGCCCGAGGAAGACGTCACCTGGAGCGATGTCGTGAACGTTCCGGAAGAAGGATAGGTAAAGCCCGGGTTCTGCGTGAGGTTATCGGCGATGCCGTCACTCGTAAAATCCCAGCTCCAGGCATTGATGGTACCGGTACCCGTCGTCGACAGATCCGTGAATGCTGTTTGTGTGGCCTGGCACACGGCCGTAGCGCTAAAGTTTGCCACCGGCGAAGGATAGACCGTCACCGTTTTGGTAATGCTGGCCGTACAGGTTGTATTGGCGGTAATGTCCAGCGTGATCGTTTTCACACCGCTCGTGGCATAGCTCAGCGGCGATGGATTCTGGTTGGTGCTCGCCGCAGGGTTGGCGCCCGCGCCAAAGCTCCAGTTATACTGGCTGATATTGTCCGGGTTAGGCACGCTGGACGTATTATTCAGAACAACATTAGCGCCGATACAGGCATTCACGGGCGTAAAAGTCGCTGTGGGCAGCGCATTCACCCTCACGGTAATCGTCGAGCTGTCGCGGCAGCCGTTAGGGCTTGTTGCTTTCAGCTCAGGTGTATAAGTCCCCGCGGTCGCATAATTATTCGTGGGAGCCTGCGTCGTATTATCCGTAGTACCGTTATTATCAAAATCCCAGGCCCAGGTTAAGGCAGCAGCCGGCGTAATGCTGCTGTTGTTCGTAAAGCTTACTGCCGTGCCAAGGCATACCGGATTTGCCGTAAAGCTGATCACCGGTTTCGGGAAGATGGTAACAGGCAGCGTGATCGAATCCTTGCAAAGTCCGGCATCCGTTACCACCAGCTTCACATTAAAGGTGCCCGGCCCGGCATAGGTATGATTAGGCGTGGCCCCCATGCCATTGCCGGAGTTGTCGCCCCAGTTCCATACCTGCGATACAATACTCACCGATGGCGTGCTGGTGCTTGTAAAATTGGAAACTGTTCCCACACATCCGTTGGCAAGGTTGAAGCCGGCTGTTGGTTTTGGCGTGACGGTAATCGTTTTACTGATACTGTCCACACAACCTCCGTTTGAGATCTTAAGCTCCACGGTATGCGTTCCTGCTGTCGTATAGGTATGCGTTTCCGCGGCGGCAGATCCCGCCGGCGAGGCATCACCCCAATCCCAGACATAGCCTGTAATAACAGGGCCGCCATTTTGCTGCGAGGTGCTCTGGAAAGGCACGGAGAAGGTGGTCTGGCAAGGAGAAGTGGTAAAGGTAAAATCGGCAATAGGTTTCGGTACGATCGCAAAATTGGAATAAAGCACCGGGTTGTTACAGCTGGTGCCCTGCATCAGGAGCGACACCGAATAGGTACCGGTCGCATTCGCCGCGACGCATTGCCCCGTTTGCCCCGTGACCCCGGGGCCTGTCCAGTTATAGCCCGTAAAGCCGGGTGGTGCGCATAAGGTATTATTGCCAATAGCACACATGGAGCTGTTCGTTTGCCCTACCGGGATATCAAAGCCATTGAGGTTCAGCGTCATTGGCTGGCAGGAAGCATCGATGTAGCAATAGCCGGGGTGAGCTCCCTGCGTTGCCACACAACCACCCACCGTAAATTCAATGTTCACACACTGCCCGATATAAGCGCTCAGGTCAAAAGAACGTGTCTGCCATGGTTTGTAGCTCCACACACCACTCGCAATAAAGGTAGGATCGCCACTGGTACAGGCGGCACCGCTCTGGGCTACCTGGTATTGCGCGCAGGGAATGACCACATTATTGCAGGTTTCGAACTTGATATTGAAAAAAGGCTGATCCGAGCAGGCATGTCCGCCATCCTGCAGAACCACCGCGTACTTGTATACAAACACCGAATTAGCAGCCGTTACGGTAAAAGTCTGGTTCAGGCGGTAAGACATGCCTCCTGTTCCGGTCTGCCCTAAGCGGCAGGCAAAATTCCCTCCGCCCGGAGGTACCATCGGTAAGGCCGGAACATTGGGATCGGCACCAGGCCCCACAATGATCGCCTGCCCTGTAGCAGCGCCACAACATCCCGCCATCGTCTGCGAATTATTATTAGGCCCTTCCATGGCTGTCCATCCGGCAAGAGTTCCGGTTTCGAAACCCGGGTTGGTGCAGGGCGCCTGAACTCCCGGATTGGCAGGAGGTGCCGGCCTAAGGCTATATTTATAGTCGATAAAATGACGCTCGAGCACAGCCACATAACGCTTTTGTTGCCAGGCTTCGGGCGCATAGCGTCTTGCCTCTTTCCAGGCAGCCTCGGTGTCGAAGCCAAGAATAGAATCCGGGTCGTTCTCCAGTTTCAGATAGAATTTATCGATATGCTCATTATTTATCCCCGTGTGAAGGTGGTGCTGGTCGGTTTGAGATAGACAATTGATTGAACATAAGAGCAATAAAACAAGTGAGTGTAATAATGTTTTCATAGTCTTAAGATTAGCTTTACAATAATATACACAATTTAACCAAATTTCAAACTGTACACTAAAAATAAAGCGCGCCTAAATAACTGAAAATCAGCTTTCGCGAAGAATGACTTTGTAGGAAGTCTGGATCACATCCGGAAGGACACAAAAAGACAAATCAAGTCTCTTATCCTACAAAGAGGCAAAAACGGTCTTCCAAACGGACAAGGAAAATAATCGTAATAAAAATCCCGGTTTCTGCAACACGAGCCTGTCAAAATCCCGGCTTAAGCGCCCATATTCAATAACATCGGAGCCGTTTTTGAGCTCGTCCAGAATCAAAAATTTATGCTGCCGTAGCCAATCCGTCAAAGGCGTTTCAAAACCGACCTTATCCCGGCGCTGATAAATAGGTGAAGGAATGTAATGCTTAGAGGCTTCTCTCAGGAGGAATTTGGAGAGGCCGTGTTTTATTTTCTGGTTTCCACGGATGGAAAAGGCAAGGTCCACCAGGTGGACATCATCGGCGAAGGGCACGCGGCTTTCTATCCCGAAAGCCATACTGCAACGGTCCTCACATTTCAAAAAGGATTTGAGCCTTCCGGTATAATCTTTCCTGAGCTCCGTATTGAGATCGGAAGCAAAAGGCGTATGCTGTGCTTTGCCAAAGGCTTTTTTATCTTTCCGGAAATAAGCCCCGAAATCGTTGGAGGCATTCAGTACATCTTTCAGTCCCTGCTTGAAATAAAGCTGGTAAGGATGGACGATGGTGGGCGCCGATTCTTTGATCCGCTTCATCCGCACAGGCAACGGGCTCTCCCGCCAGTAGGCCAGGTAATGGTGCGCATAGCCCCCGAAGAGCTCATCGGCCCCCTGCCCGTCCAGCAATACTTTCACCCCATGTCCGGCCGCCAGCTTCATCACACGGTGTTGCGAATAGGTGCTGGAGCTCCATACCGGGAGGTCCTGGTAATAGTTCAGTTCTTTAATATCCCTGAAAAATTCATCGGCCGTAGGGCTAACGGTCTGCCAATTGCCTTTGACATGCTCCGCCACCAATGCCGCATAGCGGCTTTCGTCGAACGACTCTCCTTTGAAGACAGCCGTAAACAGCTGCATCCTGCCATCAGGTTGCAGGGCTTTCACCATTCCGGCAATCACTGAGCTGTCGAGCCCTCCGCTCAGGCAGGAGCCAACTTCCACATCGCTGCGCAGGCGGAGCCTGATGGCATTGAGCAAGGCCTGCTCTACCCTATCAATGAGCTCTGTTTCGCTCAGGTTGAGTGGCCCCGACGGCAGCTCATAGTAGCGCTTGATACCAAGCTCCTGCGTGTGCAGCTTATAATGAATATAATGCGCGGGCTTTAACTCTTTGATGTTCCGGAACAGGCTCTCCTCGCCCGTTTCGAGGTTGGCGTTCACTATAAAATCAAATTGCTGCACTTCATTGACTTCAAAAGGAAGAAGGCCCGCCTTGATGAATGCCTTATATTCACTGGCAAAGGCAAAGGTCTCTTTGGTGTTGATGTAATAAAAAGGCTTTACCCCTGCCCTGTCCCTGGCACAGAACAGCTCCTGCTTTTGCCGGTCGAACAACACAAAGGCAAACATCCCGTTGAAGCGCTCCAGGCAGTTTATTCCCCAGGCTTTATAGGCTACCAGGATCACCTCCGTATCGGTTTGCGTGAGGAATACATGTCCGTTTTGACGAAGCTCTTCCCGCAGCTCGACATAATTATAGATCTCGCCATTAAAGGTGATCCAGTACTGTTGTGTACTATCGCACATGGGTTGGTGGCCGGCTTCCGAAAGGTCGATGATGGACAAGCGCCTGTGGGCAAAGGCCATCGTGTACCCTTCTGCTACCTGGTCGATCGCCGTTTCCGGCAGGTAACGGAAGCTGCGGTTGTTGCGGATCGCGGCCGGTGTATCCGCCGAATAAACAGGCAGGGAACCCTGCTCCGAAAAAAAAGCAAAGCCTTCCCCGTCGGGCCCGCGGTGGCGGATAGCCTGGCTCATAGCAAACACCTGCTCCGGGAGAGCCGGATTACCTGATTTGGAAAGGATGCCTGCGATGCCGCACATAGTTAGTTGGAGAGTTATGTAGTTAAAGAATTGGAGAGTTGAAGAATTAGGTTTTACGGGATTCCTGTAAGATAAATTGATAGACAGCGACCCACTCGTTTTGTTCGGGCGCAAAGCTATCGTTGTGAAAGATAGAAATAAATTCACCGCCATGCTTTTTTACTTCCGCCATGAGCTTCCGGCAAAGCTCCAGGGCCTGATCCGGACTAAGCTTATTATAATCGCGGAGGGTTCCTTCCATGATAGTACTGGTATGAATAGTTAAGGCAGTCGCTTCGTTTTTCGCGAGGTCGAACCATTTGTAGGGCACGCAAAGGCCGGTGCGGAAGCCACATTGAGAGGCATAGATCATCGTATAATCGTCAGTAATGCCTGCCTTGATAAAGTGACGGTAGGTGTCCGGGAACTTCAATCTTAAAAAATGACAGCGGGCAGATGTTACCGCTTTTCCGGTAATCGCTTCCAGTCTTTGCTTTTCCATACCAACCCGGGCGGGATCGTCATAGGCCTGGTAAGAAGGATGCAGCCCCATGGCATGAGCGGCGGCCAGGCCACGCAACAGTTTCCGGAAACCGGCATTCGTATGCTGCGGATTTTTGTCATAAGCCGCATAATCGCCGATGAGCACGAAGTACTGCAAGGCAGTGCCACTTTCGGCACTCATGGCATTAATGTGCCCAAAGGTATTATAAGGATCCTTGCGGTCGTTGGCGTTCGCAGCCAGCCGTTCCGATACTTTTCTGAAGTTGAATGAGAAAAGATCTTTCAGCAAGCCTCCTGCATTCCGTGTAAAGCCTTTATGCGCATAGGCAAAGGCGTTGTCAATATCAATGGTGGAAAGGAAGCTGAAATCCCTGCGCTTAAATTCCAGCTCCGGAAAGCGTAATTTTAAAATCCCGGCAAAATCGAGGATCAGCTCATTCAGAAAAGGCCGGTCCAATACCTTCCACCGGTATAAAGCGCTCTGTTCCGCCAAAAACCGTCCGTGCCGGTCTCCTTCAAAAGGCAGGTACTCTTCGTAACAGGTGGCTACATAAAATACCGTGGCAAAAAGATCAAAAGGCAGGAAGGAAGCTTCTCCTACAGGAAACACGACCGGGAAATCCTTATAGGCTGCCGACCTCACAGGCCTGTCCGGCCTCACATGCTCTTCAAAAAGCAAAGCACTCGCTTCCAGAAAAATACCGGTATCGGTTTTTTCGTACGTATAAGCCAGCTTTGGAAGCTCAGAGCTTTCAAAGGTCCACAGGTCATCCGTGAGCTCGTAAGAAGTACCGAGCACTGTGCCAAAGATCAGCTCAACCGTATAGGAAACGCGTGCTGTGAGGGTATGTGTATAGATGAGAATCAAAAAGCGCTTTCCGTTAAACACATAATTTTACAATATCTTCATACACGTTGCGCCACTCGCTCCATTCCTGCGCGGTTCCCATCGTATCATTATGAAAAATGGTGACCATCTCACCGTGGTACTTTCTCACCTCCTCAATCAGCGGCCTGGCAATTTCCGTGACGGTATCGGGCAAAGCCCTGTCCTTATAGCGCAGCGATGTTTCGCTGAGGCAAAAAGAATGAATCCGCAAGCCGGTTTCTATCTCATCATCAAGGTCATACCAGTAAAAAGGGCTGCACATGCTGGCCCGGAATCCGTTGTGCATCGAATAGCCCATCGAATAATCATCGGTAATGCCCAGCTCCAGCAGATTAAAATAAGTATCCGGAAATTTCAGCATGGAGAAATGCTGGCGCGAATGATAAATATCGCGGTGCGTGATCGTAGCCAGGCGATGGATCTCCGTCTTCACCTGCCCCGGCTTGCTGTTGGAGCCAAAAGACGGATGCACGCCGGGAATCGAATAATCGGTGAGGTGCTTGATCAGTGTCTGGAAACTGCGGTGATTGGAAGGATGGTTCTTATCGTTGATCCCGTAATCGCCCAACAGGTAGAAATAAATAACGTTTAGCTGGTATTTTTTCTGGATCTCCAGCTGATACTCGTAGGAGTCAAAAGGATCTTTTTCTTTCTGGAGCAGTACCGAGGTGCGGTCGATGATGTCGTGCTTATCGAGCTCCACCACCGATTTCAGGTAGCCGCCCAGCGAGCGCATGATGCCTTTACGCTTGTATTTGTAGGCATTGTCAATATCAATGGTCGACACATAAGAATAGCTGCGGTGGGTCACCGTGAGGTTATGGAATTTGCGGAGCAACACTCTCTCGAACTCGGCGATCCATATATTGACCAGCGGGATCCTTAAAAAATCGTACTGGTAGGCCAGGCTGTTCTCCGCCTCAAAGCGGTTGAAGCTATCGGGGATAAAAGGCAGGTATTCCTCGTAGCGGCTCACCAGGTAGAAAGCGGCAGCAAAGAGGTCGAAAGGCAGAATGCTGTTGTAGGTCTTGAAAAAATACTTCACATAATCATCGTGATTCTGTATCTGGATCGTCTGCTCACGGATCCCCGATTCAAACATCAGGTCGCAGGCAATGATGTGGAAGTCTGATTCTATCGGCTGCCTGCTGTAGGAAAACTTGTAGCCTTCAAATTGTTTGTAATCGTCCTCGTTATTGGTAATCGTAAACTCCAGGCCCAGGCAGTCTTTCAGCATGAGGTTAAAGATGTACTTCACCCGCGGGGTGATCTTTTGAACGTAAATAAAGATATGTGAGTTTGGATTCAACGACGTATTCAAATTTAGTAAAAACTTAAGGTGTGAGAAAATTTATATTTATCATAAACCCATGTGAAAATTTCATTTTGGGCGCCCGGGCGGGCCATCGGGGCTCGCTCTTTGCTTGCCCTTTCGGGACAAGCAAAGGAGCTCAAACAAACCCCGGTGTCCCTGGCGCAGCATACTCAGCTGGCATGTCACATCGAGTGCCGTTCGCCTGCCTCTTGCGAGCGGTGTATCGAGGTGTGGCTTGATTGTAGCAAAAGTATGATATCAAGCCCGTACTTAAGCCAAACCCGCGTGAAGGATAGAACGTAAATCCTTTTTTGCCGGGCACTGAGCGGAGCCGAAGTGCGAGGCAAAAAAGAGTGGAGTGATAGCCTGGTCCCCGCTGTCTTTTTTGCGGGGACACGCCCACTACTTTAAACAACTCTAAGTCAACTCCATTTGGCTCGTTGTCTCCAGGGATCTGAGATTCAACAGAGGTATTTTTGTTAATTAATTTTCATATCGTTTTCGTTTAAACTCAGCTGCCTGAAGTATTTTTTTTACTTTTAAAAACTTAATAAAATCACAAAAAATGCAACAACTCATCGAATGCGTTCCTAATTTTTCCGAAGGACTTGACCTATCTGTGATCAAACAGATCACCAACGAAATAGAATCCGTAGAAGGCGTGCGCCTGCTCAATGTAGACCCGGGCAAGGCTACCAACCGCACGGTAGTAACCTTTGTAGGCAACCCACAGGCCGTAACCGACGCTGCTTTCCTCGCCATTAAAAAAGCGGGAGATCTCATCGACATGAGCAAGCATAAAGGCGAGCACCCGCGCATGGGCGCTACCGACGTATGCCCGCTTATCCCCATTGCCAACATCACGATGGAAGAAACAGCCGCCTGGGCCCAAAAGCTGGGCGAGCGCGTGGGAACCCAATTACAGATCCCGGTGTACCTCTACGAAGCGGCACAGAAAAATAAAGAGCGCAGCAACCTTTCGGTGATCAGGGCCAGCGAATACGAAGGCTTTTTCAAAAAAATAACCCTGCCGGAGTGGAAGCCGGATTTCGGCCCCGCGGAATTTGATGCGAAGCGCGGAGCCACCGTGATCGGCGCCCGTGATTTCCTCGTAGCCTATAATGTGAACCTTAACACGACGTCCACGCGCCGTGCCAATTCCATCGCCTTTGATGTGCGCGAGGCCGGCCGCGTGAAACGCGAAGGTGACCCGATCAACGGAAAAGTGGTAACCGATGAGCATGGCAACCCTGTGCATATTCCCGGCAGCCTGAAATCGGTGAAAGCCATCGGCTGGTTCATCGAGGAATACGGCGTGGCCCAGATCTCCATGAACCTCACCAACATCAACGTGACCCCACTCCATATTGCCTTCGACGAGGTGTGCAAAAAGGCCACGGAACGCGGCATCCGCGTCACCGGCTCCGAGCTGGTAGGCCTTGTTCCGCTGAAATCCATGACCGACGCTGGAAAATATTTCCTGAAACAACAACAGCGCTCAACCGGTGTGTCTGAAAAAGAGCTGATCAAAATTGCGATTAAAACCATGGGCCTGGATGAGCTCGGCCCTTTCAAACCCGAAGAGCGCATCATCGAGTACCTGCTGAAAGACCCGGCCGACAGCAAGTTGGTGAACATGACCTTAACGGCCTTTGCCGACGAAACCGCCAGCGAAAGCCCTGCTCCGGGCGGCGGCTCTATCTCGGCTTATATCGGTTCTCTGGGGGTTTCCCTGGCAACCATGGTTGCCAATTTATCGTCGCACAAAAAAGGCTGGGACAGCCGCTGGGAAGAGTTCAGCCAATGGGCGGAAAAAGGACAGTACTTTAAAGATGAGCTTACAAAATTAGTAGACGCCGATACGGCCGCCTTCAACAAAATCATGACGGCTTTTGGCTTACCGAAATCCAACGAGGAGGAAAAAGCGGCCCGCAAGCAAGCCATTCAGGAGGCCACCAAATTTGCGATTGAAATTCCGTTCAAAGTGATGCAACTCTCATACGACAGCATGACGTTGATTAAAGCCATGGCCGAAATCGGGAATCCGAATTCGGTATCGGATGCCGGCGTGGGTGCTTTGTGCGCCCGCAGCGCCGTGATGGGCGCTTTTATGAATGTACGCATTAACGCTGCCGGTTACGATGATAAAAGCTATGTGAGCGACATCATTGCCAAAGGAAAGGACATCGAGCACAACACCATCGCCCTGGAAGCGGAAATACTGAAGGTCGTGAATGAAAAGATTGGTCTGTAATCCAAAAATCATATATTAGCTATATGAAAAAAACGATGCTCCTCTTTTTCGGCCTCATGCTTTGCCTGAGCTTTTCTGCCCAGATAAATCGTAACCAGTCTTTTGACGGACCTCAGCCAAACTCATTCAGCGTGACGTTGGTTCCGCCGACAAATAACGTCTGGCAGATCGGCAAGCCTCAAAAAACATTTTTCAACGCTGCCAAAAGCGCTCCGCGTGTGATCGTTACCGACACAATAAATTCTTACCCTACAAATAACGTATCCCGTTTTATGTTTGGTGTCCCCACATTTACGAACGGCTATTCTTATTTTTACGCGCTTCGCTGGGTACAGAAACTCGACTTGGATACCGGGCTCGACGGAGGCATTGTGGAAATATCCTCGGACCAGGTAAACTGGCAAAACGCCCATAACAATTCTAATGTTTACCAGTTTTATGGATTTAAGCCGGCCAACAAGGATACCTTGCCCTCAGGAGAATTTGCATTCAGCGGACGCGACACCACCTGGCGCGATATATGGCTTTGCGTGAAGAGTACGATCGTCAGTCAAAATGATACCTTATACTTCCGCTTCTCCTTAAAATCGGACGGCATTCAAACTAATAAGGAAGGCTGGATGATCGACAACTTTATGTACAGCACCACCATCCTGCATCCCGTCAAGGAGACCAGCGAGCTCGGTCCGGTGGTTGTCTATCCGAATATCACCACGGGTATTGTGAACGTTGAAATGAAAAAGCTTAAGGACAGCGATATGATCGACGACATCGAGCTGATCGATGAATCAGGACGTGTGGTGGAACGCTTCGGGAAGAACTATACCAAAGTGGTGCTCGATATCAGCAACCATAAGCCCGGCCTCTATTATTTAAAGGTCACTACGCCTAGCAAAACCCAGTCGTTTAAACTCCTTTATGAGAAAGGCTAGACGCTTTCCTGTTCCAAAACTCTTTTTTTGTATCTTCTGTTTTTTCCTGTGCTTTGCTTTTAGCAAGTTCAAAGACCGTCCATATCCATTCCCGGTGATCCCACAGTTCCCGGAAATGCCCGTCAACAAAGGAAATCCCGTGACGGTGAACGGTGTGAAGCTGGGCAGGCGTTTGTTTTACGATCCTGTTTTCAGCGCCGACAGTACTATTTCCTGCTCCAGCTGCCATGTCCAAAAACATGCCTTCAGCAATTCTCCCCACCCCTTCAGTGTAGGCGTCGGCGGGCAATTGCAGCAAAGAAATACACCCCCTTTATTCAATCTCGCCTGGTACAAAGGCCTGTTCTGGGACGGCCGCGTGGCATCCATAGAGGAACAGGTGTTTCATCCCCTGAGAACAGTCAGTGAGATGAACTCAAGCTGGCCGGAAGTCACCAAAAGAATTAAACGTAACAAAGCTTACCGGAAGCTCTTCTACGAGGCCTTTGGCCGCGCTGAGATCGATAGCGTACTCATCTCGAAAGCGATTGCCCAATTCGAGCGGACGCTCATTTCCGCTAACTCCAAATACGACCGGGTGATCCGAAAGGAAGCCAAATTCACCCTGGAAGAGCTGGAGGGGATGGAGCTGATCAATGACATGACCAAAGGAAATTGTATGCACTGCCATACTACTGACGGCGACGGGCTTGGAACCACCGGGCTTTTCAGCAACAATGGCCTGGAAGAAATAAACCCGGGGCAGGAATTTAAAGATAAAGGCCTGGGAGCCTACACTAAAAACACTGCCGACTATGGCAAGTTTAAGATCCCTTCCCTGAGAAACCTGCTTTTTACTGCGCCCTACATGCACGACGGCAGATTTAAGACCCTGGAGGAAGTACTTGATTTTTACAGTGGGCATCTGAAGAACTCGCCTACCATAGACCCCGCTCTGTCTTTTGTGCCTAACAGCGCCCCCAGGCTCAATACCTACGAGAAGAAAAAAATCATCGCTTTTCTCAAAACCCTCAGCGACTCCGCTTTTGTTGAAAATCCTGCCTACAGCGATCCTTCGGGGAAACGCTAAAATCGCTGCATTTTGCCCGCTTATAATTTCTGAATAGCGGGGATTTTTGCTAATTTTGCCCCTTCTTAATATCATACCATACCATGTTCGATAGTTTATCCGAAAAGCTCGAAAGAGCGATGAAGACCCTCAAAGGTCAGGGAAAGATCACTGAAATTAACGTTGCCGAAACGCTGAAAGAAGTCCGCAAAGCTTTGCTGGACGCCGATGTTAACTATAAGGTCGCTAAAACATTTACTGACACGGTCAAGGAAAAAGCCCTGGGACAGAATGTGCTCACCGCCGTTTCCCCGAGCCAGTTGCTGGTAAAGATCACGCATGATGAGCTCACCCTGCTGATGGGCGGGCAGATGGAAGAGATCTTCATGGGCGGAAATCCGACGGTAATTTTAATGAGCGGCTTACAGGGTTCGGGTAAAACAACCTTCACCGGGAAATTAGCGAACTTCCTGAAAACCAAAAAAGGCAAAAAGCCCTTATTGGTAGCCTGCGACGTATACCGCCCGGCGGCGATCGACCAGCTGCATGTTCTGGGTGAACAGATCGGCGTCGACGTCTTCTCGAACAAGGAAGAAAAGAATCCTATTAAAATTGCCGAAGCTGCTATTAAGCAAGCCAAAGAGAACGGCAACAGCATTGTGCTGATCGATACCGCCGGTCGTCTGGCCGTTGACGAACAAATGATGACGGAGATTGCCGAGCTTAAAAAAGCCGTCAAGCCAAACGAGATCCTGTTTGTGGTGGATGCCATGACCGGCCAGGATGCCGTGAATACAGCCAAAGCCTTCAACGACCGCCTCGATTTCGATGGGGTTGTGCTAACGAAACTGGATGGTGATACCCGCGGTGGGGCCGCCTTATCCATCAAATCGGTGGTCAACAAGCCGATCAAATTCATCGGTACCGGCGAAAAAATGGAAGCCCTGGATATTTTCTATCCGGAACGTATGGCCGACAGGATCCTGGGCATGGGCGACGTGGTAACCCTCGTAGAGCGTGCGCAGGAGCAGTTCAACGAAGAGGAAGCCAGGAAGCTCTCCAAAAAAATTGCAAAGAACCAGTTCGACTTCAACGACTTTTTGAGCCAGCTGCAGCAGATCAAAAAAATGGGTAATATCAAAGACCTCGTGGGCATGATCCCCGGAGTAGGGAAAGCGATGAAGGATGCCGAGATCAACGACGATGCCTTCAAAGGAATTGAAGCCATTATCGGTTCCATGACCCCGAAAGAGCGCAGCCAGCCGGAGCTCATCAACGGATCGCGCCGCCAGCGGATTGCGAAAGGCAGCGGGCAAACGATCCAGGAAGTGAATAAGCTCCTGAAACAGTTTGAAGATACCCGCAAAATGATGCGCATGATGGGCGATAAAAACCAGATGGCCAAGCTCATGAAAAACATGCCGGGCGGAATGCCGAGGATGTAAGAGAAGTGGAGTATTAAGTATTGAGATGTAAGTATGGAGTATTGAGACCGGATAGCCGGGAATTTCATTGATCAGCTTTTCTCCAAAAAATCAGATAAATTATTATGATCTTAATCGACGGAAAAAAAATATCGCAGCAGCTGCAATCCGAAATTGCGGAAGAAGTGAAAGGGATGATCGCCAAAGGCAAAAAGCAGCCGCACCTGGCCGCTATCCTGGTGGGCGACGATCCTGCCTCACAAACCTATGTGAACAGCAAGGTGAAAGCCTGTGAGAACGTAGGCTTTAAAAGCACCTTGATCCGTTTCGAAGCTTATATTTCCGAGCAAAAGCTGCTTTCCAAAATTGAAGAGCTCAACCAGGACGACGACATCGACGGCTATATCGTGCAATTACCTTTGCCGCGACACATCTCCGAACAAAAGATCATTGAGGCGGTGAAACCGAGCAAGGATGTGGATGGCTTCCACCCGATCAATGTCGGCCGCCTCGTTCTTAATTTACCGACTTACGTCAGCGCAACACCATTTGGTATCGTACAATTGCTGGAGCGTTATCACATCCCGACCGACGGCAAGCACTGCGTGGTGATTGGCCGCAGCCACATTGTAGGCTCCCCGATGAGCATCCTCATGGCCAAAAACACCAACCTCGGAAACTGCACCGTAACGCTTTGCCATAGCCACACACAGAATTTAAAAGAACATACGCTGAATGCGGACATCATCATTGCCGCCATCGGGAAGCCGAACTTTGTAACGGCCGACATGGTTAAGGAAGGTGCCGTAATCATTGATGTGGGCATCAACCGCGTGGATGATGCTTCTACCAAAAGCGGCTTTAAGCTGGTAGGTGATGTGAAATTTGACGAAGTGTCTCAAAAAGCAGGCTACATCACACCTGTGCCGGGCGGTGTAGGCCCTATGACTATTGCTTCTTTACTGAAGAACACCCTGATCGCCGCTAAAAAGGAATTTTAGTCTTACTTCTTTTGTCTTTACTATTCTTTTCATTCATGTGGAATCCAGAAGGGATTCCCCTGACCGCAGCGCAATTCCGAAGGAGTTGAACATGAATAATAAAAAGCAACCTATGATCTAACCACGAAGTGGTTGAACATCGATTAAAAAATAAATCGACTGTGACCCTGATAGGGTCGGATATTTAATAATCAAACTCGTGATACACATGACATTCGACCCCCTTCAGGGTCAGGAATATCGCGTATTGACATTAACTATGGATATTTGCCCCCTTCGGGGTCGGTAGGCACTTGATGACCCTATATGAGTAGAATAATAGGATTTAGCATTTTTTCATCTACATAACGCTTTATGAGACATATAGAAAGCGAAAGTCCCGGCCACTACCCCGGGACTTTCTAACCAATTAATCTAGAACAAAACTACACTAAAACTTACTACCAACAGTTATACCAATAGTCGTGCCAGAATTTTTAATGGTGGATTTATCCACATAAGCTGAGTTGTACATATAGTAGGAATCATTCGTAACAGACTGTGTCACAGCTAAATCTATGTAAAATTTATTCATCCGGTAACCAATGCCCCCCGTATAAAAGGTCCTGACACCATCGCCGTTAAAGACATCTCCAAAAGGACTTCCGTACATAGCATAGCCTGCCCTCAGGTAAATCGGCTTTAAAACCACCTCGGCTCCCACCCGCAGATTGGAGGTGGCGCTGTATTTGTTCTTAATGGTATTATTCACCCCGGTAAACACCTGTGGAGAGCTTCTTAAGGCTGCGGCGCTATAATTCAGGTAATCGTAATCTACGTTCAAAGCACCGTATTTCTGGAATAAGAGGGCTACGCTGCCGGTGAGCCTCATCGGCGTTACCAGCTTGTACTTGAATTTCCCTCCGGGCGTCGGCGGATTGTCTTCCGAATAAGAATCACCTTCATCAAACCGGGTGGTCATGGAGTAAATATAGGTATCGGTTAAATTGTAAAACGTAGGGGTTGCATAGCTCACGCCCAGCCTCAAAAAGTCGGTGGCCCGGTAGATCGCCCCCAGCTTCAGGTTTACGCCTGTTCCGCTGGTACGGAAAGTTTCCTGGTAAGTGAGGTCCTTAAAGCCTCCAAAACCCGGGTAATAATACACGCCGTAGCTATAGGTCGATTTGGTGGCGCTTACCCGCAGGGAGTCTTTATCATCCGCTTCGGTATAGGTAGACTGGTAATTGAAATTAACGGAGGAGATGCCCAACGAAGCACCGATGTATAATTTGTCATCGTAGCCATAGGCATAGTTGATGTTCCATTCGTTGATCCTGCCCGACTTCTGAATTTCGTTGGCCTGCCTGAGGTTGTATTTCGTATCTACAAAGCTGTAATATTTACCATCGAAGGTATCCAGCGCCAGCGTATTAAAGGCCAGGCCTTCGTAGCTTCCGTCCAGGTTTTTGGGCGTAATGCCTTTGGCGGCGGCCAGCATATCCTGCGTAATGCTTTTGTGGTTACTGTTACCTTCGATATGGATCTCGGAATTGAAATTAACCAGTTGGTTGCCGGAAAAACCCAGGGCATGGTGCGATTTCGGGTCGACCTTGCTATCCCAGGCACCAACAATGGTGAGCCCGTCGAAGGTGGCATTGGAAGCAGGTGTGCTGAATTCAGTGCCGTTGTGGCTTGCCTTCGCTGTAGCGAATTTAAGCCCGAGGCCAATGTTGATATCTCCTTTTTTGTAAAGGCCAATCCCGGCAGGGTTGATGGCCATGGCGGAGCCGTCGGCACCCAAAGCCCCGAATGAGCCGGCCATCGCCTTGCTACGTGCGGTTCCGCCGAAAAACGTCTGCGAATAGCGTATCGCATCCAGATCGTTTTGTGCCGACAATGGCACAGACAATGCACATAAAACCGTTATATATAAACTGCTTTTCATAAGTAAATTCTATAAAAAAAATTGTACAGAGGGATTATCTTGGACGACCGCCACCACCTGAACGAACGCCTCCACCTCCTCCACCGCCATTGTTGGATGGTGCCTGGAAATTATCGCGTGCCGGTGCCTCGTATTGTTTGATCGGCTGTTGCTGCTCATATTTCGGCGCTTCGTACTGTTGTTTCACCGGTTGCTCATATTGCCTGATTGGCTGCTCATATTGTTGTTTTACAGGCTGATCATACTGCTGCTTCACCGGCTGGTTATTGTAATTACGGATAGGCTGGTTATCAATAGGCTGCTTTACCGGAGCGCTGTTACCATCATTATAATTCCTGCCCGGATTAACGGCGTTAGGATTGTTTGTGGTGCCTCTTACCGGATTTTCGCCATAGCTTGTTTTGCCTGGATTAGCGATCGTGCCTTGTCCCTGTCCCTGAGGATTTCTGATACCTGCCGATCCGTTGGTATAAGCCCCTACTTTTGATGGATTCGACCTTACCGGCTCATCTGCAAACTTAGGAATGGAGGCTTGTTGCTGGGCTACGGTCGACACATATTTCTGCACATAGCCGTCATCGGTTTTCATTCCCGGATTCGAGGTCCTTGGGCTGTTATTCCCGGTGTGTGAAGCACGCGGCCCGTAGGTATAGCTGCTGTTCACATCGTAGCCGTTGTAGTATCCCCAGCCATTGTACGGATAGGAATAGCCGTAACCGCCATAGTAGGGATTGTAGCCGTAACCGTAAGGATTGTAACCATATCCGTAACCGTAGCCATATCCTAAACCGTAGTAAGGATAACCGCCCCAGCCATTGTTGTAACCGTTGTAATAGCCGTTGTTGTAGCCCTGCCAGTAAGCAGAAGCGTATGGATCGTAGGGATTGTAGCCGTTGTAACCGCCATAACCGTAGTTATTACCCCAGCCGTAATTCATGTAAAATGAAATGGAAGGATTGTAGCTGTAATTGTTATATCCCGATCCCCACCAGCTGTAGCCGTTGTAAACGCTCACGCCGTAGTTGTAGGGGTTGCGGTTATACCAATAGGAGTTGGTGTAATAATTATCGTAATAGCTGAGCCCGTTGATGTTGTTGTCAAAGCGTTTGATGCGGGTAGCGTATTCGTAATCGTAGTAATCGTCGTATTTGAATTCCCTGTCTTTGTAGTAAGGATTCGCATCGTCCTTTTCCTGCTGAGCCTTTCTCACGGCGGCAATAGAATCGTTGTAGCGTTTCTCACGGGCCTCGCGGGCAGCTTTTTTCTCAGCCGCTATTCTTGCCTCCTCGATCCTGTCCTCCTTCGGGTTGGCATATACATCATCATTGGAAGAAGCTTGTTTTTGGGTGGCACAGGATGAAATGAAAAACAATACGATTAAATTGAGGACAAGAACTGATTGTTTCATTTTATTAGTTTTTAGATCATAACACGAAAAACGTGCAATAAAAGTTTAACTTTGCAGGGGATGCACTTGTAAAAATACAAAATAAGTGCCAAACCTTAGAACACATCATTTCAATTTAACATTTGTTATACAAGTATGAGCAAGGAACTGACAAAGCGGTCGGAAGATTACAGTAAGTGGTACAATGATTTAGTAGTAAAAGCAGATCTCGCAGATCACTCAGCTGTAAAGGGCTGCATGGTGATCAAGCCCGGTGGATACGCCATCTGGGAGAACATGCAAAAGGCGCTGGACAAAATGTTTAAGGACACCGGACACGTCAACGCTTATTTCCCTTTGTTCATCCCCAAAAGTTTATTTGAAGCAGAAGAAAAAAACGCGGAAGGCTTTGCCAAAGAGTGCGCCGTGGTAACACATTACCGCCTCAAAACAAACCCGAACGATAAAACGAAACTCATCGTTGATCCGGAAGCGAAACTGGAGGAAGAGCTGATCGTTCGCCCGACGAGCGAGGCTATCATCTGGAACACTTACAAAGGCTGGATCCAGTCGTACCGCGACCTGCCGATCCTGGTCAACCAATGGGCCAATGTGGTACGCTGGGAAATGCGCACGCGCCTGTTCCTCCGCACTACGGAATTCCTCTGGCAGGAAGGGCACACCGCTCATGCTACCAAAGAGGAAGCGATTGCTGAAACCAAACAGATGCTGGAAGTGTATGCTGATTTTGTAGAGAACTGGATGGCTGTGCCGGTAGTGAAAGGTGTGAAAACGGCCAACGAGCGCTTTGCCGGAGCCGACGATACCTATTGCATCGAAGCACTGATGCAGGATGGTAAAGCCCTGCAGGCCGGCACGTCTCACTTTTTAGGACAAAATTTCGCGAAGGCGTTTGATGTAAAATACGTGACCAAAGATAACAAGCAGGAACACGTGTGGGCAACATCCTGGGGCGTTTCCACGCGCCTGATGGGTGCGCTGATCATGAGCCACAGCGATGATAACGGGCTGATCATTCCTCCGAAGCTGGCGCCTACACAGGTGGTGATCGTGCCTATTTACAAAGGCGATGAAGGCCTGGCGAAGGTATCGGAAGTGGCGAATGAGATCAGGAAAAAGCTCCAGGCCAAAGGCATCACGGTGAAATACGATGACCGCGATTCTCAGCGTCCGGGCTGGAAATTTGCTGACTACGAGCTGAAGGGTATTCCGGTGCGTATTGCCATCGGCGAGCGCGACCTGGCCAACGGAACGGTAGAGCTGGCAAGGCGCGACAACCTGACCAAAGAAACGGTGAGCATTGAGGGCATCGACACGCTGATTGAAAAACTGCTGGAAGATATCCAGAACAACTTATTTGAACGCGCCAAACAACGCACCCAAAACCTCACGACGAAAGTAGACAGCTACGAGGAGTTTAAAAAAGTGCTGGAAGAAAAAACAGGCTTCATCTCTGCTCACTGGGACGGCACTCCTGAAACGGAGGAAAAGATCAAGGAGGAAACCAAAGCCACGATCCGCTGCATTCCTTTGAACAATGAACAAGAGGCCGGCGTGTGTGTTTATAGCGGTAAACCGAGTACGCAGAGGGTCCTATTCGCGAAAGCTTACTAAAAAGAAATACGCATACCAATCAGAATTACGAATCTAACGAACCAAAAAAATGATGATGAATCCATGCGAATATCCCAATCGAGGCCTGTAAGGAGCATTCGTATATTCGCATGGATTCGTCATCAAAAAAATAAAAACAACGATTAAAGATTTATGTCAACACTCATTATCTTCCGTCACGGACAAAGCGTTTGGAACCTCGAAAATAAATTTACCGGCTGGGTGGATGTGGAGCTTACCGATAAGGGGGTACAGGAAGCAAAAAACGCGGGAGAAAAATTAAAGCCTTTCAGCTTCGACCTGGCTTATGCCTCGGATCTGAAACGTGCTCAAAACACCCTGAAAACAGCCCTGGAAGTAGCAGGACAACCTGATGTTCCGACAACTTACAACAAAGCCCTGAACGAGCGCATGTACGGCGACCTGCAGGGACTGGACAAAACGGAAACGGCTCAGAAATTTGGCGAAGACCAGGTGAAGATCTGGAGAAGAAGCTACGATATTGCGCCTCCCAACGGCGAGAGCCTGAAAGATACGGCTGCCCGTGTAATCCCTTATTACAAGGCCGAAATAGAGCCGAAGCTCAAAGAAGGTAAAAATATTGTGATCGCCGCTCATGGCAACAGCTTACGCGCCCTGATCATGTACCTCGAGCACATGACGCCGGAACAGATCCTGGAGTTTGAGATCGGCACAGCGGTTCCCCGCCACTACGAGCTGGATAAGGATCTGACTGTTTTAAAAGCTGAAAATCTTTAGGACATGTCTTCACAGCAATTCATGAATGCCAACAGCAAGACGATTGCCATCGATTTTGATGGAACGATCGTAGAGCACGATTTTCCGAGGATCGGGAAGGAAATGCTCTTTGCCTTTGCCACCATCAAGGAACTCAACAAGAAGGGCCATAAGCTCATCTTATGGACTTACCGCACGGGCGACCTGCTGAATGAAGCGGTGGAATACTGCCGCAAAAACGGGGTGGAGTTTTACGCTGTGAACAAAAATTACCCGGAAGAGCAGATGACGGAAGGCACCGCCCGGAAACTGATCGCCGATATTTTTATCGACGACCGCAACGTGGGCGGATTCCCCGGCTGGAGCACCGTATGGCAAACCCTGCATCCGGAAGGCGGTGATTTCAATCACACCTTTACCAACCCGGAGGCTCATCACAATTACAAAAAAGAAAAAAGCTTTTTTCAGAAATTATTCGGAAAAGAATAGAGTATTCAGAAACGAAAAACACCATGAAGAGAATCATTTTAAAAAGCAGGGAAGAGATTGAACTGATGCGCGAAGCCGCGCTGAGCGTATCGCGTACCTTAGGCGTGATCGCCAAAGAAATAAAACCGGGCGTGACATCATTGTACCTCGATAAGATTGCCGAAGAATATATCCGCGATAATGGCGGGACGCCTTTGTTCAAGGGCATGTACGATTTCCCGAATGCGCTTTGCATGTCGCTGAACGAATCGGTGGTACATGGCATCCCCAACGATAAGCCTTTGCGCGAGGGTGATATTATTTCGGTAGACTGCGGCGTGAAGAAAAACGGCTATTGCGGCGATCATGCGTATACCTTTGCGGTGGGCGAGATCAAGCCGGAGGTGCGCCGCCTGCTCGATGTGACGCTGGAGTGCCTTTACCTGGGCATCGAACAGTTTAAAACGGGAAACCGCGTGGGCGATATCGGCTTCGCGATCCAGTCGCATGCCGAAAAAAACGGCTACGGTGTGGTAAGGGAGCTGGTGGGGCATGGCCTGGGCAAAGACCTGCATGAGGGGCCGGATGTTCCGAATTTCGGAAAGCGCGGCGACGGCCCGAAATTAAAGGACGGCATGGTACTGGCCATCGAGCCGATGATCAATATGGGCAAACGCCAGGTACACTTCCTGAAAGACGGCTGGACGGTATTGACGGCCGACCGCCTTCCATCGGCTCACTTCGAGCACGATGTAGCGATGATCGACGGAAAACCGGATATTTTATCGACTTTCCAGTATGTGGAAGAGGCGCTCGGAATCAAGCCAGGCATGTCTAAAAACCTTTAAAACATTTATTTTGTTATTTCGCTAAAAAGTATTTACTTGCATAGGTTTTTTGATCCAATAAACAAATCAATTATGACGATGAACATGACTAATTTTAAGCTGAAATCCAAAGTCCTGGCTTTGGGTTTGGTTTCTGTATTTATTTCTTCCTGCGGCGATCCTAAACCGACTGAGGATACGAACGATAATTTACCTGACAACGATACGGTGAAAGCTATGGCCCTGAATGTTGGCGGTGAGTTGTTCAGCGTTCCATCGCCTATCCAAACTGCCCTGCTGGTGCAGAAATCAGGTGTATCTTACGACAAAACGATCTTAAATCCCGGTAACAAAAACGGGCAATATGTATCTGACTTCTCCAAATCCCTGAACCTGGGCATCTACGGTGCCGACCTAGGCTACGTGAGCATGTACAACCAAACGCAGGATGCCCTGGGCTACCTGGGGGCGGTGAAGCAAATTGCCGACAAACTGGGGGTTTCCGCTGCTTTCGATCAGCAAACCATGAAACGCATCAACGATAATATTTCCAATAAGGATAGTATGCTGGTATTGGTAGGGATTGCTTACCGCGCGAGCGATGCTTACCTGAAAACCAACAAGCGTACGGAGATCAGCAGCCTGATCCTGACCGGTGGCTGGATCGAGAGTATGCATTTCTGCATCAATGCCTATAACAAAAAACCGACGGACGAGATCAAATACAGAATTGCCGAGCAAAAACAGGCTTTGGGAAGCATCATCAAGCTGATCACTTCTCATAACATGCCGGATGCCACGCAGCTGATCAAAGACCTGGAAAGCCTTTCCAAAACTTACGAGGGTATCACCACTAAATACAACTACGTTGAGCCTACGACGGATGAAGCTAAAAAAATCACTTATATCAACAGCACCACAGAGATTTCCGTGAGCAAAGAGCAGCTGGATGAGATCGCGAAACAGATCACGGCTATGAGGGATAAAATCATTAACGCTAAATCTTAATTAATTTACACGTCAATATGAAGAAGAATTTATATAAAGCCTTTTTAGTGATAGCTATTGTTGGTTTATCCAATGCCGCTAAAGCTCAGTGCGACTCTATCGCTAACCTGTGTGCCAAACACATCATCGCGCAATTCATTTCCGATGGGCAGTCTTACCGCTCGCTGTTACTGAACTCCGAGGAAACAGCAGAGTTCCACACAACGTTTTTCGGCGAAACAACGTACCGCCTGGCAGCCTGCAGTGGGAAAAGCGATGGCAACCTGATCTTCAACATCTACGACCAGGACCGTCACCTGTTGTTTACCAATAAAAATTATTCCAACGCGCCTTACTGGGATTTCAAAGTAAAAGCGACGCTGGAGTGTACGATCGAAGCTCAGCTGGACGCCAACAAGAATGCAGGCTCCGGATGTGCTGTCATCTTAATCGGCTTCAAACAAAAATAAAACGGACTATTTGTTCAAAGGAAAAGGATAAAGCGCAAACTCTTTATCCTTTTTTGTTTTGTGAAATAGGAATAACAAAACACTGTAAAGTCACTTCGAGTACCGCCCGCTTGTTATTCGGGCGGTGTATCGAGAAGCGTTCTCGATACGTTCCGCATTCCGCTGCGCGCTTCATGCAGAACACTCGAACCAACATCTATATAGCAACTCCATAACAAGATATATGCAACGCTTTATTTTATGCCTGTTCCTCTTTTTCTCCGGCTCTGTAGCTTTTGCACAAATGCCCTGTGATAAGGGTTTCCGCACCGATACGGCCATCATCAACCGCTTTACCTATGCCAAAGAGGCGGTGGAGCTGATGGATGTGACGATCAAAAACAATTACCAGCTGCAGTTTATCCGGAAAGACCATAAAACCTATCTGCGAATTGTTGTGCGCGATAACCTGGGCTTTGGGCAGATCGGTGAGTTTATGTTGATCTGCGGGAAGAAGCAGATTTATGATAAGGATATAAAGCTCGTGCCGATCGATAAAAGCAGCGGCTGGTTCATCATTGAACTGAACCCAAACTACATTCAAACCATCCGGGACCTGGGCCTGAGCAAGATCATTTTCAGGGATACCGTGGAATTCCTGGTGCCTAAAAGCGATTCGGAAAAGATCAAACAAACGGCTGCCTGCTTTTTTGAGGCGGTGGTGCCGAAGGAATAGTTTTTGAGGGCTTATTCAAAAAATGCCTATTTTAGTATAACACTAAACATACGGAATCATGAAGCTCCTACTCCTTCTTCCAGGCCTCGTAGCAGTTATTCTGCTCTCTTCTTTCAAGGGTCACCAGCCTCCTGCCAACTCTGCGACAGCCACCGGTATTTACGGCATGTGCAGTACAGAAAAACTTCCCTTCACCTTTGAAGTGTCGCTGAATGAAGACCATACGTTTCATTATGTAAATAATTCTGTGCCGGGAAAAGCGATTGATACCAAAGGCACCTGGGAACAAACGGGAACGTGATTACACTAAGCAATTACACATCCAAGTTTCCCATTCATACCAAATGGAAACTGAACAGCGATAACTTTCTGAAATCAAGAAAAGGCCTGGAGTTTACAAGCCTTCAAAAGTGTCAATGATTGAGCGACGGATTCGGATCACGATGATCAGCGGCCAGCTGATTATTGCCTGACACCGTTCAGGTAAACACTTTCAATCAGATTGCTCCCAAAGGAATAAGGGATAAATCCGTAAGAGCTGATAGGCCTGGTGATGAAGAAGTTCGCCTTTTTTCCAATCGTGATGCTGCCGACTTCGTGCGACAGCTGCATGGCGTAAGCGGAGTTAATGGTACAGGCATTGATCACCTCTTCAGGCGTAAGCTTGTACTGCACACAGCCCAGGCTCATCATAAAGTTCATGTTTCCGCTCGGGCAGCTGCCGGGGTTGAAATCGCTGGCAAAGGCAATGGCCAGTCCCGCATCGATCATCGGCCGTGCCGGAGGCAAAGGCAGGCTTAAAAAGAAGGCGGCTCCCGGCAAGACGGTAGGCATGGTCAGGGCATTTTTCAGGAGTGCGATATCTTCTTCGTTACAGTACTCGAGGTGATCCACACTGATGGCGCCACATTCCACACCTGCTTTGATGCCGCCAAAATGGCTCATCTGCTCGGCATGCACTTTAGGAACCAGGCCGTGTTTTTTTCCGGCTTCCAGGATCTCTTTGGTTTCTTCGTACGAAAAATAATTCTGCTCACAGAACACGTCGATGTAATCTGCCAGCTTCTCACGGGCAATGGCCGGCAACATCTCTTCGATGATGAGGCGGATGTATCCTGACTTGTTGTTCTTATATTCTACAGGTAAAGCATGCGCTCCGAGAAAAGTCGCTTTCACCGGGAGCAAGTTCAGGTCTTTGATCCGTTTGATGACGCGCAGCATTTTCAATTCGCTCTCCACAATCAGCCCGTAGCCGCTTTTGATTTCGATGCTGCCTGTCCCCTGCCCTATTACTTCTTTGAGGCGACCCATCGCCTGCTCAAACAATTCATCTTCACTGGCTTCGTTCAGGCGCTTTGCCGAATTCAGGATTCCGCCGCCCCGTGCAAAAATCTCTTCGTAGCTCAGGCCATTGATCCTGTCTACAAATTCGCCTTCACGGTTCCCCGCATACACAATGTGCGTGTGACTATCGGCATAGCAAGGCAAGAGCAATTTTCCTTCCGCATCAATGATCTCCAGCCCTTTCCAATCTTCAATGCCGGGGAAATCGTCCATGCTCCCGTAATCGGCAATCAGCCCGTGATCTACGGCCAGCCAGGCATTTTCGATGCAGGGCAATTCGGCCATGTCTTTGCCGCTTACTTTTAAAATTCCGGTTTCACGAACCTGGACAAGTGATTTGATATTTTTGATGAGCAGTTTACCGGACATACTATAATAGGATAGTTGGCGTTATTAAAACAAACTACAAAGCTACATGAAAAATCAGATTGTTCTAGCAATTAGCGCCATTGTTTTAAGTAAAGCAGGCTTTTCACAGACTCCGAAGGACAGTTCAGCAAGCAGACCAGCACAGGCCGATGCGGTGATACTCCTGGCGGAACCCGTTAAAAAAAATGAGCTCAGTGTCGACCTGGTCCCGCTGATAATTTTTGCAGCCGGAGCGGAAGGTCCTTTCGACCGCAAGGGCACGATTCAATATAAACGACAGGTAAAAAGTAATTTATATCTCCGCGTCGGCGTTACGGTTATGAAACAGATACCGGAGAGAAGATTCGATAACATCAGCGTGCTCCCTGCAGATGCAAGGTACGACATCGTAACTTACAGAGGCTATGAGACCAGGCCCCGATTTAACCTGAACGCCGGACTTGAGTACAGATGGGGCAAGCACAGGATCAAACAATTTACAGGCATGGACATCGGCTACCTTCATGGAAAGGAAACGTTCACCTCTTATTTTGCATATGTTCCAAAATACAGTAACTACGACCCCAATAATTATTATGACTCCGGACACTACCAACATAACGGCCCCGATTCAACCGATTTATATGCCAATTCCCTTACAAGCAGTATCACGGAAAACACCTTTAATGGCGTGGTCTTAACTCCATTTTACGGCATACAGTACCATTTTTCTAAACGCTTCTTTTTCTCCATGCAGCTCGGATTGCAAATGGAGTTCGCGATAGAAGACAGCAAAACTGAGAACTTCATAAGAAGTTACGGACCGCCTTCTTCGCAGACACGCCTATTTAATTTTGAGCTCCGTGAAGGCATATTGAATAATTTCTCTATCGCATACCGGTTTTAAGCATAAAAAATCCCGCATCACACCGAAGCGTGAGCGGGATCTTTGGATCTAACTCATTAACCCAAGCGGTAAGTTTTAGTGAGCTCTACAGTTATAAGCAACGCTAAACAGGCTAATGCGGAAGACCACTTTTAAAATTGTTACATCTTCGTCTTACTGTTTTACAAAATTCTTTTCAATCGTACGTCCGTCTTTAGACAAGAGCTTCATGATATAGATCCCGTTCGGCAAGGCAGAAATATTCAGGTCTATTTTAGAGATCTGCTCTTCGTGATTACTGATCAGCTCCTGGCCGGTAGCAGAATATACCTTATATGACTGAACGATGGTTGCTGAACCAAGGGACACGGTTAATTGATCGTGTGAAGGATTCGGGAACAGGAGAATATCGCTGTTGGCATTTTGTGACTGAATGCCGCTGGCCACTGCTTTTTTAAATGTGACCGAAGCCGGAGTCGGCGCAAACTGCACCACGTAGCCGGACCTGGTGAGGGCTTTGATATTGCTAAGGTTGAACTGCACCGTGGTATCGGCCGACAAGGTTTGTTTCGCTTTCAGGTTCAGGGAAAATACATTCCCGGAAACAGCCAGGGCATTCTGCTGATCGCGGCGCGTGACAGCCAGGTCCATGGTTTGGCTGGTACGCTTGGCAATATTCAGCAGGTTGTTTCCGGCAACGCTGGAAGCCAGGCCCATTGACGTGGAAGCCGGCTGGAAGAGGTATGCCGGGTAATCGAGGGTAAAGCCAATGGCATAAATACTATCCACGGTATTACCGCTGGCACCCATCTGGAAATCCAAACGGAAGCTTTGGCCTTCATTGACGGTAGTCACCGATGGCACAACTGCCAGGGGTTTCACGGCTGCTGCATTTTCGGCGGTAACAAGCTGTACGGCGCTTCTAAAGGGATGCGAGGAACCATAATTTAAAGAGATGGCTGTGGTATCTGCTGCGTTAACGGTTCCGTTGCCATCGCAATCGGCATGCTTGGCGTTCATCAGGTAAAAGCTCTGCGTTGCCCAATCGGTGGACGCCGCCGCTGCCCAGGTATTGCCCGGCACGCTTCTCGAAGTTCCCGTTTGTCCGAAAGCAGAACCTACATAAAAAAGATCGAGGTAATTGACTGAAAGATCGTAGTTGGCATCTCCCGGCCAAACGTCAGGCACCGAGGGCGAGCTCCTGTTGCAATCCACATCTACATAAGCATAGCCGCCGTGCCCCGACTGAATGCAATCGGCAGCGATGAACTGCAGGGTTACCGTTTGCCCTGCATAAGCACTCAGGTCTATCGCAACCGGCGTCCAGGGTTTGTAAAACCAGTTTCCGACCTGAACGAAGCCAGGATTGACGGTGCTTGTTCCTGCTACAATGTTCAGGGATGCGCTGGGAATGGCTGTATTTGTCGCATCAAGGACGTTGATTCTGAAATAGGGCTGATCGGTATGCGAGTGGCCCGCATTTTCAAAAACAACAAAATAGCTGAAATTCACATAAGGCTGGGCAACGCTCACCGCGATATGCCTTTCGAGAATGCCTACTTCTGCGCCCGTGCCGATGTGGTTAACCCTGACCACATTATTACTTCCGTAGGGTGATGTAATGGACAGGCTCGTGGTTGGATCGGTAAGGCCGCTTCCATTGATGAGGCAATGGTTCGGCGTAGGCGTGTTCACCCCGGTAATGCTCTGATTGGTATAAGTGCTTACCGAAGAGGGCGCCGAAAGCGAATTCAGGTTCATCCCTTTGTAAAGGCTCCAGCCGGTGTAGTTGGCGTTCTCGAAATCGAGGTTGCCGCAGGCGCTTTGTGCCTGCACATACGACGTGGACAGCAGCAGGCCCAGGAACGTTAGTTTAGTAAAATGTGTTTTCATTGTAATTCGTTTAAAATTCGTTTTAAGTGGTTTGTTTCCCTTATTACCAAAATTGCAACAATAAGTCGTAAAACGCAAAACACTTTCTAAATTTATTACATGTTCAAATTCTGTTTTTAGCGGGGAAGATTTGGGTAAAAGGAGTTATAGCCTGGCTTTAAGGTTGAGGATTCGGGCGCCCGGGCGGGCCCTCACGACTCGCTCTTCGTTTGCCCTGCGGGACAAACAAAGGAGCTCAAACAGGCGTTCGGTCCCTGGCGCAAGCCTCTCTCATTTTCCAATGTTCAGTTTCAAAACGGAGGCATTCCCCATTTTACAATTGACTCGGTGATTCTCGGGATAAATGATAACTTTGCTTCCATGGCAGGCAATACATTCGGCACCTTATTTCGTTTAAGCACTTTTGGCGAAAGTCATGGCGCTGCCATCGGCGGCATGATCGACGGCTGCCCGGCCGGGCTTGAGATTGACGAACCATTTATCCGTTCGGAATTGCAGCGCCGCAAACCGGGACAATCATACATTACCACGCAACGCCACGAAGAAGACGAGGTCAGGTTTTTGTCGGGAATCTTCGAGGGCCGCTCTACGGGCCACCCTATTGGTTTTATCATTGAGAATACGGACCAGCGGTCGAAAGATTACGATCACCTCAAAGAGGCTTTCCGGCCTTCGCATGCCGATTATACCTACCAGGAAAAATACGGCATCCGCGATCACAGGGGCGGAGGCCGCTCTTCGGCACGCGAAACCGCCTGCAGGATCGTAGGCGGCGCCATTGCCAAATTACTGTTACGAAAACACGGCATCAGCATCCAGGCTTATGTGAGCTGCGTGGCGCATATTGTCCTGCAAAAACAGTACCCGGAACTCGACCTTTCCCTGACGGAAACCTCTATTGTGCGCTGCCCCGACCCGGACACATCCGCTCAGATGATCAGCCTGATAGAACAGGTGCGCAAAGAGGGCGATACGGTTGGAGGTATTGTGAGCTGTGTGGTACAGGGAACACCCGCGGGACTGGGAGAGCCTGTATTCGACAAGCTGCATGCCGACCTGGGAAAAGCCATGCTGGGCATCAATGCCGTGAAAGGCTTTGAATACGGAGAAGGCTTTAATTCAGTTAATCTCAGAGGCTCGGAGATGAATGATCTTTTTTTGCCCTTCGACTCCGCTCAGGGTGACAAAAACGTGAAGACCAAAACCAACTACAGCGGAGGCATACAGGGTGGCATCAGCAACGGTGAGGATATTTATTTCAGGGTGGCCTTTAAGCCGGTAGCCACCATCATGCGCGACCAGCCAAGCATTGACCGCGAAGGAAACGAGGCCACGGTAAAAGGCAGGGGCCGCCACGATCCCTGTGTATTGCCAAGGGCGGTACCTATTGTGGAAAGCATGGCGGCACTCGTTCTGGCCGATTTTTTATTGAGGAACAGGGCTGCGAAGGTGTGAGGGGTATGAGTATATGAACCGCAAAGAACGCGGAGGGAAGCACAGAGATTGCAGAGAATACAAAAGAAAATAAAGCATATATTTCTATGATGGTTTCGAGAGCCTCAACCACCATTCGTTGACTGAGGCTCTCGAAGTCAAAAGAATGTAATCATATAGTATCGTTAAATTTAATTTATGTTCAGTAAAAAAAACAGGCTCATTACCATTATCATCATTTCCATGATCATCGGGATTGCATTGGGCTATGGCATCAACCAATCCATTACGCATAACACCCCAAAAATAGAACAGGCTTATGTTCAAAAGCTGGCCCAGGGAAAACCGGCCATTGAAAAGCAACTGACCGAACAGGTAGAGAGCTACAACAAAGAGCAGCTGAAACAGGCCAAGAAAAAAGTAGCCTCAAATTATTCCATCCTCAGCGATATTTTCCTTCGCCTCATTAAAATGATCATCGCGCCTCTGGTGCTGGCCGTGCTGGTAATGGGCGTGGCCAAAGTCGGCGATTTTAAATCGGTGGGGCGCATCGGCGGAAAGACCATCATCTACTTTACCTTTGCCACACTGCTGGCCCTCAGCCTGGGGCTGGTCATTGTGAACCTCTTTGAGCCGGGCAAAGTAATGGCGCTGGAGCTTCCGGATACAAGAGCCGACTCCGGTGTGAAAGCCAATGCCCAGGACGCGAAGAATTTTGTGGCGCACGTGGTTCCCGACAGTATCATCCGCGTGATGGCCGAAAATGAAATCCTTCCGATCGTGGTCTTCGCCCTCTTCTTTGGCATTGCGGCTGCCAGCATCGGTGAGCCCGGGAAGCCCATCATCAAAGCGATGGACAGCCTGTCGCACGTGATGTTCAAAGTGACGCACTTTGTGATGAACTTTGCGCCCATCGGTGTATTCGGCGCCATTACGGCGGTGGTGATCCAGCAGGGGCTCGATGTGCTGAGCGGCTATGCCTACCTGATGGGCTGCTTTTTCGGCGGCTTATTGTTTTTTATTTTCGGTGTGCTGTTCCTGATCTGCCTGATCCTGCGCATCAATTTCTTTTCTTTATTATCTCACGTGAAAGAGCCGGTGTTACTGGCATTCAGCACGGCCAGCTCGGAGAGCGCCATGCCCAAAACCATTGAGCAGCTCGAAAAGTTCGGGATCAGCAACCGCATCGTGTCTTTCGTATTACCGCTGGGCTATTCCTTTAACCTGGACGGCTCTATTATGTACATGACCTTTGCTACGGTATTCATCGCCCAGTCTTACGGCATCGACATGAGCGCCGGCGACCAGATCAACATGATGCTGGTATTGCTGGTAACCAGCAAAGGCATGGCCGGTGTTCCGAGGGCCTCGCTGGTAGTGATTGCAGGCATGCTGAGCATGTTCAACATTCCGGGAGAAGGTTTATTGCTGCTGCTGGCGGTGGATCAGATCCTCGACATGGGCCGCTCGGCTACCAATGTGGTAGGCAATGCCGTAGCCAGCGCCGTGGTGGCCAAATGGGAAGGAGAGAAGCTGGAGCCGAAGGTGTAGAGGTGAGAGATGGGAGTCGGGAGATGGGATTTCCGGTGGCTGAGCGGAGCCGAAGCCACCGCTATTAGGATCGATTTCGTGATAAATTTCCAATGCCACAGGCCATATAACACATTCAATTACCTAACTTTGTCTTTTTCGACACGCAATGCTCTTCTACTGGCTTAACCTTATCGGTATTTTTTTCTTTACCATTTCCGGTTCGCTGGCTGCGCGCGATAAAAAGCACTATCACGATTATTTCGGTGTCTTCTTCACCGGCTTCCTCACGGCCATTGGCGGCGGCACGCTCCGCGACATGATGCTGGGCGCCTACCCGATCTCCTGGCTCAGCGACCGCAATATCCTCATTTCGATCATCGTGGCCTTCCTGGTAACCCTGGTATTTAAAAACGCCATCATCAAGCTGCGCCGCACCTTATTTTTATTCGATACCATCGGCGTGGGCATTTATACCATCCTGGGCGTGGAGAAAAGCCTCGAGTACCATGTCAACCCCTTTGCTGCCGTAATCCTGGGCCTCATCTCCGCCGTGTTTGGCGGGGTGATCCGCGACACACTCATCAATGAGATCCCGCTCATCTTTGCCAAAGAAATTTATGCGACGGCCTGCATTACCGGCGCCGTCTTATACACGTCGATGCTGTACCTGCAGATAGACCCCAATCTTGCCGCTCCTGTATGCATGAGTGTGATCATCATTTTCAGGATCCTGGCAGTAAAATATAAACTGGCCCTGCCCAAATTCGACTCAGGCCATAACACCCTTGATGAATGATGACTACCCGCGAAATAGGATATATCAGCAAAACCCACGGCCTGAAAGGTCATGTGATCTTACGCTTACTCGACCTCATCAACATCGACGAAGAGGCTATCAAATCGGTGTTCCTGGAGCTGAACGGCTCACAGGTTCCTTTTTTTATCGAAGAGTGCAGGCCTAATAATACCGGTTATATCCTAAAGCTTGAAACCATCGATACAATTGATACTTCTAAAAAGCTCATTGGCAAAAAAGCCTTTGCCCTGGAGGAGTTTATCCTGGAGGAGGATGAATCGCTGAATGAGTTTGTGGGCTATGCCATCATCGACTCCCGCCTGGGAAATATCGGCAACATTTCGGAAGTGGATGAAAAAACGGACAATGTGATTATTAAAGTGATCCACCCGAGCGGAAGCGAGATTATTTTGCCCTTCAATGACGATTTTATCATCGAGATCGACGACGATCACAAAACGATCGAATTCAATTCGCCCGAAGGATTGATTGAGATGTACCTGAATTCCTGAGCCCCTCCTTTTCACCGTAAAACGGTCTCTTTTCTGCACTTTATTATTTAACTCACACACAGGTGTGCTGCAGGATTGCAAATGCGATGGCGCAGAAAGAAAATCATTCTTTTTTTTGACGCCCATTGTTTGCGGAGCAGCTGGCATAGGTTTTCTGTATACAAAGCTCAGATGTACTTACAAAACAGATTCCTGTACTTGCAAAAGGAAATCGTTTGCTTACAAAACAGCGCTATTTAATACCCCTGAAGCCTGTTTTATTTCTGTTAACTTATTCTTACCAAAACCAGCCAAACAGCCTTTATGAGGCGACCAAATGACCTTTTTCTATAACTATTTGAAACTTAATTTGGTACATAGCAGCATTATTTTATATTTTTGAATCGTTTTTGAAACGAACCCCTTTTTACTTTAATACATCCGATTACATGAAAACACTCTACCCATCCCTTAGATCATTGATAGTTGTCATGACGTTAATGTGCTTTGCCGTATCGCTTCGGGCTCAGACGATCACCATAGGCACAACCGCTAACCCTAACCAGTATAATCCTATTTATACCTACTATGGGCACAACTACTCACAAACCATTTACCTGGCGAGCGAGCTTACGGCTGCCGGCGGAAACGGCCCCGCTTCCATCAGCTCCATCAGCTTCTTTTATGCCAACCAGGGCCTTCCGACGACTGCCTGGGAAAACTGGGAAATTTTTATGGGCAACACGCCCAAAACAGCCTTTTCCAATAGCACCGACTGGGTTCTATCGGGTTTAAGTCCTGTATTTTCGGGGACTGTAACGGCTCCGGCAAGTGCCGGCCAATGGATGACCATTACCCTGAGCACACCTTTTATCTGGGACGGCTCCAGCAACCTGGTGGTAGGCGTTCATGAAAATTCGCCGGGCTATACCAACGGAAATCCCGATAATGCGCTGTGGGCCAGCAATCCTACCACCACGAAACGAACGATTTTATTTTATGACGACAACGTCGATCCTGACCCCGCCTCTCCCCCGCCGTCCAACCAGGACAGCTACTCTTTTGCGTCTGCGCAATTCAGCCTGACAACGCTTTCGGCGTGTGTGGGTACGCCTTCGCCGGCCATCACCACAAGCACCAGCTACAGCGTGTGTACCAACAGCCCCTTCTCGCTGGGATTAAGCGGCGGTTCGGCGGCAACAGGTTTAACGTATCAATGGCAATCATCCCCCAACGGCTCTCTCTGGACCAACATGGGCACTTCTCAAAGCAACTGGACCTACGCGATCAGCAACCAGACTGTAACCACCTGGTACCGTTGCATTACAACCTGCGTTGCCTCAGCAGCATCCTCCACTTCCACGCCGGTGAGCATCACTCAAAAAAGCATTTTGAATTGTTTCTGCACGGCGGCTAACCTGGATTGTGATTACGGTTATTACATGACCGGGATCGACTTTGCCACCCTCGCCGGCTACAACCCGGTATGCAGCCCCGGCAGCAACGGCTACCAGGACCTTGCCGGCATCGTCCCCACCATTTCGGTAACGGCGGGCCAGACCTATACGTTTAATGCCACCACCAATCAAAGCGGTAATTTTGTGATCGGCGCCTGGATCGATTATAACAACAGCGGCGTCTACGATGCCTGGGAATACAGCCAGCTCGCCACCGGTACTGCTCCGGGGGCTTACACCTCGCAGGTGACGATTCCTTTTACAGCGCAGGCCGGCACGGTACGGATGAGGCTGGCGATGGAGTCGGGCATCCAGGCCCAGGACCCCTGCAGCTCCTTATCTTATAACGGACAGGTGATGGACTTCCTGGTAGATATTACAGGACTTGCGGGCTGTGTAGGCACGCCTACGGCCGGAGCAGCGGTATCCACTGCTACCAGCGTTTGCTCCAACTCGCCTTACACCCTCAACCTAAGCGGTACTTCTGCCGCTACGGGCATGAGCTTCCAATGGCAATCCTCGCCAAACGGTACTGCCTGGAGCAACCTGGGAAGCGCACAGGCTTATGTGCCTTATATTGTGAGCACACAGACAGCCACCACGCATTACCGCTGCATTGTGACCTGCACGGCCAGCGCCCTGTCTTCGACCTCAACTCCGGTAGTGGTGAATCAAAATTCATTTTTGCTGTGTTACTGTAACCCGGGAAGCATTTCCTGCGGCAACAACTTCTTTACAGCCGTAACCTTTACAGCCATCAACAGCAGCAGCATGACCTGCGGCGGCACAGGCTACGAAGACTTTACCGCTACCACAGGTACTGTAACGGCGGGACAAACCTATACCCTTTCTACGGACATCGAGAGCTATAATGATATTACCTATGCCACGGGATGGATCGATTACAACCACAGCGGCACCTTTGATGCTTATGAGAAGATCATGATCGGCTCTTCCGTATCGCAGACCACGATGGCTTTCAGTGTTCCAGTAACCATCCCTTATACCGCCGTTGGCGGCTTAACTGTGATGAGGCTGAAAACCGAATCGAACAACACGCAGGTGAACACCATTGACCCTTGTACCCAAACGGAAAACAGCGGGCATACGATTGACTACAGCATTTTTATCAACGCAGCGGCAGGCTGCTCCGGCACTCCGGTGGCGGGCACAGCAGTGGGCAGCGCCACAATCATCTGCGCCAACTCACCGCTGACGCTGAACTTAACGGGCAACAGCCAGGTAACGGGTAACAGCTACCAGTGGCAGTATTCGTTGAACAACAGCACATGGACCAATTTGGGGACTTCCCAAAATTACGTGCCCTACACGGTTTCCAGCCAGACCATCGCCACCTATTACAGGTGCGTGGTAACCTGCGTGGGAAGCGGCTTGTCGCAGAACTCTGCTTCTGTGCTTGTAGGCATCAGCCCTTTCAATGTCTGCTACTGTATTCCTGATGTGATTGACTGTACAGGCGGCGACGAGATCAATAACGTGGTGCTTGGCTCTGTCCTGAGCAACACCTCAACCTGCAGCGCCACCAGCTATACGGATTACTCTTCTACGGTAGCTACGGCAAGCATTACAGCGGGGGTATCCTATACGCTGGATGTGACACTCGGAAACGACGCTTCTGAGAATGTGAGCGCCTGGATCGATTACGATCACAACGGTGTCTTTGACTCGTGGGAATACACGTACATCGGTGGTCCGGGAGGAAGCGGAAACTATACCGCCACCGGTACACTTACGATTCCGGCCTCCGCATCACCGGGCCTCACCAAAATGCGCGTGCGCAATATCTACAGCAATACCCTGGGCGCAGGCGATGCCTGCACCACACCGAGCGGTCAACCCGAAAGGTCGATCATTCTAAATGCTTACGGAGAAACAGAAGATTATGCAGTCTATATCTTCCCTGCCAATTGCAGCGGACAAAACCTGCCTCCCAACATGACGGTATCGGCAAGTTCGGCCACGGTATGCCCCAATGCCGCTGTCACCCTAAGCATTACATCCACCATTCCGGGCTATACGGGTTATACCTACCAGTGGCAATCTTCACCAACCGGAAGCTCTTATACCAACGTCGGAAGTCCGGTTGCCAATCCATCCATTACCGTCAACCCGGCTCAAAGCAACTATTACATTTGCGAGATCCTGTGCAACGGCTCTCCTGCCGTAAGCACCGGATCGGTATTCGTCACCGTGAATGCTCCTGCGGTAAATATCACGGCTCCTTCTTATTCCATCTGCCCGGCCGAGCCTCTGACCCTGACTGCCGGCGGCGCCTCAACTTATGTATGGGCTCACGACGGTACAACAACGGCGACTACGGTGGTGACTCCGACAAGCACGACGGTATACTCGGTAACCGGCACGGCTACCAACAGCTGCTCTGCTACAGCTACCCTGAGCATTTTTGTGAAACCGGCCACAGGTATCACCGGCACCATTACAACAGCCTCTGTGCCGGTACCGGGGACGGCGATTCTTTATAAGTACGAGCCCTACTTCACCAAGTTCGACTCCGTCACTTCACAGCCTATTGCCGCGAACGGTGGTTATAATTTTGCTTCGGTTAACTATGGGATTTATATCGTGAAAGCGGTTCCTTCCGCAAGCAGCCTGCAGGTAACTTACGGCCTGAACTCCATCAACTGGAAAACGGCTATCCAGATCAATCATAGCTGCGCGACGGCTGATGTTCAGGATATCAACGTGGTAGCCTTAACGTCGTTGCCGGCAGGACCAGGCTCTATGAGCGGCAAAATTGAAGAGGGACAGGGCTTCGGCCAGCGACCGGGCTCTGCCTACAGTCCTCTTGCGCCGGGCAGCCCAATCGGTGGTATTGTGGTGAAAGGCGGTAAAAACCCGGGCGGCAATATGTTTGCGCAAACAGTCACCGGCTCCAACGGCACATACACCCTCTCGGGCCTACCGAATAACGCGGCAGGCGAAGAATATTTCATCCTCGTGGATATCCCGGGGCTGGATACCAACGGAACCTACCACCGCGTGATTTCTACTGGCAGCAATACCTACATCAACCTCAACTTTATTGTGGATTCGGCAAGAATTAATCCTGTTCAGAATGTGAGTGTTCCTCAATCCATTGCTTTAGCGGAAAACAGCATCCACGTATACCCTAACCCTGCCAATGGCAAGGTATCCATTGCATACACGCTGGCGTCTGCTTCCGAGGTATCGGTGGAGCTATACGATGTGGTAGGAAAATCCCTGAAAACCATTGTTCCTGCCTCGCAGGAAGGAGCGGGTGCGCATACACACCAGGTGATGCTAAGCGAGCTAAGCCAGGGAATGTACTTTGTGAAACTCCGGATCAATGAGAGCGAAGCTTCCGTTAAACTTTTTGTAACGCACTAACACCGGCCTGATTATCCTGAAAAAGCTGCCTTGTTCGTAAACAGGCAGCTTTTTTCATAAATAGAAGAAGCAAAAACCAGTTTTAACACAATAAATAACTACTTTAGTCTTCTTTTACAGTATATTCATCTAATAAAACCGATGCTACGATGAAACCTATTTATACACTTCTTATCCCCCTTTTTATTTTTCTTACCTGCAGGATTCAGGCGCAATGCACCTGGACCAATGTGGGTGCCGCTGCTGCGTCAACAGCAACGAATACGGCATATAATGATATCGCCCTCACACCGGGAGATGTTCCTTACATTGCTTATACCGATGCCTCGCTCTTTTCGGCTGTGGCCGTGAAAACGTACAGTGCGGGCGCCTGGCAGGCGGTAGGATCGCTGAGCACCTACAGCAATTCGGCCTACACCAGCATTGCCATGGACGGCACCGTTCCCTATGTGGCCTTTTCGGATGGCTCCAACGGAAGACGTTTATTGGTCAGAAAATATACGGCGGGAGCATGGTCGACCGTAGGTACCGCGGTATCAACGAGCACCGCCGGTTACGTATCGCTCGCCGTGCATAGCGGAACGCCTTACGTGGCTTATGTGGATGTGGCAAATTCTTCGCGGGCAACGGTGAAAACCTTTAGCGCCGGCGCCTGGGTGACCCTGGGAGCAGCGGTGTCCACCAGTACGGCTTCCTATACGTCGCTATCCATTGATGATTCGGGAACGCCTTATATCATTTACCAGGATGTGGCCAACAGCAACCTGGCTACTGTGAAGCGTTATAACGGCACAGCATGGGTGGCTGTAGGCACTGGCACGGTATCTGCCGGCGCGGTGAATGAAACCTACATTGATGTGAGCTATAATAACACGCCCTACGTGGCCTATAATAATGCCGCTAATATTGGCACGATCAAAACTTTTACCGCCGGCGCCTGGCAATCGGTAGGTACAGGGACTGTCGGTAGTGTGTACGCCTCTATTGCCTTAGCCCTCGATCCGGCAGGCACTCCTTACCTGGCCTATTATGAATTGGGAAGCTATAAATCGAGTGTATCGAAGTATAACGGATCTGCCTGGGTATATGCCGGCAATAATTATTTTTCGATCAATACGCCAAACTCCCACGGCCTGGCAATTACCTCCACAGGCGTTCCTTATGTGAGTATCGGCGATGCCACAAGCGGAACCTATGTCAAAAAACTGGGAAGCCTGAGTGCCATTACCGTACAGCCTTTATCAACGCCTGTATGTGCCGGCTCAGGCACGACGATGACCGTGGGCACCAATACCACCGGCGTTACGTACCAGTGGCAGGTGAGCACCGGCGGCGTATATGCCAATGTGGTGAATGGCGCTACGTATAGCGGTGTGACAACTCAAACCTTAAGCTTTTTAAATACAAGCGGCGCGCTCAACGGCTACCTGTACAGATGCATTGTTTCTGACGGCTGCACGAATCTTATTTCCAACAGCGCCACGCTAACGGTTAACGGCCTTCCTGCTATCAGTGTCAACAGTGCTACCGTTTGCGCGGCCGGCGCGGTAACACTGACAGCAACCAATCCGGGCGGGATTACTTATTTATGGAACACCGGTGCGACGACGTCTTCTATTGTGGTCACTCCCACAATAAGCACAAGCTATACGGTGACCGGGACAAATTCTTTTGGCTGCAGCACTGTAAAAGTGTCTACAGTAACGGCGATCTTTTCCAAAAACATCAGCGGCAACGTCACCAGCTCTGCAGGTGCTGTAAGCGGCAACATGATCCTGTACCGCTACCGCCCGGTGTTAGGGAAATGGGACTCTGTGGCATTTACACCCTTTAGCTCCATTTATTCTTTTGGCCCGGTAGACAGCTCCATGTATGTTATCAAAGCCGTACCGACTGCCACAAACGTACTGGTAACCTACGGCCCCAGCGCCATCAGCTGGAAAGGCGCCACAACGGTTTCTCACGGCTGCACGAATAATGCCACACAAAATATTACCATTATTGCCTTGAGCACTATCGGCAGCGGGGCGGGCTCTATGAGCGGAAAAATTGTAGAGGGCCAAGGCTTTGGCCAGCGTCCTTCTTCGGTATACAGCCCCCTGGCTCCCGGCAGCCCCATTGGCGGCATTGTTGTGAAAGGTGGTAAGAACCCCGGAGGCAATATGTTTGCCCAAACCGTCACGGCTGCCGACGGCACCTATACCTTATCGGGATTACCGAATAATGCCACGGGCGAGTCGTACTTTTTACTGGTGGATATTCCGGGGCTCGACACCAACCAGACCTACCATAAGGTATTGAATGTTGGCAACAACCAATACAATAACCTCGACTTTGTGGTTGACTCGGCGAAGATCAATCCTCAGTCCTTTGTGGGAGTGGAGCAGCACGCAAATGCCATAACAACGGGAATTACCGTGTTCCCTAATCCTGCTAAAAACACGGTAAGCATCCGTTATGAGCTACAGGACGAATCGGTTGTAAGCATTGAGCTGACGGATATTCTTGGACGCGCGGTAAAGACCGTCGTTGCAGGGAAACAGCAATTGCCCGGCAGATATGAGCATTCGGAAAATGTATCTGACCTCAAATCAGGTTTGTATTTTATAAAGCTCCTCATCAACGGCACAGAGTTTCCCACTAAATGTTTAATCACACAGTAATCATCCCTTAATCCTCCACAATGAAGAAGTCATCTCTTATTCTTTCCATTGCATTATGTCTGCTTTGCTCGTTTATGAGCGCACAAATCACGATGAGCAACGCTACCAATACGGTCAACGCTTCCATGTCCTTTTATGACGACGGCGGGGGCTCATCCAATTATACCAATTCGCAAAACCTGACGCAGGTAGTGACCACCACCCTTCCGAATTACAGGATCAAGTGCAGCTTTGCGAGCCTCTATACCATCAATGCCAACGACTCGCTGACCATCTATAATGGCGGCACGCCTTCGCCGGCCAATTTTATGGCGAAGTATACCGGGAATGGCGGAACTCCGGTTCATTATGCGACAGGCAATACCATGACTTTCCGTTTTGTATCCGATATCAGCGGCACAGCCGCAGGCTGGGTAGCAACGGTGGCCCCTTTCGGGATTGCGTCCATCACACAAACCACGACTTCCCAATCTTCCAGCATTACCTTCACCATCAACGGCACCAATACCGACTGGCTTTCTACGATCTCGGGCGTTTTCCTGGTGCATAGTGTCAGCAGTGCTTCGTTGAGTGTAGCGTCTTATACTCAGGTCAGCGCCACACAACTGAAGGTTAGCTTCAACATTCCCTGTAATGCCGACCTGGGCTTATATGACATACGCATCATCCAGCCAACACAGGGGCTTACGCAGATGCCCACGGTGTTTAATGTAACGCCCTACACGGTCAATTTAACGGGAACGGATGTGCTGTGTGCCTTTATGAATACAGGTGCGATCACCTCCACGGTTACGGGTGGCACAGGAGCCTATACCTATTATTACTCTCCTGTATCGATCACGACCCCAAATGCTTCCAACTTAACGGCGGGTGTGTATACACTCACGGTATCTGATGCCAATTCCTGCTCGAGATCACAGACCATCACCCTCACGCAGCCGCCGTCGCTTTCCAACGGTTATCCCAACTCTCAAACAATCTGCAGCGGGCAAAGCGCCGTGCTTACCATGACGGCCAGCGGCGGTGTAGGCGGCTATACCTACACCTGGACGGGGCCAAACCTGAGCAGCACCAACACGGCCAGTACGCTCGCCTCCCCTTTAAGCTCCACAACCTACACGTATTCTGTACAGGATGGAAACGGCTGTGCTTCGACGAGCACCCTGATCGTAAATGTCAACACCCCGGCTTCTATCAGCATTACAGCCTCTCCTAATCCCATTTGTGCCGGCGCTACTTCTAGCCTGTCGGCTTCGGGAGCTTCCACAAGCTATACCTGGAGCAATGGCGCTACCAGCAATAGCACGGCTGTGGTTCCGGTAAGCACAACGGTTTATTCCGTAACCGGTACTGCTTCCAACGGCTGTACCAAAACAGAAACAGTGTCTGTGACCGTGAACCCTAATCCTGTTATTTCAGCGACTACCGCTACACCGGTATGCCTTGGCGCCAACCTGACCTTCGTCAATAATTCAACCGGTGCCGGAATTTATTCCTGGTCGGGGCCATCGTCTTACGCATCGACAGCTGCCAACCCGGTGATCCCGAACATTACCTATGCGCAGGCCGGAACCTATACGCTTACGGGCATGAATGCTGCTACCGGCTGCTCGGCATCGTCAACCGTTTCAGTAAGTATAAACGCGCCGCCATCCATCAATATATCCACTGCCGGCAACCCCGCCTGCGCGGGAAGTACGGTATCGATCGGTGCATCAGGAACGGCGCTTACCTATACCTGGAATCCCGGCTCGTTGGTGGGTGCGGGACAAACCTTTACGGTGACTTCAGGAACAACCTTCACCGTTTCCGGAACGGACGCAGCGGGTTGCATCGGCATGAATACGGCAAGCATCACCGTAAATCCCCTGACAGCTATCAGCGGTACGGCGACGATAAGCTCCAACCCGGTAGCAGGCCAGGTGACGCTTTACGCGTATGAGCCTTTCTTAACGAAATTCGATTCAGTGACCACCCAAACTACGAGCGGCACAGGGGCTTATACGTTTACGGCTGTGCCGGCAGGCAGCTATATCGTGAAAGCGATCCCTACGGCAAGCACGCTCCAGGTGACCTATGGCAGCAGCGCTGTCAGCTGGAAAAATGCGACGGTGATCAACCATTATTGCATCACTCCTTCGACCCAAAACATCAGCGTCATGCCTTTTACAAGCATTACTGCGGGACCGGGCCTGCTCAGCGGGAGGATCACAGAGGGGCAGGGCTTCGGGCAGCGCTCTTCTTCGGCATACAGTCCTTTGGCTCCGGGAAGCCCGATTGGCGGTATTGTTGTAAAGGGTGGCAAGAACCCGGGCGGCAATATGTTTTCGCAGACAGTAACCGGCAGTAACGGTACGTATACGCTGTCGGGATTACCGGTCAATACGGGAGAGGACTTTTTTGTGATGGTGGATATTCCGGGACTCGACACGAATGGCACCTACCACCGCTTTATCGTTACAGGTAATTCGCAGTATACAAACCTTGATTTTGTGGTGGATTCGTCCAGGGTAAATCCTGTGCCTTCTACCGGCATTCACACATGGGATGCCTCGGCGCACCAGATCAGCCTGTATCCTAACCCTGCGAAACACCGGCTTACGGTGCGCTACACCTTACAGGAAAGCGCGGTGGTATCCATCGAATTATTCGATCTCCTGGGCCATTGCGTGAAATCCGTCACAGAGAGCGGCAAGCAGGACGCAGGAACCTATACGCCTGTGCTTAATATCAGCGATCTGAAAGCGGGTGTCTACCTGTCGCGGATCCGGATAAATAATTTTGAAACAAATACGAGAATTTTTATCACGGACTAAGCAGGTGATTTTGCCTATCTTTATGTCATTGCATAACTCCAGAAGCAGGTCCTGTAAGCCTGCTTTTTGGTATATTTGATGCGCCTAATGAATCTGAACCTGAAATATCTTTTACTATCCTGTCTGTTCGTTTTTGGTAGTTTATGCGGTATTTGCCAATCTTATAATTTTAAGAATTACAACACCGACCAGGGGCTTCCTCAATCGCAGGTACTGGCCATTTTCCAGGACCATCGCGGAAATATCTGGTTTGGCACTAACAGCGGGGGCGCGGGTAAATATGACGGCAACAACTTCGTCACCCTCTCCGACAACGACGGGCTTATCAACAACAATGTTTACAGCATTGCGGAAAACGACGCGCATGACTTGCTATTCGGCACCGCCAAAGGTCTGAGCGTGTACAACGGCATTTCTTTCCGGAACTATTCTCAAAAGCAAGGGCTTAACAACAGCTATGTTTTCAAGGTTCTCCAGGACAAAGACATTACCTGGATCGGCACACAGGAAGGGGTATATCAGCTGAAAAAAGACAAGATCCTTGCATTTGATAAGAACAGCCTCCTGAACCGCAGCTCCGTGTATTCTATGTTTATAGACGATGCAGGGAACATCTGGTTTGCCACTCTGCAAAACGGGGTGATCTGTTATAACAAAACAAGTGCAGAGTTCAGGCATTTTTCGACAGCCAACGGCCTGATGAATGATTTTATTTTTTCCATCGGGCAACGAAAAAACGGCGACATCCTCATCGGCACACAAACCGGGCTTAATATCATTTCAAGGGATTTCAAAGTGCGTAAAGCCGATGAGATGCCCATGAATGAAAACATTTCCTACAGCTCCCTGTTGGTTCTGGACAATGACCAGGTCTTATTCGGCTCTCACTCCGAAGGGGTCATTTGTTTTGATTTCAACCTAAAAAAACGGGTGGCTCAATACAACAGCACGAATGGCCTGACAAGCAGTAATCCGATACAATGCCTCTTCAAAGACCGTGAGGACAATCTCTGGATAGGAACCGACGGCGCCGGGACTTACCGCTATAAGAACAACAAGTTCATCTATTATACGAAAGTCAACCACCTGCCTGACAATTACATCAATTCGGTGGCCCAGGACAAAAAAGGCAGGTATTGGCTGGCGCTACGTGGCAATGGCTTATCACGCATCGAAGGCGAGAGCATCAGCCACTATCATTTTGAAATGAACCGCCCGAATACCCTGCCGGATAATAATATCAACAAGATCCTGGTCGCTTCTGATGGAAAATTGTTTTTTGGCACCAATGACGGCTTGTGTGTTTATGAAAATGAGTCGTTCCGGAACATTCAGACCCCGGTCTTTAATCATAAGTACATTTTATCCTTGTATGAAGACAGCCAGAAAAACATCTGGATCGGTACCAGCGAAGGTGCCTATAAATATACCAACGGCGAAGTAAGCGAAGTAAACGCCCTTAAAGCGTTCAGGCAGGAGGGCCTGCAATTTTTGATCAACTGCATCACCGAGGACAAAAACGGCAGCTTTTGGTTTGGCACAGAGCACGGTCTTATTAAGCTTGACAAGAATGGCGGCTGTACCCTGTTAAATGATAAGAACACCTTCCTTAATGTTACCGTGTCGTCGGCAACCGTCGATCCGTATAAAAACTTATGGTTTGGCACAAGCGAAGGGTTGTTCAATTATAACTATAAGGAATTTATACGCATCTCTCAAAAGAACGGCTTGTTATCCAACTTTATTAATTTTTCTCAAGCGGATAATCTTAACCGTTTGCTGATCGGATCCAACACGGGGATCGACATTCTGGATCTGAAAGATTTTTATGCCAATAAGATCAGCATCAAACATTTTGGAAAAAACGACGGGCTCCTGAGTATGGAGTCTAACTTTAATGCTGTTTTTAAAGACAGGGAAGGGCGCATCTTAATAGGCACTCCCAGCGGCCTGGAGATCTACAATCCGGCCTACGATTCAAAAAACAGCCTTGAGCCGCTAACGCATGTCAGCAGCGTAAAGCTGTTCTTCGGACAGGAAGACATTTTCAACTACTCGGAAAAAGACAGTCTTACTTTATTGCCAAAGGCTTTAAAGCTGCCTTTCTCCAAGAACCACCTTACCTTCCAGTTTGTAGGAATAAGCTTAACGGCTCCCGAAAAAGTCATGTACCAGTATAAGCTCGAAGGCCTCGACAATGACTGGACACCGCCAACGGCAAAGACCGAAGCAACCTATTCCTCGCTGCCACCGGGCCGGTACCAGTTCTTGCTTAAGGCCATGAACAATGACGGTGTGTGGAACCGGGAGCCTGTGATTTTCGAATTTGAGATCTCTCCACCCTGGTACAATACCTGGTGGTTCTATACGCTCTGTGCCATGGTGCTGATAGGCAGCATCAGCCTGTATAATTATGTACGCACCAAAAAGCTCATGGCCGATAAGCAAAAGCTGGAACAGGTGGTAGACGAGCGCACGAAGGAGCTGCGCGACGAGAAGGAAAAGGTAGAGAGCATCAATAAGGAGGTGATCGAGCAGAAGACCATCATCGAGCATAAGAATGTGGAGATCACGGACAGTATCAAATATGCCAAGAACATCCAGGAGGCGCTGCTGCCAAACCTCAGCAACATCCACGAGATGTTCGGTCAGAGCTTTGTGCTGTATATGCCGAAGGACATTGTGAGCGGTGACTTTTACTGGTTTGCCCGGAACGGCGACACGCGCTTTATTGCAGCCGTTGATTGTACGGGCCACGGTGTGCCGGGTGCTTTTATGAGTATTGTGGGCAACACCCTGCTGAATGAGATCGTGAATGAGAAAAAGATCACGCGCCCGGGCGATATTCTGCTGGAACTGCATAAGGGTGTAAAGATCGCGCTGAACCAGAATGCACAGGAGTTTGAACGCCGCGACGGGATGGATATTACGCTCTGTGCCTTTACGGATCATGCGAAGGAGGTGGAATATGCCGGCGCCAACAGGCCGCTGTGGATTTACCGGAAGAACAGGAACTATGAGCTGGAAATTATCAAAGCGTCTAAATTCCCGATTGGCGGGCTTGAGCTGGAAGAGCACCGGGTGTATGAAAACCACGTGATCAGGATAGAAGAAGGCGATTGTCTCTACCTGTTCAGCGACGGTTACGCCGATCAGTTCGGTGGACCTAAGGGTAAAAAATTCATGCTCACCAACTTACAGAAAACCATCCGCGATATGGTAGAACTGCGAATGCCAGAGCAAAAACAGAAGCTCGAGCAGACCTTCATTCAATGGAAGCAGGATACGGAACAGATCGACGATGTCCTCGTAATCGGCATCAGGATCTGAGGCTTTTTTTAGGTTTAATCCCACATTTTTTGTGTAAATTAGTACTTTATAATTATGAAAAATCAGTACTGTATTATTATGGCTGGTGGCGTGGGTTCGCGTTTCTGGCCAATGAGCACCACCAATCATCCCAAGCAATTTTTAGATATTTTAGGTACCGGAAGAACCTTACTGCAACAAACCTTTGACAGGTTCAAGGAACTCTGCCCGTTGAATAATATTTATGTGGTTACCAATGACATTTATGAACAGCTGGTAATTGAGCAATTACCCGGATTACCCAAAGAAAATATTTTGACAGAGCCTGCCCGCAAAAATACGGCGCCCTGCATTGCCTATGCTTCCTACAAGATCCATAAGCTCAACCCCAATGCCCTCACGGTTGTGGCTCCTTCCGATCACCTGATCACGAAGGAGGATACGTTTGTGAAAGCGATCAAATCCTGCTTTGCGAAAGCCAAAGCGGAGGACTGCCTGGTAACGCTCGGCATTAAGCCTTCACGGCCTGATACGGGCTACGGCTATATCCAGTTCATCGATTCGCCGGTAAAAGAAAAAGACAAACGCATCTACAAGGTGAAAACTTTCATGGAAAAGCCGCAGCTGGAGCAGGCCAAGCTTTTCATCGAAACCGGCGAATTCCTATGGAACAGCGGCATCTTTATCTGGAGCACCAAAAGCATCATTCATGCCTTTGAGCAACTCGACCCTGAATTGTCCAATATTTTCAAGGAAGGGCTGGAGCATTACAACACGCCTTCGGAGGAAGAGTTTATTAAACGGGCTTACAACATCTGCAAGAACGACTCGATCGATTACAGCGTGATGGAGAAGGCGAAAAATGTGTACGTGCGCTCTTCCATTATCGGCTGGAGCGACCTCGGCACCTGGGGCTCGCTGTTTACCCACATCAAGCACGACAAGGGCAACAATGCCCTGGTAGGAAAAAACATTATGGAATACGATTGCCACAACTGCATTGTGCATGTGCCCAACGATAAGCTGGTGGTGATGCAGGGCCTGAAGGATTACATCGTGGTGGAATCGGAAGGGGTGCTGATGATCTGTAAAAAGCAGGACGAGCAGCAGATCCGGAATTTTGTGAACGATGTAAAGGTACTGAAAGGCGATAAGTATGTTTAACGGATAAATCCTCTCTATGCAGCAGGCGCTGGCTCCTTCCAAAAATCTGAATAAGCTCATCATTGTGGCCGCCTTAGGCTATTTTGTTGACATCTACGACCTGTTGCTCTTTGGCGTGGAACGGGCGCAAAGCCTGAACGAAATTCTTCCCGAGCAATATCCCGGCATTTCGGATGCCGTCAAAAAACTCCTGAATGCCTCATATGGCAAGCTCTTGCTCAACTGGCAGATGGCCGGCATGATCATCGGCGGAATCTTCTGGGGCATCCTGGGCGATAAGAAAGGCCGGCTTTCTGTGCTTTTCGGCTCCATCCTTACCTACTCGCTTGCCAATATTGCCAATGGCATGGTACACAGCACCGATGCTTACATCGTCCTGAGGTTTATTTCGGGCTTTGGCCTGGCGGGTGAGCTGGGCGCGGGCATTACGCTGGTGAGCGAAAGCATGAGCAAGGAGCGACGCGGCTACGGCGCCACCATTGTGGCCACGGTGGGCGTATTCGGTGCCGTGGTAGCCGGCTTTATGGGCGATGTCATCACCAACTGGCGCTATTCGTTTTACCTGGGCGGTGCCATGGGCCTCGCCTTGCTGGTGCTGCGGATCGGCATCCTGGAATCGGGCATGTTTGCACAGGTCAAGAACGATGAGCAGGTGACGCGTGGCAACATCTTACAGTTGTTTTCCAATGCCAGGAACCTAAAAAAATACCTCTGTATTATTTTTGTGACGGTGCCGGTATGGTACGTGATGGGTACCCTGGTATTATTTTCCCCGGAGCTGAGCGAGAGCCTGGGGTTGCAGGAAGGCGCCATTTCCGCAGGTAAATCCATTATGTTTGCCTATGCGGGTATTACCGTAGGCGATGTGGCGTCAGGCCTGATCAGCCAGTATCTCAAATCCCGTAAGAAAGCGCTGGGCCTTTTCCTATCGATGACGGTGTTGGGTGTGATCCTCTATTTTATTTCCGGCGGCACCTCGGTGTTTGTCTTTTACAGCATCGTTACCTTCATCGGCTTTGCCACCGGCTATTGGGCGGTGTTTATCAGCACGGCTTCCGAGCTGTTCGGCACCAACATCAGGGCAACGGCAACGACAACGGCTCCTAACTTTGTGCGTGGCTCCACCATCCTTATTTCGCTGCTGCTTAATTTTATCATCTCAGCTTTCAGTGTGGATAAGCTGCTGGCTACCCAGATCACCGGCGCCATCATCATTGGCATAGGATTTATTGCCCTCTATCACCTGGAAGAAACATTTCATAAAGACCTGGATTATGTCGAGTAACAAAACCACCGTGGTGATAGGCGCATCGCCCAACGCGGAACGTTATAGCTACAAAGCTACAATCAGCCTTCAGAACCATCAGCACACGGTGTATCCCGTGGGCCTGAGAAAGGGCGTTATTAACGGCCTGGAAATCATCACCGATAAGCCTGCACTGGAGAACATCGATACGGTAAGCCTGTACGTGGGGCCCGATAACCAGCCTTACTGGTATGAGTATATTCTTTCACTGAAACCGAAGCGCATCATTTTCAACCCGGGCACCGAAAATCCCGAATTCGAACAGATGGCGGCCGATAAGGGCATCGAAACCACGGAAGCCTGCACGCTGGTGCTGCTTTCCATCAAGCAATATTAATTTTTTTGAGGCAGTATTTCCACAATGATCCGCTTTAGCACCAAATCATTCCAGGAACTGAGCACGCAGGAACTTTACGGGCTGCTGCACCTGAGGGCAAAGGTATTTGTGGTGGAGCAGAACTGCCCCTACGCCGATCCGGACAACAAAGACCAGGCCTGCCTGCATGTGATGGGCTTTGAGGGCACACAGCTGGCGGCTTATGCGAGGCTGGTGCCTCCGGGGCTTGCCTACGACTCGGCGGCTATAGGACGCGTGGTAATTGCAGGAGCCTTCCGCAAACATGGCTATGGAAAAGAGCTGATGAACTATTGCATCAATGAAAGCCTGAGTCATTTTAAAACAGACACAATCACTATTTCGGCGCAGCACTACCTGGAGAAATTTTACACAGACCTCGGCTTTGTGACCAAAAGTGACATGTACCTGGAGGATGATATTCCACATATCAAAATGAAGTACCGACGCGATTAATACTCCGTGAACTGTCGCTTCAGGCGACGCTTGCCTGTTGTTTTGCCACGACGTGCTGTGATTCACGGGGGGCATAAGCAGATGTTTTAGCTGGTTTCATGAATCGACATGTTAAGTGGCAGGAATACTATAGCAGTCCCGGAAACTAAACTACTCATTTTTTGAATGGTGAAAAAGATCGGTGTCCTGAACCGGTCACGGTTTATATCTTTTGGAAGCCGTCCATCGCAAAACATCCTGAAAAGTGTATCTTGCAGTTTTCTATGTCGGTCAGGATCGCCTCATTAAATTCAGGAAGTAACGGTAATTGTTATTATGTGTCGTATGGCGGCGAAGCCGTGCTGGTGGATGTGGGCATTTCCTGCCGCGAGGTGGAAAAACGCATGGCCCGCATCGGGCTCAGCATGCAGGAGGTGAAAGCCATCTTTATTTCACACGAGCATTCCGATCATATCCGCGGCGTGGAAGTCCTTTCCAAAAAATACCAGCTGCCGGTTTATATCACACCCGCGACGCTCAAAAGCAGCCGCATGATCCTTCGCCCGGAGCTTGTCCGCTCTTTCTGCTCCGACGAAGACATTCAGCTGGGCAACCTTTTCGTGAAGCCTTTTTCGAAACGGCATGATGCCGCTGATCCGTACAGCTTTGTGGTGAGCGCGAATCATATCCACATCGGCGTATTTACAGATATCGGCTCCTGCTGTGGCAACGTGATCCGCTACTTCAAGCAATGCCATGCCGTATTCCTGGAAGCCAATTATGACAAGGAAATGCTGGATACCGGCATGTATCCTTACCACCTGAAAAAACGGATATCCAGCGGGCATGGCCACCTCTCCAATCACGAATCGCTGGAGCTCTTTACCAATCACCGCTCCGACCACATCAGCCACCTTATCCTCTCTCATTTATCGAAAGACAATAACAGCCCCGAACTGGTAAAACAGTTATTTGAAAAACATGCGGGCCATACAAAAATCGTTGTTGCCTCCCGCGACTACGAAACGGATGTACACGAGATCTCACATGCCACAAGCGCTGTTACGGTGCTATCGCAGGCCCGTATGTCAACATTCATGCAGCCTTCGCAGCTAAAATTGTTTTAAGTTTGCGATTGATCTAAACAAAAAAATCCCGCCGTTACCGACAGGATTTTTTAACTCTAACCTTTCAAAAACATTAAGCTTGTTTCACGAGCTGGATGTTAGCGATCAACTTAATGTCTTCGCCAACCACCACGCTACCGGCTTCCGTCACGGCATTCCAGGTTAAGCCAAATTCTTTACGGTTCACGGTACCTGTTACTTCAAAGCCCATTTTGGTGTTCCCATAAGGATCAACCGCTGTTCCACCGTGCTCTGCTTCGATTTCCACGGCTTTGGTCACGCCTTTGATGGTGAGGTTGCCGCTGATTTTATACAGATCGCCTTTGGCATGCTTTACAGAGGTAGACTCAAAGGTGATAGCCGGGTATTTTTCGGCATCAAAAAAGTCCGGTGATTTCAAATGCCCGTCGCGTTGCTCCTGGTTGGTATCGATGCTCGCAGGATCTATCGTGAAGTTGATCTTTGCATTTTCCAGCTTGTCGCCTTCAAAGGTGGCGTCGCCTGAAAATGTTTTGAAAGTGCCGGTTACCGTAGAGATCACCAGGTGTTTTACTTTAAACTGTACTTCGGAGTGTGTCGGGTCAATCGCCCATTTGTTTGCTGTTGCGTTCATGATCTGTTTATTTTTAGGTTTTTAATGTTCATTTTAACGACACAAAGGTTGATCTAAAAAAGTTCCCTCACATTGATCTATGATAATAAAACCGTTTTCCCTGAAAATAGTTTATCCCTATCTTTATAGAATAGTAAAACCAATATGGAAGTCAAACAACACGATACCGAAAAGAACGGTAACTTTTACATCGAAGAAAACGGCAAAACCTTAGCGATCATGACCTATGTGTACGCCGGCGATCATAAATTCATCATTGACCATACGCAGGTAAACGAAGGCGGCGAAGGAAAAGGCCTGGGCAAGCAGCTGGTACAGGCTGCTGTGGAGTTTGCCCGCCAAAAAGGCTATACCATTTTGCCGCTCTGTCCCTTTGCCAAAAGCCTGTTCGATAAAATCCCGGAATGGGCGGATGTGCGGGCGAAGTAGGGCGTTTTTTTTAACCACATAGACACAGAGGATACATAGTTTATCATCTGGTGCGTTAATGGAACGCGAATGAAGCAGATTGGTAGGGTTAAAAAGAAATGCCTGCAATTTCTATGATCTCTTACCTGTTCCCTGTATTTTCTATGTGACCATGCGGTTATAATACAGAAATCCCATTGATGTCTGTTGTAAGCACCTCGCTCATGTAATCGAAGAATGGGCGCATGTGCCGGAAAGTGGCCACCGTTTCTTTCACGAAGGATGGCGCCAGTACTTCCTCGTCGGTAAATGACCTCATGAGCAGAAACTGCTTATAACGTAGCAGATCGATGCCTTCATTAGCCGCATCATAGCCTTTGGGCGTGGTTTTTACCTGCTCTCCCTGCAAGGCTCCAAAGGTTTTGACAAAATTCTTTGCTTTCAAAATTTTTCTCAGCGGTGTCGCATCAAAGGCAATCTCATCGCGGATGCGGCGGAGGTCTTCTGCAGAAGGCCCCCAGAAACCACCGGCCACAAAGCTGTTGCCCGGCTCGATGTGAAAATAGTAACCGCCTCTTCTTGATTTGGTAGCGCGCCTGTAGCCCCCGCTCCAATTGGTTTTGTAGGGTGTTTTTTCTTTGGAGAAGCGCGTATCGCGGTAGATTCGGTGCAGGCTTTTCTTTCCGCTTGGGGTTTCAATCATGTCCTCCTTGTTCAGCTCCTTCAGCACGGCATCGGCAAAACGCTCGAGCTGCGCCAGCTCTTCGAGGTAGCGCTCTTTATGCGCGTTGAACCAATCGCGGTTATTATTCTTTTTCACGAGCTTCAGAAAATCGAGCGCCGATGCCGGAATAGCAATGTGGGAAGGTGTTTTCATAGAATGTTGATCTCCGTAAATGTACAATTAAAAAACAGCATGTGCTCTGGCATTAAAACTGCTTTCATGGATTGAATGCAACAGGAAACACGGCAACAGACATGCGCACAGCAACCAATATACATACAGCCGGGGCCGGTATAAAAATAACCAAGCTTCAGCTCATCCGGCAAAAATACGGGCACCTGATGGAAGAGCTCGATTTCAGCTATTTCGCATTCATCAGTTTCGTCATTGCCATTAGCGCCTGCCTTGGCGGAGGGCTGGTGAAGTTCAGCCTGGAGTACAACAGTGCATATTGGCAGTTCTCACTGGGTATGTGCCTCTCCCTGCTCAATATCATTGCCTGCGTGGCTCAACTTCCCGTCCGGTGGATCTTCCCGATTTTTATCGTAACTACGCTTGCCAACATCAGCCTGATCCTGATCTCCGTATTGGTGTGATTGTATGGAAAAAAATACCCAATCAGACCTCTTTCCCAAGCAGCTTAGAGAGCTTGAGATAGCCGAGGTGCAGCTCGTCTTCCGGGGTCTGTTTTTCCGTAATCCTGATCTGAAATTTCTCCGAAAATAAGGGAAGCAGCATGTCTTTTACGGCATACAGATCATCCACATCGAGCTTATATTTATCGTCGATGTGCGACTCCGCCCCTTTAAATCCCTCCGCTTTATAAAATAGCGTTTGTTTTGCCACAGTAATGGCTTTGGCGCTGTCTGCCGCTGCTACCAGCATTTTGTAATGCAACTCTTCAAACTCCCCGGGCCTGTATCCTCCCAGATTGATGAAAAACAAATGGTGGCTGTTCTCCGGCGCTTCGGTGGCTTCCTCTATCTCCACGGCAAAGCCATTCACCTGCGTCACCTCGCGCCAGGCATCAATATGAAAAGCACCTTTCATTTCCGGCCAGAAGGCATTGATCTGCGGCACCAGGTCCTTTAAGCTGCGCGCAATTCCAAAAAACACATCGTGCTGTTCCGTAAAGCGCCCTGTGGGCTTGCAGCCCACCAATACCATGTAAAGTTTCAGATCGTTCATCATGCTTTTATTTCAGTTACGAAGCTACTAAAAAAGCAGGTTATATAACATGGCATTAGTTTTTGAGCATAACCTGTAAGATGCGGTTTTAAAATCTCAGGCTCATGCGACTCATCAGTATTAAACTCCACAGCATGGTTGATTATCTTTTCGGAATCTTCCTCATTCTTTCACCCTGGATTTTTATGTTCAGCAAAGACCTTTCCGATGCCGGCTCACCGATCGTCATCGGTATCCTGCTCCTTTCCTATAACCTGTTTACAGCTTATAACTACAGCCTGGCAAAGCTTATTCCTTTCCGCTATCACCTGATGCTCGATATGGCTTTGGGTGTTGTGCTTGCTCTTTCGCCCTGGCTTTTACACTTCGCCGATATCGTTTATCTTCCGCATGTGTTCATGGGTGTTGTATTGATTCTTCTCGCGCTGAACACCAACCGCGATCCACGTTTCAACAAGCTACAAATGCCGGAGTAGCTTCGACTCCGCTCAGCTACCATCGACTCCGCTCAGCTACCACTGGTATATATTGCGAACACATTGGCTTCGACTCCGCTCAGCTACCGGTAGCTTCGAGAGCCTCAGCCACCTGTATAATTAGTAAATTAGTTTTCTTATTTGGGCGTCCGGGCGCGCTTTACGCTGCAATCTTTTGCAAAGAACAAGCAAAAGGATTTCCGCTACAATCGCTGACGCGGCCTGTTTTCAAAACATCTTTTTGCCGGTGGCTGAGCGGAGCCGAAGCCACAAAAAAAGCCCCCACAATACTGTGGAGGCTTCCTATCTTATAGCTTAAAAATTATTTCAATTTGAACGCCGCTTTTACTTTGGCTACGTAGTCTAATTTTTCCCATGTAAACAATTCCACTTTCATGGATTTTGTTTTTCCATCAGGAGATTTGAAGGTTTTGGTAACCACTTCATTTTTACGGCCCATGTGCCCGTATGCTGCTGTTTCGCTGTACATAGGGGTACGCAGTTTCAAGCGCTGCTCGATGAAGTAAGGACGCATGTCGAATACTTTTTGTACCATTTTAGCGATCTCACCGTCGGTCATTTTTACTTTGGCTGTTCCGTAAGTATCGATGAAGATACCCATTGGCTGAGCCACACCGATGGCGTAAGATACCTGTACCAGCACCTCGTCGCAAACACCGGCAGCTACCAGGTTTTTGGCAATGTGACGGGTTGCATAAGCAGCCGAACGGTCAACCTTGCTTGGATCTTTTCCGGAGAAAGCACCACCACCGTGTGCGCCTTTTCCACCGTAGGTATCTACAATGATTTTACGGCCTGTCAAGCCTGTATCACCATGCGGCCCGCCGATTACGAATTTACCGGTTGGGTTGATGTGGTAATTGATTTTGCTGTTGAACAGGTGAGCGTATTTAGGGTAGTTCTTTTTCACACGTGGGATCAGGATCTCCACGATGTCTTTTTTAATTTTGGCAAGCATTTTTTGTTCGCCATCGAAATCATCGTGCTGTGTAGACACCACGATCGCGTCGATACGCACAGGCTTATTGTTATCATCGTACTCCAGGGTTACCTGTGATTTGGCATCCGGGCGTAAATATTTAATGGCTTTGTTCTCGCGACGTAAAGCCGCCAGCTCTAATAAGATAGCATGGGCTAAATCCAAAGCCAAAGGCATGTAGTTAGCAGTTTCGTTGGTTGCATAACCGAACATCATCCCCTGGTCACCGGCACCCTGCTCTTCTTTTTTCTTTTTGTCAACACCCTGGTTGATATCAGCCGATTGCTCATGGATCGCAGATAAGATGCCGCATGAGTTAGCTTCGAACATGTATTCCGATTTGGTGTAACCAATCTTACGGATCACCTCGCGGGCAATATCCTGCACATCGAGGTATGCTTTGGATTTCACTTCACCGGCCAGTACAACCTGCCCTGTAGTTACTAAGGTTTCGCAGGCTACTTTACTGTTCGGGTCGAAAGCCAGGAAGTTATCGATTAATGCGTCTGAAATTTGATCGGCAACCTTGTCCGGATGGCCTTCTGATACTGATTCGGAGGTGAAAAGATATCCCATTGTTTAATTGTTGATTTTTTAATTTATTTAATTGTTATTGATTTTTTTGTTTGATTACGAATCCTTACGAATATACAAATTGTAGTACGCATTGATTAGTATATTCGTACAAATTCGTAATTCTAATGATTGTATCTAATACTTTTTGTTATGCTTCGCGCAGTTCGAATTCGTAGAACTCCATGATTTGGTTGCAGAGCAGCTTTTTACAGGCGTCATCGATCTTGGCGGAAGCAATTTCCTTATTCGGCGCTTCAATCTCAAGCGTGATGTGTTTTCCGATACGGATGTTTTCAATTTCAGATAAGCCGAGGTTTTTCATAGATCCCGTTACGGCTTTTCCCTGAGGGTCGAGTAAGGCCTTCAGGGGCATTACATTGATGTCTGCAAAATATTTCATTAGTGTATGTTTGTTACAAAGAGCAACAAATTTAAAGGTTTGTATTGGGATTAAAAATAATGTTTTGAACAATGACTAACAAGCCGGTTCCTTATAAAAAGAGCCTTACCCGATGGTCAGGTAAGGCTCTTTAAGCAGGGATGATCTTAGTTCACTTTGTACATCCAGTGAAGGACATCTTCCGTTTTTCCTTTGCGGATATTTCTCAGGGTTTCGTCAATTTTATTGGAGAATTTACGCTCTTCCACAGCCGGCAGCGGGTAGTAATTGTCATTATAGCCAATGCCGATGATTTGTGCGATGGTAGCGGCGGTGCCTACTCCAAAGGCTTCCTGCAGAATGCCCTTGCCATGTGCTTCCAGGATCTCGGTGATGGAAATTTTGCGCTCCTCCACTTCCATTCCCCAATGACGGGCCAGGGCCAGGACGCTGTCGCGCGTGATCCCAGCCAGGATCGTGTCGCTCAGGGCCGGTGTTACCACCTTGCCGTCGATCACAAACATAAGGTTCATGGTTCCGGATTCTTCCAGGAACGAATGCGTTTTGCCATCCGTCCAGATCACCTGCTGGTAGCCCTTTTGCTGAGCCAGCTTGGTCGGGTAAAGGCTGCGTCCGTAGTTTCCGGCAGCTTTCACAAAGCCCACACCACCTTCTACAGCACGGATGTAATTGGTTTCAATCAATACCTTGATCGGCTCGGCGTAGTATTTCCCGGCCGGGCAGGTAATGATGATGAACTTATACGTATCACTGGCTTTTACACCAATGGCTTCATCGGTTGCGATCAGGAAAGGCCTGATATAAAGAGAGCCCGAATCCGAAGTCGGGATCCAGGCCGAATCCAGCTTTAACAATTCCATTAAGCCTCCCATAAAAAGCTCTTCCGGCACTTCAGGCATTGCCATCCTCACGGCCGATTTATTCAGACGCTTGAAATTTTCCAATGGCCTGAAAATACTCGCTTCACCGTCTACGGATTTATAAGCTTTCATGCCTTCAAAGATGGCCTGCCCGTAGTGTAAAGCCGACATGGCATAACTCATTGGAAGGTCGCCATACGGCTGTATGTAGGCCTTTTCCCATTTTCCATTTGCATATTCGGCAACGAACATGTGATCTGAAAAACATTTTCCAAAAGGGACATTATTCACGTCGTACTCACTTACTCTGCTCTTCGCAGTTTTTTCAATTTTTATCTCAGCATTTGCCACCATTGATTCTGTTTTGTATGAAACAAATAAGCACATTATTTTCCTTAATACAAACACTTTTTGTCGATTATTTTGGGAGGTTAATGTATTTTACAATTCCACGTCTTTTTTACAGGCCGGAATTTGTTTTTCGCATTATTTCATTATTTTCGTACAACTTATCAACAATTTGAAGTTTACTTTATACATACTGCTCCTTGCCCTCACACTTCCCTGTTCGCTTCATGCCGGCAGAAAGCCCGACGGAGAACCTAAAAAGGACACCTCCCGCGTGAGCAGCCAATCCTGCCTGAATGGCTCCGGGGTGGTCATGATCAGCAAACTGCAGCTCGTGCGCATTGTGGATTCCCTGCTCGACCTCAACACCATTGATGAAAAAGAGATCGAAATGATCGCCTATTACAACAGCCTCCTGGTTTCCAAAGAAGCAAATGTGGCGCTGGTAAAATATGGCAGTGTTCCGGCCAGCAGCTTTTATGAAGGCTTTGATGAAACAGCCGTATTCCAGATCACACCCGAATGCGAATTCCCGGAATCACAGGTGATTCTTATCGAGAGCGATTCGCTGGGCACGTACCACCATCCCAAAGAGGGACAGGTCAATTCCAAATTCGGCTGGCGCGACGGGCGCATGCACAAAGGCATAGACATTAACCTGAACAAGGGCGACGCCGTTGTCGCGGCCTTCGACGGCATGGTACGCATTGCACAGCTCAAAGGCGCCTTCGGCAATGTGGTCATCATCAGGCATTATAACGGACTCGAAACGGTGTATGCGCATCTCTCCAAAATAAAAGTAAAACCCGGGCAGATCGTACAATCGGGGCAGCTCATTGGCCTGGGTGGTAGCACCGGCCGCAGCAGCGGGCCACACCTGCATTTCGAGGTGAGGTTCAAAGGACAGGCGCTGAACCCCGCCTCCATCATATCCTTCACCGATCAAAAAACTTTTCACGATTCGATCGTGGTGAAGCGCTCCAGATACGGCATCTGTGCGTATCCAAGCAATGCCACATTGCACACCGTAGAGCGCGGCGACACCTGGTATGAGGTTGCCAAGCGTTACGGCCTGTCGATGAAAGAGCTCTGCGCCCTCAACCACATTGAAAAGCGCTACTACCTGAAACCGGGGCAAAAGCTTCGCGTAAACTAAATCCGGTAAAAATTTAACGGCTTTTCCTGTTATTTTTCGCACTGGAAAAGTATATTTGCCATTCTATGCAAATTACACCCATCACCTTAAAAGCCCTCGCAGAGATCATCAAGGCTGAATACCTGGGCGACCCCAATCACCTGATCACCGGTTTCAATGAGATTCACCGGGTCGGAAAAGGAGATGTGGTATTTGTAGACCACCCGAAGTATTATACAAAGGCGCTGGAATCGGAGGCAACAACGATCATCATCAATAAAAAAGTAGCGTGCCCGGCAGGAAAAGCCCTGATCATTGTGGAAGAACCTTTCACCGCTTTCAATACGCTGACACAGCATTTTCAGCCGAAGCAGTATTCTTCTTTACCGATCAGCGCTACAGCCAAAATAGGAAGCAGCGCAGTGATCATGCCGGGCTGCTTTATCGGAAACAACGTCACGATCGGCGACAATTGCATCCTGCACCCCAATGTGGTGGTGTACGACAATTGCGTCATCGGGAATAACGTCATTATCCAGGCCGGCACGGTCATTGGCTCCGATGCCTTTTATTTCAAGAACCGCAAAACGCATTTCGAGCAGCTGGAAACCTGCGGCAATGTGGTGATCGAAGATGATGTGAAGATCGGCGCGGGCTGCACCATCGATAAAGGCGTCAGCTCAGATACCCGGATCGGTAAGGGAACCATTATCGACAACCTGGTGCATATCGGCCATGATGTTGTAATCGGCGACATGTGCCTCTTTGCGGCCAACGTAGGCATTGCAGGCTGCTGCAACATCGGCAACCGCGTTACCCTGTGGGGACAGGTAGGTATTGCCAGCGACATCACGATTGGCGACGGCGCCGTGGTGCAGGCGCAGAGCGGCGTGAGCGAAAATATCCCGGAGGGAAAAGTCTATTTCGGGACACCGGCTTATGATGCCAGGGCCAAAATGAAGGAAGTTTTTGCTGCCAAACAGCTGCCCTCCCTCATTCACAAACTCTACGATAAGTAATTACTGCGCGCAGTATAAAAATGCCTCCCTCATCCGGGGTCTATTGCCCAATCCCTCTTTCAGGTAAACGAAGACCAGATTTCGGCGGACAAGTACCATACTGGCATCACATTTATTGTATATCTTAGTAGGAAGTGGAACCATCAAAACTACATAGCCATTCAAATACGGTCAAAGACGTGAAGCTCACGGCTTTACTGGAAATGACCAAAGCCATTAACAACAATGTGACCACCGCTCAGCTCCTCGACATTTACCAGGAGATCCTGGAGAACAGGCTCAAAGTGGGGAAACTGGTGCTGTTCAACTACGACAGGGAATGGAAGTGCATTTTGAAATACGGCGTTGATGAGAATTTTAATCACCTCGTATTTGAGAAGGAGCTGCTTGACATTTCGGAGATCGAAACCATTTCCTATTCCAAGGGAAACCTGAGCAGGCGCTTCGAAATTGTGATCCCTGTTTACCACAAAAAAACACCCCTGGCCTTTGTGCTGCTCGGCGACATTGATGAAAAGAAGCTGGAAATGAGCTCTGCCATCAAGCACCTGCCGTTTATTCAAACGCTCACCAATGTGATGATCGTAGCCATGGAGAATAAACGGCTTTCCAAGCAATCGATTCAACGTGCGGCTATTCAGAAGGAGCTGGAGCTTGCCAAAGGCATGCAAAACCTCCTGTTCCCTTCCTCCCTGCCCAACACGCCCGAGCTGGAAATGGACGTGATGTATTTCCCTCACCAGCAGGTGGGCGGCGATTACTACGATGTGATCTGGACCACGGATGAGGAGTGTATTTTTTGCCTGGCCGATGTATCCGGAAAAGGTGTGGCAGCTGCGCTGCTCATGAGTAACCTGCAGGCCGCGCTGCGTGTGCTTCTCAAGTACACCCGCGATCTTACGGAAGTGGTGATCGACATCAACCAGCTGATCTACGATAATGCGAAAACGGAGAAATTCATTTCCCTGTTCATTGCCAAATACAATATCAAAACCAGGAAACTCACCTATATCAACGCTGGGCACAATGCCCCCATTTTATATAACAACGACGAGCTGAAACTCCTGGACAGAGGCTGTACACTTCTGGGAATCACCAGCCCGCTGCAATCGGTAGAAAAGGAATCCATCCTCATCTCCAAAAACTCCCTGTTGTTCGGTTACACCGATGGCTTAACGGACATTATGAATGATACGGAAGACAATGTCTCTGTCCCTGATATCGAAAATATCATCACCAAAAATAAGCTGGCGTCCTGCAGCATGATCAATAAAGCGGTGATGTATTATGCCGAAGAATTTAAAGGCGAAATGCCTTTTGTGGATGATATTGCCCTGATGACCTGTAAGTTTAATTAGACGTGGGACTCCGCTCAGCCACCGATTAATATCTATAAGCGCGTCACTCTGAACTTGATTCAGGGTCTCATCGATAAGATCCTGAAATCACATTTGGTTCTGTTGCTGCCCTTCTGTTCATTTATTTTTATTCGGGCGTGCCCTGCGGGCCGGGCTGTCGCCACTCGCTTTTTCTATAAGCCAAAAAAGCTTATAGAAAAGAGCTCAGACAAAGGCTCCATCCCTCGCGCGCATGTTCTCATAGTTGTAAACTACTTTAACCTTTGATACAAGGCGCTTTCAATAACTCTGTTTTTATACCCGGATGTGAATGGTGACTGAGGCTGTTGCTGAGCGCAGCCGTAGCACCGAAGCCAGCTTATGCTTTATTCCAGATCTCCCAGCCTTTTTCGGCCTGCAGCTTGAGCATGTTGAGGCCATTGATCGTAACGGCACCCTGCTCTTTTCCTCTTTTCAGAAATTGTGTTTCGGCCGGGTTATAGATCAGGTCATAGAGCAGATGCTCCGGCCCGATGAATTCATAAGGAAGCGGCGGATACTCGCCGATAGCAGGATACATACCAATGGGTGTGCAATTGACCACCAGCTTAAAAGCATTCAGCACATGCTCGTTGAGCTCATCGTAATGGAAAAAGTTTTCTGCCGGCTTTGGTCCGCGGCTCACAAAATAGACTTCTACGCCGATCTGCTGAAGCGCATAATGCACGGCCTGCGAGGCGCCACCGGTACCGAGCAGCAGGGCCCGCTGATGGATGGGCTCAAGAAAGGGCTTGATACTTTGGGCAAAGCCATAGTGATCGGTATTGTACCCTTTGAGGTACGGCGTATCCCCCTGCCAGGTAATGTGAACACAATTTACCGCGCCAATGATCTGTGCGGTTTCATCAAGCTCATCCAGGAAAGGAATCACTTCCTGCTTGTAGGGCTTGGTGACGTTAAGCCCCGAAAGCCTGTGTGTGTGGATAATTTCGGACAAGGTGTCCAACGAAGGAAGGTCGAAGTTCATATAAGAAAAATCCCGAAGGTTTTCTTTCAGAAACTTTTCTTCAAAATATGCTTTGGAAAAAGAGTGCGAAACGGATCTTCCGATCAAGCCTAAATTCATGTGGCCTAGTCTCTTTCGTCGGTGATCTGGTCCGGCTTAAAGCCTTTGAGGTCGAAGGTGAAGGTGGCATCCGGCAATTCCACATTGGGCTTGAAGGATTTAATCTCGTAGGTTTGTGTCGTACCATCCCGGTTAAGCATAATGAGCTTGCCCACCTGCTTCTTCACTTTATCTACATATAACTTAATGGTGTGAAATTTCTTTTTCTCCGGCTTTACAGAAGGGAAAAGCGAAATCACCTGATAGGTCACAGCGCCTATTTTTTCTTCCTTATCAAACTTATATTTGAAACCGGTCTCGTATAAAGTGAAGATTTTGGATGGGTTGAGTTGGTCCTCGTTGGTAGGGTCAAAATTTTTGATCGTCACTTCATTTGCATCCTTATTGTGTGCCCAGATGGTTTTTCCATCACAAACGATCGTATTTCCCGGGATATCCAGTTTAAACTTATCGGCTTTTACCTGCACTTTATAATTCTGCTTCTCCACTACTTTTTTATCCTTGTTCTGTGAGGTGAAGATGTATTCGGAAACAATCGTTTTATAGGCTTTGGTGGTTTTGCTCAGGTCATCGAGGATGGCTTTGGCTTTGGGGTCCTGGTCCTGTGCATTGGAAACCTGTAAGGATAAGGCAAAGGCCGAGAGTAGTAAGAGGAATTTTTTCATAGTTGTTATTATCTGTTTTGGTATAACCAATGTATGTGCCAAAATAGGACGCAAAAGTATACAAAAAGTTTAATTCTGTTAATAAGAATAGTTGTATTTTCAAACTAATTGGATTTTAGCGGCTTAGAAGGGATTTTGAAAAATCATCAAAAAAATTTCAGAAAAATGCGTCAAATATTTTGCGGATGAAAAAAATGTTGTAAATTTGCAATCCCAATTCGAAAGAATGGTGATGGTTTGGTAGTTCAGCTGGTTAGAATGCCGCCCTGTCACGGCGGAGGTCGCGGGTTCGAGTCCCGTCCAGACCGCAAAGCCCTTGAAAAGTATCTTTTCAAGGGCTTTTGCTTTTAAGACAAATTCCATTCAACAATTTGATTTCTCTCCCACAAAAAAGTACCTTGTTACCTGATAAACATCAGCACTTATGAGCCTACTGGTCAGCATCATTTCAAAACAGCAAGGCGACCCCATCGCCGAAACACTGGAAATGATGGCTGCTCCTCCGCACAACAACCTCTTTGGTGTGGAAAGCTGGCGGAAAAGGGTTTGGGGCCATCCTATTGTACAGGTATTTAACTGCTCTATCCTCTACTCATTAAAAGATGGCGAGGTCTATGTTTATGACGAAGACATCCCTGCACTGAAAGCGGAACTGGATATACTCCTGGAGAACCTTGGACAGCTTTCAGCTGAAACAGCTATGGATGAAGAATCGCTGGAGTTCAGAATCAAAAATGCCCTGGAAGCCATTTGCGTGGTGATGCCTCACCGCGACAAGGCCGGCATTGCATTGTGGTAATCAGAAAAATGAAAACAAATAACCTTCATCCTTTACTGGACGACTTGAAGAATCATCTGAGCCAACAGCAAAACGATCAGGCTCCTGCCTTATTGGAGCAGATCAGGATGAGATTTCCTTTGTGCATGGGTCCGGAAATGCTTGCTTACCTTGAAAAGCACAACGAAGTGAAAAATACACTACTCGTATCGTACCTGAACGATTGCCGGTACATACTTAATCTCCTTGGCTATGCTGAGCAGGGTTTCCTCTCCGAAGAATATGTGAAATTGGTCCGGATAAGTACTGATTTATTCCATGTCGCCGCTCTATTACAGGACGAGGAAGGCTTTATCAGGTTTAAAGCGGCGCTCACGGACGCATTGAAACAACACCGGACTTTTCGTGCAGGCTTCCGCAACCACTATTTTTCACTTGCCAATAAAAACAGGAATGCCTCGCTCGAACTCATCCTTAACTCCTGAATTCATGCAAGACAAAGCCTTGATTGACCAGCTGATGAGCTTCGCACAAAAAGTGCAAAGCTGCTTCACAGGCATGCAGGTAAGCATCGAACAGGAGCTCTCTACGGCCGGTGACAATTACGACCGCCACTTTTCGGCTTCTGCACGCTTCGGATTTACACTCACGAATTTTGCGATACGCTTTAGTGGAAATAAAATGATGTTCATGGGAGAACATGATCACTATGAGATTCATGGCGATGCGATCACCGGGTTGAAAGAGCTCGGCAATAACAGCTACCAGCTGCTCGAAGTCCTGAGTGAGCGTATCTACAGGAGAAGCACCATTCGTTTTATGCTCTTAACTTCAACTCAATTAAATCCATGATCCTGAAAGCACAGATCCACTCCTTAGATTGTGAGCTGGAAATAGAGCTGAAAAAATACCGGGATCTATACCGGCTGCTTATCATCAGCTCCCAAAGCGATTTCAATAAAGACCCGGGAACGGCATGGCATGGAGAAAGTGCTAACCTGGAACTTGTGGAAGCCTTAAGCCGCCTGGCCATCCAGTGCTACCGCTCTCCTCATCAGCCAGCACACATCACCATCCTCGATGGCATGCATGTGAGTCTTCATTATGCACATGAAGAAACAGCGTTCACACTCAGCATCAATGCATTTGAAAAAGGCTCAAACGAAGCTCTTCTGCTTCGGTCCCTGCTTACCTATTGTAAACAACTGCTTCACGATGATACCTTCGACCGCTATGCCGCTTCCGTGGAAAGTTACCTGGAATGAGATGATCTTTGCAAGACTTATTTCTTGTCTGAGCTTTTACCTTTCTGCTTTGATTACCTTTCCTGTAGCCAACACATGCTTAGCCTGCTCCAGGGTGCTGGGATCGCCATCGTTGGTGAGCATGAAGCCACCTTTTACCAGCCAGGAGATCCCGAAAGGCACCAGGGCAGACACTTCCAGCCAGTAAGTCGATTTGGCAGGAACCTTTGTTGTGGTAAAAGCATCGAGGATGGCAAAAACACCTACAGTGAGAATACTCAAAAAAGTGATCACGCCCGACCAGGTATACACCCGGTTTCTCCACACTTTCCATTTATTTTTTTTCCAGTGCGGATCATTGGTACGCGTAAAAATGCAAATGCTCATATAAGAAAAAATGAGCAGCATGGCCGCTGCCGAAAAATAGTGAATGCCGGCCCTGAGACCGGAATCCTCGTAACAAAAGAGGGCACAGGAATCGCTGCTGTTCTCATTGGTGGGAATGATAGCTACACAAATGGCAAAAATGCCCGAAATGGAGGTTAGCGTGCCGTCGTAGCCCGGTTTGATGAGCCGGCAGATGCGCCAGTTGCAGGTAGAATGCGGCGTGCTTGCCGGATCGGGCGTCGGATAAAAGATAAGCACAAGACCCAGGCCCCAGAGAATACCAATGAACCAGGGCGCCGACATGGTATAGTAATAGTGGCTGATGGAGTCCTGCAAATAGTGGGTTTTTCCGAAGATGTATTGGTGAAGCACGATGACGGAAGGAAGCGCCAGGCCAAGGAGGCCGATGCAATGCCTGAGGCTTTTGAATTTAATATCAGCGATGTTGTCTTTAGTTGCCATGATGAATAGGTTTTAGGGGAGTGATTGATGATGATTTATTTAAAAATAGGACATAGCGGGTTATAGCTGTACACATGTTACAACGTCATTTTTATTTTTGTAAGGGGCTTTTCCGGGGGAGGAAAAGAGAATTAAACAACGCTTTTTTCAGCGTCTTAGTATGCGGGATAAGAACTAAAATCAGCACAGAGGTGCAGAGAAAATAGTGGGATTGAAAAGGAAAAAACATACCTAGATTCTGTTACTATCAGGGTAACAAAACAGGGCGGTAAACCGTACCGTTTTATGGTAGGAATAGGAGTAGCTTTGAAATAAAATAAAAAAGAAATCCGTCTTATTAGAGAAATATGAATTGACCTGTGTAGTTACGTCTCGATCTTTCTGAATATAAAACATCAACAACATACATCGTATATAACGAAAAAGCCTCAGTTTCCTGAGGCTTTTTCAATGGTAGCGGGAGAGTGATTCGAACACCCGACCTTTGGGTTATGAGCCCAACGAGCTACCCCTGCTCTATCCCGCAATATGTACTATAAATACTAAAGTATTTAAGGGTAATTTCAAATTAAATAAAGAACTGTTTTTTAACGGTGGCAAAGATACAGCTAATTATCGATAATCCAAATAAAAATCAACAATAAATTGAAATCACCTCTGTGTGAAGCGGTTGCAATCCTATTGGGAGTTAATCACTCCAAACTACAGGCATCAAATTTTAAGCATCCTGTAAACACTTTAAACACAGGAATTATGAAAAAGAAAGAGAATGACCAATTCCCCGGCTACCCACACTACTCACAAAACGAAGACATTTACAAAGCCGAGAAAGAGGAAACAGAAATACTTCGAGGAGCCCCAAATGGGCGAAGACCTTGATGTGCCCGGCTCAGAGCTCGACGACGAGCGGGAAGACATTGGCAGCGAAGATGAAGAGAATAATTTCTACAGCTTAGGTGGCGATAATCACCAAAAGGATGAGCACGGCGCCTGACTGAAATGAAAGCTATTCATCTCAATAGCTGCAAAAAACAGGAGGAAGATCTGTTTCCGGAATTTGAGCATGGTATTACATTTCCAGCTGCTTCACCTCTTCCAACGCGGTTTTATATTCCGCCTTTAGCTGATCGATAATTTCCTTGCAGCTCAGCTCACTGGTGATCAACTCCGAGGATTTTCCGGCACACCACAAACGCTTATAGTTATTAGGTAAAACAGATTCTTCCAGTTTTTTCATACCACGCACCTGCACAAACATTTTGAACCACTTTTTGGTGCGGGGATTATTGCTCATGAAACGCTCGAACCAGGACTGATCGTACCCCATCTTCTTCGCTTCCGGCGTATCAATGATGGTACAGGGTGTGCCGGACAATTTGGTGGTCATCACGATATCATCCATCCCGGATGTAATGATGGCCTCTTTATATTCCTTATTGACTTTACATTCCTTGCTCACGATAAAACGCGTCCCTACCGAAACGGCTTCAGCGCCTAAAACACGTACCGACAGTAAGCCCTCACCGGAGACAATGCCTCCGGCAGCGATCACCGGCAATCCGGGGAATTTTTTCCTGAGAGCCGGTACGAGGATATGCAGGGGATGCGGCCCTGCATGCCCACCTGCCCCCTGCCCTACGGCAATAAAACCATCGCAGCCGTTATCGAAGCATTTTTGAGCGTGGGCCACATTGGTGACATCACAAAACACTTTTGCACCATAGGTACGGGCAGCGGCAATCACTTCTTTGGGATTCCCCAGGGAAGTAATATAAAAAGGCACTTTCTTTTCGACGCAGATGGCCAGGTGTTTTTTATATAAAGGATTCGATTGCTGCACGATCAGGTTCACCCCGTAACTCCCCTTCGATCCGGGCTTATAGCCATTGATCTGGTCAAGGACCGCTGCCAGCTCACCTTCCTTCCGGAAATTGAGAGTGGGAAAGGTGGCCATAATACCGGAATCCATGCCGGCTTTGATCATGTCCACATTACTCACCAGGAACATGGGGGCCATGATGAGCGGAAATTCGATATTCAATAAAGGAAGGATGCGATTGGATGTATTCATGGCTCAAAGATTAAAATTACATTAAAATGTTACCGGTTTCTTTGGATTATTACAAATATATGTTATTTTTATGCATGCATAAGAGTTTTTACTGAATTGTTTTACCCTTAAACCAGAAGCCATGGAAACTATGGAAAACCTGAGATTATTCGATCTGTTACACAATCTCCTCACGATGCCACTCAAAGAAGATGCCTTAGGAGCCAAAGAGAACGGGAAGTGGAGAAAGTACAGCACCAAGGAATATATTGATTCAGTCAACAACTTAAGCTATGCATTTCTTGATATCGGCATCAGTCCCGGCGATAAGATCGGCCTCATCTCCAACAACCGCCCGGAGTGGAACTTCATCGACTATGCCTGCCTGCAAACAGGAGCGATCAATACCCCGCTTTATCCAACCATCAGCGAGCATGACCTGAAACATGTGATTGCCGATGCCGACATTAAATATTTTATCGTATCGAACAACGACATCTATCAAAAAGTGAAGTCCTGCGCAGAAGGCTCTTCCATTAAAGAGATTTTTTCCATTGAGCCTGTATCCGGGCTGCGCTCTATCAAAGACCTGATTAACATAGGAAAAGAAAAGCCTCAGGAAAAACGACTGGAAGAGATAAAAGCATCTATCAAACCGAAGGACCTGGCAACATTGATCTATACTTCAGGCACCACCGGCAACCCGAAAGGGGTGATGCTATCCCATAATAATTTTATCAGTAACGTCGAAGCTACTAAAAATCTTTGCCCTTTCAGGCCGGAATGGCGCGCCCTGAGCTTCCTGCCGCTCAACCACGTGTACGAGCGCATGCTGTCGTATTTATATATCAGCCAGGGCATGTCGGTATATTATGCCGAAAGCATCGACACCATTGGCAATGACCTGAAAGAAGTCAAACCGCAGATTTTTGTAACGGTGCCTCGCCTGCTCGAAAAAGTATATGACAAAATCGTAGGGGCCGGCACTGCTTTAAGTGGTATTAAAAAAATCATGTTCTTCTGGGCGCTCAACCTGGGCCTCCGCTACAAGCAGCATGGCGAGAACGGATGGTTCTATGAAAAGCAGCTGGCCCTGGCCAATAAGCTGGTCTTCTCCAAATGGCGCGAAGCTTTGGGAGGGAACATCATCGGCATCGTATCGGGTGGCTCTGCCCTGCAACCCCGCCTGGCGCGCGTGTTCCATGCCGCACAGATCAAAGTGCTCGAAGGCTATGGCCTCACGGAAACCTCGCCGGTAGTAGCCGTCAACAACTACGATCCGAAGAATACCAAGATAGGAACCGTTGGGCCTATCATTAATAATGTGAAAGTGAAATTCGGGGAGGACGGTGAGATCCTCGTGAAAGGCCCGAATGTGATGATGGGTTACTACAAGCAGCCTGAGCTCACGGCGGAAGCAATAGATAAAGACGGCTGGTTCCACACCGGCGACATCGGCGTATTAGAAGACGGACGCTTCCTTAAGATTACCGACCGTAAAAAAGAAATGTTCAAAACCTCCGGTGGCAAATACATCACCCCGCAGATCACCGAAAACAAACTCAAGGAAAGCCATTTCATTGAGCAGGTGATGGTAATCGGCGAGAACGAAAAATTCCCGGCAGCCTTCATCGTCCCAAGCTTTGCCTACCTCAAAGAATGGTGTGCCCGCCACAAGATCGACTTTACATCAAATCAGGAAATTGTGAAGAATAAGGAAGTTCACGACCGCATCATGCGCGAAGTGGAAGCCGCCAATGCCAACCTGGCGCAATACGAAAAGATTAAAAAGATTGCCCTCCTTCCCAAAGAGTGGAGCATCGAACATGGTGAAATGACCCCTAAGCTTTCTCTCAAACGAAAGGTGATCATGGAGGCCAATAAGGAAGCTTACGATAAGATCTATAAGGAAAATTAACAAAAAATTAACCATGCATTTGCTATGCGTGCATAATATTAATATGTATATTTGTTATCGCCATGAGTAAAAAGCATACCGAAACAATAGACTCTAAACTCAAGACTGCCTGGCAGGTAGTGAGCCGCATGTATAATGCAGAGGCCTTATTGCATGATGCAACCATTGCGATGGGACATTTCCTGTTGAATGTAGATAGCCACGAAGGCTCTTATGCTTCGGAAATCGCCCCGGCCCTGGGAATGGAAGGCACCTCCTTATCCCGCATCATCCAGTCCCTGGAAGAGAAAAAAATGATCCAGCGCATTCCTGATAAGAATGACAAGCGCAAAACCAAGATCATGCTCACCAAAAAAGGCGTGCAACAAAAAGAGCTCGCCAAAAATACGGTAAGGAATTTCAACCACATGGCAGAGTTGAAAATTGGAAAAGAAAAAATCAATGTATTTTTTAAGGTCCTTGACGAAATTACCGAGCTGGCCGAACAACGCAATAAACTATTGAAACAATAGTACACACTAAATATATCAAATGAAAAGCCATGCTCCCGAAATATATTTAATTTAAAAGAACATGGCTATACCATCCCGAAACGGGTTCAGGACAAGTTATCACAATTTAAAAACAATAAACATCTCGATATGAAAAGACTGATTCAAAAAATTGCTGTACTTGGCTCAGGTGTTATGGGCAGCCGTATTGCCTGCCACTTTGCCAACATTGGCTGTGAAGTATTGTTACTCGACATTCTTCCGAAGGAGCTCAATGACGCCGAAAAAGCGAAGGGACTGACGATGGAAAACAAAGCCGTGAGAAACCGCATCGTCAATGATGCGCTGGCTTTCGCACTAAAGTCGAATCCTTCACCCATTTATAAAAAGGAATTTGCCAGGCGAATCACTACCGGCAACTTTGAAGACGATATGGCTAAGATTGCTAACTACGACTGGACCATCGAAGTCGTGGTTGAGAATTTAGACATCAAGAAAAAAGTATACGAGCAGGTGGAGAAATTCCGGAAGCCCGGAACCCTGATCACCTCTAATACCTCGGGCATTCCTATCCATCTGTTAACGGAAGGAAGAAGCGAGGACTTCAAAGACCATTTCTGCGGCACGCACTTCTTCAACCCTCCGCGTTATTTAAAGTTATTAGAGATCATCCCTACGCCACACACCAAAGCAGAGATCGTTTCCTTCCTGATGGAATACGGTGAAAAGTTTTTAGGAAAGACAACCGTACTCGCTAAAGACACGCCGGCCTTTATTGCCAACCGCGTGGGCGTTTACGGCATTATGTCCTTACTGCACCTGGTAGAGAAAATGGAGTTGACGGTAGAGGAAGTCGATAAATTAACCGGCCCTGTGTTAGGACGTCCGAAATCGGCTACCTTCCGCACAGCCGATGTGGTTGGCCTGGATACCCTGGTAAACGTGGCCAATGGCTTAAAACAAGGTGTTCCTAACGACGAGGCCAATGCCTTATTTACACTTCCGGATTACCTGAAAAAAATGGTGGAAAACAAATGGCTGGGTGACAAAACCGGCCAGGGCTTTTACAAGAAGGTAAAAGGCAAGGACGGCAAATCGGAGATCCTGGCGCTTGACCTGAAAACACTGGAATACCGTCCGCAGCAAAAAGCGAAGTTCGCGACGCTTGAAATGACGAAACCGGTAGAGAATTTAAAAGACCGCTTAAAAATGCTGGTAGCCGGAAAAGACAAAGCCGGAGAATTTTACCGCGCCACCTTCGCCGGCTTATTTCAATATGTATCGAACCGCATTCCGGAAATTGCAGACGAGCTATATAAAATCGACGATGCGTTGAAAGCCGGATTCGGCTGGGATCTCGGACCATTTGAATACTGGGATGCCATCGGTGTGAAAGCATCGGTGGAATTGATGGAAGCTGCCGGTGTGAAACCGAATACCTGGGTCTACGATTTCCTGAAAGCCGGAAACACAGCCTTCTACAAAATAGAGAACGGTAAAAAATTATTTTACGATATTCCTTCCAAATCCTATAAAACCATTCCGGGAACGGAAGAGTTCATTTCTTTGGAAGCCCTGCGCGGCACAAACACCATCTGGAAAAACAGCGGTGTGTCTATCATCGACTTAGGGGATGGCATCCTCAACGTGGAGTTCCATACCAAGATGAACACCATCGGCGGTGAAGTGCTGGCGGGCCTGAACAAAGCCATCGACATTGCCGAGAAAGATTATAAAGGATTAGTGATCAGTAATGAAGGAGCCAATTTCTCGGCAGGTGCCAATGTGGGCATGATCTTTATGATGGCTGCCGAACAGGAGTGGGACGAGCTCAACATGGCGGTGCGCATGTTCCAGAACACAACCATGCGGATGCGTTATTCGTCTATCCCTGTGGTAGTCGCGCCTCACAATCTTACCCTCGGTGGCGGTTGCGAAATGTGCCTGCATGCCGATATGGTCGTGGCACATGCCGAAAGCTATATCGGCCTGGTGGAATTTGGTGTGGGTGTGATTCCCGGCGGTGGCGGCACCAAAGAGTTTGCCGTACGCCTCTCCGACTCCCTGCACGAAGGCGATGTGGAGCTGAATATCTTCCGTGAAAAATTCCTGACCATCGGCCAGGCCAAAGTATCGACCTCTGCTTATGAAGCCTTTGACCTGGGGATCTTAAGAAAAGGGATCGACAAGGTGGTGATCTCACGCGCCCGCCAGCTGGCAGAGGCCAAAGCAGAATGCCTTTTACTCGCGGAGGCAGGCTACACCAAACCGGCGCCACGCAAGGACATCCGGGTACTTGGCAACCAGGCCCTGGGCTTAGTGTATGTTGGCGCAAACTCCATGTACAGTGGAAACTATATGAGCGAGCACGATCTCAAGATCTCCCAGAAATTAGGCTACGTGATTGCCGGCGGAGATTTATCGCAACCGACACTCGTTAGTGAACAATACCTGCTGGATTTAGAAAGAGAAGCCTTCGTACAACTCTGTACCGAGAAAAAAACCATGGAGCGATTACACAGCATCATTAATGGAGGGAAAGTGTTGAGGAACTAATTGATTATAAATATGACAATGAGTTTGTGATACATAATTCCTCCTTTGAAGGAGGTAGCCGCAGACCGGAGGATGTTAAAATATAAATGAACACATCTCCCGCCCTTCGGGCACCTTTTGGAAAGAGGGAATTTGATGATCTCAACTTCAGAGTGAAGTCCAAAAAATGAACTACAATTTCAAAATTCAATAAAATAATTAATCGGTGACGTACAGAGTCTCACATCTCACTACTCACATCTAAAATCTATAACACATGAACGCATATATTGTAGCAGGATTCAGAAGCGCCGTAGGCAAAGCCAACAAAGGCGGATTTCGTTTTACACGTCCTGACGACCTCGCAGCCGATGTGATCAAACATTTAATGGGCAGCCTTCCTCAAATCGAACATACCCTCGTGGATGACGTGATGGTAGGAAATGCCATGCCGGAAGCAGAACAGGGCCTGAACGTCGGAAGGCTGATCTCCTTACTCGCCCTGAACACCGATAAGGTATCGGGTATGACCGTGAACCGTTACTGTGCTTCAGGCCTGGAAACGATTGCCATCGCCTCAGCGAAAATTGCCGCAGGCTATGCCAATTGCATCATTGCCGGCGGCGTGGAAAGTATGAGCCTGATCCCGATGGGCGGCTGGCGCATTGTACCAAACCCTAAAGTAGCGAAAGAGCATGCCGACTGGTATTGGAACATGGGCTTAACAGCCGAAGCGGTTGCCAAAGAATTTAACGTGTCGCGCGAAGACCAGGATGAGTTCTCTTACAAGTCGCATCAGAAAGCTGTGGCCGCTATTAAAGCCGGTAAGTTCAAAGACGAGATCGTTCCCGTGAAGGTGACGGAAACATTCGTGGATGAAAACGGGAAAAAGAAAAGCAAAGAGTATATCGTGGATATGGATGAAGGTGCCAGGGCCGATACCTCTATCGAAGCTTTAGCGAAGCTGAAGCCGGTGTTTGCCAACGGTGGCAGCGTGACGGCGGGTAACTCTTCTCAAACCAGCGATGGCTCGGCTTTCGTGATGGTGGTAAGCGAAAAGTTCATGAAAGAGCATAAGCTGACTCCTATTGCGCGTTTGGTATCCCACGCGGTGGCAGGCGTTCCTCCACGCATCATGGGCATCGGTCCTGTGTTTGCCGTTCCGAAAGCGGTAGAGCAAGCCGGCTTAAAAATGGACGACATCGACCTCTTTGAATTAAACGAAGCCTTTGCGTCTCAGTCGCTGGCGGTTGTCCGTGAGCTGAAGTTAAACCCTGACAAGGTCAACGTGAACGGCGGGGCCATTTCTTTAGGGCATCCCCTGGGCTGTAGCGGCGCCAAATTATCGGTGCAGCTGTTTAATGAAATGCGCCGCCAGAACAAAAAATACGGTGTCGTCACGATGTGTATCGGCACAGGGCACGGAGCGGCCGGTGTTTTTGAATTACTCTGATTAAAACAGTAAATCATGCAAAAGGAAGTAGTGGATCATCTCATCAGCATCAGGCGGCAGCTTCATGCGAATCCGGAGCTTGGATACCAGGAGTACGAAACAGCGGAGCTCATCTGCAAAGAGCTCGATAAGCTGGGCATTCCTTATAAAAAGAACATTGCCAAAACCGGTGTGGTAGCAACCTTAACCAAAGGCGAAGGGCCGGGCATCGTATTGCGGGCCGACATGGACGCTCTACCGATTAAAGAAAATACGGAACTCGATTTCAAAAGCACGAAACAAAGCAAAGCGGGAAATCATGATATTCCCCTGATGCATGCCTGCGGCCACGACGTACACGTGACGATGCTTTTAGGAGCCGCAGCTTTATTGAAAGATGCCGATTACAAGGGAACGGTCAAATTTATTTTCCAGCCTTCGGAAGAAGGCACCTACGATGATCCCGAAAAAAAATCGGGTGGGCAGCGCGTGGTGGAAGCCGGTGAGCTGGATGATGTGAAAGCAGCACTGGCCCTGCACGTACACCCTTTATTGCCTGTAGGAAAAGTAGCCTATAAGCTGGGACAAGCCCTGGCCTGCGCCAACTTTTTCAGGATTGAGATTACCGGGCGTATGGCCCATGCAGCCGTAGCACCGCACCTGGGCATCGATGCCATCCTCATTTCCAGCCATATCATCCAGGCGGTTTCTTCTATTGCCCACAAATACATCCCGCCACACGAACCAACGGTGATCTCCTTCACCAAAATCAATGGCGGTATTGCCCCGAACGTGATCGCGGATAAAGTGATCCTGGAAGGCACCGTGAGGGCGCTTGACCTGAGCACCTTCAATACCGTATTGACAAGGATCGAGAAGATCATCCAGGCTACCATGCTTTCCTTTGATGCAGACATTAAGATCAGCTACGATCTGAACTATCCGAGCCTGCTGAATGACAAAGCCATTCACGAAAAGGTATCAGCCCCGTTGGAATCCGTTTTCGGAAAACAGAACATCATCCCGGTAGATGCCATCCTTGGTTCCGAAGACTTTGCCTTCTATTCGCGCAAAGTGCCGAGCATGTTCTATTTCCTGGGCGCGCAGGACACGGCTGAAAAAACCTATTTCCTTCACGACTCCAGGGTGGTCTTCAATGAAGGTTGCATCCCTTATGGCTCCCAATTACTGGCAGAAGGCGCCCTCGCATTACTCAAATAATTAAAAAAACGTTTATATAAAAAAACCAACCACAAGATTATGGCAACAACAGGAAAAACAAAAGGCGGTGAGTTCATCATCAAAGAAACATCGGCAAACGACATTTTTATTCCCGAGCAATGGTCGGAAGAACAGATCATGATGAAAAAAACCTGTGATGATTTCATCGACCAGGAAGTATTACCGATCCTCGACCGCATCGACAGCCAGGAAGAAGGCCTCATGCCTTCCATCATGGAGAAAGCCGGTGCCCTGGGCCTGCTCGGGGTTTCTGTACCGGAGGAACTGGGTGGCTTAGGCTTCGACTTCGTAACTTCCATGTTAACGACGGAGGCATTAGGCGCGGGCTATTCCACAGCCGTTGCCTTATCGGCCCACACCGGCATCGGAACCTTACCGATTTTATATTACGGCAACGAAGAGCAAAAAAAGAAATACATTCCCAAGCTGGCCACCGGCGAGTGGAAAGCCTGCTATTGCTTGACAGAGCCGGGCTCCGGATCGGATGCCAACAGCGGAAAAACAACGGCTAAGCTCACTGCCGATGGCAAGCACTATATCCTGAACGGACAAAAAATGTGGATTACCAACGGTGGCTTTGCCGACGTCTTCACCGTGTTCGCTAAAATCGACGATGACAAAAACCTGTCTGCCTTTATCGTCGAAAAAAATTTCGGTGGCATTTCCTTAAACCCCGAAGAGCATAAAATGGGAATCAAAGGAAGTTCTACACGCCAGGTATTTTTCAACGATTGCAAAGTACCGGTAGAAAACTTATTATCCGAAAGACAAAACGGCTTTAAGATTGCCGTGAATATTTTAAACATCGGCCGGATCAAATTAGCGGGCGCTGCCATTGGCGGAAGCAAGCGCGCCTGCACGCAGGCCATCCAGTATGCCAACGAGCGTATCCAGTTCGAACGGCCGATCTCTAAATACGGGGCGATCCGCTACAAGCTGGCAGAACAGGCCATCCGCATCTTTGCTTCTGAAAGCGCGACTTACAGGGCCTCACAAAATGTAGAAGATGCCATTCACGAGCTGATTGCCGGCGGTATGGAGAAAGCGAAAGCGACCCTGAAAGGCATTGAGCAGTTTGCGGTTGAAGCGGCCATCTTAAAAGTACATGGCTCCGAAACCCTCGACTATGTTGCCGATGAAGGCGTACAGATTTATGGGGGTATGGGCTACAGCGCCGAAGCACCGATGGACCGCATCTACCGCGATTCCCGGATCAACCGGATTTTCGAAGGCACGAACGAGATCAACCGACTCCTGATTGTGGACATGATCCTGAAACGCGCCATGAAAGGCGAGCTCGACCTCATGGGCCCTGCACAGCAGGTAGCTTCCGAATTGGTAGGAATTCCCGAGTTCTCCGAGCCGGATGATACCCTATTTGCCTACGAGAAGAAGCTGGTGGCCAATTTCAAAAAAGCCATCCTGCTTGTTGCCGGTGGTGCCGTGCAAAAACTGATGACGACGCTGAGCAAAGAACAGGAGATCATTATGAACATTGCCGATATGGCCATCGAAACCTACGTAGCAGAATCAACCTTGCTGCGTGTGGAGAAACTGGTAGGCATGCGCGGAGAAGCAGCCTGTACCGAGCATTTAGCGATCATGCGCAGCTATATCAATTCGGCCTGCGATAAGATCTGGGTATATGGCAAAGAAGCCCTGAACAGCTACGGCGAAGGCGACGAATTACGCATGATGCTGATGGGACTGAAACGCTACACCAAACAGGAGCCTTTCAACGCGAAGGCTGCAAGACAGGTCGTTGCTCAAAAACTGATCGAGGAAAATAAATATTGCTTTTAGTACAACATCAAAAGTAACGGTCATGCCGAACTCGTTTCGGCATCTCACAAATTAAGCGTAAAAGCCGTGAGATGCTGAATCAAGTTCAGCATGACATCTCCATTAAGTAGTAAATTCTAAAATGAAAAATGTATTCTTTGAAGGCCGGGTCTTATGGTCGCAGATTGATGCCAACATGCATTTGCGGCATTCGGCCTATGCCGATTTCGCGGCACAGGCCAGGCTGCAGATCCTCGAAAGCCTTGGCTTCAACGCCAGGCTCCTGGAGGAATTAAAAATAGGCCCGATCCTGTTTCGCGAAGAGCTGATCTACATGCGCGAGGTGCGCCCCAGCGATACGGTAAAAGTAACCTGCGAGCTCACCCATTGCCGGCGCGACGGAAGCCGATGGTCCTTCACGCAAGCCTTGTACAGGGGCGATGGCGTACAAGCCGCGCAAATCAACGTGCAGGGCGCCTGGGTAGACATGGTGAAACGCAAGCTGGCCGCCTTACCGGAAGAATGGGCTAAAACATTTTTACAAATTCCGAAAAGCGGGGACTTCGTTTTGGAAGAAGTGCCTGAGAAAAAACCTGAACCAATCCTTAATCCTAATACTATGACTGCACTGGAACAATCCTTTGAAGACGCTAAAAAACGCGTGATGGAATTACCTGAAAAACCGGGCAACGAGGTGATGCTCGAGCTGTACGCTCTGAACAAGCAGGCCACGATCGGCGACATCAACATCGACAAGCCTGCCATGTTCGACTTTGTGGCTGCCGCCAAATACAACGCCTGGAGCGGAAAAAAAGGCATGAGCAAAGAAGACGCACAGCAGAAGTACATCGACTACGTCAACAGCCTCTTCACGAAATAATGGACCGCTTACAGGCTTCCATACACAAAGCACGGCATTCTTCGTTTTACCTGTGGGTGCTTAACTTCGTTTTGCTGAGAACGGTGCCCTTCAATAAGCCGCACAACATCCGGGTAACAGCCATCGGCGAGGAAGAGCTGACCATGCGCGTACGGAACACTCGCCCGAACCGTAACCACATCAAAGGCATTCATGCCTGCCTGTTGGCCACGCTTTGCGAATACGTATCGGGCCTTAGCCTGCTGCGGAATTTTTCGCCCAAGGAATACAGGATCATTCTGAAAACGATCCACATGACCTACCATTACCAGGCTAAGACGGATGTGACTGTAAGCTTTAAGATCAGTAAAGATCAAATTGAAAAAGAGATCCTGGATCCGCTCAAAACGCAGGAAGCCGTTTTCAAAGAATTTCCGGTAGAAGTATACGACGCCGAAAACAACCACATCTGCACAGGCCTTATCAATTGGCAAATCAAAGCCTGGAAGCATGTGAAAATGAAAGTATAACCACCTGCCTAACCACTACGCTCATGTTCGAGAAGCTTATCAATAACGTTAAACAGCATGCCAACATTACGGACGAAGGAATTCAGAAGTTCGTTGAGTCCTTAAAGATCAGGCATATCAAAAAAAAGAAGAACCTCCTCAGCGAAGGCGACAGTGGTAACTTCATGTTCTACGTGAATGAGGGGCTTTTCAGGAATTACATTTTTGACGATCAGGGCAACGAGCACACCACAGACCTCATTGCACAGAACAACTGGTTTGGCGACGCAGAAGCTTTTTTATCGCGTCAACCCGCCGGCATCAACATCGAAGCCATTGAAGACAGCCAGGTCTTTGCGCTCAGCTACGAAGACCTGCACCGCTTTTATGATGAGATCCCGATGTTTGAAAGGGCGGTAAGAAAGATCATCGAGCGTTATTTCGTCAAAGCCCTGCAGCGCGCCCGGAAAGAGAACCGCGCCGGTTATTCGGCGCAGGAGCGCTACCAGGAATTTTTACGCTCGCAGCCGAAGCTCGGCAACCGTGTACCTGCCATTTACCTCTCCTCTTACCTGGGAATTACTCCCGAAACACTCAGCCGCCTGCGCAGCCAGTCTATCAAACAAGGACTGTAAAAACCTTATGAAGATTTCCGAAAATACGCTCAAGTGGTTGATGTGCTTCTACCCGCCGATGTTCTTCCAGCGCATCTGGGTAAAAAAAGTACATCCGGGATTCAAAGGAATTGATGTCAAGATCAACCGCAGCCTCTTCACTTCCAATTTAGGAAATTCTATTTTCGGCGGCACCATCTTTTCCGCCACCGATCCCTTCTACGCCCTGCTCTTCGGGCAGATCATGCAACACAAAGGTTTTAAAATTACCGTGTGGCTCAAAAGCGCGCAAATCCAATACATCAAGCCGGGAAGAACCGACCTCTTCTACACCATCACCATCAGCGATGAAATGATTGCCGACGCGGAAAAAGCGCTTCAGGCGGAAGGTAAGTTTGTAAAAATGTACCCCATCGAGATCTTCGACAGGCAGGGCGAGCTCTGCGCCACAGCCCTCAACGAGGTGTACATCCGGAATTTGGAGTTTGTAAAGAAATAATTACCTGGTGATTTCGAGAACCTCTGGCAACGGTAAAATCCCTTTGCCGGTCACTAAGCGCAGTCGAAGTGCCGGCAAAAGATTGCAGCGCAAAGCCCGACTCCGCAGGGTGCTGAGGCCCTCGAAGCACTTTGCGGAGGCACACCCTAAAAACCGATCGATCATTCATGTGTATTTATTCCTATAAGCTATCACGTAATATTACTTATGCATGCATAGGAGCCTTGATATAAATCAAGTTATTTCCTGTTATTAATCAAGTGGATTTGAAGCGCCATTCACTAGATTTGAATAAAGACGCATTTTTCTCATTCTTAAACACAGGCCCATGAACAAAACGTTACCTGCCCTCTTTCTTTTATTCGTTTCGCTCAGCTGTTTTTCGCAAACAGTGAGTGCCGATGCCGTGATAGGCACCTGGCTTACCGCCAGCGGAAAAGCCAAAGTACAGATTTACAAAGAAGGCGATAAATACAACGGCAAGATCGTATGGCTCAAAACACCCACCTACGAAGACGGCAAGCCTAAAACCGACAAAAACAACCCGGACAAAGCCAAGCAATCCGTTCCTCTCTTAGGCCTGAATATGCTGAAAGGTTTCGAATTTGATGAGGACGAATGGGAAGACGGCACCATCTACGATCCGGAGAACGGAAAAACCTACAGCTGTACGATCAAATACAGGGATGGCAAATTAGACCTCCGCGGCTACATCGGGATCTCCCTCATCGGCAGAACACAAACCTGGTACAAAGTTTCAGACATCAAATAATTCACACACACCAAACCCTTCCATCTATGACAAACCTACACAAACTAGCAGCAATGCTGATCCTCTCGTCGCCCTTTATTGCCGGCGCACAGGGCTATCAGGTAAATTTACAGGGCCAGGCGCAGCAGGGCATGGCCAATGCCGGTACCGCTTTCGTGCAGGACGGCGCCTCCCTTTTTTACAGTCCGGGCGGCATGTCTTTCCTGAAAGGCAACGAAGTCAACATCGGGGTCAGCCCGACCATCTCGCATGGTAAATTCCTGGATAAGAACACCAACTTAACGGCAGAGACCACCTCGCCGGTGAGCTATCCCTTTGCTGCCTATGGCGTTTTTGGATTGAAGGACAGCAGCAAGCTCAAGCTGGGATTAGGCATCTACACGCCCTTTGGAAGCACCGTGGAATGGGAGGACGGCTGGATGGGCCGCTTTGCCTTAACCCGCCTGCAACTCCAGGCCATCTTCTTTCAGCCAACAGTAAGCTATAAGATCAACAACAAGCTCGGCATCGGGGCGGGCTTTGTGTATGCCAACGGTAAAGTCAATCTTCAGAAAGACATCCCGGTGGTGGATGCCAGCGGAACATACGGACATGCCGAGCTCAACGGTAAAGCCAATGGCTTTGGCTTTAATGCAGGCATCTACTACAAGCCCATCGATAAATTTTCGGTAGCGCTGACCTACCGCTCACAGGTGAACATGGAAGTAAAAAGCGGCGATGCCACCTTCACGGTTCCTTCGGCCCTGGCTACCAATTTCCCGAACGGAAAATTTAAAGCCACGCTGCCTTTGCCACAGGTGCTGACGCTGGGCCTTGCCTACACACCTATCGAAAAACTGACGATCGCAGCTGATGTAAATTACGTAGGCTGGAAAGCCTATGATACCCTGTCCTTCGATTACGAAACCAATACGACATCGCTGGTTGATACCAAGTCGGCACGCGAATACAAAAACACCTTCGCCTTCAGACTGGGAGGCCAGTATAAAATCATCGATGCCCTGGCGGTAAGGCTCGGCATAGCTTACGGTATTTCGCCCGTGCAGGACGGCTACGTGACACCCGAAACACCGGATGCCAACAGGATCATTTATACCGCCGGGATCGGCTACACGATCAAACAAAAATTCGGTATCAATGCCTCCTTCTATTTCTCGCAACTGAACAGGGAAGACACCAACCTGGAAACGGGTATGAGTGGCACTTACAAAACCAATGTGGTAATTCCGGGAGTTTCTGTATTCTATAAATTTTAATCTCAACGACTATGCAAACGATATCTTATCAATCTATAGCAGCCGCGCTCGTACTCGGCCTGTTCATGACCAGCTGCAAACCGAAATTAGATGCTCCGGAACCAACCAAAGGCAATTTGGATGTGTCTAAATACGTTGCCATCGGAAACTCCATCACAGCGGGCTTTGCGGATGCCGCCCTGTATTACGACGGGCAGCTGGTATCTTACCCGAACCTGCTTGCCGAGCAATTCAAACAGGTGGGCGGCGGCGAATTCATTCAACCACTGGTGCCACAAGCTTCCGCAGGGATCGGTTCCTCAGGGAATGCGCGTTCCATATTGGGTTATAAAACCGACTGCAAAGGTGTAACGGGCCTGTCGCCTGTTCCATTTGCGACAAGCGGGGATTTCAGCATTTTCACCAACAACATTGCTGCGCAGGGTCCTTATAACAATATGGGAATTCCAGGCGCCAAGGCCATCACCGCAGTGTATCCGGGCTACGGCAATCCGGCGAATGGCTTAGGGAATTACAACCCTTTCTTCACAAGGATCCTCGCCCCTTCGGAATTTGCTACGGCCTCTATGCTTTCCAAATCGGCAGCACAAAACCCAACCTTCTTCTCGGTATTCATCGGCAATAACGACGTGCTGGCTTATGCACTGGCCGGCGGCGCTTCGGATGCGGTAACGCCTTCGGCAGGTTCTCCGGGAGTTGGCTTCGACGCCAGCTATGATCTCATCATCAATACCATGACAGCCAATGGCGCAAAAGGCGTGGTAGGAAATATCCCGGATGTAACAAGCATTCCCTTTGCCACCACCATTCCATACAACGGCTTAACACTGGACGCCACACAAGCGACACAGCTCAGCGCCGCCTACGCCGCTCTTGGCATTTCTTTTCACGAGGGAGCCAACGCCTTTATGATCCTCGATAGCTCAGCGCCGGGCGGGAGAAGGCAGATCAAATCGACTGAATACGTTCTGCTCACCACACCGCAGGATTCCCTGAAATGTGCCGGTTGGGGCTCGTCCAAACCTCTACCCAATCAATATGTGCTGAACGAAACGGAAATCGCCAACATTCAGAATGCCGTAGCTGCCTACAATGCCAAGATAAAATCCGTAGCTGCCGCCAAAGGACTTGCCTATGTCGACGTGAACGCCTTTATGGCCAAAGCAAAAGCAGGCATTGTGTACAACGGCATTACAACCAGTGCCACTTTCGTAAGCGGAGGCGCCTTTTCGCTGGATGGGGTCCACCTGACGCCAAGAGCCAATGCCCTGCTTGCCAACGAATTCATCAAAGCGATCAACAGCCAGTATGGCTCAACGATTCCGCAGGTGGATGCAACTAAATATAAAGGGGTCATATTCCCCTGATAGAGTTAGGTTTAGCTAGTTGCAAAAACGGGTGCAGGGTTTTCTGCACCCGTTTTTAATTTTGGACGGATTTCCGCTTTAGACTAATTTGTGACAAATTGAAACATCTATCAGCTATATTCGTAAGAATACACAGAGGTTCAATTAATCAGTCCCGATCGTACCGCTTATGGCAAATCAAAAAAACACGATAGACTTCAGCCGGTTTGTCGCCATTGGAGATTCCATTACAGCAGGATATGCCGATGGGGCACTCTATTACAAAGGCCAGGCCAATGCCTACCCAAACCTGATCGCCCGTCAATACCAAGCCATTCATCCACTCGTCTTCCGGCAGGCCCTTGTCGATAAGCAGTCCTCCGGCATTGGATTCATCGGGCGCTCGAAGCTGATCCTGGTGCCTGACGAGCATAACCCCAAAAATAAATGGGGCTGTCTTTCCCATCTTTCCGAGATGGGCGACCAAAGCATTCTTACGGAAAATAACTACCACAGCAGCGGGCCATTCCACAACCTGGCAGTGCCCGGCGCCAAGGCAGCGCACCTGCTCATGCCCGGCTACGGCGATCCCGCAAAAGGTGAGGGCAACTACAATCCTTTTTTCACACGCCTGGCTTCCAATCCGGCAAAGGCTTCCATCCTGGAAGATATCCTGAAGCTCCGTCCGACGTTTTTCACGATGCTCATCGGCAATAACGATATTTTATCCTATGCCATGCATGGCGGCGCCGATGATGTGATGACACCGGCAGAAGGAAAGCCCGGCGAAGGCTTTGCGGCGACGCTCCGCTACGTCCTTGAAAAACTGACGGAGCATGGGGCGAAAGGCATTCTGGCAACATTGCCCGATCTCACCACCATTCCCTTCTTCAATACCATTGCTTACGATCAGCTGCTCCTGGAGAAACAGGAAGCCATGCAGCTTACTATACACTATGGTATCGACGGGATAGCATTTAAAACAGGGAGAAATGCCTTTATCGTTGAGGCGATTGCCCATGGCCAACCTATCCTCAGGCAGATGCAAACAGGAGAGATCGTCCTCTGTGAGATCATGCAGGATCCTTTGAGAAGGGATTATTTAAGCGGGCGCCTTCCTATTCCCAAAACCTATTACCTCGATGCAACAGAAATTGCCGGGATCAAAGCAAGGATCGTCGCCTATAACGATATCATCGCAGACCTCGCAGCAGAAAAGGGACTGGGACTTGTCAGGCTGAATCAGCTGCTTATGCATGCCAGGCCCGACAGGTTTTATGACGCCAGGGTAAGAGCCATTCATTATACAGAAACGGGGGCGTTTTCCCTCGATGGCATTCACATCAATACCATGGGCCAGGCCTTGCTGGCGAATGAATTCATCAAAGCCATTTACCGGACGTATGGCCTGAAAATTCCACGCCTGCCCATTGTTCAGTTCCGGAAAAAACACCGCGTCAGCATGCATATAAAATAGTACCTTTAGAAACGGTTTATGGATAGTACGACAAAAAAGAAAACAAATCCGGGTTCTGAAAAAAGAGCGCATCTGCCTAAACTGCCGTTTCACAACATTGCTATTTCCCTGTCAGGCGGAGGATTCAGGGCTACTTCCATACACCTCGGCGTCTTATCCTACCTCTCTACCAAAACGTTTTACAGTACCAGCCTCCTGGAACGCGTACGGATTCTTTCCACCGTTTCCGCAGGAACGTTCACCGGTGTGAAATATGCCACAACGATCAAAAAGGGTGGCACCATCGAAGAATGTTACCAAAGCCTTTACCGCTTCATGACCAGCGAAGAGCTGGTAGAGAATGCCCTCGAATACCTGGCCGACGATACCAACTGGCAGGGGGGCCGGCAACGCAGCCTCATCACGGCCTTTTCCTCCATCTACTTTCGCGACTTCGAAAATGAAAAATTCGGCCTGCTCTGGGATGAGTCAAAACCCATCCACCTGAAAGAGATCAGCTTCAACGCTACGGAATTTAACTTCGCCCTTCCCTTTCATTTTCATAAAACCGAAAAATCGCATACCAAAGGCACTCACGAATTCATCGGTAACCGCAAGATCCATATTCCCATAGAGATTGCAAAAGAGATCCGTTTCTCCGACATCATCGCGGCCTCGTCCTGTTTCCCCTTCGGCTTCGAGCCGATCAACTTTCCGGATGATTTTATTTACGAAGGCGCACAAAAGCTGAAAGACAAATTCCTCTTACCACATAACGTGTTTGACGGCGACAAGATCGAATACCCGATCGGCCTCATGGATGGCGGCGTGGACGACAACCAGGGCGTGGATGCTATCCTGTCGGCCGAATACCGGATGAAGCATTACCCGGAAGAATTGAAGGAGTTCCGGTCGGAAGATAAAAAATCGGTAGACCTTTATATCCTTTCCGACGGCACCAACCCAACGATGGAGAGCTACATCCGGAGCAATACCGAAACGATGCCCTGGATCGGCAACTGGAATTTTAAGTCGCTGCGCCGCTTCGGCATCATGAGCGCCTTATTCGGCCTCGTGGTCCTCTTGTTTGCCTGCGCATCGGATCTGAAACCGGTGATCATGATGTGTTCCGTGATCGGCACCATCGGCATCCTGGTAGCCTTGTTCCTGCTCATCACCTCTATGGGATTTGTAGGCCTGACCAAGCGCATCGGCGTTCCAGATTTTTTTGCGCGGCGGTTGCATTACGTCGATAAGCTGAAATTCGGCATCATCAATAACATGCTGGGCAACAGGCGGCGCTCCGTCACCAAAATGGTGACCAAAGTATTTATCAAGCACATGCGCTGGTTTAGCTTCGAGCGCGTGTATGGCGACCCGATCTGGCGGCCACGCCTCATCATGAACGCTGTGTTTGAGCTCACGGAAACAGAAGTCATCAAACGGCAGAATAAATACCCGCACTTCAGCCGGGAGCTGATGGAACCCGGCCCGCATATCATGGAAGTGGCGCAGCGCTCCCTGAAAATGGGAACAACGCTATGGTTCTCGCCGGAACAACTGGGCGGAGACAAGATCCTGCCGGATACGATCATCGCCTGCGGACATTTCACCATCTGCTTTAACCTGCTCGAATACTTTGAAAAATTCCTGTACAATAAACACTACAAAAGCGACTACGATAAATACAGCGAGGAGCTGAAACAGGAGCTCGCCCTGCTGCATGTGTCGCTCCTGGAAGACTGGAGAAAGTTCAAGGAGAATCCTTACTGGATGGTGGATGAATGGAACGAGAAGCTCGGCTTGAAGCGCGCTGATCCTGAAAGGACATAGAACAGAGAGAATATAGGGAACAGGCTCACCACGGAGACACAAAGAAAACAGAGAGAGAGAAAGACTTGGTTCTCCTATGTTACTATGTGCCTATGTGGTTTTAAAATCAATCAAACACATATTATTCGTATCTTTGCCGCAAAATTACACACATGTCTGTTACACCGCATAAATCCGGATTTGTCAGCATCATCGGTTGTCCGAATGTTGGAAAATCCACCCTGCTCAACGCTTTGGTTGGCGAACGCTTAAGCATCATCACGTCAAAGGCGCAAACCACGCGCCACCGGATCATGGGCATTGTCAGCGGCGATGACTACCAGGTTGTGTTCTCGGATACTCCGGGCATTCTGAAACCGAATTACAAGCTCCAGGAAAAAATGATGGAATTTGTGATTTCCGCCTTCAGCGATGCCGATGTGTTCCTGCTGATCGTGGATATTTACGAAGACATTGTGCTGGAGGAAAGCTACCTCGAGAAATTAAAGAAGACCTCTACTCCTGTGCTCCTGCTCCTTAACAAGATTGACATGGCCACGCAGGAAGTGCTGGATAGCAAACTGGCGGAGTGGAAGGAAAAATTACCGAAAGCGGAAATCATTCCTATCTCAGCCTTAAAAAAATTCAACCTCGAAACGGTGATGTACCGCATCACCCAGCTTTTGCCGGTAGGAGAAGCCTTCTACGACAAAGATACCTTAACGGATAAGCCTGAGAAATTTTTCGTATCGGAGATCATCCGCGAGAAGATCTTATTGAAATACAAGCGTGAAATCCCTTACAGCGTGGAAGTGATCGTCAACTCCTTCAAAGAAGAGGAAAAGATCATCCGCATCCAGGCCGATATCCTGGTGGAGCGCGATAGCCAGAAAGGCATTATCATTGGCCACCAGGGCGAGGCCCTGAAAAAGGTAGGCACGATGGCGCGCAAGGAGGCAGAAACCTTTTTTGGAAAACACATTTACCTGGAGCTCTTCGTAAAAGTGGCGAAGGACTGGAGGAATAACGATGCAAACCTGAAACATTTCGGGTATTAGAACACATGTATCACTTACAAAGAACAGACTCCGACAATCCGGATTTTCAAACCCTGGTAAAGGAACTTGACAAGGACCTCGCTATCCGCGACGGAGAAGATCATTCCTTTTTTGCCCAATTCAATAAAATCACTGCCATTAAGCATGTGGTCCTTGCCTATGAACACGAGCAGGCCGTAGGCTGTGGTGCGATCAAAGCATACAATGCTGACACGATGGAAGTCAAACGGATGTTTGTGCCATTGGAAAAACGGAGCAAAGGAATTGCCTCAGCCATATTGAAAGAGCTTGAAGGTTGGGCAAAAGAGCTGGGCTATAAGACATGCATTCTGGAAACCGGTCAGAAACAGCCGGAAGCCATCGCCCTCTATCAGAAAAACAACTACGGGATTATTCAGAACTATGGGCCATATACCGGAGTAGAAAGCAGTGTCTGCTTTGAGAAACAGTTAGACTGACAAGCGATAAGCCACTGTCATTTCCCGTTTGGCAGCGAAACCTTTCAATGCCTTTACCTTAAAACCTGCCGCTTTCATGTGGCGTTTCATTTGGCCCTGCGCACAATAGGTCACGAGCAAGCCATACTCATTCAATAAAGTGTGCATATTCCTGAATACCGTTTCCGTCCATAGCTCCGGCTGCTCTTTGGGAGAGAAGGCATCGTAATAAATGAGGTCGAAGGTCTGTCCGGAGCAAAACGTTTCAGCCTTTTCCAGATGTTTGGTCAGATGAAAGGTTCCGGAAAGTGAATGCTTTTCGTTCCAGGCCTGCTCATGCATCCGGAGAAAAACGGCTGCCTCATCTCCCGGATAGTCCTTCGTGAAATTCAGCTGCTTCGCGATCTCCATAGGAACAGGATACAGCTCCACCGCCTGGTAGTCAACGGTTATACCTAGGTGTTTCGTTTCCAAAAATGTCAGGAAAGCATTTAATCCCGTGCCAAAACCAATTTCAAGAATGCGTAATACTTTCTTTGGATTCTCGTGAAGAAAAAAAAGTAAACCGTTGTTAATGAACACATACCTGCTTTCTTCCACTGCGCCGTGCAACGAGTGGTAAGTTGCACCGAAGCGCCCACTTTGTAAGGTCAGCGAGCCATCTTTTGTTTCAACAGGTTTCACGGTATGTTGATGATCTGTACTCAAGGTTAAACTTCGTAACTATACTCCCAGGCTGATTTGTAAAAGTTGTAGGATTCACAATACTCAATGAAGGCCTTATAAAACGGGTGATTTCCAATCGTGGCCGTATCCATGATCACCACCAGCTTTTTCTTGGCGCGTGTCAGGGCCACATTCATACGACGAATATCCGATAGGAAACCGATCTCCGAATCCGGATTACTCCTTACCAAAGAAATATAAATGATGTCGCGCTCTTCGCCCTGGAAACCGTCGATGGTCTTCACCGCCAGCTCACTTACCGGGTAAGCCGAATAATCAAAGGCCGCCAGTTTCTCTTTCAGTAATTCAATCTGTTCCTTGTAAGGCGAGATGATCCCAATGCTCACGGGGTAAGCAGGCTCCGAATAGGTATACTGCTGTAATACTAATTCCAAATGCTTAAAGAGCAGATCGGCTTCGCCGGCATTTGAGGTGCTCAGAGTTTCCGGGTTTTGGTACTCATCAAATCCCCGGCCGGCCGTATCAATCAGCTCGATGGGCTTGTAAAGCAGCTCCAGGTCCTCATTGGTGCTTAACAAGGATTCCTTCACCGACACATCGGCCTCCAGCTCGTTCTTATAAAAATAGGCATTGCTGAACTCCATGATACGTTGGTGCATGCGGTACTGGCGCGTCAGCAGGGACGATACATTCTCATATTTCGTAAGCCGGTCGAGCATGGTATGATCAAGGCCTTCCTTCTTTGCCTGGAGGCTTTTCACAACCGGCGGCAACTGGAAATGATCACCGCTGAAAATCACCCGGCGGCATTTCAGTAAGGGAATCCAGGACACGGCCTCCAGCGCCTGCGACGCCTCATCAAAAAATAAGGTTTGAAAGGTCTTGCGGGCCAGCGCACGGTTATTGGAAGTCACCGGCGTGCAGCAGATCACCTGCGCATGATCGAATAAGGAGCTCACAATGTAATCCTCCAGCAGCCGCGACTCCTTAATGCAATTCTTAGCTTCCGTGTAATACATGGCGCGTTGCTTCGCGTCTTCTTTTCCAAAAGTACGTTTGTATTTCCCGGCCATGCGAAAATACTCTTCGGCGTTACGGCGCAGATTTTTGATATCCTTGTAATGCTCGTGGTTCTGGATCTGCCCGTCAACCGTCGTTTTCAGAAGCTCTTCGGAAACCCTGGCAGGATGCCCTACACGCAACACATGAATCCCCTGCTCCACCAGTTTTTCGGAGATCAGGTCAACCGCTGTATTGGTTGGCGCGCATACCAGAACTTGTTTCTCCGTTTGGAGGACAAGGCGGATCGCCTGAACGATGGTCGTTGTTTTTCCCGTTCCCGGAGGGCCGTGTACCACCGCCACATCATTGGCCGACAGGATATGCCTCACCGCGCGGTTCTGTGATAAGTTCAGCTGAGGGATGAGGATGCTGTCGTCTGTTTTTTCAAAGGTAGGAACTTCGTTCCCTTCAATGATCTCGCGTAACTCCACCACTCGGTTATTCCTGGCGCCGATCACTTCATCAAGCGCCTTTTGCATTTCGAGATAGCTGTTATCGTCGAACTGGATGTTGATTCCCAGCTTCCCGTCATAAGCCCAGTCGGGAAGTTCATCGGTATGCATGATAATCTTCAGCTTGTTTTTTCCCGATTGTTTGATCGTGCCGGTAATCTCCTGCACCTCGTCGGGATTTTTATTGGAAAACAAGCTGACGTTTTTGCCTGTACTAAATAAATGCGGCATATCGAGCGTATTGGTACGCTCCACTTCCAGGTGTACATAATCCGCATAGCCAATCTCGTTTGAGATAATCTGTATCGGGTACCAGGTAGCACCATTCTTCTTGCGCTGCTCAATGCTTGCTCTTAAAAACTGTTCTTTGTATTGATAGAAATCCTCTTCCCGCTCAATGACCAGTAATTCCTTTAGTTTCTTTAACCGTTCTATGCTTTGTTTCATTGTTCCGGATTACGAATCCATACGAATCTACAAATCTGTGTTAGCAGACGTGCATTCGTCTATTCGTATTAAATTCGTAATTATTAATTTATCAGGTTCGTCGTTAAATCATTTGCTCTTTAGTTCGTACTGGTACACCTGCCTGCCAAGCTCCGCCAGGAAAGGCAACGCCAGCGAGTTGTATTCATATTTCCCATCGTTGATCACCTCATCCTCATTGGCATAGATCACTGCGCTCAGCATAAATTCCACCTTTTCGGCTTCGTTATGGATATACGCACAGTCCACCATAAAGCCATAGGATTGCCCGACAATATTAGTGATCTTAAGGCCTTTGTCTGTGATGGGTTTCTTACTATCGCCGTAAATAAAATACTTTTTATAGCTGTCGTAATAGGATTTATCATACGACGGATGCGAGCTCTCACGCGGCAGCATGGTCAGGTATTGCAACATAAACTGTTGCTGGCTCCGGTCGATATGGTACTGATTGACCGCCGGGTAAAACTCATTAAACACCAGGCGCTGCAATAAGCCATGCACATTCTGCAAGGACATATAATTCATGTTCGTAAAATCTTTTGGCTCGTTCACACGCTTATTCCGAACATTGTAATAGGCTTTCCCGACTTTGAAGGTTCCTGCCGCATTCGTATAATTCCGCAAAGGCAGGCCCTGCTTCTGCTGATAGAGAAGTTTGAGGTCCTTATCATAAAAAGACACCGGGTTAGTGATCAGGTTAGCCGTGCCCTGGCAACCGCCGTCAAAGCGATGCACGATGCGCATGTTCTTGTATCCCAGCTCCGCCAGGCGGTCATGCAGGTAATCCACGCCCAAAAACTCATAAACCCTTCCATAAGCTGCATTGTCGCTCACCAGGAACATCCGTCGGATGTATTGTGCCACACTCGGATAGCCGCTTGCTGAAGTCGTGTCCTGTTTCACAGAGCGCTGACAGGTATTGGCACTATCGGTAAACAGGATCGTTTCCTTGTCCAGCTTCAGATCGTTTAGCTTTTCCATAGCGATGATGGAGCAAGGCAATTTCACAAGACTGGCGCAGTAAAAATAAGTCGTGGAATCCACGTGATACAGGTAATTCTTAAACGAAGGCTTCCCTTGCGTATCGCGCTTGATCTGCGTGTAGATGATCTGTAAGCGGTATTTTTTAGAGTCGGCCGCTACCTTCTGTAATACCGGCTTTTTCTTTAGGAGGGAGTCGAATGAAAAAGCGGTCTGCGCAACATGTAACAGAGGTAACAGAACACATATCAATACAGCGGCTTTCTTCATCAAAAGATATCATTTTAATGCTGTTTCGTTGCGATTAATAAATTACTGTTCTTGTCTTTGAAGTTATAACCGATTCCGAAACCGATCTCTTTGGCGCCTTGCTGTTTGTACAGGGAATCGAGGTCTTTCTGATAGAACTCCTTGAACATCGGAATAGGCTTGGTGTACTGCCCGTACAAGCTATAATTCCACTTATGATCGCTGTCCGTAAAATAATGGAAAGAGATGCCGCTGTCGTCCTGGATCACCTGCTCACTCTGTTCCAGGATCACGTTACGGATGATCGAGAAATAGCTTTTATGCATCAGGTAGGAAGCACCTTTGAGGTAAGTATTCACGGTACCCATGCCCTTCAGGTAATTCACAAAGCTTGGGTTGCTTTTTAATCCGCCATCCGCGGCATTCAGCGAAAAATAATATAAGGTCTTCGGCTTCTTGTTCACGTCCGTGAATTTCAGCTCCAGCCCACGTGTATTTGTTTTTTTCTTTTTCAGAGAAGCAAATGACTCTTCATAAACCACTGCTCCGGTGCTGTCAACCGTTACCGGCCTGGCCGAGCAAAACTCATTCCCTGTGCGTTTCAGGAAGAGGATCAATAAATGCAGGGTGCCGTCCACTTCGGTATTCTTCAAATCGTTCTTCATGCTCTGTGTTCTGAAAAAGCTGAATTTCAGGATCGCATTCAAAGACGTGTTTACTTTTGAATAATAGATATCCATCGAATCCTTGTTCTCTGCCTTAAAGCGTGGCAGGCTTCCTACAGGCTCCAGGCCGATCATCACATACTTATCCGCTTCCGGGAAAAAGGTTTGGGCATACAAAATATCGGGTCCCGAGAATGGATAGAACAACGTTGCCGGAGTTTTCACCACTTTCGACAATTCATTGTCCCTGAAGGTACGCAGGCTGGTCAGTCGTGTCGAATCAAAGTTCATCCAACGCTTATCGAAATTCTGGCTGAAGGCTTTGAAGTCGGAAGACGACTGGATCTCGCCGTATACCGAATTGCTATCGGCAATACCTGCCATGAGGTCGGCCAGGGCATTCAGGGAATCGTTGGCGCAGGCCAGCAAAGGCGCTTCCTTTACTACCGTATCTTTTGTCATTTCCTGGACCACCTTTTCTACTTTGGCCGAGTCAATGATCAACTCACCTGTTTTTTCATGAGATGAAGGTGTGCATGCAACCATACCAATAACCGACAATACAGCGGCTAACTTTATACTTCCTGACATTTTTGTTTTTCTTTTTTGTAGATGATTAATTTTCCTGCAAGATAGATCAGTCCGCCGAAGCCCACATTTAAAAGACCCAGCAGGGATTCGGAAGGCTTTTCACGAAATACGGTATAAAGAATAAACGCGTTGAGCGCCAGAAAAATCAATGGTGTTACCGGGTAGCCCCAGGTTTTATAATTGGGTGAGCTTAGCTTTTTTGCCCGTAAAATAAACACGCTGAACACCGTGAGAAAGGTAAAAATGCTGAGGCTGAATCCCACAAAGGTCAGTACCTGCTCAAATTTTGCACTGAGAATCAGGATCACCGTAATGGCCGACTGAACAATCACCGCCACGTAAGGCACATTATTCTTGTTGCTTTTCGAAAGGAAATTCAGGATCTCGAGATCCTCCCCCATCGACTTGATGATGCGCGGCCCGGCCATAATCATGGCACTGATGGATGAGATCAAAAGAAAAGCGATGATCAGGCTCATGAACTGCCCTGCCATTTGCCCGAAAATATGCATGGCGCTCACGTGGCCGATCTCCAGGACGCCCGTGAGCTCGTTGGCCGGCGTGCTGTACAGAAAAATATAATTCAACGTCACATAAATCACCGTCACAATCAAGGTCCCGATCAGCAGGGCTCTCGGCAGGTTCTTCTGAGGGTTCTGCATATCACCTGCCAGGTAAGAAGCCGCATTCCAACCGCTGTAGGCATACGACACATAAATCAAACTCACCCAAAAAGCAGGGCTCAGGATCTCGGCTTTGGACGTGGGCTGTGGCAGGATCGTGATCTCATGCGCCGGCGTATAACAAAAGCCGGCAATGATAAATCCTAAGATGACAAATACTTTCAAAAAAGTAAGCACCTTCTGGAAGCTGCTGCCTGCTTTCAGGTTCGTGGCGTGGATTACGGTAATGAGCCCTACCACACACAGAGCGCATAAGGTCACATTCACCTGCGGAAAAATTTTGTTGACATAAGAGCCCAGTGCCATCGAGGCCAATGCCACAGGCGCCGCAAAGCCAACCGTAGAAGAGACCCAGCCCGATAAAAAACCAACGGAAGGATGAATGAGCTTGGTCAGGTAAGCATACTCGCCACCACTGCGTGGAATAGCCACTCCGAGCTCGCAATATACCAGCGCGCCGCAAAATGAAATGATGCCGCCCAGAAGCCAGAGCACTAAAATACTGAATACCGAATGAATGTCGAATAGCTGAAAACCCAGGCTGGTAAAGACACCCGTGCCGATCATGTTCGCGATCACTAACGAAATAGCAGTATAGAAACCGATTTTATACGTCGAATTCATTAATCGTATGATTGGGTAGACTTGGATGAAAGCTCCAGCATGATCTGGTACTGCTCCGGAGAAAGATCATTGTAGTAGAAATTAATCGGGTTGACTTTCTCTCCGTTCTTGATCACCTCATAATGCACGTGCGGGCCTGTACTCAAACCGGTGCTCCCTACATAGCCAATCAGCTCTCCGCGCTTTACCCTGGCATTGACTTTAGCGGCGATCTTACTCATGTGACCGTATAATGTTTTATAACCGTAGCCGTGGTTGATCACCACATGGTTGCCATAGCCCTGTGCAGCCGCGTCCGCCACTTCTATCACACCGTCGCCTGTCGCATAGATCGGCGTGCCCTGCTCTGCCGTAAAGTCCATCCCCGGGTGAAACTCCTGGGTTTTGTAGATGGGATGCGTCCGCCAGCCGTAGCCGCTCGGTAAGTGCTTGAGGTCTTTATTGTTCAGCGGCATAATAGCCGGAATGGAAGCAATCAGCTTTTCCTTGCCCCGGGCCATTTTCACCACTTCATCAAATGATTTCGATTGAATGTATAATTGTTTTGTAATGCGGTCCAAACGCTCGGTAGTCTGTTTCATCAAGGCCGTATTGTCATAGCCTTCAAGATCCTTGTAACGGTCGCTCCCGCCAAAACCAGCCTGGCGCACACTTCCGGGAATCGGCTCCGCCTCGAAGATCACACGGTAAATATTGTCATCACGGTCCTGCAGATCGTTGAGCACCGTTTGTACCTGGTTCATTTTTTTGTTCAGCAGATCGTATTGCAGGCGCATCACCTCCGCTTCCCGGCGCAGCTGCTTTTCCTTAGGCGAATCGATGAAGCGGTAGGCCAGCATCACGATCACCACCGCAAATACGGAGCCAATACCCAGGTAGCTCAGCACCTGAAGGAAACGCTGCCGGAACGTGACCCGCACTTTTTCATAAGTGAGCGATTTGGTATTGAACCTGTATTTTACCTTTGACATGCTGTCTTTGAAAAGAAGAGCAAATATAGCAAATTCATTGGTTCAGCAGTCAAAAATGAAAAGTCCGGCCAGGGAAAACCGTCTGAAAATGTGGCTAAAAAGTAATAACATGTGACTTTTTGTGACATTGATTTTTAGTATATTCGCTTCTTCTTTTTAAACGATATGGAATCAAGTAAAGTACGCGACACATTTTTAGAGTTTTTCAGGTCAAAAGGTCACGAGATCGTGCCTTCCGCACCCATGGTAGTAAAAGGCGATCCCACGCTGATGTTCAATAACAGCGGGATGGCGCCGTTTAAGGATATTTTCCTGGGCAACGCGCCGATCAAATTTCCCCGGGTGGCCGATACTCAGAAATGCCTGCGTGTGAGCGGTAAGCATAATGACCTGGAGGAAGTGGGAGTTGATACCTATCACCACACCATGTTCGAGATGTTGGGTAACTGGAGCTTTGGCGATTACTTCAAAAAAGAAGCCATTGCCTGGGCCTGGGAATTACTGACCGAAGTTTATAAAATCGATAAAAGCCGCCTGTACGTGACCGTATTTGAGGGCAGCCCGGAAGAGAATGTGCCTTTCGACCAGGAAGCCTACGATACCTGGAAATTATATGTCACCGAAGACCGGATCCTCAAAGGAAATAAAAAAGACAACTTTTGGGAAATGGGCGATACCGGCCCTTGCGGACCTTGTTCGGAGATTCATTACGATGGCCGGAGCGATGAAGAACGGGCAAAAGTTCCCGGAGCTTCACTCGTGAATAACGACGATCCGCAGGTCATCGAGATCTGGAATAACGTGTTCATGGAGTTTATGCGCAAGGCGGATAAAAGCCTGGAAAAACTGCCTAAGCAACATGTGGACACGGGGATGGGCTTCGAGCGTTTGGTGCGCGTGCTGCAAGGCAAGCAATCCAATTACGATACCGATGTGTTTACACCTTTACTGAATAAAATTGAAGAGCTGAGCGGCCACCGTTATAAACCGGAGGACGAGAACCACCACAAGAAACAGCTCATCATCAATATTGCGATGCGCGTGATCGCCGATCACATCCGCACGATCTCTTTCTCTATTGCCGACGGGCAGCTGCCGAGCAATACCGGCGCGGGTTATGTGATCCGCCGTATTTTGCGCCGTGCGATCCGTTACGGTTACCAGTCGTTGAACATCAAGGAACCGTTCATGTACCGCCTGGTGCCGACACTGGCTCACCAGCTGGGGCATCAATTTCCTGAGCTGAATACACAAAAGATCCTGATTGAAAAAGTCATTAAAGAAGAGGAAATTTCCTTTTACAAAACGCTGGAGATCGGTCTGAAGCGCATCGACCAGGTGTGTATCGACCTCACGCAATCCAAAAGTAGCAAGGTGATTGATGGTAAGGTGGTGTTCGAATTGTATGACACGTTTGGGTTCCCGGTGGATTTAACGTCGTTAATTGCCCGTGGCTACGACCTCAGCATTGATGAAGAAGGCTTCAAAGTATTGCTGGAAGAACAAAAGAACCGCTCCCGTGCAGCTACTTCTATGGATACCGACGATTGGATTTATGTGGAAAAGAACCGCAAGCAATCCGACAGCTCCATTCCTGAAACGGAATTTGTAGGTTATACCGATCTGGAATGCGAAAGCAATATTGTGCGTTACCGCAAGGTGAAAGCAAAAAACAAGGAGCAGTTCCAGCTCGTGCTCGACAAAACACCGTTCTACGCGGAAAGCGGCGGACAGGTAGGCGACACAGGCACCTTGGAGAACATCAACGAAAAGATTGACATTACCGATACTAAAAAGGAAAACGGAGTCATGATCCATTTCAGCGACAAGCTTCCTGAAAATGTGGAAGCTTCCTTTGTAGCTAAAGTGGATAAGACCAAACGCTCTTATACCGAAAACAACCACAGCGCCACACACCTGCTGCATGCCGCTTTACGCCAGGTATTGGGCACGCACGTGGAGCAAAAAGGCAGCTTGGTGAATGACGAGTACCTGCGTTTCGACTTCTCGCATTTCTCCAAAATTACCGATGAAGAATTGCACGAGATCGAGAAGATCGTGAATACGAAGATCCGTGAGAATATTCACAGCAGCATCCAGCAAATGACCATCGACGACGCGAAGAAAACCGGCGCTATGGCCTTGTTTGGCGAGAAGTACGGCGATGTGGTGCGCGTGGTGGAATTCGACAAGAATTATTCCATCGAGCTTTGCGGTGGCACGCACGTGAATGCTACCGGACAGATCGGCTATTTCAAGATCATTGCCGAAAGTGCTGTAGCGGCGGGGATTCGCCGGATCGAAGCGGTGACTGCGGTGAAAGCGGAAGAGTTTTTCGATAACCAGACGGCTATGCTCAACGAGGTGAAAGCTTTATTGAAAAATAACAAGGACGTGGTGAAAAGCCTGAGCAACCTCGTGGACGAGAATGCCGAGCTTCAAAAACAGCTTCACAGCTTACTGAAAGAAAAAGCGCAAAACATCAAGCAGGACCTCCTCACGAAAGTGCAGTCTAAGAACGGCATGAATGTGATCATCGAGAAGATCCACTTCGACAGCGCGGAAGACATCAAAAACATCCTGTTCGAGATCCGCAACCAGGTGGAGAACTGCGTCTGCATCATTGGCGCGGAAGTAAAAGGAAAGCCGAGCATTTCGGTGATCCTGGATGACAACCTCGTGAAAGAGAAAAGCCTCAACGCGGGTACCATCATCAAGGATCTGGCGAAGGAAATCAACGGCGGCGGCGGCGGACAGCCTTTCTATGCACAGGCAGGCGGCAGCAAACCGGAGGGACTGGATGCGGCTTTAGCGAAAGCAAAGGCTATGTTTTAACCATTAAGCGTCATTCCGAGCGAAGCGGTCTTTTGTTTGATGAGATTGCTTCGCCTCGCAAGGGCAGTACAGATAACATCACGTCAGGCTGAGCGGAGTCTAAGCCCAATAAACACCATCAGAACACCCTTCGACTCCGCTCAGGGTGACACCATTTAGTATTTTATTTTAAATAATTATGAGCAAACCATACACACCGGCCATCGCCTCCAACGGAACCCTTTATGTATCCGGCCAGATCGGCCTCGACCCTGAAAGCGGCCAGCTGGTTGGCGGCGGCGTGATTTCCGAACTCAAACAAATTATGCAGAACTTACTGGTGCTGCTGAAACAATATAATGCCGGCTACGACGACCTGCTCGCCGTAACCATCTACCTGCAAAGCATGGACGATTACAAAGCGGTGAACGAAGAGTATGTAACCTATTTTTCGAAACGCTTACCGACACGCACCTGCATCTCGGTGGTTGGTCTTCCTTTCAACGCGAAGATCGAGATCACGGTGACGGCGGAAGTGAAGTGATTTCAGAAAAAGGGACTGACATGAAAATGTGAGCTTATACTGCGCCAGGGACGGAGCGATTTGTCTGAGCTCCTTGGTTTGTCCCGAAGGGCAAACAAAGAGCGAGTCGCGAGGGCCCGCCCGGGCGCCCAAAAGATAAAGCAACTAAATTACCAGGACAGATGCTGAAACAAGTTCAGCATGACTGGTATTTTAAATAGTATGATTCTTTTTTGGCTATATATTGGAACAGTATTTGGATTATCCTCTAAAAGAAACGGTCTTTTCTACCCTTTTTCTGTTTTCTCCACGCGTCATTTCATCCTTTCAAAATGCTATTCACTCACTGAAATACGCATTTCACCATTTTTAAGACAATATTCACTCATTCTGAGGAAAAATTTCACCCTTGGAAATCAGCCCTTTACCGCAGGATGAAACTTTATTTTAGTTTTGCCTGTAACTATTCATTCCGTTTAACATTATAAGTCCGTAATGCTTTTAAACGCAGCATATATGGAATTTTCACCGCGATACCATCATACCGCCGAACAGTTGCACTCCGAACAACTGATAATTGAGGCTGCGAAACAAAACCCCGAGCACTTCGGGCCTTTGTATGATAAGTACTACAAACAGATCTTCGGGTATGTCTATCAGCGTATGGACGATAAGGATACAGCCTTCGACCTCACCGCACAGGTGTTTCTCAAAGCCCTGACCAACATCGAGAAATACGAGTTCAAAGGTGTTCCTTTTGCCAGCTGGCTCTACCGCATCGCCCACAGCGAGGTGATGCAGTTATTCAGGAATAAAAAAAATCTGAAAACCATTAACGCCGACATCGGCGACCTCAGGCACATCTGCGAAGAAGTGGAAGAGGAATACATGGAGCAATATAAAGGTATCCTCATGACGGTGATCAAAGAATTGCCGGCAGATGACCTGACATTGGTGGAAATGCGTTTCTTTGAAAAACGTCCCTTCAAAGAAATTGCAGAGATCCTGGATATTACAGAAACCAATGCGAAAGTAAAATTATACAGGATACTGGAACGTGTCAAAAAAACACTGACGAAAAAATCTAAATAAGCTAGGAATGGAATCAAATTTTAACCTAAACAGGCCGCCGGTAAGTGACGAGGAAATAAATTCGAAGAAGGATTTTGGAGAACTGATCAATACATTTAAAAAGCAGAGCATCGAGAAAGCCCGGAGCGACGTTAGCTTTTTAAAGAATAAAAAGGTCACGTACTCGGCCATTATTGCAGGTGTTGCCGTTGTCTGTACCGTTACCTATTTCTCCGTCTTTAAAAAAGAACCCCCTAAAGAAATTGCCAATGATAAAATAATTACTAAAAACCAAAGCACTACAAGCACCTCTAATACCAAGCCTTCCAAGGCATTTGTCGCACCTCCCATCTCCAAACTCAACGTGCCTTATACCTCCTATAAGGTAAAAGCCGAACACGGCGGAACGATCAAACACAAAAGCAATTCAAAGATCATCATCCCCAAAAAAGCCTTTGTCAATAAGCAGGGCGAAGACATCGTGGGTGACGTGGAGATCCGCTACCGCGAATTCCACGACCAGGCCGATATCATTGCCGCCGGAATCCCGATGGGCTACGACAGCGCCGGCGTGAAATCGCAGCTCGAAAGCGCCGGCATGCTCGACATCCGCGGCTACCAGGACAATGAGCCGGTATTCATCAAACCGAATAAAACCATTACCGTTGAGTTCGCTTCCAGGTATCCGGATGACCGGTACAATATGTACGTGCTCGATACCCTTGCCCGAAACTGGGTATATACGGGCCGCGACAATTCCCTGGTAAATCATCAGTCAAAACACACAGGCCCGCAACAGGAACATGATGCTGCAGCTCCCGCCAACATTGAAACCCCAAAAACGATTGAGCTTCAGAAGCAGATAGATGCGATTCCTCCAAAAATAGAAAGTGAGAAGCTTGCTTATGAGAAAAAAATAAGCCAGCTGCCAAAAGCGATCCTGCCTTCCAAACCGATGAAAGCCACTACCGGCCGGCCTCAGTTCCAGCTGGATGTAAACTACAAGGAGTTCCCCGAGCTGGAAGCCTTTAAGAATGCCGTGTTTGAAATAGGAACGGAAAACAAAAATTACACCTCAGAATTCTCCAAGATTACCTGGACCAGCGCCGAGATTGCCGAAGGCCCTCAGAAAGGAAAAAACTACCTGCTGATCCTGACCCACATCAACAAAGTGGAAAAGCTGATAGTGTACCCAGCCCTTACGGGTGCTAATTACGATGCCGCTCTGAAAACTTACGAAAGTAAATTTGAAGACTACAAAGCCGGTTTAGCCAAACGCGAGGCCAACGAGAAAAAACTAAAAGAAGAGTTTGAAGCAAAACAGGCTGCCTATGTGGCCGAGCAAAAACGCCTGTTGACGGAGATCACCCAGGAACAGATTCGCGCGCGATCAGAAGCTGCGAAACAGCTCAACCAGCAAACGGCAACGATGAACAGCGCACAAAAAGTGATCCGCATATTCCAGGTAAGCAGCTTTGGCATCTGCAACTCCGATTGCCCGCATGCCTTACCGCAAGGCGGCAGCATCAATCCGATATTCCTGGCAGACAATGGCAAATCGTTCCTGCAACCCAATATCGTTTACCTCGTATCGATGGATAAAAACCTGATCATCTCATACAACAATGGCAGCATCTCTTATAACCCGGAAGAAAGGTACTCCCTGTGTGTAATTGCCAAAGACAGGGCTTATGTGTGTGATAAGGAAACCTTTGAGCGCTGTGTGGCGAATAAGCAGAACAAACTCCCGGTAAAGGAGCTGGATTCGTACGAGGATGCCAACAGCCTGAGAATGGCGCTGGGAATTTAAGCTTACTGAACCTAAACAAACCTACACTTATGAAAACTCTACTCCTGTCTGTAACGGCATTGGCCACGCTTTGCCTGTCCTTTTCAAAAACCAAAACCTTTGTTCCACCGGGAACGGCACAGGTGAACGACTCCTTGTTTGCCGACAAAACAGAGATCAGCAATTTTGCCTGGCAGGAATATGAGCAATCCATCAAAACGCAATACGGTGCCAACTCGAAAGAGCACCTGGCCACACTGCCGGATACACTGGTATGGCGCGAAAAGCTCAGCTACAACGAGCCTTATGTGGACTATTACTACAGGCATCCGGCATATAAGGATTTCCCGGTTGTTGGTGTCAGCTACGAGCAGGCAGTAGCTTACTGCGCCTGGAGAACGCAACAGGTAAAAACAAAGCTCAGCGGCAGCAGGGATTTTAAACACCGGAATTTTGAATACAGGCTGCCCAGCAAAAAAGAGTGGGAAGCTTTAGCCGAAACTTCTGTCAATGTGCTGTTCAACAACGGCAAGAACCGGGAGGGCGATTACGAATTGAATTGTGCCATGGATGAAGCAGCCTGGCAAAAGCGGAAAGCTCAGGGCGCCGATGTTGTAACTTCTGTTTACTCGTACAAGGCTAATTCGTTGAAACTATATAATATGCTTGGCAATGTGGCCGAAATGGTTTCTGAAAAAGGGATCTGCAAAGGTGGGGGCTGGAAGAACATGGTGGAAGAATGCCGGCCCGGAAAAGATGCCGGATACACTAAGCCAACTGCCTGGATCGGCTTCCGGTGTGTGTGCGTAGTAAGAAAAGGTTAAAATATACCGTCTTACCCTGAGCCTGATCCGGTCTATCATGAACCTGGATCAGGCTCAGGGTGATAGAATAATTCCGGTCAGTTCGTCCCTAAGCTTGCAGGTTCGCCTGCCTCCTGCACAATTCCGATAGCTATTAAGTCTTTAGCGAAGTCTATTTCCCAACCAATTGCACCAGGCGGTCGATCTCTTCTTTGGTATTAAAGGCATGCAAACAAACCCGCACCCGCTCCTGCCCTTCTTTCACTGTCGGGCTCTTGATAGCTTTCACAAATAAGCCATTTTGCGCACAGTCGTTCTCCAGGGTCTGCACCTGCTGATTTCCGGCAACGAGCTTGCAGTGAATGGCGCTATTACTTTTGATGACCGATATTCCTGAGAGCCGGGAATTGAAATAATCAATGTTTGCATGTAGGGCGCCAATCCCCGAACTGGTCAGCAATAAGCGATAAGCTGCTTTAATGGCGAGGAGGCTGTGCTCGGGCATGGCGGTGGTATAAATAAACGATCGGGAAAAATTAATGAGGAAATGCTTCAGCTCCGCACTGCCTGCAATGGCCGCTCCGTGACAGCCCATGGCTTTGCCATAGGTATAGATCCGGGCAAAGCAGTCCTTTTCGATACGCAGCTCCTCACAGAGGCCTCGCCCCTGCTTTCCGAAAATGCCGATGGCGTGCGCCTCGTCCACAATCAGGTAGAGCTGGTAGTTTTTGCAGAGCTCAGCCATTTCCCTGAGCGGCGCAGAATCTCCGTCCATCGAGTACACGCTTTCCACCACCACGTAGATCTGCTCGTATTTATCCCGGTGGCGTATCACCAGCTCGTGTAGAGCTTCCAGGTCGTTGTGCCTGAATTTATAGTTGGTGGCATAACTCAGGCGGATGCCATCGATGAGAGAAGCATGAATGAGCTCATCACTGAGGATGAGATCGTTTTTTTGAGGAACGGAAGACAGGAGCCCGAGGTTGGCATCATAGCCCGAATTATAAAGCAATGCTGCCGGCGCATGATGAAACAAGGCTATCTCTCTCTCCAGCTCTTCATACAAAGCAGAATTCCCGCTGATGAGGCGGGAACCTGTAGACCCAATCCGTAAAGATGGCTCTAATGTTTTAAGTTGTTCTGCCAGCAAGCCTTTGCAGGAAAAGCCCAGGTAATCGTTGCTGGAAAAATCGACGGCAGGAAAGCTGTGCTTCAGGTCACGCAGAAAGCCTTTCTCCCGGCGTTGCGCCATCAGCGCAGCAAGGTTCTTCGGAAATGCCTGGCCGGGCATCAGCTGTTGGGTTTAATGAGCACTTCGGTTTTATCAGGATTGATGGCCTTGATGACCCCATTGCCTTCTACCACCAGCTTCTCATACTTCATATCCACAACCACTTTTCCGGCTCTGTCGATCACGCCGCAGAGGTTGTTTTTTCTTACCACCGCATGGTTGCCTTTGAAATGGCTGATGTAATCATACTTGTTTTCCACAATCACTTTGCCGGTATTATCGATAATGCCGACAAGCGTTTTCTTACGGGTGAAGGCCAGGCCATCTTTTCCAAAACCGGAAATATGATCGTACTCGGGCTTGATGATTTCTTTTCCGTCCTTATTGATCACGCCAACCTGCCCTTTTTGGGTGACAGTGGCAAAGCCCATGCGGTCGAATTTTCCGATCTTATCGTATTTGGCGGAGATCTCCGTGGATTGTGCAAAGGCCGTTGTGAAAGTAAAAAGCAGGCAAAAGGCAATAATAGATTTCATAATCATTGGTTTAAATGTGTCCGACAAAATTAAAGCACAAAGATGTACAGCGGTGTTAAATAGTACTAAACCAGCTCTTCCTTCGGTTTATCGGCAAAAGCCTTTTTCGGTGATAAGCCTAAGATGTCAAACATCTCCATATCCTGGTTGTACAGCGGGTTTGGTGTGGTCAGCAATTTCTCGCCGGCAAAGATGGAATTGGCTCCGGCCATAAAGCACAGGGCCTGTCCTTCCATGCTCATGCTCAAACGGCCTGCGGATAAACGCACCGCTGTTTTCGGTAACACGATGCGCGTGGTGGCAATCATACGCACCATGTCCCAGATAGGCACAGGAGGCTGATCTTCCATCGGCGTACCTTCCACCGCCACCAGGGCATTGATAGGCACCGACTCCGGCTGAGGACGCAGGATGCTTAAGGTATGCAGCATGCCTACGCGGTCCTCTGTTTTTTCTCCCATCCCGATGATGCCGCCGGAACAAACCGTTAAACCTGCTTTGCGTACGTTGTTGATGGTATTTAAGCGGTCGTCGTAGTTACGGGTAGAAATGATATTGTTGTAATTTTCTTCGCTCGTATCAATGTTGTGGTTGTAAGCATACAAGCCGGCATCCGCCAGCTTGCGGGCCTGGTCTTCGGTAACCATGCCCAGCGTGGCACATACCTCCATGCCTTTGCTGTTGATGGTTTTCACCATGTCGAGTACCGTATCGAAATCGCGGTTGTCGCGCACTTCGCGCCAGGCAGCGCCCAGGCACATGCGGCTGGCACCACCGGCTTTGGCATTATCTGCTGCTGCCGTTACTTCAGGAACACTCATGAGCTTATGCACTTTTACTTCGGTGTGGTAACGTGCCGCCTGTGGGCAGTACGCGCAATCCTCAGGGCATCCGCCGGTTTTGATCGATAAGAGTGAACTCACCTGCACCTCACCTATTTTATGGTGCTGCTTATGCACCTCTGCCGCACGGTATAGTAATTCCATTAAGGGAGTGTTATACACATCCAAAATCTCCTGCTTTGTCCAATCTTTAATAGCCATATATTAGTTTGTCGTTCTTATAATCGTTTTTGTATTCTAACAAATTTAAGATAATTGATACATTCTGCAAAACCTTAATTTTACAGGGAAAGCTGTTAGTAATTTCGACCAGGATCGCCGTATCTTTTTGATTTAAAACGCGTTATTTGTTACATGATAAAAAAGCTCGGTTTTGCACTCATCATGACCTTTCTCTGTTCGCTTCCTGCAAAGGCTCAATTCAAGGAAAGCAAGGAACGGCAGAAGATGTGGCACAAATCCAAAAAGCGCCGCAAGAACCGGGAGGCCTTTAATCCCTACCTCGACAAAAAAGAAAAGGAAAGCCAGAAAGAGGGCAAGGAAAATGCCAAAGTGATGAAACAACAGGGAAAGGCCGTAAAACAACAGAGGAAGCGCAATAAACAAGCACAAAAAAAACAAAGAAGGTGGGATCATAAAAAGCAAAACCGCTAACCCTTATCTCTTTTCCGGACATTGTCACTTTCAACATACAGGGCATTATACCGTCATATGAAAAAACATTACGTTTTCCTGCTTATGTTGTCTTATTCCTTAACAGCCCAGATTTCCAATCCCGGCTTCGAAGTCACAAGGGATACAATCCCATCCCTTCCGGATTCCTGGTCGGGACGGACGCCCGGGCATTTCAGCTGGCGCATCGACAGTACAACCAAACACAGCGGGAACTACTCGCTTTGCATGAGCAATGAGCAAAACACGGATAATGACGCCTTCGCTCCCTTTTCGCAAGTAGTGTACATTTCCACAGAAAGACCAAAAAAAATAAATCTGACCGTATTTGTTAAAACAAAAAACACATCGCATGACATTGGCTTATGGTGCCAGCTGTGGGACGGGGGAAATAAAAATACCGGCTTTGCCAGTCTTCAGACGCTGCACATCCAAACTTTAAAATCCAGCGACTGGACAAAGTACTCGCTTCCGCTTATTGTGGGCCCGGAGATTAAAAAATTAGTGATCGGAGGCTTCCTGAAAGGAACCGGCCATGTATGGTATGATGACTTTAGGCTGGAAGAAATTTCTTCTTCAGGGGAAGCCCCGTCAAAAAAAGCATCGGCATTTATCCGGGAAGTTATTGCCATCGCGGAGAAAAACTCCATTGTGAAAGACTCAGTGAACTGGGAAAAAGTTCACGAAAATATGCTGTCATTGGCGGGGAGCGCGAAAACTACGCGCGATTGTTATCCTTCTGTGAACTACCTGATCAGTGAGCTGAATAAGAAAGGCGACAACCATTCCGGCTTTTATCCTCCGGAGTTTAATACCAAACATAAATCCGAAAACATGGACGGACGCCAACCGGAAAGTAACTACCTCGGCAATTCCATCGCCTACATTTCCGTTCCCGGATTTTCCACGATCAGCAAAAAACTAAGCGAGGCATTTGCCACAAAGATACAAGCGATGATCAAAAGCCTTGATTCATCCTACACGATCACCAAATGGATCGTGGACCTGAGGGAAAATACAGGTGGTAATATGTATCCCATGATTGCCGGGCTGGGGCCTATCCTGGGGGATGATACGCTGGGATATTTCTATATGCCTGGCCTGAAAGAAAAGCATCCCTGGTATTACTCGAAGGGAATCAGTGGCTGCGACGGCACCGCTTTGTGCAAGGTAAAACATCCGTATAATATCCGTCAACAGAACCCGAAGATCATTGTGCTCTCCGGCCCCAATACAGCAAGCAGTGGAGAAATGACCCTGATTTCCTTTATGGGAAAAGCAAATACGACCGTCGTAGGCTCTGCGTCTGCCGGATATTCAACCGGGAATGCCGGACACACCTTGTCTGACGGCTCTGTCCTTAACCTCTGCGAGTCGTATTGTTCCGACCGGAATCATAACAAGCATTTAGGATCAATACCACCGGACATCAGCGTTCCTCTAACGGGTTCTGGTAAGGCCGATGCTGTCCTGGAATACGCTGTAAAACTGGCATCTGAATAATCAGCCTTTATCTTTCCTCGCAAACCAGATAATCGTTCCGATCACAACCAGGATCGAGACCACCAGTAAAGCGATCTTCGCCGCGGAGTATGGCCTTTCGCCTTGTACCTCGCCGGTTCGCGCGTTGATGAGAAAGCGGTACACTTTATCCTTGTATTTATAAGAGCTGAGCCACACAGGCAGTAAAATATGCTTAAAGGTAATGTCGTTGTACTCCGAATGAATGCTCGTCACCTGCTGCACATCGCCGCCAATGTCGCGCTCCACGGTAGAGCGAATCACGGGCTGAATGCGCTGCTTGGCTTTTTCGAAGCCTGTTTTCAGATCCACCTGGTAACTTTCGGTAATAAAACCGCTCAGGTAACGGTCGTTGTAGGCCACTAATTCCGGCAGGTCCCAGGGCTCAAGCTCGTTGGCGAGATTCTCGGGTAAGGACGTGGAAGAAACAATCAGCACATCATCGAACTCATTATGCACCGTGCCGCTTGCGGGCCACCAGCGTGTGCGCTGCACCTGGCGCGTTTGCGTCCGGCCTTCGCTATCGGTATAACTCTCGCTCACATAATAATAGTCGCCGCGCATGCCGGTGTAATCGCTCACCGTATTGGTATCGTAAGTCCAGTAAGGCATGTAGAGGCCGTTCAGCTTCTCGGCCGATTGCTGGGCGTATACTTTTAATTTATTGGGTGCAAACCAGAGGCTGCCTGCCCAGCCGACAAACTTTTGCGTGGCATCCTTACGATCCACTTTAAAAGGCAACACGTAGGATGGTTTAATGATAGAAGATGTGGAGGCATTGGTGACCACCAGCGGCGTATCGCAATACGGGCAGGTGCTCGACGTCACATTGGGTTGCAGGGTTGTGGAAGCGGCACAGTTGGTGCATTTTACCGTCACGATTTCCTGCTTGTCCTCGAGGTGGGCTTTTTCATTGAGAAAGCTTTCAAAATCATTTTCAATGATCTCCGTTTCCTCCTGCTCGATCTCATTCTTGGCGCCACAGTATTCACAGTTCAGATAAGGAGTTCCGGGAAGGTATTTCAAATTGGCACCGCAATCCTTACACTTAATAAAATTGCCGGTTTCAGCCGTTTGCTCGTTAAAATCGTTCGACATAAAATTTCTGTAAATTGTTAAACTAATATAAACATTTTTTTATACACGGATTAAAATATAATTTTCTACAACAAAAACCATTTCAATTCAACATCATTTTATGAAGGGCTTTTACCTGATTGCATTTCTTTTAAGTGTTGGCCTGCTGTTTTCCCAGGGCACAAACACCATTCCTGCCGGCTATTCGGGATGCGACTGGAGTAAAATGACCTTGAATAAAAATTACCGGGCTAACAAAGAAGACACCTGCGTCTTTGTGGTATCGACCCGCCACTACAACGACACGCTGAAAGAATTTGTGGATTACGATTATGATACGACGGGCACGCTGAAATATTTCGCCGTTTATTTCCGGGGCAGCCAATGGACGGCTGTTCCCTACTCCGACCTCGAAGCCTTGCTGGATCTTAAAACAGGCTTCAAACATTTTGTGATCTTCACCGAAGGCCTTGGAAAAACCTTTACCTCCGGCATCGACCGCGCCACAAGGCTTGAGCGCATTTACGACATTGACGAATTATTTTTCGACTGGCCAACACAACGGCCTTATATGACATCGGGAAAAAATTTCAGGACGACGTACAGGGTTTCCCGCGAGGTAGCGAAGCCTTATGCCCGTTTTCTCGAAGAGTTCCAAAGCTACAAAGAAGCGCACCGGTCAAAATTTAAGATCACAACGCTGATGTTCCACAGCATGGGAAACCTGGTGCTGATGTACGATCTCAAGAATGACCTTTTTAAAAACATCAAGCCCGGCCTGGTGGACAACGTAATCCTGAATGCCGCCTGTGTGCCTCAGCGGAAGCATGCGAGCTGGCTCAGCAAGCTCAGCTTTTCAAAACAGATTTTCGTTACGATCAATAAGCGCGACCGCAACCTGAATGGTGCCAGGCTCGCCCTCTTCCGCCATATCCTGGGAGAAAAAGTAAAGAAGCCGCTGGTACCGGGCGTGCATTATGTGAGCTTTTCGAAGGTACTGGAGCGGGAGCATAATTATTACCTCATCAGGCCCCTGCTGCAACAAAAGCCTTACCTGAAAACATTCTACGCTGATATATTTGCCGGAAAGATGCCGGTACTGGAGTACCCGGAAGGTTATAAGTAAACCGATAAGTCGTCCCGAACTTGATTCGGAATCTCATCAATTCTTGTATCATCATGTCCACCCTTCGGCTCCGCTCAGGGTGACCCATTTTATGAATTCTAATTAAAAGATTCCAGTGTTTTTTTGATGATGGCAGCGCATTCCATGATTTGCTCTTTGGTAATAACCAATGGAGGCGCAAAACGAATGATGTCGCCATGAGTCGGTTTGGCAAGCAGGCCATTCTCTGCTAATTTCAAACAGACTTCCCAGGCGGTAATGCCGTCTTTTTCTTTAATCACAATGGCATTCAGAAGGCCTTTGCCACGCACTATACTGATCCTGTCGGATGTGATGGCGCGAAGCTCCGCTCTCAACAGCTCACCCAGTTTCTCTGAATTTTCCGCCAGCTTTTCATCCTTCACCACAGTCATTGCCGTCATGGCAATCTTGCAGCCTAATGGATTTCCGCCGTAGGTAGAACCGTGCTGCCCCGGTTTAATGCACATCATGATCTCATCGTTGGCCAATACGGCTGATACAGGATACATGCCACCGCTCAGAGCTTTTCCGAGGATGAGCATATCAGGCTTTACATCCTCGTGATCGCAGGCCAGCATCTTACCCGTACGGGCAATCCCTGTCTGGATCTCATCGGCAATGAACAACACATTGGCTGCTTTACACATTTCGGAAGCTGTTTTCAGGTAACCTGCCTGAGGTACATAAACCCCTGCTTCGCCCTGGATCGGCTCCACGAGGAAACCGACTACCGATGGGTCTTTCAGGGCTACTGCCAACGCTTCGGTATTATCGTAAGGAATCGTCACATAGCCGGGCGTATAAGGCCCGAAGTTTTTGCGGGCATCAGGATCCGTGCTGGCCGATACAATAGAAATCGTTCTTCCGTGGAAATTCCCTTCACACACAATGACTTTAGCCGTGTTCTCCGCCACGCCTTTTTTCTCATAGCCCCATTTGCGTGCCAGTTTGATGGCCGTTTCCACGCCTTCGGCGCCTGTGTTCATCGGCAATACCTTATCAAAGCCGAACAAGCCGGTCAGGAATTTTTCGTATTCGCCCAGGATGTTATTATGAAAGGCCCTCGATGTCAAAGCCAGCTTTTGTGATTGCTCGATCAGGGTCTGTGTAATTTTAGGATGGCAGTGCCCCTGGTTCACAGCACTGTATGCCGACAGAAAATCGTAATACTGTTTTCCATCAACGTCCCATACATGCACACCTTGTCCGCGTTCCAATACTACCGGCAAAGGGTGGTAATTATGGGCACCGTGTTTATCTTCCAGATCTATTAATTGTTGGCTTTTCGCGGATAAGTTTGTTTCTGCAATCATAATGGTCGTTTAATCCCGCAAAGATAGAAAAAGCCCCTCAAAACACCTAATCGCTCGTACTCCCTTATGCCGTTTTGATCTGCATTTCCGTGCCCTTAGCAGGGATGACATGGTATTAACGTTTCCTTATTCTTTCACAAATTTCCTAACGGTTAGGTTATCATCCTGCCGGAGACAGTGAACCTAAAATACAGACAACAAGATAAACTATTCTTTCACGATTTTTTTCTGTGCCATACGACCATTGGAGCTCAACCTCAGGAAGTAGATGCCCTGTTTCAGATCCGATACCTGGATGGTGAAATCATTGACAGAGCTCTCTCCTTTCAGCACCAGTTTTCCTAATACATCTACCAGTTCATAAACGGTTTTCACATTACCCTGTGTGGAATGCACGGTTAGCAGAGACTTTGCGGGATTCGGATATACCGTAAAATGATCTTCTTTAGAAATAGTTCTGATACCAACCGAATTATCTGTGCAGACAGGCTTATTGGCTAGGTTATAGAAAGAGTTAATATTCTGAACATCTGTTTTTAATTTGTTAACAGCGAGCAGATGCGAATTGCTTACAGAAGTGCTGTCAAAGGACGTCACGTAGGCGTATTCCAACTCCGTCATCTGCCCTGCGCCGAGGTTAAAAGGTCCTGAAACCGGGATTAGCCTTCTGTCGTCGGGCGTATTGCCAGCAGTTCCTTCCGTCCAATAACCGCAGGTACCGGCAGGATCCGTACTCATACCCGGGTTGTTAGGATCGCCCGGATAGACCCATTTGGCAAGGGTGCTTCCGCCATATCCATAGCCTCCACAGGTAAAGTTGGTTCCGTCTTTCCACTTACCGGTTAAGTAATTATAATATTCGGTACAAGTAACAGGCATGGTTTCCGCCACTGGCACGCCAGGAAATGGATTTTTAAAAGTGGTTAACCTGTTTAATTTACATTCTTCACCCGCTTCATCAATCACACCGTCATTATCATTATCAATCCCGTCAAAAACCGGTGCCAAAGGCCCTTTAACAATGGCAAATCCTTGTGCCGGAGGATAGGAGCCATAGCCGGGATAAAACCCCACGGTTTCATCAAAATTATCGGCATTGTATACATAGCCATAATTCCCTGCTACATTCGTACCGACATAGTCGTCACCATAATAGCCAAGATCCGCATCATTCCACAAACTCACATACACATCATGGTAATTCGACGCCGAGCGGTTAATGATCTTGTAATTATAAAACGTTGTATAGGCCAGCGCCGGATTCTCAGTAGTGGTATTTGTACAACCGTAAGCATAAGCCATAGCATGCACCTCAATACCCATGGGCGTACAGGAGGTATTCCTGGTAGCCACCATATCGTTAAAGATATAATAGAGCGCCTGATCTCCTTTGATCTTCGGATAGTCTCCGCCGGTAAGCGGATCGTAAATACCATTGTTATTTACATCCACAAAAGGGGCTAAATTGCGGCTGAAGTTACCGCTTCCTTTTGACGGCCAGGATACCAGGTCCTCGGAAGGAATATAGGTAGCGTTCTGTACATTTCCATTATTGAAATTGATAATAAAATCATTGATTTCGCTATAACTGATCTTCCAGATCTGATCGTAGTTGCGGGCAGTAGCAGAATCTACCATTGCTGACAAGGTATCCAAAGGCCCCGGCCAGAAATCATTTCCAAACTGCCGGTAAGTCTGAGCGGCTCCATGAAGTTGATTACCGTTATCGAGGCCACCGATCCAAAGCGCGGAAACGAAATTTGAGCTTTTGCCACTCCCCTTAGGCACTTCATAACATGGGAAGCCGAAACTGGTACTCACGTAGGATGTCATGTCCCAATGCATATCGCCCCGGTTGGCTATGGCTGCGTTAATATTGTTAACATCCAGGAACTTAAAATTATGGTTATTGATCTCGCCAAGTTGCCTTGTATAGTTTGTCTTGTTAAATCCAATCAGCATTAATTTTCCATTGGTAGTGAACCGTCGCGTCATAAACCAGCTTGCGCCGTCTTTTTCAAGATAATCGCCGCACACATTATTGACAGGGTAAAAGTATTGATATACCTTATTATTGGGAGCAAACTCAATAATACCGTAACTGCTTGCGCCAGTAGATTTGTCAACCATTTTTGCCGCTACGCCATTGTTCTGTCCTTCTGCCAAATCGTAAATCACTCCCCCCAATCCCCCACCAAACGTTGGGTACACATCATCCACATTGACAAAGGATGCTCCGGAATACATGAGGACTCCAACAGTCGTCGTTGCCAGCCATTTCTTATTCTGCCCGTCGATGTAGATACAGTTGATCTTCCCGGAACTGGGTGTGATCGTATTATCCTGGTACGACGTTGTTGTAAAGGTGTTGTTGATGTTGAATTTTACCAGCCTGTCGACACCTCCCAGCCAGATCACATTAGCGCTCTCCGCTTTGATGGCCGTGATGTTATCATCCGGAAGCTTGCCATTGGCCACATTGTAATTTATAAAGTTCACGTTGTCAAAGCGTGACAAGCCCGCAGAAGTGCCTATGTACACCGAACCCGCTACCGTTTCAATGCAGGTGATGGTATTGCTAGGCAAGCCGTCGAGTGTGGTATAGGTTATAAAAGTAGTACCTGTAAATCTTACGAGGCCCCTGTCGGTACCTATCCAGATACTGCCGGCATTATCTTTGGCCAGGGCCGTAACGCTGTTGGAAGGCAAAGCCGGCGTGGACGTGGTGCTGTAATAGGTCCAGCTGGTATTGTCAAATTTTGCCAGAGCCACATTCGATGCGGGGGGCATATTCAGGCCCATCCATTTATTGCCTGCATTATCAATCAGCAAAGCCGTAGGGCGCGGAACCGGAATACTCAGGGCAATACTGCTGCTGTAGGTTGTAAAACCGTTTTGAGCAAAGCCGCTGAGCTGTAGAATACATAATAAAGCAAGTAGGTGTTTTTTCATGATAGTGGATTTTGGCTAATCCTAAGTTCATGATTTCTGTACACTAAGGGATATTCCGCTTGACAAGTGGTGGCTTCCGGACCATAACTGGTACGGAATGATCTTTATGTGGCCGGGAACCATGAACGGCCAAAACCGATGCCGCAAGCTATAGGCTCCTACCGCGAGGGATTTGTATACAACATGCCTAGTACCATAATCAGCAGCAGCAAAGCCAGAAGCTCAGCATCCATAAAGCCCTGGGGCGAAGAGGGTTCTTTGGGCCTGGCCGCCTGGTGAACCTTCATATCGTTTTCCTGCTTCAGTCCGGGCCCGGATATGTTTTCTGCTTTCAGAGCCTCTGCCCCTACCGCTCCGGCACTATGTGGGATGTTGCTGCCATTAACCGGCGAAGCCAGATGGCGCGCAGCATGTACAGCTTCGGGCCTGAAAAACAGGCACGGGGAAAAACAAAGCAATATAACGAGGAATCGTTTCATGAGTTGGTGCAGGCCAAATTTACAGAGGAATTTCAGGGTTGAGCGCCTCATTTACTAAATGCCGGTTCTGGGTGTATAAGTGTACTCTCTGGGGGAATAAGCGCCGAAAACCTGTATAACAGAAAAATAGTTAAACACATTTTAATGTTAACAAATTTTAACAGGCCTGAACCCGCTGTAGCCCTTGTCAATGCTAATTTTGTGCAGCTTGTATAAAAAACACTTATGGTAATAGACATCAAAGAATTGAATGAAAAAATTCAACGTGAAAGTGCATTCGTTGATCTGCTTTCTGTTGAAATGGACAAGGTAATTGTGGGCCAGAGCCACATGGTGGAAAGGCTCCTGATCGGCTTATTAAGCAATGGCCACATCCTGCTGGAAGGTGTACCGGGGCTGGCAAAAACCCTGGCTATCAACACACTGGCCAAATGCATTGATGCGCAATTCAGCCGGATCCAGTTTACTCCCGATCTCTTGCCTGCCGATTTGATCGGTACCATGATCTATAACCAGAAACAAGAACAGTTCTCTATCCGCAAAGGCCCTATTTTTGCCAACTTCGTGCTGGCCGATGAGATCAATCGTGCCCCGGCCAAAGTACAATCTGCTTTGCTGGAGGCCATGCAGGAAAAACAGGTCACCATTGGCGAAGAAACGTTTAAGCTACCCAATCCGTTCTTAGTACTTGCTACCCAAAACCCGATCGACCAGGAAGGTACGTATCCATTGCCTGAGGCCCAGATGGACCGTTTTATGCTGAAAGTGGTGATTACCTACCCGAACAGGGAGGAGGAGCGTAAAATCATCGCCTCCAATATTTCAAAAACCGGCATGCCTAAACCAAACATCATCCTGAAACCGGAAGATGTGCTGAAAGCCCGTGAGGTGGTGAAGGATGTGTACATGGACGAAAAAATCGAGCGTTACATCGTCGATATCGTGTTCGCAACCCGTTTCCCGAAAGAGTACAAGCTGGATAAATTTGCCCCGCTCATTTCTTACGGCGGCTCTCCGCGCGCCAGTATCAACCTGGCCCTGGCAGCCAAAGCCTATGCCTTTATCAAGCGCAGGGGCTACGTGATCCCGGAAGATGTGCGCGCCGTATGCCTGGATGTGATGCGCCACCGGATTGGCCTCACCTACGAAGCCGAAGCCGAAAACATCACCACGGAATACATCATTAATGAATTACTGAACGTGGTTGAAGTGCCATAACGGTTTCACGTTTATCGTTTAATGTTTGATGTTGTGACAAAGCACGACTTTAAACTTAACACTCTAAAAACAAGAAACATTTAACCAGAAACTATCAGTGGAAACCGCGGAATTACTTAAAAAAGTAAGGAAAATAGAAATTAAAACCAAAGGGTTAAGCAACCAGATTTTTTCCGGTGAATACCATTCGGCTTTTAAAGGGCGCGGTATGGCTTTCAGCGAGGTGCGCGAATATACGCCGGGCGATGATGTGAGAACCATCGACTGGAACGTGACAGCCCGCCTGAGAACGCCTTACGTGAAAGTATTTGAGGAAGAGCGCGAGCTGAGCGTGATGCTGGTGGTGGATGTGAGTGCGAGCGGACAGTTCGGCACGCATAAGCAATTCAAGCAGGACCTGATCACGGAGCTCTGCGCGGTGATTGCTTTTTCGGCAACGCAGAACAATGATAAGATCGGCATTATCTTTTTCAGCGATAAAATCGAAAAATTCATCCCTCCTAAAAAAGGGAAATCACACATCCTGCGTATCATCCGCGAGCTGGTGAACATGGAGCCTCAGCAAAAAGGCACCAACATCGAGCTGGCCCTGAAATACCTTTCCAACATCCTGAAAAAAAAGAGCATCACTTTCCTGATTTCCGATTTTTATGATGCTCATAAATTTTCGGACGCCATGAAAGTGGCCAACCGGAAACATGACCTGGTGGCGCTGCGGGTAAACGACGCTCATGAGAGCAAGCTGCCGGATGTTGGCCTGGTGAAGCTCAGGGACAATGAAACCGGGAAGCTGATGTGGGTAGACACCAGCGACAAGGCTTTCCGAAAGCAGATGGAGATCAACCACCTGAAATTCGAAGCCGAGCTAAAAGATATTTTTAACCGCAGCGGCGTGGATTATACGACCATCAATACGCAGGAAGGTTATATCAAGCCGCTGATGAACTTATTCAAAAAACGATAACAGACAGAAGACAAAGGGACGAAAGACTAAAGGGATTGAAAGGTGCTTATCCCGCTCATAAGGGACAGGAAAAATACCTCTATCAAAATTATGAAACTTAAACATTACATATTTTTTCTTTTTGCCCTGATGGCCGGGCTCGCGCTCCAGGCCCAGGTGGAAGTACATGCCGTCCTGGATTCCAACAGCATCCGCATCGGTGAACAAACCAAACTGGACGTGTACCTGCGTTATGATGCCTCGACCCAGAAGAACCTCAATATCGACTGGCCTAAGTTTGAGGATACATTGAAAAAAGAGATCGAAGTCGTGAATATCACGAAGATCGACACCACGATTCCTGATAAAACGAATCCCAATGTCATCCAGCAGCACATCCAGCTCACCATTACCTCTTTCGACTCGGGTGCTTATGTGATCCCGCCTTTTAAATTTACGCTCAACAAGGATACTGTCAATCCTTTGCTCACAGAGCCCCTGTTACTCGCAGTAAATACAATGCCTACGGATACGGCGCTTGCCAAGATCAAAGACATCAAGCCTCCTTATGATGAGCCTTTCGACTGGAAGTGGTACCTGCCATACATTTATGCCATCGGAGGCGTGCTCCTCCTGGTCATCATGATCATCATTGTGCTGGTGAAGCTCAGCAAGCGGAAACCGGCGGAAGTGCCTGTAGTGGATAACACACCGAAAATTCCGCCGCATGTGATCGCTTTTGAAAGCCTCGAAAAAATCAAAGCGGAAGCCATCTGGAAAGAAAACCGTACGAAAGAATATTACTCGGATATTGCGGATACCATCAGGTTATACATTGAACAGCGCTTTAAGATCAATGCGCTCGAACTTACCTCTGACGAGATTCTGCACATTTTCAAATCGCAGGTGGTAGACCAGGAAAGCAAGAACCGGCTGTACCAGATCCTGACGCTTTCCGACTTTGTAAAATTTGCGAAACAGATCCCGATAGAAGCGGAACATACGCTTACCCTGAACAATGCTTTTGAATTTGTAAACGGCACCTTAAGGGAAGAGGCTGCTACCAATCCAAACGAAACTCCTAAAAACGCCCTATAGATTATCGTGCTATCCTATTTTTCGGACATACAATTTGCAGAAAAACACTGGTTTTGGTTATTCCTCGTCCTCCCGGTGATGCTGGCCTGGTATATCTATAAGCTGAAGACTTTCGAGGGTGAACTGAATTATTCATCGTTTCATTTACTGGCGGGTGTCAAATCTTCGCTGCGGGCCAAATTCAGGCACGTGCTTTTTTTCCTGCGCATGCTCTGTATCTCCTTCCTGATCCTGGCCATTGCGCGCCCGCAATCGCGCAGCAGCTGGAAAGATACCAAAACGGAAGGAATCGACATCGTCGTGAGCCTGGATCTTTCCCTGTCGATGCTGGCCAAGGATTTTAAGCCAAACCGCCTGGAGGTGGCCAAAGATGTACTCGCGGATTTTATTGATGCGCGTCCTAACGATAAGATCGGGTTGGTGGTATTCGGTGGCGAGGCTTTTACGCAGTGCCCGTTGACGACCGATCACAAGATTATTAAAAATATGTTCAAGGACATCAAGGCCGGCATGCTCGACCAGGGAACGGCCATTGGCCTGGGCCTGGCGGATGGCGTGGCCCGCGTGAAGGATAGCAAGGCCAAAAGCAAGGTGGTGATCCTAATCTCCGACGGGGTGAATAACGTGGGAGAGATTGCTCCGCTCACAGCGGCCGAGATTGCCCGCACGTTTGGAGTGCGCGTATACTGCATCGGCGTAGGCTCGAAAGGCAAGGCCCTGCAACCGGTGGCCCTCTACCCTAACGGAGAAATTGAATACGATTATGTGGATGTGGACATCGACGATGAAACCATGACCAAAATCGCCAAGATGACCGGCGGAAAATACTTCCGGGCTACCGATAAGGAAAGCCTGGAAAGCACCTATAAGGAAATTGATAAGTTAGAGAAAACCATCATCAGTGAGAAAAGCTTCACCAACAAGGCCGAGCACTTTTTGCCCCTGGCCGTGGCAGCTTTGATCTGCCTGATGCTTGAATTTTTATTAAAACGATTTGTATTCAGAGCCATACCCTAATGTTTAAGTTCGAAAACCCGGAATACTTTTATGCGCTTGCACTGATTCCCTTCTGTGTGCTGATCTACATCTGGTATGTGTTCAAAACCAGGCGCAACCTGAAAAAGCTGGGCGACAGCGTGCTGGTACGCCAGCTGGTGCCGGATGTGTCGAAAGCGAAAAAAACAGGACGCTTCGTTTTATTCACGCTTGGCTTAAGCCTGTTGATCCTGGGAATCTGCAACCTGCAAACGGGAACAAAAACGCAGGATGTGAAGCGCGAAGGCGCCGACATCATGGTGTGCCTCGATGTATCCAACAGTATGATGGCGCAGGACCTCACGCCAAACCGACTGGAAAGGGCCAAGATCGCTCTCGAAAAAATGATCGACAAGCTGCAGGGCGACCGCCTGGGCATTGTGGTATTTGCAGGCGAAGCGTATGTGCAGCTGCCTATTACCACGGATTACGGTGCGGCCAAGATGTTCCTGGAAAGCATCAACCCTAAAATTGTACCGGTGCAGGGAACGAATATTGCCGCCGCCATCAATACTTCGCTGGAAAGCTTCGGCAAGGACGAGGGAAAGAATAAAGCGATTGTGATCATTACCGATGGTGAGCAGAACGAAGAGGATGATGCGGTGGCTGTAGCCGAAGAGGCTGCCAAAAAGAACATTACGATCCACACGATCGGTGTAGGCTCCGAAAGCGGGGTTCCTATCCCGAACGTGGTAAACGGCGTACCGGCAGGATATAAAAAAGACAAGCAGGGAAATACGGTGGTGACGAAGCTGGATCCGAAGATCCTACAGGATATTGCAGCGGCAGCCAACGGTGTGTATGTACAGGCTACCAGCGCCGACATCGGCCTCGACGCCATCATGAACAAGATTGCCGAGATGGACAAAAAGCAAATGGAAAGCAAAATGTACACCGATTACGAAGATCAGTTCCAGTGGTTCTTAGGAGCGGCATTGCTGCTGCTGGTGATTGAAGCCCTGATCTCGGAACGTGTGAGCAGGCTCTGGAAAAAACTGAATTTATTTAAAGATGCAAAAACAGTATAGATACATCGTGTTGGCCGGTCTGCTGGTTTGCTTTTTCCTGAGGGGCTTTGCCCAGGAAGAGAAAAAGCTCCTGCATGCGGGAAACCAGGCTTACCATGGTGGGAAAATCATGGAGTCGGCATCCATTTATAAAAAGTCGCTGAAAGAGAAACCGACGTATTACAAGGCAAACTTCAACCTGGGTGATGCGTTGTATAAAACGGCCGCGATGATCAAAAGCGGAAAAATGCCTGTGCCGGATAAACGCATGACGGCCGATTCGGCGGCAAACCTGGTGTTCGACCAGGCGGCTGAACAATTTGAGGTGGTGGCCAAATCGGTAAACAACCCGGACACCATCCAGAAAGCCTGGCACAACTTCGGCAACGCCAAGCTGCAGCAGAAAAATTATGAAGAGGCGGTGAGCGGCTACAAGAAAGCGCTCCGGTTGAATCCAAAAGATGAGGAAACCCGCTATAACCTGGCTTATGCGCAACGCAAACTGAAAGAGCAGCAAAAGAACCAGAATAAAAACCAGGATCAGAAAAAAGATAAGGACCAGCAGGAAAAAGACAAGCAAAAAGTCAACAATCCTAACGACAAGGATCAGCAGGAAGCCCAGCCACCGGCCATGAGCAAGGAACAGGCAGAGCAAATGCTGAATGCTCTTAAAAATTCGGAAAAGAAAAACCAGAACCTCCACGAGAAAAAGGGCGAAGGGCAGAAAAGGAACCCGGATAAGGACTGGTAGAAGAGACGTGAGTAGTGAGAGACTTGAGTAGTGGGACAGGATAGAGAGACAGAAGAGATAAAAGAGTAAAATTAAAGGATCCGACAAACAGAATTGCCCCCGAAACGTAATTCTGTAACACATTAAAAAAACAAAACAGGTGCTGAAAAAACTGGCCATAGTATTCTGCGTATGCCTTGCCTTCCTGGCAAATGCACAAACGCCTGCATTCTATGCACAGGTAAGCAAAAACAGGGTGGCTGTAGGCGAGCAGTTCCAGATTGCCTTTACGCTCAACGGTCCGGGAAACAACCTGGTGTATTCAAATCTGAAAGATTTTAATATTCACATGGGCCCCAACCAAAGCCAGAGCATGAGCATTGTGAATGGTAACATGTCGCAATCCACAACGATTTCTTTTATTATTTCGGCCAAGAAAGAAGGAAAGATCACCATAGGTCCCGCTTCCGTAATGGCAAACGGCAATCAAAAGCTGGAAACAGCGCCTATCGTGATCGAGGTAACCAAAGGCAGTACACAGACATCGCAGGGCAACAACCCTTCCGACCCCAACCAGTTTGCCAGCGAGATCACAAACGAGGACCTTTTTGTACGGACCTTCCTGAGTAAAGCCAAATGCTATATCGGCGAGCAGATCACCGTCACGCAAAAAGTATATTCCCGTGTCGACCTGAGAGGCTTTCAGAACATCAAGTTTCCGCCCTACAATGGTTTCTGGTCGCAGCAGGAAGAAGGCAACAAGCAGATCAACCTACAGCAGGAGGTCCTCAACGGGATCACCTATTTTGTAGCGGAATACAACAAAGTATACTTGTTTCCTCAGCGCAGCGGAACGATGAGCATAGAGCCTGTGGAGCTGGAGTGCATTGTGCGAAGGGCTACCCAGCGCCAGCCGCGCAATATCTTTGAACAGTTCTTCGGAGCCGGAGGCTATGAGGATGTGGCGGTGAAAGTAAAAAGCAAACCGGTGAAAGTAGAAGTGAAAGAGCTTCCGGAGGAAGGCAAGCCGGAAGGTTTTACCGGAGCCGTGGGAAATTTCTCCTATAAAACCGAGCTGAGCAAAGACCAGGTGAAAGCCAATGATGCGGTGAATATTAAGCTCACCGTGACAGGAAAAGGAAACATTGCCTTACTGGAAGCGCCAAAAGCGGAGCTGCCCGAAAGCTTTGAAACTTACGATCCGAAGATCAATGAAACCATTAAGACCGCCGGCGGCGTAAGTGGCAGCAAAACCTTTGATTACCTGGTCATCCCGAGGGAAAAGGGAGAGTTCATCATCAATGGTTTGAACTTCAGCTTTTTCGACCCGGAGAAAAAACAATACGTGAAACTGCCTTCGCCGGATATGAAGCTCAGCGTGCTGGAAGGTGACGGCAGCTCAGCCCAGGTGATTGTTCCGCATAAAAAGGGATTGAACGAAACGGAGAACGATATCCGCTATATTAAGCGCGGCGACCTCGGCCTGCAAAAAACAGAAGATGAATTCTTCTCTTCCCCACTCCACTATGCCCTGCTGACAATTCCGGTGCTTCTCTTCCTGGGAGCTGTGATTGCCGTGAAGCAACGTATTAAGGCCAACAGCGATATGCCGGCCATGAAACAGCGCAAGGCCGCACGCATTGCCAAGAAACAGCTGGCTGCTGCCGAAAAATACATGCAGGCCAACCGCAAAGACGAATTTTTCAACGAGGTGCTCAATGCCCTGAACCGCTACATCAGCGATAAGCTGGGGCTTCCGGTGGCCGATCTTTCCAAAGACCGCATTTCGGAGATGCTCCTGCAACGCCAGGTCGCAGAGCAGACACGCACTCAGCTGATCGCAACGATCGACACCTGCGAGTATGCGAAGTATGCGCCAAGCGCGGTAACCGGCGATCTGAAAAAAGTATACAACGATACCGCAGAGCTGATCTCACAACTGGAAAACCAGATCAAATTATAAATGGGAACTAAGGCAACATATCCGATAAAGCAGGCATCCTGCATCTTATTTTTGTGCATGGCCTTGCTCATGGGCAAAATGTCCTTTGCACACAAAGATCTGAAAGCTCCTGCGGAGGCCGAAAAGTTTTATACGGAGAAAAAATACAAGGAAGCGATTGCCTCTTATGAATCGCTGTTGCAGGATGGCTATACCTCCTACAAGCTGCATTATAACCTGGGCAATGCCTATTATAAAAACAAGGAGCTCGGAAAAGCCATCTACCATTATGAGCTGGCCAATAAGCTGGAGCCAAACAACGAGGATGTGCTGACCAACCTGCGCATCGCCAATGAAAAAACGATTGACAAAATTGAAAGCAAGGAAAATTTTTTCTTAAGTGTGATCAAATCAGGATTGGTGAATGCCCTGAGCACCAGTGGCTGGGCCTGGCTGAGCATCACGAGCCTCATCGTATCCCTGGGCTTGTTCTTCCTCTTCTTTACTTCGCAAAACCTGGTACTGAAACGTGTCGGATTTTTCGCCGGTTTTCTGTGCTTTATCTTATTTCCGGCATCGATGGTGCTTGGCTTTTCTGCGCTGAACGATAAGCAAAATAACAAGTTCGCCATCATCACCGCCCGCGAAACACGCACGCATGAAGAGCCGTCTGATGCTTCCGGCTCCAAGTTCAGTCTGCACGAAGGCACACGGGTTCGCGTGCTGGAAACCAACGACGAGTGGACGAATATCAAGCTGGAGAACGGTAACGAAGCCTGGATTAAAACGGCGGACGCCGGGTTGTTTTAACGTTGGTGGCTTCGACTCCGCTCAGCCACCATTTCAAGTTCTTCCCTCATTAAACCGATCATCACTCGACTCCGCTCAGCCACCATTTCAAGTTCTTCCCTTCATTAAACCGATCATCACTCGACTCCGCTCATCCACCATTTGAAGTTAGTGTTTGGCAGATAATCTGCGGTGACTGAGCGCAGTCGAAGTCCCGCATGAAATTTGAAGTTAGTTTTTGGCAGATAATCTGCGGCGACTGAGCGAAGTCGAAGTCCCGCCTGAAATTTGAAGTTAGTGTTTTGCAGATAATCTGCGGCGACTGAGCGAAGTCGAAGTCCCGCCTGAAATTTGAAGTTAGTTTTTGGCAGATAATCTGCGGCGACTGAGCGCAGTCGAAGTCCCGCCTGAAATTTGAAGTTGGTTTTTGGCAGATAATCTGCGGCGACTGAGCGCAGTCGAAGTCCCGCCTGAAAACACCTTACTGGATCTTCACCACCTTGCTGTAAAGCTTATTATCGGAGGAAGCAATGATGACGTAAGTCCCGTTGTTTAATTTACTGCTGTTATCAGAGGAGATGCTCAGATCATCGGTTCCATTCACGATCACTTTCGATACGCTTTCCTCTCCCTTTTCGTTTCTCAGTACCACCAGGGCTTCCCGTGAATCTGCGGTCTGCACGCCAGACTCTGCCAGCGTGAGCACAGGATATGTCCCCTGGTTATTGACCGAGAGAACACGCGACGATAAGATATGCCCTTCGGCATTGGTTTGCGTGAGGCGGTAGTAGGACATGCCGTTATAAGGCACATAATCCACATCGAAGTAGCTGATGATATTGCTGTTATTTCCGAAGTTCCGGATTTTCAGGAACTCGGTAAAGGCAACGGCATCTTTCGATTTTTCGATGGTAAAGTAATTGTTAGTATATTCCGCATTCGAAGCCCAGGTCAGCTCTACCTTATTTCCGTTCAGAACAGCATCGAAACTCAGCAACACTTCCGGCAGGGATTCAAAGCCAGGCTTGGTGTTGGAGCCGGATTGTGAGAATAGCGGTAAAGCCACCGAAAAGGAAACTATAGCAAAAAACTGACGGAACCTGTTCATTAGAATATGTTTAGAGTTAATCTAATGTAACGTAATATTACCCCAAAGCCAATTATTTTAACAGAAAAAACTGGCTGATGCCTGACCGAAAATCATATAGCCGGTCATAAAAAAAGGCGTTACATAGATTGTAACGCCTTTGATTCTTATGTCCCGGAACTCTTAGGCTTTCAAAAAGCCCAGGAGTTTTTCGACGCTGGCTTTCGCATCGCCGTAGAGCATTTCTGAATTCGGCTTATAGAATAAGGGATTGTCTTCGCCCGAATAACCGGCAGACATGGAACGTTTCATGATGATGACCTTCTCTGCTTTCCAGGCTTCAATCACCGGCATCCCGTAAATAGAGCTTGCCGGATCGTCCTGTGCGCTCGGGTTGACAACGTCGTTTGCTCCGATCACCATCACCACATCGGTATCAGGCATATCATCATTGATCTCGTCCATTTCCAGAACAATATCGTAAGGCACATTGGCCTCTGCCAGCAACACGTTCATGTGGCCCGGTAAACGGCCTGCCACCGGGTGAATGGCAAAACGCACATTCTTGCCGGCTTTACGCAGGGTCTGCACCATGTCGTAAATGGGATACTGTGCTTTGGCAACTGCCATTCCATAACCCGGAACAATGACAACCGATTTTGCTTCTTTCAGCAAGGCAGCCACTTCTTCGTGGTTCAAAGAGGTTACCTCGCCTTCAATGGCTTTTTTCTCACCACCTGAGCCGTTACCCGAGCCGCTTGCAAAGATCACCGCAAAGAACGAGCGGTTCATGGCGTGGCACATGTGCATGGAAAGAATGGCACCCGAGCTTCCTACCAAAGCACCGGTTACAATCAATAAATCGTTACCCAGCATGAAGCCCGCTGCAGAGGCTGCCCAGCCGGAATACGAGTTGAGCATGGAAACCACCACCGGCATATCACCGCCGCCAATGGCCATCACCAATACAATGCCGATAAACGACGCAATAGCCGTCATGATGCCAAGGTAAAGCATACCATTTGTTCCTTCTGCCTGGCAGAATAAAACGCCCAAAACAGTACAAACCAAGAGCAGCAACAGGTTCATGGCCTGGAGCCCTTTAAAGCTCCAGGGTTTGGAAGGCACTTTCCCGTCTAATTTCCCCCAGGCAATGATAGAGCCTGTGAAAGTAATGGCTCCGATGAACACGCCTACAAATACTTCCACCAGGTGAATGTTGTGAGCAGCACCATGCAGCTCATGTGATTTAGGATCCAGGTAGGAACCGAAACCTACCAATACGGCTGCTAAGCCCACAAAGCTATGCAGGATAGCCACCAGCTGGGGCATGGCTGTCATTTCCACTTTACGGGCCAGCATCAGGCCAATCACGGAGGCGATGGCGATGGCAATGATAATATACACATGGCCTGCCACTCCCTGGCCTAATACAGTCGCCAGGATGGCAACGATCATGCCAACGATCCCGTAGAACACGCCGCGTTTAGCCGATTCCTGGGATGATAATCCTCCTAAACTTAAAATAAACAGGATACTGGCGAATAAGTAAGCTGCTGTTTGTATTTCTTTTGCGATGAACATAATTTAACTCCTTTTTAATGTTTTATAATTTTGTAGCGTTGACGCGAAGGCTTTCTTATTTTTTGAACATTTTCAACATACGGTGAGTTACCACAAAGCCACCAACGATATTGATGCTGGCCACCAGGATCGCGATGAAAGCTAAAATGGTCATGGGATTCATCATGTCATCCGTTGTCTGTAATAAGCCGCCCACAACAATAATTCCGCTGATCGCATTCGTTACGGCCATTAAAGGAGTATGTAAGGAGTGTGCCACGTTGGTAATTAACTGCCAGCCCACAAACACAGCCAGGATAAATACCGTGAAGTGCTGGATAAACTCAGCCGGTGCAAAACGGCCTACTAAAAACAGTAAGACTCCCACTACCGCCAGGCGAATCACCATAGACGTCGCCGCCTTTTTCGACTTTTCGGCATCGGAAATCTTCACTTCTTCGGCCGTAGGTGCTGTTGGCTTTTTATTACCGCCACCGGCTGTAGGGCTCACCGGAAGCGGCGCCGGCGGCCAGTTGATCTTGCCGTTATAAGTCACCATTGCTCTCGACACAATGGCATCTTCCATATCAATTTTCCATTTTTCTGCTTTCCCCATGTCATCTAATAAGTGACATAAGTTATTGCCATATAATTGCGATGCCTGGGAAGGCAACTGGTTCAGCTTACCAACAATCGTTACTCCGTTAGGAGTTGTGTAAACTTCCCCGTTTTTGGTCTCTGCACAGTTGCCACCGGTAGATGCCGCCAGATCCACGATCACGGAGCCCGGTTTCATGGCTGCAACGTGGTAGTCCAGCCACAGCTTCGGAGCGGGCTTACCCGGAATTTGTGCCGTCGTAATCACGATGTCCACTTCTTTGGCCTGCTCTAAGAATAATTTCATCTCGGCCTCGATAAACTCCTTACTCATTTCTTTGGAGTAACCGGATGAGGTGGCGCCGTCCTCTTCTATCTCCACGGTGAGGAACTGGGCCCCCATCGATTCAATCTGTTCGGCTACTTCCTTACGGGTATCAAATGCTCTTACAATGGCGCCTAAGGAATTGGCGGCCCCGATCGCAGCCAGACCGGCTACACCGGCACCAATCACCAGTACTTTGGCAGGCTCTACTTTTCCGGCAGCGGTGATCTGTCCGTTTAGGAATCTTCCAAAATGGTAAGAGCCCTCTATCACAGCCCTGTAGCCGGCAATGTTTGCCATCGATGACAGAACATCCATTTTCTGCGCCCGCGAGATCCGTGGAATGGCATCCATCGCCACGGCATTCACTTTTTTATCGGCCAGTTTTTGCAGCAGGGGCTGGTTTTGCGCCGGCCATAAATAGCTCAGCAGCACCAGGCCTTCTTTCATGAGGTCCACTTCCTCCATCGACGGCTCTTTGACTTTCAGAACAATGTCCGATTGCCCGTAGATCTCGGCAGCCGTGTTCACGATCCTGGCTCCCGCCTCTTCAAATTCCTTATCGGAAAAGTTTGCTTTTAATCCCGCATGATGCTGAATGTAAACTTCAAATCCTTGCTTTTGCAAACGTTTGACTGTTTTTGGAGTTGCAGCAACTCTTAACTCATTGGGTGATATTTCCGATGGAATTCCAACTTTCATAATGGTATACTATTAGTGTGTTTGTCCGCTAAATCCTTAACAGGGCTATTTCCCCTTAAAAAATTCAGTCAAATAAAGGAAAATATACAGCGTTATCAAAATCGACTTATAAACAGCTTTCAGGCAGGCGATTTTCCCCAAAAAGCAAAGCCCACTGATCGGTGAGACCAGTGGGCTTTTCCTATAATGTGAATAAAATTATTTCGTTTCTGCAGCTTTAGTACCTTCTGCTTTTTTGCAGCATGATTTACCTTCTTTTTTGTCAGAAGCAGCGCATGCTTTCCCTTCTGTTCCTTTTTCCTTGCAGCAGGATTTGGTTTCTTTTTTGGCGTCTTTTTTGCCTTTGTCTTTATCGCCAGGGGTAGTTGCAGAAACGCTCGCTACTAAACCTGTGAATGCTAACATTAAAAATAATTTTTTCATGAGTTGGAGGTTTTTAAAATTTTATACTTACAAATTTACTACAAAAAATTAAGAAAATCTTTTATTAACATTGCTCCGGCCCCATACTATGTTAAAAAAGCAAAATTTGCTTTTTCGATTTAGTTTTTTAAATTAGTAAAACCAATATCATCCTAACATATCCCCACCATGAAAAAAACATTAAGTCTTTCCCTACTGCTGCTTGGCACGGCTTCCATGAACGCTCAATCGCCCATCTGGTCGGCCATTGACGAAAACGTCATCAGCGTCAACGGAAAAAGGGAGATCGTTCCTGACAAATACAAAACCTATCACCTCGACATGGCCGGCCTCAAAAGTATCCTCGGCCAGGCACCTTCCGATAAGACTGTCCTGATTAAAAATTCATCTGCTATTATTCTCCTGCCTCTTCCTGACGGAAGCCTCCAGAGATTTCACCTGGTGGAGTCGCCGGTGATGGCACCTGCGCTTCAATCCAGCTACCCCGATATCAGAACCTATAGCGTGCATGGGATCGACGATCCTTATGCCAGCGGTAAGCTCGACCTTACGGAATATGGCTTTCACGGAATGATCAGAAGCCCCTACGGCGATTCGTACATCGATCCGTACTGCAAGAATAACCTGAATGATTATATTTCTTATTATACGGCCGATTTTAATAAACCGGCCATGTTCAAATTACCGGAAGCCGGCCTGATTGTGAATGATGAAGACCAGGGGTCGGCCCAGCGTGTGGCTTCTCCAATGGCAGTATGCGCGGGTGGCACGCTGAGAACTTACCGTCTGGCGGTAGGCTGTACCGGCGAATATGCCATCGCGGCCACCGGAAATTCCTCTCCAACGGTTGCTCAAACTCTTGCCAAAGTGGTGACAACCGTGAACCGCGTGGATGGTGTTTATGAAACGGAAGTTGCCGTGCGCTTAGAGCTCGTGCCTACCACCACCCTGGTATTGTATACGACTCCGGGCACAGGCTATACTACTGCAGAGAACAACAGCTCGTTTTCACTCATCAGCAAAAGTCAATCCCTGATCACATCGCAAGTGGGAAGCGCTAACTTCGATATCGGCCATACTTTCAGTACAGGCGGTGGCGGCCTGGCCAACCTGCGCTGTGTATGCAGCACCAATAACAAAGCCAGCGGCATTACCGGAAGCCCGAACCCGGTAGGCGATCCTTACGATATTGACTATGTGGCGCATGAGATGGGGCACCAGTTTGGAGGCAACCATACTTTCAACGCCAACTCCGGCGCAGGCTCCTGCTCAGGAAACAGAAATGCCTCTACCTCCGTTGAACCCGGAAGTGGCGTTACCATTATGGCTTATGCAGGCATCTGTGGAACCACCAACGACCTTGCTGCTCATAGCATTGCTTATTTTCATGGAGTGAGCTACGACGAGATCACCAATTTCATCAACGGCTCCGGCAACGCCTGCGCGGCAACCAGCACCACAGGCAACAATCCTCCGGTAGTTACCGTAACGCCAACACTTACCAGCCCTGCCAATACGCCTTTCACGCTCACCGGCTCTGCAACCGATCCTGACGGCGATGCCTTAACGTATCAATGGGAAGAAATAGATCCGGGAAGCGGCTCCGGCGGAAACTGGAACAGCGGCGGTAAACCCTTCTTCAGATCCTATGCACCGGTAACGTCGCCAAGCCGCTCCTTCCCGAGCGCTGCGGTAATCGCCTCCGGAAACCTGCAAGGTACAAGGGGCGAATACATGCCTACCACGGCACAGGTGTTAAAATTCAGGCTCACGGTGCGCGACAATAAAATGGGCGGCGGCGGCGTATGTACTGCTACGACACAGGTCACCATCACTCCCAATGACGTCGGCGTGAAACAATACACCAGTGATAATTTCAGCATCAGCTTTTACCCGAACCCTTTCTCAGGACAGATCAAAGTGGAGATTGCCGGTGAAACAAACCTGAACCCTGAAAACACCTCACTGAAAGTATACGATGTGTTGGGGAATATTGTCAAAACGGAGAAACTCAAGATCAGGAATAATTATTCTGAGTCGTTCGATTTATCGCATCTTGCCAACGGCTCTTATATGATCGAGGTGACAGACGGCCAGCAGCGCTCGGTAACACGCGTGGTGAAGCTGTAAACAAAGGTATTTTATTTAAACTGAAAAGAGCCGCTCGATGCGGCTTTTTTTATTTGACCATTGACGTTATTCCAAATCCGGTATCACCGCGCTGAACAATATTTATCCGACGACAGTCACTGCCGTCGGAAGAAAACCCATTTATCCTATAACTATGAGATGGCCTGCAATTATTTAAAATGTGGGCGTGCCTCCGCAAAGAGACAGCGGAGTCGTGCTTTTCACTGCAATCTTTTGCCCCGCACTTCGCTGCCCTTCGACTCCGCTCAGAGCGACAGCTCAGTGCCCGGCAAAAGGATTTCTGCTTCAATCACTCACGCAGGATTAATTCAAAGTTCGGGATGTATCGTTAAAAGGGAGATTGCTGCGCCGCGATCATGAGCGGGTTTAGTCTTACCTGAGCATAGAGGCCCGTTTCACGAGGTAGGTTTGCAGCACGAGGTCGAAGCCCTGGTTGATATCCGCTTCTACGAAATCGATCTTATACTGCCCGCATTTCAATTTAATCGCTTCTGTGTATTCGTTCACTTTACGGATGTAAGTCTCTTTGATCTGATTGGGGTTGAGCTTGATCTCTTCACGCGTTTCCATGTCGATGAAATGATAGGGACGGTTTTCAAAATCGAAATCCAATTCCTGGCTTTTATCGGTCACATGAAACAACACCACATCGTGCTTTTTGTATTTGAGGTGCTGCAGCGAGGCAAAAATAGCTTCCAGGTGTGTTTCATCCTCGAACATATCGCTGAAGATCACCACCAGCGAGCGCGTGTGAATGATCTCCGCTACCTGATCGAGCGCCCTGGCCGATTGGGTAGAGCTGCTTTCGCTGATCTCCGTTTTTGACAGGAGCTCTTCCAGCTCGTGATAGATGAGTTTCTGCTGCGTAGGGTTGCTCCTGGCCGGATAATGCTTATAGATATCGGCATCGAATAAGGTAAGGCCTACGGCATCTCTCTGTCCTTTGAGGAGCTCGATGAGGGCCGCCGCCGCATATACGGAAAAGGATAATTTGTTGTATGTGTCTTTCGGCCTTTCGAGCGGAAAAAGCATCGACTGCGAGGAATCGATCACAATCTGGCAACGCAGGTTGGTTTCCTCCTCATAGCGCTTGACAAAGAGCTTATCGGTTTTGGCAAATAATTTCCAGTCGATGTGCCTGGTGCTTTCGCCGTTATTGTAGATGCGGTGCTCGGCAAACTCAACGGAGAAGCCATGGAAAGGGCTCCGGTGAAGGCCTGTGATAAAGCCCTCGACTACCTGTTTGGCAAGGAGCTCAAGCCTGGAGAAGGGTTCTATCTTTTGCCTGTCGATCATCTTGCATAAAAGTACAATTAAATGGTATGAATCCCAATAGTAAGACCCGGAAATATATCAGATAGCGTGTAATGAGATGCTGCAGAAAAGACGGGATTAATCCGGGCAGCTATGTTTGCGCCTCCCTCCTCGCCTGCCTGCGGGAGCAATACGAACCGGTCTCATCCATAAAAAAACCCTGTCACGTTATGCGACAGGGTTTTTATTTGTAATCAGTAATCTGATTATTTTCCTTTGTTAACGTTACCAGCTAACTCAGTACCAGCTTTAAATTTCACTACTTTTTTAGCAGCGATTTTAATTTCTTTACCAGTTTGAGGGTTACGACCTACACGAGCAGCACGTTTAGAAACTGAAAAAGAACCGAAACCTACTAAAGAGATGCGGTCACCTTTTTTTAATCCTTTTGATACTGCTTCGATAGTAGCATCTAATGCACGACCAGCGTCAGCTTTAGTTAATTTTGCTCCGTTTGCAATTGCTTCGATTAATTCTGCTTTGTTCATTTTGTTTTGTTTTTAAGGGTTAAACTTTTTAAATTAATTAACAAGACAAATGTATATTCTAATCCGTATTTGTCAAGTGTTTTCAGAAAAAAAACCGGGAATTTGTTTATAAATAAGCCTTTTGTTAATAAGTCCGGCTGTATCGCCCCCCTAATAAGGGTTTACAGGCACCCGGTGTGCCATAATGCTTCTACGTATGCCTTACAGCCTTAAGGCAGGTTGAAGGCTATTGGATATGGCAGATACAGGATTAACGCAGGGGAGATTTCCGGTGTTCAGGCCCTGCTTTTTTCAGGCTGTCTTTTTTCACCAAATCGTAAAAATCGAGTCGTTTGGCATAGCGGTTTACCGAGTAAGCGGAGCGCCCATAGCGGCTATCCAGCGTATCCTGCTGATTCAGCAGCTCAAGAATATTTTTTTTATACGCACCATCATAATGGGCAATCAGGATATCCGCCTTCAATTCATAAAGCTGGTGCTCGCTGATCATCTGCGGCGTAGCGTATTTCAACAGCGTGTCCATCAAAAAGAGTTCTCTGTTATCAGCGCGGTCGCGTTGGTACTTTGCAACAAGCTTCAGAAGCATACTCACTTTTGCCTGAAGAGCCTGCTCCTTTTCTAAAACCTGCTGGCACCTGGTAATTTCGTCATTCAGCAGGCCGAACATCCTATGCTCATCGGGAGCTACTCCCTTCGCAAACAGCTTGATCAGTCGGGCATCTCCGTTTTTCAGATGACAGAACTCGAATACGAGGGGTGCCTGGTCTGCACTATCTTTCTTCAAAAAGACAAGCATCGTATCACCATAGTTATCATAAGTCAGGAAGCGGCCGGCATCCGAAAGACAAAATTGCATTCTGTTTGATGTAAGCAGAGGTCCTGTTTTGGAGGCAGCGACCTGATAGCCCTGTTGCCGCAAGTCGCGCTCCTTGTATGATATGGGCTTTCTTTGCGATGTTGCCATAAATGCAAAAGCGCTCACAATCATCATCAGCACACGTGAAAATTGTAACTGCGCATAATCGCTTTTGAGATACTGGTACGAAAGAACGAGTACGGGAAGACATAACAGATCGGTGTAATCCACTACCCTTCCGAAGTGCAGACCAGTCGTATAAGACATCAGCTCCAGTAATCCATTACTGAGAGGGGATTTCCAATAGATAAAGAAAACAGCAACACCAACAAAGATCCATCTGGACTGAGAACGCAGAACCGCCGCAATAAACAAAGGGAAAATAAACAGGCCGGCTATGTCGGACAGCTTACCGGTAAAGGCATTATGGAACTGGTATTTAAAGAAAAAATCGTTTGCGAGCAACACAAGCAGACCCAGCAGGAACCCCGGTGAAAGTAAGATGTCTGTTCTTCTCATCGTTTTCTTCTTTATACCTGCTGTGGTAAAAAGTAACCTTTTGCGCCATTATGAGAACCGGAATTCGGGCGTGATCCGGAAGCCTCTCAAAAATTCCTCTACCGACATCCGTTTTTTTCCGGCCATCTGTAATTCGGTGATGCGAATGAAGCCATTGCCGCAGGCTACTTTCACCAGGTGTTTATGATCGGTAATTACTGTACCCGGCTCATGCGTATGGCTTGCTTCTTCCGCTTCACCGCGGTAGATCTTAACGGTAAGGACATTCCCGTTCTTATCCGTAAAGGCGGTATAGGCTGCAGGATAAGGCGAAAGGCCGCGAATGAGGTTGTAAATTTTTTCTGCCGGCTCGTTCCAGTTGATCTTTGCCGTTTCCTTGAACAGCTTTGGCGCATGAACGCTCTGCGAATCGTCCTGTGGCTTCAGCTCATAGTGATTGGATTCAATAGCCTGCACGGTTTTCAGGATCACTTCCGCGCCAAGCTGCATGAGCTGGTCGTGAAGCTCGCCGGCCGTGGTGGTTTTGCCGATCGGAATTCTTTCCTGGAACAACATGTTCCCTGTATCAATTTCATGCTTCAGCTTGAAGCTGGTAACGCCACTCTCCGTTTCGCCGTTGATGATGGCCCAGTTGATGGGCGCTGCGCCACGGTATTTTGGCAATAAGGAGCCGTGCAGGTTATAGGTTCCTAATGGCGGCATATTCCACACCACCTCGGGCAGCATGCGGAAGGCCACCACAATTTGCAGATCGGCTTTTAAATCCCTGAGCTCTTCCAGGAAGTGATCGTCTTTCAGCTTTTCAGGCTGCATCACCTTCAATCCTTTGCTCAGCGCATAGGTCTTCACCGCCGACTGCTGCAACTGCTGCCCTCTTCCGGCGGGCTTATCGGGCACCGTAATCACCGCCGCGATGTCGTACCCATGTTGCACTAATATATCCAGGCTTGCTACGGCAAACTCGGGCGTTCCCATAAAAATAATTCTCATAGCACTTCTATTTCGGCGCTAAGTTAAATCTTATCGCGATATGCTATCGGTATCGCGCAATTATTATTTACAGATAGTCTTTAGCCGACAGCTTTTCCTGAAAATTGTTAACGATGAAAATGAAAGCCGGAAAAAACATCTAACTTCGTCCTACCAAACGCCTTTTACGCTCATGAATATTCTATTGGTTGAAGACGACGCTACACTGAACAAAAACATCAAAGAATACCTGCAACAGGAATCCTTTGATGTGGAAGTGGTATTTGACGGGCAGATCGCCGAAAAGCTCATGAAAAAAAACCGCTTCGACTGCGTGATCCTGGATGTAAACCTGCCTTATAAGAACGGTTATGAGCTATGCCGGGAATTCAGAACCTATAATCATTCGACACCGGTGCTGATGCTCACGGCTTTCGACGAGCTGGAGGATAAGGTAAAGGGCTATGACTGCGGCGCCGACGATTACCTCACCAAACCGTTTTACATGAAAGAGCTGGCCATGCGCGTGATGGCCCTGATTAAAAGAAACAGCAGCACCGTTACGCAGGGCAATACCGAAGTGATTTCGGTGGAAGATATGGTGATCAACCAACGGACCAAAACCGTAAAACGCAGTGATGTGGAGATTATCCTCACCCCACGCGAATACCAGATCCTGCTGAAGCTCGCGCTGGCCAAAGGAGAGCTGGTTGACAAGCAGGAGCTGGTCCGTGAGATCTGGGGTGGCTCCTTCGACGCTAATACCAATACGATTGAAGTGTATATCAATTTTTTAAGAAAGAAAATCGATAAGCCTTTTGAGAAACAGCTCATCAAGACCAAGATCGGCTACGGCTATTACCTGAATATCTGACCGCATCCCCGTTGAACGCATGACCATCCGCAGCAAGATACTTCTCTATTTCTCTACCTTGTCCATCGGCATTGTCGGTATTGCTTTTATCATCATTTACTCGCTCTTCTCCAATTACAGGACACAGGAGTTCCAGCAGCGGATCAAGGATAAAACCATCACGACGGTGAAGTTCCTGGTGGAGATCGAGCAGATCGACCATAACTTATTGCAGACCATGGATGAGTACACCATCAACAACCTGTATAAGGAAAAAATCCTCATTTTCGACAGCAGTAAGAAACTCATCTATAGCAGCGTGGATGACACGAAGATCAAATATGAAAAATCCATCTTAAATGACCTGAGCCCGCATAATCCGCTCATCGAAACCACGGAGGATAATTTCGACCTGGTGGGTGTTTGCTTCCAGTTCGGAAACCGCAACTATTACGGGATAGCCAAGGCTTATGATGAATTCGGCCTCGACAAATTAGTATACCTCAAATCGGTGTTCATCATCATCTTCATCATTTTCTCGTCGGTAATCCTGATAACATCGTACCTCATTTCCAAGCAGATTACGCAACCCATTAATTTAATGGCGGGAGAGCTGAAAAAGATCAACCTTGACTCGCAGAACAGCCTGATCACCGTGCCCGACAGCAAAGACGAGATCCACGTGCTTGCTTCCCGCTTCAATGAGCTGATGAAGCGTCTGAACGATGCCTTCTCTTTTCAGAAGCATGCCATACACCATATTTCGCATGAACTGAAAACACCGATTGCCATATTGGTTTCCAACTTCGAAAAAATGGAAACGGAGAAAAACACGGAGCTTCTCCAAGCCATGATCCGGAACCAGAAAGAAGATACCAAAACCCTGAGCGACATCATCAATGCCCTGCTGGAGATCTCGAAGGTAGAAACGGGCAACAAGCTGGAAATTCAACAGGTGAGGCTCGACGACCTTGTGTTTGAGGTGCTGGATGAAGTGAAACGTCTGCACGAGGAGTTCAGCTTTGAGGTTGAGCTGGATGAGAGCATCGTTTCCGAGGAGCTGCTTTCCATCAAAGGAAACCAGAGGCTGCTGCGCCTGGCGGTTATGAATTTAGCTGCCAATTGCATTCGCTACAGCGACAACCAAAAAGCAAAATTCAGGATCTATGTTAAAGACCACGAGCTCTGCCTGGATGCTGTCAATTCAGGTGAGATCATCCGGGACCACGAAAAGCAATTTCTCTTCCAGCATTTTTTCAGGGGTGAGAACAGCAAAGAGCACAGAGGCTTCGGACTGGGGCTGGTGCTTATCAATAAGATCATCACGCTTCACCAGGCCCGGATCACCTACTCTTCCAAAGGAAATATGAATATTTTCACGCTTGGTTTTCCCGGGCATTAATCGTCATCCATCATTTTCCTGAACCTGTAATTAAGGGTCAGCCCATAAATAAACTGATCGCTGTTTATTTTCCGGAGGTAGGTCGACTGTACTACAAAAAAGACATCTGCGCTAAACTGTGTCGTGAACTTATGATTCACACCGGCATAAAATCGGTTCCTTCTGAGGCCTGTGTTTCCTGTAAATAAAGTCGTCATCACTTCATCGCCCATATAAACCCTGTCGGCGCGGGTGAGCCTCCGGTTCAGCATCAGCTTCTCACGCAGGTCGGTCCGGGCGTACGGCTTATAGCCTTCGTCCACCAGGAAAAAACCGGACGTGTACTGGAAGATCACACGGTTACTGAAATACCAGTGTGTATTGAACTTGAATTTATTATTGGCAGACAGATAGTACTGATGATAGGTTCTGAAATACCGGTCTTTATCCCGTGCAGGTGCATAGACATAATTGGCCGACATAGAGAAGTTTTTAGCAAGCTGATAATACAGGCCTCCATCGAGGTACCAGGATCTCACGGAGGTAAAATTTTCTCCGTCCCTGACCCGTCCGATGATCCTGTATGAAAAGTGCTTATTTATTTTTTGCCTGACTGTCAGTGAAAACCAGCCGACGGCATCGCGTTCTCTGGCCTGTGCCGGCAACCGGGAGGAAAAACCAAGACAAAGAAAAAGAATGAGCACCTGTTTTTGCATAACACAAATTAACATCACAATCTCTTTTCAAAGAGTGTTTTAAGGCAAATTTTATATGCTTTAAGGAAATTTTAAGGCCGATCGTCACACCTTTGTCTTCGAAAAAGATCGCACTATGATTAAGAGACTATCTGCAAAAGCCCTGGGGTTATTCTTTGTTTGTTTAGGTTTTAGCATACAAAACCTCAGGGCTGCAGATACACTACGTGTCAACATCAAACAAGCGGACAGCCTGTTCTTAAAGAACAACTACAGCCTCCTGGCTTCGGCGATGAACATCGACGCTCAAAAGGCGCAGATCATCCAGGCAAAGCTTTATCCAAACCCGGTGTTTACCGCCGACCTCAATGCTTACGACCCGGAGAACAAACAGGCCTTCCACGTCAATAACTCCGGCCAAAAAGGCTTTCAGCTGGAGCAGCTGATCCTGCTGGGCGGCAAGCGGAAAGCGCAGATCGACCTGGCAAAGACCAACGTCAAAATTTCCGAGCTCGAATTCCAGCAAATGCTTAGCCAGCTAAAATTTCAGCTGCACAGCAGCATGTATTTTTTAAGCCAGCAATACGTTCTCATTGGCAAATATAACAAACAACTGAATTTATTGGACACCATCCTTGCCGCTTATGATACCCAGGCCAAAAAAGGAAACATCGCCCTGAAAGATGTGGTGCGTCTGAAAGGCTTTTACCTGAACCTGAACAACGAGCGGGCAGAGATCCTGAAAAATTATTTCGAAGAGCTCTCGAAGGTTCAGACAATCCTGCAGGTGAACCAGGTCATTTATCCTTTGGTTTCCGACCAGGATTTCAGCGCCTTTATTAAACCTGTAAGTCTTGATGACCTCACGAACACCGCTTTGCAAAACCGGCCGGATTACCTCATCACACAACAGGACAAGATCTTCGCGGAGCAATACCTCACCTACCAGCGAAAGTTAGCGGTGCCGGATATTAACCTCACAGGCTCCTACGACCAGCGTGGCGGTGCTTTCCAGAACCAGGTCAATGTTGGCTTAAGCATTCCTTTACCGGTATGGAACCGGAACCAGGGAAACATCAAAGCGGCATCCTACCAGGTAAAACAACAGGAATATCAAACCGAAGGCATTAAAAGCAAGCTGCTGGCCGATGTCTTCAATTATTACCAGCTCTACATACAATCGGTCATTGAATTTCAGAAAACGGAAAAGCTCTACAACGAAGATTTTGAAACCTCTTTCAAAGGCATTTCGGAAAATTTCCGAAAAGGAAATGTAAGCATCCTCGAGTTTGTCGATTTCTTTGAAGCTTATAATAATGCCCTGACCGAGATCTCAAGAGTGAAAGTACAGCTCAACACGTCTGCCGAACAGCTGAACCTGACTACCGGTAAAGACATTTTTTAATTCTTATTCTTACTAATACCTATACATGATGAAATACTCCATCTTATTTATCCTGCCTGTTCTGTTTGCGCTCGAATCCTGCAGCAGCGATGAGAAAAAAGTTGAAACCGCTACAGCCTTCAGCATGAGCGATACGATGATGAACAAATGTGAATTTTATACAGCTTCGCTCAAGGATGTCAGGAATGAGCTTCGCCTGTTCGGCAAGATAGAGCCTGACAACAACAAGCTGGCGCAGGTTTATTCTATTGTCGGTGGAAATGTAATGAAGATCAATGTCGAGCTGGGCGACTATGTGACCAAAGGCCAGGTGCTGGCAACCGTGCGAAGCGGCGAGGTAGCCGAATTTCAGAAAGAGCAGCTCGATGCCAGAAGTGACTTAGCCGTGGAGGAAAAGAACCTGCAGGTAGCCAAAGACATGTATGCCGGTAAGCTGGCGACCGAAAAAGATGTGCTGGCAGCAGAGCGCGAGCTGGAAAAAGCCAAAGCAGAGCTCGCGCGTATCAACGAAGTGTATGGCATTTATAATTTACAGGCCGGCTCGGTCTTCAATGTAACGGCTCCCATGAGCGGCTTTATTGTGCAGAAGAACATCAACCAGAATGAGCAGCTGAGGGCCGACAAATCGGATGCCTTGTTTTCGATTGCCGAGATCAACGAAGTATGGGCGATGGCCAATGTGAATGAAAGCGACATTTCGAAAGTGCAGATCGACTACGATGCTGAAGTCACCACCCTGAGCTTTCCGGATACCAAATACCTGGGAAAAATAGACAAGATCTTCAATGCCATAGATCCTGAAACCAAAGCGATGAAAGTGAGGGTGCGTATTCCCAATAATGATCTCAAGCTAAAGCCCGAGATGAATGCCACGGTCATTGTCCGCTATAATGAGAACCGGAAACTGATCGCCGTGCCGGCTTCGTCCGTGATCTTCGACAAGAGTAAAAACTGGATCATGGTCTTTAAGGACCGCAACAATGTGGAAACGCGGAAAGTCCATGTATACAGCCAGGTTGGCGACATCGCTTATATCAGGGATGGCATCAGGGACGGGGAAAAAGTGATTTCCAAGAACGGGCTTTTGATCTACGATGCTTTAAACGATTAACATTTTTCTCATAGCTATTAACCCTGCCTCCGCTCTACAACGGTTGCATCAACAGCATTACCATGAACAAGTTCATTAAAGGGATCCTGGCCTTTTCTTTAAAAAATAAATTCTTTACATTTTTCTGGGTAGGAATTTTGGTGATCAGCGGCGTCATCAGTTATATCAATATTCCGATCGAGGCATTTCCGGATGTCACGAATACGCAGATCATCGTGGTAACTGAATGGAACGGGCGCAGCGCCGAAGAGATCGAACGTTTCGTAACCACACCTATTGAGATTGCCATGAATAGCGTACAACGCAAAACCAATGTGCGGAGTATCACGATGTTCGGCTTATCGGTAATCAAGATCATTTTTGATGACGACGTCGATGATTTCTTTGCGCGCCAGCAGGTGAACAACCAGTTGCGCACCATACAGCTTCCGGAAGGTGTGGATCCGGATGTACAGCCGCCATACGGACCTACCGGCGAGATTTTCCGTTACACGCTGAAAAGCAAGCAGCGCGACACCCGCGACCTGCTTACGATCCAGAACTGGACCATCGACCGCCAGCTTCGCGCGGTGCCGGGCGTAGCGGATGTGGTGGCATTCGGCGGGCAGGAAAAAACCTATGAGATTTCCATCGACCCGGTGAAATTACAAAAGTACGACCTCACGCCTTTAGAGCTGTTTACCGCCGTTTCGAAATCGAACCTGAATGTGGGGGGCGATGTCATTGAAAAAAACGGGCAGGCTTATGTGGTGCGTGGAATAGGCTTATACAACTCTATGCAGGATATCGAAAATACCATTGTGGATACGTATAATGGAAATCCTCTATTGGTGAAAAATGTAGCCAGCGTCGTGGTAAGCAGCATGCCGCGTGTAGGACAGGTTGGCCTGAATGACAACGACGATGCCGTAGAAGGCATTGTGGTGATGCGGAAAGGAGAAAACCCCAGCGAGGTATTGGGACGCGTGAAAGCAAAGATAGAAGAGCTCAATACAAAGGTTCTTCCATCGGATGTAAAAATGGAAACCTTTTACGACCGCGATAACCTGATGAGCTACTGTACCAAAACGGTGATGCATAACTTACTGGAAGGCATTATCCTGGTAACGGTGATCGTCTTTATTTTTATGGCCGACTGGCGAACGACGGTCATCGTGTCGATCATCATTCCTTTATCCCTGCTCTTTGCCTTTCTCTGCCTGAAATTAAAAGGTATGAGCGCCAACCTGCTCTCCCTGGGTGCCGTCGATTTCGGGATCATCATCGACGGGGCCGTCGTCATGGTGGAGGGCATCTTTGTGGCCCTCGATCATAAAGCGGCGAAGGAAGGCATGCAACGCTTCAACCGCCTGGCAAAAATGAGCCTGATCAAAAAGACAGGTGCCGAAATGGGAAAGGCGATCTTCTTCTCTAAACTGATTATCATCTCCGCGTTGCTTCCTATTTTCGCATTCCAGAAAGTAGAAGGCAAAATGTTCTCGCCATTGGCTTATACCTTAGGCTTTGCCTTATTGGGTGCCCTGATCTTCACGCTGACCCTGGTACCCGTTCTGAGCTCTATCCTGCTCAATAAGAATGTGAAGGAAAAACATAACTTCTTCATCAACTTTATCAATAGCATGGTGACCCGTGGCTTTAACTGGACCTTCCGGAACAAGCGCCTCTCGATCATCATTTCCATTTCCTGTTTTGTATTAACCATCTTCTCGACGCGCTGGCTGGGCTCCGAGTTTTTACCACCTTTGAATGAGGGCGCGCTCTGGGTAGAAGCCAAATTGCCGATGAGCACCTCCCTGAATGAAACGGTGAAAATGGTAACCACGCTCCGGAAAGAATTGAATTCCTTCCCGGAGGTGAATGGTGTTCTTTCGCAGGTGGGACGTAGCAATGACGGTACCGACCCGAGTGGCTTTTACTATGTACAGATGCAGGTGAACCTGAAGCCAAAAGAAGAATGGAAGCGGAAAATCACGATGGACGGCCTTGTGGAAGAAATGGACAAGCGCCTGAAAAACTACCAGGGCATCAACTATAACTACTCGCAACCGATCATCGATAACGTAGCGGAAGCGGTAGCGGGCATGAATGCCTCGAATGCCGTCAAGATCTACGGCGATGACCTCAACAAGCTGGATGAGATTGCCAACCAGGTGCTCGAGCAGATTAAAAATGTGGAAGGCATTAAAGATGTGGGGATCCTGCGAAATTTAGGGCAACCGGAAATGGCGGTCCAGCTGGATGAGGAAAAAATGGCCATGTACGGCGTTACCAAAGCAGATGCAGAGGCCGTTATTGAAATGGCCATCGGTGGGAAAACCGCTTCTGTAAAATATGAAGGCGAGCGGAAATTCGACATCCGCATCCGCTACCAGCACGAGTACCGGAAGAACGAGGATGACATTATGATGCTGATGATCCCGACGATCAAAGGCACGAAGATCCCGCTCAAAGAAATTGCAACGATCGACAAAAACACAGGGCCCGCTTTTATCTACCGGGACAATACCAAACGTTTTATCGGCGTGAAATTTTCGGTGCGCGAGCGCGACCTCGGAAGCACCATTGCCGAAGCACAGGCCAACGTTGCGAAGAACATCAAACTGCCGGATGGCTACACCATCGGCTGGGCGGGCGAATTTGAGAACCAGGTGCGTGCGAGCACCCGCCTGGGACAAATGGTTCCGATCAGCCTGATCTTAATTTTCGTGTTGCTGTTCATCATGTTCGGGAACGCCAAGGATGCCGGCTATGTGCTCATCAATGTCCCTTTTGCCATCATCGGTGGGATCCTTGCCCTCCATGTCACGGGTATTAATTTCGGGATCTCCGCAGGCGTCGGCTTCATTGCGCTTTTCGGGATCTGTGTCCAGAACGGTGTGATCCTCATCTCCGAGTTCCATCACCAGGCGAAGACGATCAGCGATCTCGGAGAAGCCATCAAGCAGGCTGTAAAAGCCCGTACGCGGCCGGTGGTGATGACGGCACTCATGGCAGCCATTGGTTTATTACCTGCCGCCATGAGCAGCGGCATCGGCTCCGAAAGCCAGAAACCACTGGCAGTAGTCATTATCGGTGGATTGGTAACAGCCTCCATCTTTACCTTGTTGGTATTCCCTATTATTTATTACAGGGCTTTAAAGATCAGGAGCAGGAAATAGAGGATACACTTCTCCGGGCGATGTCACTATCATTAGCCCCGTAGGGCAATGTCATTAAGTTAAGCAGGATTCGTTTGAATGAAAGAGGCAAAATGTTTGGCTCCTACGGAGCAAAACCATTGATATTATGAAGCACAACTTGCTCCGTAGGAGCAAAATGTTATTAAGATATCGTACCAAAATAACACTGGCTCCGTAGGAGCCAAACATTTATCGCCCCTGTTAAATGTCGATTGTCTCGTTTCTCTTAACTTAATGACATTGCCCGTAGGGGGGCGGAATGTTTGTAGAAAGATATAGGTATATGGATTGGCGTGACGTAGGTATACGTACTCTATCACAAATTTGCAAAAGAACAACATAACGCTCCTACGGAGCGTGCAGGGCCTTTGATGCTATTTTTCTATAAACATATTGCTCCTCCGGAGCAAGCAGCTCGCCCAAAGACGTAGAGAATAAGCCAGTATTCAAGCCCGTCAGGCTTCCGGGAAACAAAAATGCCAACAAAAAAATATTAAAAAAATTAACGGAGAAAATCTTCCAGCACTGTCGCGATCTTATCGGTAGCGCCGGAATTTTTAAGGACATAGTTCCTGGCAAGTGAAGAGGCCACCGAAAGCTCCTGCGGGCTCACCATAAAGCTATGAAGCTGGTTAGTCATCTCTCTGGCATCATGGTACACAAAAGCTGCTTTCAGATCCAGGAGCTCATGCGCTTCATTAAATTTTTCGAAGTTAGGGCCGAAGAGCACCGGGAGCCCATAAACCGTAGGCTCCAGGATATTGTGAATGCCATCGCCGAAACCTCCGCCAATGACCGCTACCGTACCATATTGATAAACCGACGACAAAAAGCCGATGGCATTGACGATCAGGACCGGATGCGTGTAGGTTGTAAGGTTATCGGAAAAGAGGTGAAAAGGAATGTGGTATTTGTGCAGGAGATTCTTCAGGCGATCGATCGTGTTCTTATCGATCTCATGCGGCGCAATGATGAGCTTGAGCGATGGATGTTTTTCTTTTAAAACAGTATATGATTCTATCAGGTAGTCTTCGTCTTTTTCCCAGGAGCTTCCTGCCACTACGACAAAGGCTTTTTCTGCAAAGTGTTTGATCTCCGGGATGGATTTGGGAGAGGAGCAGATCTGCAACACCCGGTCGAATCTGGTATCTCCGGCCAGTGAGCCCGATTCCACTTTCAGCAATTTGAGCAGGCGAAGCGAATAGACATCCTGCGTGAAAATGGTGTGATAGGTTTTCAGTGCTTTACGGAAGTTACCGCCATACCATTTGAAAAAAGTCTGGTGTTTTTTGATAACCGTAGAGATCAGGAACGTGGGGATGGAGCGTTTGTGCAGGCCAAACAGGTAATTGAGCCAGAACTCGTACTTCACAAAAATGGCGATTTTCGGTTCCAGGATTTCGAGGAACTGCCAGGCGTTGAAGGGCGTATCCGCCGGAAGATAGATTACCAGGTCTGCTAAAGGGTAATTTTTCTGGATCTCATAGCCCGAGGGCGAAAAGAAGGTCAAAACGATCTTCTGGTTTGGAAAGTCCTGCTTTATTTTTTCGATCACGGGCCGCCCCTGCTCAAACTCCCCTAAGGATGCGCAATGCAGCCAGATGGACTGTTTCAGGTCGAGCCTTCCGACAGCTTCCTTTAAATGCGGGCGCCAGCCTTTTCTTCCTTCCGTCCATAATTTAGCTTTTGTATTAAACGGCGAAGCCAGTTTTAATCCAAGTTGGAAGGCATATATCCCGAGGTTATAAAAAAACATAGTACGCTGAACTTGTTTCAGCATCTCTCCGTACCCCGGATTGCTGTTTTAGCACCGGTGCCGGTTCAATGCTACACTCTGTTAAAAATCAAAATTGATCTGCCCGTCCTTATCCCTCATGTTATTGCCATTCAGCTTTTCCATAGCCCTGCGATGCAGCTCCATGGGCGACATGCCGTTATCCCCGATCTGCTCGTCCTCTTCACTAAAATCTTCCATCTCTATTTCTTCAGGTATACGCAGGTTAATCTCTTTCACTTTATAAGAGGTTAGTTTTTTTCCTTTGGCTTTCATATTCACCATCGGCGCAAACTCTACGAGGTTCACCGTCTCATCAGGAATCTCCTTGTCCTTTTGTTTTCCAAACTTCACATCCACCACCGGCTGAATTTGTGAGGTCACCAGTTCGATGCGTGATTCCTCATGCTCGGTAATGATCGACTGCTTGGTGGAAATATTTTCGGGAACGAAACGCTTGGTGAGGTACGACTTGCTTTCGCCGTCGTAATAGATACAGCTTAGCACCAGCTCAGGATAATATTTTTCAATCAGTACAATGTCCTCATCAAAATGGTTCAGAACATCATAGGTATACAGCTTATACTGGCCTTTGCTGGTAATGGTCAGAATCTTATCATCGCCTGCAAATTTACCCAGGTAAGTGCCTTTTCCCTCCTTATTCAGGCGGTGTACGGCATCGTTGAACCAATAGTCTTCGGCAGCCAGCGTAGACGCACCTTTTGTTTTAAGCAGCACCTTTTTGATCGCATACTTTGTCACAATATTTCCCGTCGAAGCCCTCCCTTTTACCGGAATGTCTGCAAAATCAATATCCAGCTCAAACTTACGGAGGCCTGCCACCGGTTTTAAAATCACCTGCACCTTCTCCGCTTCCCCGTTGGGATTGATTGTAAACCAATGTACGCTGGAGTTCGGAGTGCCCTTGGTAAGGTCGTATTCTTTCTCCCGTGTGACACCGGTCACATTAAAGCGCTTGATAAAGGTGACACCTTTCGGCCCGTCGGTGTAGATCATGTTATAAGTGGTGCGTTCATCATTTTTCTTGAAGATGGCAATGTAAATGATGTCCTTGCCGATAAACACTTTATCAGATACTTTGAAGACCTTCATTTTTCCCTCCTTCGTAAAGGCAATGATATCGTCGAGGTCGGAGCAATCGCACACAAACTCATCTTTCTTTAAACTTTTACCGGCAAAGCCTTCCGCGCGGTTTACGTATAATTTTTCGCTGGCAATAATTACCTGTGTGGCATTGATCGCCTCCAGCTCTTTGGTTTCGGTTTTGCGCTCTCTGCCCGCTCCGTATTTTTTCTTTAAATTCTTGAAATAGTCTACGGCATAATCCACCAGGTTTGCCAGGTGGCCTTTCACGGTTGCAATCTTCTCTTCCAGCTCTTTCATGTGATCTTCCGCTTTGATGGTATCGAAACGGGTAATGCGGATCATCGGAATCTGTGTGAGGCGCTGCAGATCTTCATCGGTAATCTCGCGGATCAGCTTTTTCTTATAAGGCTTGAACGCCTCGTACAAGTACTCGAATAAGGTCTCCCTGTTCGAATATTTTTTGAAGTCGATGTACATTTCCTGCTTAATGAAGATCTTTTCCAAAGAAGCAAAATGCCATTTCTCCTCCAACTCGCGTTGCTCGATCTCCAGCTCACGGCGCAACAGCTCCAGCGTTTGCTGCGTGGAAATTTTCAGGATCTCGCTTACGCCTACAAAACGGGGCTTCTCATTCTCAATGATGCAGGCATTTGGCGAAATGCTCACCTCACAATTCGTAAAGGCATAGAGGGCATCGATGGTCTTATCAGGAGAGATGCCAGGCTGCAGGTGAATCAGGATCTCCACATTCTCTGCGGTATTGTCCTCTACCTTTTTCACCTTGATCTTACCTTTCTCGTTGGCCGCCAGGATAGAATCGATCAGCGAGCCGGTCGTTGTTCCGAAAGGAATTTCGGAAATGATCAGCGTTTTCGAATTCAGCTCTTTCACGCGTGCGCGTACTTTAATTTTTCCGCCACGCAGGCCGTCTTTGTAATCGCTGAAATCGGCAATGCCTCCCGTAATAAAATCCGGGTAGATCACGGCTTTCCTTCCTCTCAGGATCTGGATGGAAGCATCGATCAGCTCATTGAAATTGTGAGGCAGGATCTTGGTAGCCAAACCCACAGCAATCCCTTCTACGCCATGAGCCAGCACTAAAGGAAATTTTACAGGAAGGGTGATCGGCTCTTTGTTACGGCCGTCGTAGCTCATGCCCCAGTTCGTGGTTTTCGGGTTAAAAATAATTTCCTGTCCCAGCTTGGAAAGCCTTGCCTCGATGTAACGTGGTGCAGCAGCGCTGTCGCCGGTAAGGATATTTCCCCAGTTACCCTGGCAATCAATCAGCAGGTCCTTCTGCCCCATCGCCACCAGCGCATCACCGATACTGGCATCGCCATGCGGGTGATACTTCATCGTATTTCCGATCAGGTTCGCCACTTTGTTGTAGCGCCCATCTTCCAGCTCCCACATGCTATGCAGGATCCGGCGTTGCACAGGCTTCAACCCGTCCTCCATGGCCGGCACGGCACGCTCCAGGATGACATAACTGGCGTAATCTATAAACCAGTTCTTGAACATGCCCGACACATGCTTCACCGTACTTAATTCGTTGTGTTCGTTATTTGTATTTTCTTCCATTCTTTTTTATAATGCTATTTTACTTCTTCAAAGAGATACTTGTCTTCAAAATCAATATTCTGTTCTTTAAGAAAGCCGGTATACTCCTCTCTAAAGGTTTTTACCTTATGATGCTCTTCCTGATTTTTAATATAGTTTACAACCTGATCTAAATTCCGGTATGAACCCGAAAAAGCACCATAACCTTCCTGCCATGAGAATTTTTCAGCCGTAAACTTTTGCTCGTTAATATACTTGGTTGAATGTTCCTTGATCTCCTTGATAAGATTTGAAAGCGTGATATTGGGCTTGCAACTGATTAAAATATGCAAATGATCAGGCATTCCATTAATTATATATAATTTTTGGTTTTGGTTTGTAATGCCCCCTGAAATATATTTATACAAATCATCTTTCCACGAAGCATTGATCAGGCTTTGCCTTCTCTTCACTACAAAAACGACGTGATAAAATATTTGTGTATAGGTGTTTGGCATATATTAATGTTTGGCTCCTACGGAGCCTGGCGGTATTCTTTTTGTCTTAATAATGTTTGGCTCCTACGGAGCCGGATTTTCAATCTTGTTGTTTATTTCACAGTAGTGCCTGGCTTTTGTCCCGTAGGGACAAAACATTATTAACCTCTGCTCCCCTCTCTACTTGCTCCGTTAGGAGCAACACATTCGTTCTGATCATGTTTCGCTCCTACCTGACGGTATTCTATTCTTTTTAAATTTTCACCAACTCTTCCTCCAGGTCTTTTTCGATTACCAGGTTATCGATGATAAACTCCTGCCTGTCCTGCGTGTTCTTGCCCATGTAGTAGCTCAGCAGCTGCTGGATAGAGGCCTGCTGATCCAGCAGTACCGGCTCCAGGCGGATATCCTTCCCGATAAACAATTTAAACTCATCCGGTGAGATCTCTCCTAAACCTTTGAATCGTGTGATCTCGGGCTTAGGCCCCAGTTTGGCAATCGCCGCTTTGCGCTCTTCGTCGCTGTAACAATAAATGGTTTCTTTTTTATTGCGTACACGGAATAAAGGCGTTTGTAAAATATACACGTGACCGTTCTTCACCAGGTCAGGGAAGAATTGTAAAAAGAAGGTCAGTAATAATAAGCGGATATGCATTCCATCCACATCGGCATCCGTAGCGATCACCACGTTGTTGTAGCGCAGGTCTTCCAGGGAATCCTCGATGTTTAACGCGGCCTGCAGGAGGTTAAACTCTTCGTTCTCATAAACCACTTTTTTTCCAAGACCAAAGCAGTTCAGCGGCTTTCCTTTGAGGCTGAACACCGCCTGGGTATTTACGTCGCGGGTCTTTGTAATAGAGCCACTCGCCGAATCTCCCTCACAAATAAAGATCGTGGTTTCATGAGCACGTGGATTTTTGGAGTCATCCAGGTGTACGCGGCAATCGCGCAGCTTTTTATTGTGCAGGGACGATTTCTTCGCACGCTCACGCGCCAGTTTCTGGATCCCCGACAGCTCCTTACGCTCACGCTCATTTGCCAGGATCTTGGCTTCGATGGCGCGCGCCGTTTCCGGATTTTTATGCAAATAATTATCCAGCTGCTGCTTGATAAAATCACCTACGAAAGAGCGCATTGACTGTCCGCCCGGCGCTACTTCCTGTGACCCTAATTTTGTTTTGGTCTGGGATTCGAACACAGGCTCCTGCACACGCACCGAGATGGCCGCTACAATAGACTTACGCACATCCGTCGGGTCGAAATCCTTTTTGTAAAACTCCCGGATCGTTTTCACCACCGCTTCGCGGTAGGCCGCCTGGTGCGTTCCGCCCTGCGTGGTATACTGTCCGTTCACATAACTGTAATACTCTTCCGAAAAGTGCTCATTGCTGTGCGTCATCGCCAGCTCGATATCGTCGCCACGTAAATGGATGATCGGGTATAAAATCTCACCGGTAATATTTTTCTCCAGCAAATCTTTTAAGCCGTTGTCGGATTTATAGACATTGCCATTGAAGTACAGGGTCAGGCCTGTATTGAGGAAAGCGTAGTTCCACAACATGCGGTCAATGTACTCATGCACGAAGTGGTATTTTTTAAAGATGGTATCATCGGGTCTGAACTCCACATAAGTACCGTTGGCTTCATTTGTTTTCTCCACCTTCGACTCCTTCACCAGCTCACCGCAGGAGAATTCCGCTGTTTTGCTTTGCCCGTCGCGGTATGCCGTTACCTTAAAATGGATGGCTAAGGCATTCACTGCCTTTGTCCCCACACCATTCAAACCAATGGATTTTTTGAAAGCATCGCTGTCGTATTTACCACCGGTATTGATTTTCGATACCACTTCCACGACCTTGCCCAATGGAATGCCACGTCCGTAATCCCTGATCGATACCACACCCTCTTTCACGTTCACTTCGATCTTCTTCCCCGCACCCATCATAAACTCATCGATGGAGTTATCCATTACCTCCTTGATCAGCACGTAGATCCCATCATCAAAGGCAGAGCCATCTCCCAGCTTTCCGATATACATACCTGGACGCATCCGGATATGCTCTTTCCAATCAAGGGATTTGATACTGTCTTCGTTATAACTTGCTATTTCTTTTGCCATTGTCCTTGTTTCTAGTTTCAGGTTAAAAGTTTCTGGTTGTAGTAACTAAAAATTTGTGCCTGGTCATTACTTTTTAAACTTGTTCCCTCTGATCTCTGAGTTATTTAAATACGATATAAATTTTCCGAGTTTGCCTGCTAACACTAAACACTCCTCCTGCAATACATCGTGTTTTTCTTTTTCAATAAAATTTCTGTCCAGTGTTCTGTATAATTGTGATCTTACTTCTCCTAAGGAACCTTTTGATATTGCTAAAAACTGTATAAATTCCCTGTTACCATCCCGCTCAAAGCCTTCTGAAATGTTATCCATCACAGAACCGGCCGAACGATCTAACTGGCTTTTTAAATCATAATTTTTTACTTCACTTAATCTTTCCAATAATGGCGTGATTTTAATATTCAGCTCCCTGGCCAATTGCCAGACCTCCAAATCCTCAAAGCGTTTTATTGTTGCCATTAATTATTTTTTATGTCCGGCTGCAAGTTTCCGGTTTCAGTTACACAACCTGAAACCTCAAACCTGAAACTCTCTACACATTAAACCTGAAATGCATCACATCGCCGTCGGCCACGACGTATTCTTTTCCTTCCACTCTCAGCTTACCAACTTCCTTACAGGCGTTTTCCGAGCCGTAGGTGATGTAATCGTTATAGGCAATTACCTCCGCACGGATAAATCCTTTTTCGAAATCCGTATGGATCACACCGGCCGCCTGAGGTGCTGTCATTCCTTTTTCAATCGTCCAGGCGCGTACTTCTTTGACACCGGCTGTAAAATAGGTTTGCAGTTTCAATAAGCTATAGGCTTGTTTAATAAGCTTATTCACACCCGGCTCATCCAATCCCATTTCGGCGAGGAACATTTGCTTTTCCTCATAAGTCTCCAGGGCGGCGATCTCGCTTTCCATTTGCGCGGTGATCACAAGAATCTCGGCGTTCTCATGTTTCACAGCTTCCCTCACGGCGTCCACATGGTTGTTTCCTGTTTTGGCCGATGCTTCATCCACGTTGCACACGTACATCACCGGTTTGATGGTGAGCATGTGCAGGTCCGCAATATAAGGCAGCTCACTTTCCTCCAGCTTACAGGCACGGGCCGACTGCCCGCTTTCCAGGGTTTCCTTTACCCTTAAGAGCGTGTTATAGGTTTTTACGGCTTCCTTATCATTACCGGTCTTCGCCGCTTTTTCAAACTTTTTCAGCTTGGCATCTACTGATTCCAGGTCTTTTAACTGCAATTCCGTATCAATGATCTCTTTGTCACGAACCGGGTTCACATTGCCATCCACGTGGATCACATTATCATTATCGAAGCAGCGCAGCACATGCAGAATGGCGTTACATTCCCTGATATTGGCCAGGAACTTATTCCCCAGGCCTTCGCCTTTACTGGCCCCTTTTACCAAACCGGCAATATCCACAATCTCAACCGTTGTCGGGAGGATATTCTGAGGTTTGACGAGCTCCGCCAGTTTGTTGAGGCGCTCATCGGGTACTGTGATCACACCGACGTTGGGCTCGATGGTACAGAACGGGAAATTGGCCGCCTGAGCCTTCGCATTACTTAAACAATTAAAAAGAGTTGATTTTCCCACGTTAGGCAACCCTACAATTCCGCATTTTAAAGCCATAATTTTTCTGTTTCAGGTTTCCAGGTTTTCAGCTTACTGGTTATCAACCAGAAACGCTGAGCCTGAAATAATTTAAGCTGCAAATATATTAAAATCAAGCGCGGCCTCTTACTATTATTCGTAGCAAAATGGCGCAGTTTTTAACAAAAGCGGCCTTAAAGCGGTGAAAAATCAGATTGGCGGGTTATTTTTTAACATCCTGTTATTATTATCAACATTGACGTTATAGAGCATAGGCAAATAGTATTTTTGCCAGAAAAATAGCGCTATGGCTGATATTTCACAACTGGAACAACTCGCAAAACAGGTAAGAAGAGACATCGTAAGAATGGTTCACGCCGTAAACTCAGGCCACCCGGGAGGGTCGCTCGGCTGCACCGAATACCTGGTAGCGCTCTACAATGTGGTGATGAAGCACGATCCTAAGAATTTCAGCATGGATGGCAAGGGAGAAGACCTGTTCTTCCTGAGCAACGGGCATATTTCACCGGTTTTCTATAGTGTTCTGGCACGCTGCGGCTATTTCCCGATTGATGAGCTTAAGACCTTCCGTAAACTCAATTCCCGCCTGCAGGGCCATCCTACCACGCACGAAGGCCTTCCGGGCGTTCGCATTGCCAGCGGCTCCCTGGGCCAGGGCATGAGCGTAGCCATTGGCGCTGCGCTTGCGAAGAAATTAAATAAAGACACAAACATCGTATACAGCCTTCACGGCGATGGCGAGCTGCAGGAAGGACAGATCTGGGAAGCCGCGATATACGCCGCTGCCAATAAGGTAGACAATTACATTGCCACCATCGACTATAACGGCCGCCAGATCGACGGTGACGTGGAAAACGTGTTATCCCTGGGCAACCTGAGGGCCAAGTTTGAAGCCTTTGGCTGGGAAGTGCTGGACATCCAGGAGGGCAATAACATGACGGCTGTGATCGAAGGATTCCGGAAAGCCAAAACCTTTATCGGAAAAGGCAAGCCCATCATCATCATCATGAAAACAGAAATGGGTGCCGGTGTCGACTTTATGATGGGAACACACAAATGGCACGGCTCTGCTCCAAACGACGAGCAATTGCAAAAAGCGCTCGATCAGCTCGTGGGCAATGAGGCCGATTACTAAGAGTTACCAAATTTTAAAAGTTGAATGTTAAATGGCTATACCTGTGAAGAAAAACAAATGCATTAAATTTCTTCTGGCCTTTCATTTCGCATTTACCATCCATCATTCGGCAGTTTCCCAAACCACCAACCGCATCCTCTTTATTTTTGACGACTCCTACAGCATGTATGCTCCCTGGAACAGCAACATCAAAATTGAGGTAGCCAAAAGGATCATGGGTGAATTCCTCGACAGCCTCAAAGGACTCCCGAACCTGGAGTTGGCGCTGCGCTGCTACGGCCACACCACCTTTATTAAACCCGAGCGAAACTGTAAAGACACCAAACTGGAAATTCCTTTTGCCAAAGCCAATGTCAATGCCTTAAAAATCAAGCAGCGCATCCAGAAGCTGGAGCCGCTTGGTACCACGCCTATTGCCTACTCTCTGGGAGAAAGTGCCGCCGACTTTACACCCTGCAGCAATTGCCGGAACATCGTGATCCTGATCACGGATGGCATTGAAGAATGCGGCGGCGTGCCCTGCGAAGTATCGGCCGAGCTGCAAAAGAAAGGCATTTTTTTACGTCCCTTTGTGATCGGCGTAGGCCTGGATGTGAAATTTGCAGACGTATTCGGCTGCATGGGAAAGTTTTATGACGTGAGCAACGAGGCCAATTTTAAGGACGTTCTCAACCTCGTGCTTACCGAAGCCATTTCGCAAACCACCGTACAGGTCGACCTGCTCGACCTCGCCAAAAAGCCTACGGAAACAGATGTGAACATGACCTTTTACGATGCCGTCACCAAACAGGTGAAATATAATTACCTGCATACGCTCAACCACCGCGGCAATCCGGATACCATCGTTCTGAATCCCAACATCACCTACGACCTCATGGTTCACACCATTCCGCCGGTGGAAAAAAAGGGTATTACCATCCAGCAGGGCAGGCACAATGTAATCCCGGTAGATGCGCCGCAGGGCTACCTGAGGCTTGAGCTCGACGGTGCGCTCAGCAAATATTTCCCGACCTGCGTGGTACGTAAGAATGGAGAAATGAATACGCTGAACATCCAGGATTTCGGGAAAACGGATAAATACATTGTCGGAAAATACGATATTGAGGTGCTGACGCTTCCGCGCATTTACCTGAATGATGTGGAGATCAAACAGAGCACCACCAATACCATCAAGGTTCCCACATCGGGCAACGCCTACATTACTAAAGTAAGCAATGGCACCGGAAGCATTTATACCGACGATGGTAAAAAAGTAACCTGGGTGTGCAACCTCAACAAAAACCTGATGAATGAGATCATTTACCTGCAACCCGGAACATACAAGATGGAGTTCCGCTATGATGGCGTCAGGGAAACAACCGGCACCATCGAACGGAAGTTTACGATCACATCGGCCGTCACAACCACCATTAAACTTTAATAACCCTTAATAATTCAGGAGAAAAATAAACCCGCAAAACCAATCTGTTTTAGTAGATTAGCGCACGCGAAAAAGAGCACAAGAGCAATGAAAAAATACACCTATACCGAAAAAAAAGACACCCGTTCAGGCTTTGGAGCCGGCTTATCAGAATTAGGAAAAACCAATCCGGATGTGGTAGCCTTATGCGCCGACCTTACCGGTTCCCTGAAAATGGATGCTTTCCAGAAAGATCATCCTGAACGCTTTTTCCAGGTTGGGATTGCCGAAGCCAATATGATTGGCATCGCAGCCGGTTTAACCATTGGCGGCAAGATCCCTTTTACAGGTACCTTTGCCAATTTCAGCACCGGCCGCGTGTATGACCAGATCCGCCAGAGTGTGGCTTATTCCGGGAAAAATGTGAAGATCTGTGCTTCGCATGCCGGGCTCACCCTGGGCGAAGACGGTGCGACTCACCAGATCCTGGAAGATATCGGCCTCATGAAAATGCTGCCTCACATGTGCGTGATCAACCCTTGCGACTACAACCAGACGAAGGCGGCAACCATTGCCATTGCCGACCACCACGGCCCGGTATACCTGCGCTTTGGCAGGCCTACGGTTCCTAATTTTACACCTGCCGACCAGAAGTTCGAAATCGGCAAAGCCATTATGCTGAACGAGGGGACGGATGTGACCATTATTGCCACTGGCCATTTGGTATGGAAAGCCATTGAAGCGGGCGAACAGCTGGCTGCCAAAGGCATTTCTGCGGAGATCATCAACATTCATACGATTAAACCGCTGGACGATGCGGCGATCCTGAAATCGGTTGCTAAAACCAAATGTGTGGTGACTGCCGAAGAACACCAGATGAACGGTGGCCTGGGCGACAGCGTAGCTCAATTGCTTGCCCGCAACACACCGGCTCCCCAGGAATTTGTGGCCGTGAACGACAGCTTCGGGGAAAGCGGCACGCCTGACCAGCTCATGACCAAATACGGCCTCGATACCATTAATATTGTAGAAGCCGCTGAAAAAGTAATAAAACGGAAATAAACGCTTGACGCTAAAACGTTCATCAACAAAAACAGCTGCCCGATCGCAGCTGTTTTTAGTTTATCGAAGGTGTGGTTTGTCACAGAAATCACTCGTGATGGTACTTTTCGTTTTTCAAAATGCTGAAAGCGCGGTAAAGCTGTTCGTTGAAAAAAAGCCGCACCATCTGATGGGAAAAGGTCATTTCCGATAAGGACAAGACCGTGGATGCCTTCGTGAGGATGGAAGCATCAATACCATAGGGTCCGCCAATCAGGAATACCAGGCGCTTACAGCCCGACACCATGCGCTTATTCAGAAATTCCGAAAATCCAACGGATGTATATTGTTTTCCATGTTCATCCATACACACCAGGTAATCAGACGGCTCCAGCAGCTTCTGTATCTCCTGCGCCTCTGCCCGCTTCTGCTCATCCACCGGTTTTTGCCTCACGCTTTTAGGCATCACAAGGGTTTCGGTAGAAAACTGGACATAGTTCTTTAAGCGCTCAGCGTATATTTTTACGCCCTCTACCAGGTATAAATCAGTGGTTTTCTCTATTTGGATCAATAAAATCTTCACGTTTCGACAAATGTTAAATTACTTAGGCATAATAATTGTTAACTTTGAGAGTAAAGTTACAATAAATGAAAGCACTTGCAATACTTTTACTTTCTCTTCTCAGTGTTTCATTCGCACTAAAGGACATCAACGATGACATCAACAATGCCTTGAAACAGGGAAATGCCTCTGAGATTGTGAAGAATTTTGCCGACCGCGTTTCCATCAAAGTGCTGAGCCAGGAAGACCTTCTCAGCAAATCCCAGGCCCAGGCGCTCATCGAGGATTTTTTCAGCAAGCATAAAGTCAAAAACTACCAGACTTCACATACCAGCATCGTCAACGGCGACCAGCAGTTCATTACCGGCTCGCTGGATACCATGAATGGAAAATTCAGGATTTCCATATTAGTGAGAGGAAACGTAATTTCGCAGTTCCGTATAGAAACTGACAATGGCTAATTACATCCAACTCCACAAAAAACATTTCAACTTCAAAACCTTCGTTCAAAACGCTTTACAGGAAGATGTAGGCGATGGCGATCATTCGGCTTTGGCGACGGTTCCTGCCAACCACAAGGGAAAGTGCCGGCTCATCGTCAAGGAAGAGGGCATCATTGCAGGCATTGAAGCGGCCCGCGAGATCTTTAAGGCTGTAGATCCTGGGTTCAAATTTACGGAGCTGATCAAAGACGGCTCAAGCGTAAAAGTGGGAGACATTGCGTTTCTGGTGGAAGGCAACAGCCGGAAATTACTCACGACCGAGCGGCTGGTGCTGAATGTGATGCAGCGCATGAGCGCCATCGCTACCAAAACCAATTACCTGCAGGGACTTTGCAAAGGTACTAAGACCAAAGTAATCGACACACGCAAGACCACACCTAACTTCCGCTTCTTCGAAAAATGGGCGGTAGTGATCGGTGGTGGTGCCAATCACCGTTTTGGCTTATACGATATGATCATGATCAAAGACAATCATATCGACTTTGCCGGCGGAATCCTCGAAGCCCTGGATGCCACACATGCTTACCTGAAAAAAACAAAACGCAAACTCCCGATAGAAGTGGAAACGCGCACGATTGACGATGTGAAATTGCTTTTAAAGAAAGGTGGTTTCCAGCGCATCATGCTCGACAATTATAACATCGCCGATACCAAAAAGGCGGTGAAGCTCATCAACGGAGCCTTCGAAGTGGAAAGCTCCGGCGGCATCACCGAAAAAACCATTGCGGCTTATGCTAAATGCGGCGTGGATTTTATCTCGGTAGGCGCGCTCACACACCATGTGAAAAGCCTGGATCTGAGCCTGAAGGCAATGAAGTAAAAACAGCCAATAATTTTTCTCGTCATGGCGAACCTGGTGATACCATCTCTTTTAACGTGAGATGGTGTCGCTACACTTCGTTACGCCCGCAATGGCGTGTGCTCGTTGACTTCGGCTCCGCTCAGTCAACGATTGGTGGAGGCTGAAGCTCTTACCCCCCTACGAAAATCTTAGTGCAGTAGACTCACCCGCAGCCGCAGTTCTTATCGCCGCATTTTTTTTTGGTGAAAGTCTTGTACAGCCTCCATCCCAGATAAGAGACAGCAGCTACTAAAAGTACGATTAACAAACTATTTTCCATCGCGTTGTTCGCCTACTTTTTCAGGGTTAATGATCGGGATATCCTGCTCCAATACCTGGCCCAAAACCGAGATTTTTACCTTATAAGGTCCGGTTGGCAAAGCACTCAGGTCCATGACATAATACTGCACATTACTCAAAGCAAAGCCGGCAACTTTTTCATTAAAGCGGTCATACACATCCACCTGCATCGAGCTTAAGTGATTTCCCTGGATCGATAAACTGTATTTGTTGTATAACACAGGAAGCATGGTGATTGTTCCCAGTTCTCCCGACAGCTCCTTTGCTTTGGAAATGGCTTTGTCTTTCTTTTTTACTTCGCCGCTGTACAAAAGCCGGTTATCGATGGTGAGCCCTGCATGTTCAAACAGAGCATAATTATCCTTGTATTTCCCGGAGGTATCGGATTTGCTCCAGATCCTCACATAATCCACATCCAGGCTTGCCGGAAACTGTGTTTTTTCCGTAGGGCCGTTCTTGAGCCCGTAGCCTTTTTTAGACACGCCATTACTCAGCACCAATGTCTTTCCCGCCGTCACTATCCCTTTGTAATAGCCCACAGGCGTGCCGTTGACAAACCAGGTTATGTCATCCGTTCCCCACTCTACCGAAATGATATTCCAGTCTTTGGAAAAAGGCTCATTGAGTTTGGTAAAACCGCCAAAGCTTTTTTTAAAATACATCGCCGATGTGGGTGTACAGCCATTCGTACAAGGTACACCTGCATACGCCTGATCAGGAGCTTCGCCGTTTGCGGAAAATAAGGCGACGGACTCATTGCCTCCGGTGAGCGTAAGCGAGGGCCACACGCCTTTCTGATCGCTGGCTTTGAAGCGCATTTCGAAATAGCCCGGTTGATATAACACCTGGCTGCACAGCAAAGCCCCTGAATAGGCAAACTGGTATTCGTCGGCAGCATTGAGTGCTTTTTTATTTTTTTCGAGATAGGCCTTCTCTTCAGCATTAGGCTCAACCTTAGCAGTGATGGTTTCTTTGCTGCTCAGCAGGGAAATAAAGCCGGTGTTATACCGGATGTTATCCGCTTTGTAATACAGGTCGAGATCGATGTGATAAGGCCGTGGAGAGCTGATGGATTTCCAGATGTCGGGATTTACTTTATTGTCGTTGAACTCATCGGTTTGCGCCAGGTACCACGTTTGTGAGCTACCGTTTTTAACCTGCCACATCACCTGTGAACTGAGCGTGGCTGAGAGAACCAACAAGGAACCTGCAATAACTGAACGTATCATAAACTAAGCTTAAGTCATTCAAAAATACCAATAATTTCCGGCTCAGGGTACGGAGCCTTATTATATATTGTTAATTGAAACGCCGTCACGGGTAAAATTTATTCCTGTTTTTTTGATGTATCTTCGGTCTCAACAAATCATGGATCGTTTTCTCAAAATTTCAATTCTGGCCACAGCATTGCATCTTTCCAGCAACCTCAGCGCCCAACGGCTCTGGCAGTTCAACAAGGATACCATCATTACCTGGTATTATACCGATGGCGATGAGTTTGGGCAGGATACACTCGACATCCGAAAATGGAGTTACTGGTATGGCTGGAGCCGCAGTATTTTCTCGCAAAAGGAGCAAGAGTATTATACCGATGGGAAAAATCTGGAATTAAAAAACGGTTACCTGAACCTCTTTGCCGTGAAAGAAGACACAACGGCCCGTATGGTCGATTGGTTGCCCGATTCGGATTCAATGATACTGGATGGAAGGTTTTATGGCCTCAATAAGCGGCTCTTTCATTATACATCCGGAATGATCCAATCCAGGAAAACATACAAATACGGCTATTTTGAGGCAAGGTTCAGGATTCCCGAAGAAAAAGGCTACTGGCCGGCTTTCTGGCTCTATGGCGGCACGCCAAATGAAGAGATTGACTGGATGGAGTTAAAAACGGAAAAGAAAAATGCCATTCACGTGGGCAGGCATAGCCAGAAGAAAGAAGAAAATAAGCTACGCGATGTCTTCCGGAAAAAATGGTGGGGCGACTGGGTCTATGTTAAAGGCGATCTGAGCAAAGGCTATCACGTGATTGCCGGCGAATGGACACCGGAATACGTCAAATATTTTCTTAACGGTGAGTGCATCGCCTACAGCAAAGTTCCGCTGCATGAAGAAAAAGTATTATGCGCTAATATTGCAGTACCCGGCAAAGACGGGTCTTTCCATCCTGCTCCCGACACCAGCATCAAACGCTCGGGAAACTTTGCTATTGATTACATCCGGGTGTGGACAAGCGATCCGGGATCTGCAAAGCCTTTTCCGGAAACAGTGTTCGAGAAAAAAAATGATACGCTGGCGATCACCAAGCTTACATCGAAAACAAAATTCCTCTACGGTAAACGCTCCGATCATACAAACGAAGGCTTTGTTTTATCTTTAGTGCCATACAGCCACGGTGTTTATAATTTACAAGCTCTTGGGAAAAACATTCCTGCCGATGCTCATTTTTCGGTAAGTGATGGTTCTTTTAATTCATCCCAGGCTCTGAAATACGGCGCCAATCTGTTCTCCATCCGCAAGGGGCAACAGCAGGCAACATTAACCGTTGAATGCTACGGCAAGAAACTTTCTTACGTTATCCTCCCTTAGCATTTACTTTCTTTTATAAAGACGAAAGCCTGAGGGGAACGACTTCTCAAAGCGATAATGCTGTAGCCAGGGAGTTTGTGAGGTATCTTTTACCAAAAGGTAGTTTCGGTATGTTTTGGTTGGATCAAGGTATACACGGTGATAGCGTTGAAGGTAAAACTGGTAGTTCCAGGTGCAATAGACATCCATATCCACGTTGACCGTCCCTTCCCGCTCCATCAGGGCTCCCAGTTCATGTACTTCGTTCAGCACAGCTTCGTCGCGGCTGAATTTTCCTGCCGACCAGGCAACGAACACAACGGAAGCCACTGCAAGCAAAAGACTCAGCCCCTTAAACACCTTATACGATACCTGCTGCACATTGATCCGACAGCTACGAAAAAAGCCCAGAATCAACACCGAAAAGGCCAGCGCATAAAAGCCCAGTGAAGGCATAAAGTAAAATCCCTTCTGTACCATTGTCAACATAATCGGCACAGAGCCACAAACTCCCATCAGCAGGAAAAACCGGAACCAGCGCCTGCCCTCATTCCTGGCGGGCAAACGCTTCCTGATAATCTGTGTAAGAAAAGCGCCTACTGTGATGATGAGCACCGGAAGTAGCTGCGACAGCAGGTCGAAGAGCAGCTCAAAACGATTGTTCGTGGTCGGCGTTTGCTCAATGCGGCTGAGAAGCCTTTCCTTAAAATAAAAATTCAGCATGTAATTTGCGGAAGGACTGACCAGGTATACTGTCAGGAACAGCAGGGCAAACACCACAATAACAATCCCTGTATAAAGAAGGGCTTTCCCTAAAGATAGCCTGCGGTGCGTAAGGGCAAACACCAGGCACAGGCTCAGGGGAAACAATGCGACCAGGCCTTTCGTTAAGAAGCCGGCATACAGCAGGGCGGCTGACAACACCAGATAGCGATACTTTTTTCTCTGCTCATCCATTAAAAAACACAGCCCGAAGTATACTGAGCTCAGCATGAACAACGATACCAGGATTTCGATCATATTATGATGAAAACACCAGAAGCAAACCGGCGTAATGGTCCAGAGCAGCAGAGGCAGCCAGCCAAACGGTTTTTTATCCTGGTCTTTTCCGTAGATCAGCCTCCATAAGCTGTAGATGCATCCCGCATTTAAAAGCCAAAGCACCGCGCAGAATATTTTTTCGGCATAAGCGCCGGCGCCGGGAATGCGGAAGAACCAGGATTCGGCCCAATAGAACAAGGGCGGATGCTCAAAAAAATGAAACGCCCCGTTTTGGCACCAAAAGGGACTTAAAAAGGGAAACCAGAAGCTGCCATATCCTTCCGCCAGGTTTTTCGATACGCAGGCATATTGAATTCCATCCATGAACATGCCTTGTTGCACAAGCCCCGGTACAAGCACAAACATGACCACAGAAAACAGAAACACATAAAACGGAAAGGCAGGATATCGCTTAAAAAAACTCAAAACAACAAGGCCGGGGCCGCTTAATGACGCATTTAATTTATTGATGAAAAATATGCTTAAAAATACGCTTAAAATGATAATTTTGCTAAAAATATAAAAGCACATGATCACCGCTGAATCTCCGGTAAAATTTGACCGTCGCAAACACAAAGACGATACACTCTTACAACTTTACAAGAACATTTTAACGCCCCGCATGATTGAAGAAAAAATGCTTCTCTTATTGCGCCAGGGGCGAATTGCCAAATGGTTCAGCGGCATCGGCCAGGAGGCTATTTCAGTAGGCGTGGCGACCGCGCTCAACCGCGACGAGTTTATTTTGCCGATGCACCGCAACCTTGGAGTGTTCACCACGCGTGGCATCCCGATGAACCGCTTATTCTCGCAGTTCCAGGGCAAGCCAAGCGGCTTCACCCAGGGTCGCGACCGTTCTTTCCACTTCGGTACGCAGGAATACAACATCGTGGGCATGATCTCTCACCTGGGCCCGCAGCTGGGTGTAGCCGACGGGATTGCTTTAGCCAACAAGCTCCGCAACGATAAAAAAGTAACGGTGGTGTTCAGCGGCGACGGTGGCGCGAGCGAGGGCGATTTCCACGAAAGCCTGAACACGGCTGCTGTGTGGGACCTGCCGGTGATCTTCGTGATCGAGAACAATGGCTATGGCTTATCAACGCCGAGCAATGAGCAGTTCCGCTGCAAGTCTTTTGCCGACAAGGCGATTGGCTATGGCATGGAAGGCGTAACCGTAGATGGCAACAACGTCCTGAAAGTATATGAAACCGTCAAGAATTTAGCGGAATCCATTCGCGAAAACCCGCGCCCTGTGCTCCTGGAATGTGTCACCTTCCGGATGCGCGGCCACGAAGAGGCCTCCGGCACTAAATACGTTCCCAAAGAATTATTCGAGGTATGGGGCAGAAAAGACCCTGTGAATAATTTCGAGAAATTCCTGATTGATGAAGGCGTCTTAACGGAAGAGCTCATCGAAAAGATGCGTGCGGATATTAAGCACGACATTGAGCAGGGCCTTGAAAAAACCTTTGCAGAAACCTTGCCTCCACCCGATACCACCAAAGAGCTTTCGGAAATGTATGCGCCTTACAGCACAACGGATACATCCGCTGCAGCCGGCACAAAAACGAACAAGCGCCTCATCGACGCGATTTCCGACGGCTTACGCTTAGCCATGCGCAAGCATGAGAACTTAGTATTAATGGGCCAGGACATTGCCGATTACGGCGGTGTGTTTAAGATCACCGAAGGCTTCGTGGAAGAGTTTGGCAAAGCCCGTGTGCGTAATACGCCACTGTGCGAATCCGCTATCCTGGGCGCCGGCTTTGGCTTATCGATCAATAAGTACAAGGCAATGGTAGAAATGCAGTTTGCCGATTTCGTGAGCGAAGGGATGACGCAGATCGTGAACAACCTTGCCAAATCGCATTACCGCTGGGGACAAAATGCCGATGTGGTAGTAAGGATGCCGACAGGTGCAGGCGTTGCTGCCGGCCCATTCCACAGCCAGAGCAACGAGATGTGGTTCTTTAAAACACCGGGATTGAAAATTGCCTACCCGGCTTTTCCTTCCGATGCGAAAGGTTTATTAATCACAGCATTCGAAGATCCGAACCCTGTGATGTTCTTTGAGCACAAAGCGTTATACCGCAGTGTGAGCGAGGACATTCCGGACGAGTATTATACCATTCCATTTGGAAAAGCGCGCCTTGTAAAAGAAGGAACCGCTGTCACGATTGTAACTTACGGACTGGGCGTACACTGGGCACTGGAATTACTGAATGCCCATCCGGAGATTTCCGCCGACCTGATCGACCTGAGGACACTCGCGCCATTGGATACAGAAGCGATCTACACCTCGGTGAAGAAAACAGGCCGCGCATTTATTTTGCATGAAGATACGCTGACGGGAGGAATCGGCGGCGAGCTGAGCGCGCTCATCACCGAGCATTGCTTTGAATACCTTGATGCGCCTGTGATTCGCGAGGGAAGCCTCGATACGCCGGTGCCAATGAATGCCGATCTTGAGATCAATTTCCTGCCGAAAGAACGCTTTAAAGAAAAACTGATGAAGCTGATCAGCTATTAACGTGTAATAGATCAGATTGCAAAGGATGCCTTATCAGCATCCTTTTTTTATTCCATAAAGTCGTATCCCGGCTGGTTCCCTAAAATCCGTTTATTAAAAGCGAAAAGGCATCCGCATCTGCCTGATGATATCCCCATAATTGGTCATGTAACTGCTTTTTTTGACGACCAAATGCCCCTATTTTTATTTTTTAATGAAAATTTCACCGGCAAAAACATCAATTTAACGTACAAAAATGCCTTTTCACCGTAACAATTACGTGGTTTACCAAAATCTGACATTAAAAAAATAATTACCTTTACTTAAGCCCCTAAATTTAACATACCATGCCGATTACTTTAGCTTTATCTGACGATCACAATTTAATCCGGAAAGGGATCATTGCATTATTAAGAGACCACGCTGATGTTGAAGTGATGATGGAGGCATCCAGCGGACCGGAGCTTATTGAGCAATTGGCGTGCCGGCAGCCGGATATTATTTTACTGAATATTGAATCGCCGGTTGTCAATGTTTATCATACCGTGGATGCGCTTAAAGAAAAATTCCCATGCATTAAACTCATTGTTTTGATGATGCACTACGATGAGAATCACGTAATCAACCTGATGGAGCGTGGAGCAAACGGCTTTTTACACGGCGATGCCAGCGTTGAGGCGATGATTACGGCGATACATGAAGTCTCAAAAAACAATTACTATTTTGACAGGCATATTTCCGCTACCCTGGCGAAACGCCTGGTCGACTCAAAAAATAAACCGCTTAACCACCAACAGCATGATTTATCGGATAAAGAACTAAAAATCATCCGACTCATTTGTGAAGAAAACAGTAACAAGGAGATCGCCGAAAAATTGTTTTTAAGTCACAGGACCATTGATACCTACCGGGAACGGATCATGCAAAAGATAGGTGCCAGGAACACTGCGGGTGTTGTGCTCTACGCCCTAAAGAACGACTTGCTGAAAGTCGCATGAGCTGGATCACCGTTTACAGAGCCCGATAAAAAAGCCTGAACCAATTATTCCATTTACCCGGCCATTTATTATGTAATCCCGACCAGTTATCAGTCAGGAATAGTTTTTATCACTTCCTGTTACGATATTGCAGAATATCTGAAACACATGGCTATGACTAAATTTCTATTCTTTTTCCTCGCGACCGCACTCGGTCATTCGCTCTTTTCGCAAACTACCTGGATCCCGACCGCTTCCGTACAAACAGACCGCTATGACGATATTTATTTCGTATCGCCGGATACCGGATGGGCGGTAGGCACCCTGTTGGGCGCCGGCCGGATCTTTCACACCACCGATGGTGGCGCTACCTGGCAAACTCAAAAAAGCATCAATACCTACATGAGAAGTATTGAGTTTGCCGATAAAAACATCGGTTATGCCGGTGGACTTGGGCAAAGCGGTACAACGGTCTTTTATAAAACAACCGATGGCGGCGCCAACTGGACCAATATTTCCAGTGCAATCACCGGGAGCAATTCCGGCATTTGCGGAATTTGCTGCGTGAACACAAGCATCACCTATGCGGTGGGCGTATGGGCCTCTCCCGCCTATGTCATCAAATCTGTGGATGGAGGAAACACATGGACTTACATCAATATGTCGGCTTATGCGAAAAACCTGATCGATGTCCAGTTTACCGATGCCAACAACGGTTATGTCACGGGTGAAAGCAACGTGAACGCAGAAGGTGCGGTGATCCTGAAAACAACGGATGGCGGAAGCACATGGACCAAAGTATTTACGAGCAATGGGCCGGGCGAGCGCTTATGGAAGATCCAGAACCTCGACGGGCAGAACTGGTTTGCCTGTATAGAATCGGCCGTGGCCGCTTTTAATGACACTACAACTAATTTTTTCCTGAAGAGCACAGACGGCGGGAACAGCTGGATTGTAAAATCCGCTCCACGCTCCAATTACCTGCAGGGTATTGGCTTTATGGATACGCAAAGGGGCTGGATCGGAAGCACGGAGTTTTTCGGGACGACAGATGGCGGAAACAGCTGGACCAAGCTCACAAATTACCCGGGTTATAATGCTTTTAACCGCTTCCAGAAGGTCAATGCTACCACGGCCTATTTCTCATCGAACATTGTCTATAAGCTTGGCGGCTCTGTGCCTGTAAAGTCCATCGCACAACAGGAGCATCCAAAATGGCTCTCTGTTCATCCTAATCCCGCCAAAGGCGACATTTATTACAAGCTTGAGCTACCTCATAAAACCATGTACGGCGTGAAGATCTACGATGCCCGGGCTACCTTGATCCATGAAGAGATAGGAGAGCGGGAACAAGGCATTCACCGTTTCAATACCGGTAAAAAGCTGGCACCGGGCGTGTATTATGTGTATGTGATGTATAATGAGTTTGCGGAGTATGAAAAAGTGATCGTTGAATAATGCGTCTGCCCGGAAATACCTTATCTTTATCTTTGAATAAGCCTATTGAGCGATGAATGCAACAGAAGCCTTTTTAAGCAGCGCCAGGAAACAATTTCTATACTACAAAACCCTGGGCGATAAAGCAATGGACCAGCTGGAGCCTGCACAGCTCTTCTATTCCGCCAACGAAGACACCAACAGCATTGCGGTAATCGTCAAACACCTGCATGGCAATATGCTCTCGCGTTGGACGGATTTTCTGACAAGCGACGGGGAAAAGGAATGGCGCAACAGGGATGCGGAATTTGAGGACAATCTGACTACGCTCAGTGTGGAAGAACAGAAAGCTGATCTTTTAAACCGGTGGAACGAGGGCTGGAACTGCCTGTTCAAAGCGCTGGACGAGCTGACACCGGACCACCTGGCGCAGATCGTTTACATCCGCAACGAAGGGCACACCGTGATGGAAGCCATCAACCGGCAGCTGGCGCACTATCCTTATCATGTGGGGCAAATTGTGTTTTATGCCAAGATGCTCAAGAAAGGCGAATGGACAAGCCTTTCCATTCCAAAGAACAAATCGAAGGATTACAACTCGGATAAGTTCTCGAAGGAAAAGTCTATTAAGAACTTTACGGATGATGAGCTGAATAAGTTGAAGTAAACCCTTTGATTTTTCTGTAGTTTAGAGCCTAATCGTTATAAAAGCATTCATAAAGCAATAGGATGCGAAAGCGCTCGCCGGGCCGGATAGTACGCGTGAGTGATGGAAGCGAAAATCCTTTTGCCTGGCACTTCGACTCCGCTCAGTGTCCGGCAAAAGATGGAAGCAGGACAGCAAGCCAGTGGCTTGATGGGCCAGGATGAGTATAGAGCACGACTCCGCTGCCTCTTCGCGGAGGCACGCCCAAACCATTTAAACCTGCCCGGACACCCGAAGTAACTATTTACTTATCTCAATACATCCTCACGATAAATTAGTCCAATGTGGGTAAAATGCTGATAAACCCATTCTCTCTATTCCAAAAAAATAACTTATCTTTGCATACAGTTTATAAAAAACTGTATGTCTACTAACACCAAATACATCTTTGTTACCGGCGGGGTAACATCATCTCTCGGAAAAGGAATTATCGCAGCGTCACTGGCCAAATTGCTACAGGCAAGGGGCTTTACCGTGACCATTCAAAAACTGGATCCCTATATCAACATCGATCCGGGAACTCTTAATCCTTATGAACATGGCGAATGCTACGTGACGGAAGACGGCGCAGAAACCGATCTCGACCTCGGGCATTACGAGCGCTTCCTGAACGTGGCCACTTCACAGGCCAATAACGTCACTACGGGGCGCATCTACCAATCCGTGATCGAGAAAGAGCGTAAGGGCGAGTTCCTCGGGAAAACCGTACAGGTAATCCCCCACATTACCGACGAGATCAAAAACCGTATTAAGCTGCTTGGAAAAACAGGGCAGTACCAATTTGTCATCACCGAAATCGGCGGAACCGTAGGCGATATCGAATCGCTTCCTTACATCGAGGCGGTTCGCCAGTTGAAATGGGAGCTGGGCGACGACTGCACCGTGGTACACCTAACACTCCTGCCGTATCTGGCTACTTCCGGTGAATTAAAAACGAAACCGACACAACACTCGGTGAAACTATTACTGGAGTACGGTGTACAGCCCGACATCCTCGTATGCCGTTCCGAGCACCCGATTAATAAAGACATCCGCCGGAAGATAGCCTTGTTCTGCAACGTATCGCCGGAAGCGGTGATCGAAGCGCTGGATGCTCCGACCATCTACCAGGTGCCTTTATTGATGGAGAAGGAAGAGCTGGATAAGATCGTGTTGAAGAAACTGCACGTGGAGATGCCCGCAGAGCTGAAGCTGAAAAAATGGAATAATTTCCTGGAAAAGCTGGAGCACCCGAAACGTGAAGTGACGATCGGCCTCGTAGGAAAGTACGTGGAGCTGAAAGAGTCTTATAAATCCATCGCGGAAGCCTTTATCCATGCAGGCGCTGTAAACGATTGCAAAGTAAAGCTGGAGTGGATTCACAGCGATGAGCTGAATGAAAGCAATGTGGATGAAAAACTGAAAAACCTCCAGGGTATTCTGGTCGCTCCGGGCTTTGGAAACAGGGGCATCGACGGGAAGATCATTACCATCCAATACGCCCGAACGAAAAACATTCCTTTCCTGGGAATCTGCCTGGGCATGCAATGTGCCGTAATTGAATTTGCCAGAAACGTGTTGGGCTTAAAAGATGCGCACAGCCGCGAAATGAGCCCTGCCACCACAAATCCGGTGATTGACCTGCTGGAAGCCCAGAAAAATATTTCGCACATGGGCGGAACCATGCGCCTGGGCTCTTATCCCTGCCACATCGAGGAAGGCACACTCGCCTACTCTATTTATGGAAAGTCGGATATCAACGAGCGCCACAGGCACCGTTATGAGTTCAACCCGGAATACACGAAAGATTTCAAAAATGCAGGCATGGTTATTTCCGGGGTAAATCCTGATGCCGGCCTGGCGGAGATTGTCGAGCTTCCTTCACATCCTTTCTTTATCGGCGTGCAGTTTCACCCGGAATACAAGAGCACCGTGGAAAACCCGCATCCTTTGTTCGTAAGCTTTGTGAAAGCGAGCTTAGGAAAATAAGATGTTGGCTGAATATAAAAAAAGCGGCGTTATGAGGATAACGTCGCTTTTTTAGTTTCTGGAGTACTATCGCCAATTAAAGTTGGAGTACCTGTCAGTTCCATTACAGCTTTTGATACGCATTCAGATCTTTCAGGTTGATGGAAATACTTCCGTTGGCATGAGGCTCCTGCGGCACAGGAATGAATTTAGCATTCCAGACAATTTCTTTGGCTTTGTACGACATGCGTGAGTATACCGACTGGAAGTAGGTATCGTTGATGGCTTTGACGAGGATCACAAATTCCACATCTCCTTTCCTCAGCTCCTGCTCACTCAGGCCAAACAAGGGACTCTTGTCGTCGATAGGATGAACGATGGTCCAGCTGAGCGGTAAAAAATTAATGCCGTTCCTTTCCAGCTCCAGGAAATAAAAGTTTCTCCGACCGCTCACCGGATCGTTGTAGCTCACGCCCAATTTGCATTCCACTTCGATGAGCTCGTTTTGTTTCCGGTTGGCAATGCGGAACATAAAACCGGTTACCTCCTTATACGGAGCAATAACAGCCTCGTTGCTATAGGCGATATCGGCTTTGGGCTTGGAGAAACGCCCATACAGCAAGCCTGTCACCAGCGCAAACCCCATGAGGCCGAGCATGGATTCGATGGCCGATACCGTATTGGAGGAAGGATGAATGGGATACACGTGGCCGTAGCCAACCGTAGTAAGGGTTTGCGCACTAAAGAAAAACAAATTGGTAAAATGGGAGGAGTCGCCTGCGCTGTCCAGCCCACCGAATTTGGAAGCGCCAAGCGCAAAGTAAATCAGCGCAAACAGCGTATTAACCGCAATATAGCTGGCAAATACGAGGAAGATAAACCTCGTCCAGGTGATAGAAACGAGCCAATGGTAAATATCGAAGCCGATCTGGTTTTTGGCGCCTCGCCGCTTCACATTGACCGAGCCGTCGCGGTTCAGGAAACGGACGGATTCTCTATAGGATTTGCTCCCGAAACCCAATTCCGCTTCCTCCTTTTTTTTATTGTTTAAGCCCTCTTTAATCATACCTTTGTCAAATGAAATTTAAAGGTAGTTATTATTGGCTATTATTACTGATCCCCGCCGCTTTTACCGCCTGGTATTTTTTGAACCGGCAGGAAGAAAAACCTTTAAGAACACTGGCTTACTTCGGAAAAAAGAGAAGCTTCAAAACCGGTGATACGACCTATCACACGGTGAAGCCCTTTTTATTTGTGGACCAGTATAACGAAACCGTGACGGAAGAAACCGTAAAAGGAAAAATTTACGTGACTGATTTTTTCTTCACCACCTGCCAATCTATCTGCCCCATTATGAGCAACCAGCTGGAGCGTGTCTATCAGAAGTTTCATAACAATAAAAATGTGCTGATCCTGTCACATACGGTAGAGCCCGAAGAGGACTCGGTACACGTATTGATGGATTATGCCAGGATGCATGGCGTAAACGACAAGCAGTGGCTGTTTCTCACAGGAGATAAAAAACACCTGTACGAAATGGCGCGAAAAAGCTACCTGCTGAATTCGGAAGAAGGCAACGGTGACGAAGATGATTTTATCCATACCCAGAATTTTGCTTTGGTAGACAAAGAACGGCGGCTCCGCGGTTTTTACGACGGGACAGACAGCCTCGAGGTATCGCGGCTGATTACCGACATGGAAGTATTGCTGGAAGAGTACCGCTATAAAGAAAAACAGGCTGCCAATGATTAAGAGCCTGATAACGGTAAGCGTATTCTGCCTGCTTGGCTTTCCGGTGACGGCCCAAAAGGTGAGCGTGTATAAAACAAGCGAGCTTCTGAAACGCATCTATAACCACAGCGACACAACCTACATCGTGAATTTCTGGGCTACCTGGTGCAAGCCCTGCGTGGCGGAGCTTCCGGAGTTCGAGCGCTTCAACCTGGCTTATGGGAAAGGCCCCGTCAAAGTGCTCCTGGTAAGCCTTGATTTCAAAGAAGACCTTCACAAACGGCTGATCCCTTTCCTTCAAAAAAACACGTATTCCAGCGAGGCGATCCTGCTGGATGAAAGCAACGGCAACGACTTCATCGACCGGATCTGCCCGCAATGGAGCGGGGCCATTCCCGCCACCATCATCACTTCAAAAAACAAGCAAAAATTCGTGTTCTTTGAGAAAAAAGTAACATTTGATTTGCTGGAGGAAGAGCTGAAAAAATAAGAGTGGCCTTCCCTTCTCCCTTTAAAACTGTAGAAAAACTGAATTTTAAATACCAACATAAACATACCTTATATTTACGACAAACTATGGCACTTCTTGTAAAAACGTCCCAATTACCTAACTCCGGCAAAGGTTTATTTACAACAACCCCCATTAAAAAAGGAACCAGGATCATCGAGTACAAAGGCGAGATCATCGACTGGAAAGAATACGAAAAACGTGTGGAGAGAGACGAGGACGGTTACTTATTTTTCATCAACAAAAAAAATTGCATCGATGCTTACCCTACACCGCAGCACAAAGCACGCTACGCCAATGACGCCGCAGGACTAGGAAGGGTAAAGGGCCTGACCAACAATTCGGTGTATGAAATCGATGGCGACAAGTGCTTTATTGTATCCACGAAAGATATTCCCGCAGGCGCCGAGATCTTTGTGAGCTATTCCAAAGAATATTGGGATTGCATCCGGTACAATATCAGTATCGGCCGGGGCAAACGATAATTCATGATTGATATCAGGCATACATCACTCAATTTTATCCTGTCTACCGGGCGCACCGGAAGCACCTTACTGAGTTCTATGCTTAATATGCATCCCGGAATTATTTCCGTTTCCGAAGAGCCTTTTGCCTATAACCTTTATCCGAAATACAAGGATGTGACCAACTGGGATGACACGACCATCTCCGGGTTCTGTTATGATTTCTATTTATTCAGTGAAGGGAAGCTGGAGCCCCAGTTTGGCAAAAGCGACGACCTCATCAAATTACTGACCGAGCATAAAGCCATCCTCACGGGCGAAACGGCGATTAAGCTGGCTTACTTTGCTTTTTTTCCCAACAAGGACAAATCGCAGGTAACGACGATTGTGGATAAGGAGCTGAAGTTCCATTATTTCCTCGACGATGTAGCCACCTGGTATCCACAAAGTAAGTTCATCATCCTGTTGCGCGATCCGCGCGACAATGTGCTTATCAAGCTGAAGCGGGCCGTGAAGAAAAAGAAACGCGAGAGCGTGCTGTTCTTTGCGAAAACCTGGAACTATGAGTATGCCAAGCTTTATGAGAAAATAGAGGGCATTTCTCCCGACCGTTACATCCGGGTAAAATACGAAGACCTGGTGAGCGCCCCGGAAGAAACGCTGAAGCTCATTTCTGATTTTTTAAGTGTGCCCTACACTCCGAAAATGCTGGACTACGATCAGAAATTCAAAGAGGAGATCAAAAGGGCGGAGCTGGTCGGCGATACCGTCAAACAGCATTTATCGATGTACCACGAAGGCTTAACTCAAAAGGTGAGCACAGAAAAAGTAGGTATCTGGAAAAAAGAGCTGAGCCCCGAAGACAATAATACCATCTGGAGCATTTGCGAAAAAACCGCGCTAAGCAGTGGCTACGAAGCCGAGGGCTGCAAACGGGTTTCCTATATAAGCCCGAAGAACCTGTATGACCTGGGCAGGTTCCGTTTCAATAAGATTATTCTTCCCAATACTTACTATATGCTTCCCTTTTCCTTGAAGTACCTGATCAAGAAAATGAAGTACGGCAAAAACTTCAAGAACGGCACCTGGGCCACCGGCGATTTTTACAGGTCGTCGATCCCTGAGAACCAATCCTGAGTTTGGCAGGACATCTCCCGCAGATGACGCAGATCAGAACAGGATTAATAATCCGGTGACTGAGCGAAGGCGAAAGCACGCTATGCTCTCTTTTTATCTCTATGTTTCTATGTGCCTGTCACAAAATATCGCGACGTGACGGTACCAAGTTATAGTATCATAGATTTTCAAATAAAACCTTTCAAAACAGCACAGGATTTAATACCTTGCTTTGTAAATGGCAACCGACACGGATCGCATTAAGCTCAATTTTATTTTATCGACCGGCAGAACGGGCAGCACGCTGCTGAGCACCATGCTCAACATGCATCCGGCGATCATTTCCGTTTCCGAAGAGCCTTTTGCCTATAACCTTTACCATAAGTACAAAGACCAGGCTGCCTGGAGCGATGTCACGATCCGCGATTTCTGCTATGATTTCTACCTCTTCAGCGAGGGCAAGCTGGAGCCGCAGTTCGGGAAGCCGGAAGACCTGGTAAAGATCCTGAAAGCACGGCAGGCAGAGCTGAACGGCGTGAGAGCCATCAAGCTGGCCTACCTGGCATTTTTTCCTCTCAAGGATAAATCGCAGGTAACAACGATCGTAGATAAACAACTCAAATTTCACAGCCTGCTTGACAGGATTGCGGGCTATTACCCGCAAAGCAAATTCATCGTGCTTTACCGCGATCCGCGCGATAATGTGCTGGTGAAGATCAGGCGCGGCATCAAGCAAAAACGCAATGAAGGCCTGCTCTTCTATGCCAAAACCTGGAACTACGAATACACACTCCTTCGCGAAAAGATCAGTAAGCTTCCGGCAGACCGGTACATGGAAGTGACATACGAAGACCTCGTCTCTCAGCCGGAGCCTGTATTGAAAAGCATTTGCAGCTTCCTGGATCAGCCTTTCGAAACACGGATGCTGGAATACGACCAGCAGGTAAAGAAAGACCTGCAGGAGCAGGAAGCTACTTTAGGCAGCACGGTGAAACAGCATTTGTCGCTGCTACATGAAGGCCTGACACAAAAACCCACTACCGATAAAGTGGGACACTGGAAAACAGGCCTCACGGAAAAAGACGCTAACCTCGTTTGGAGTGTCTGCGGAAAAACCGCGTCAGGCATAGGCTACAAGGACGATGGCTGCAAGGCTGTTTCTTATGCTACGCCCGCCTTCATCAAACAATGGCTGCGCTTTTACATCATTAAGATCATCATCCCGGGAATGTATTACAGCCTGCCTTTTGGCATAACCTACCTCATCAAAAAGCTAAAATACGGGAAGAACTTCCGGAACGGAAAATGGCAAACCAAAGATTTTTACAAGAGTACGCTGCCCGGCAATAAGCCTGCTTAAACATGGTGTTATTCTGTTGGCGAAGAATTTCCGGGATGGCGTCTAACCTTTCTTCCGGCCCCTGCTCAGCTTAACGCGTAGCGGCAGGGTACTCTGCACTTTATCTTTCAGGATCCCGGTTCTGGCCTTGATCCTGCCTTTAAGCGCTTTCAAGCGGCTGAAGGTTCCTGTAGCGGCCGCGTGCTTTTCGTAGCCAAAGGCAGAGGCCAGGCGCGAGGTAATGGTATCGATGATATGGATCTCCTCAGCCTTGAGCTCATGCTCCCAGGCATTCATCCGGCTGGTATTGACGGGCTTGCTGAGATCGCTGTATTTGGTGAGCGCGCGTTCCTGCTTCTCCCCGGCGGCTTTCTGCAAGCTGTTCTTCGTCACGTTCTCATGAAAACGCAGCATGCGCTCATCATAATCAAAATGAAAAAAGGTAGCCATGCGCCGCATCTCATGCTCCGTATCGCTCACCAGGTCTTCATAACGGAGTATGAAAAATTTCTCAGGATACAGCGTCACATATTTCAATACTTCCTGGTTGTAGAGAAACCAGCGGTAGGCATTGAAATAAATATTGGTGGAGCGGAAATTGATCTTCTGCTTGCGCGACAGATAGCCTGCCCTCGGGTCTCTCAGGAGAAATACAAATTTACTATCCGGAAACAGCCGGATGATCCGTTCGAGGTAAAGGCTGTTGATCGGATTTTTGTCAAAGAAGAAACGGCTCTGCTTTCTTTCTCCTCCGTAAGTAAAGCTGCTGTAAAAATTCTTGTAGAGCGCATTAAAGCTGCTGCTTTCCATTTCTTCGAAATGCCCCAGGTCGAAGCCGAAGCCGGAGAAATTATGATTCTTATAGCGCAGTACAAACTGCATCACCCGCTTCTTATCCGCTTCGCTGAAGTGCTTTCTGGATTCCCACTGGGCGCTGAAAAAGTTAAAGAAATTGATCTCCGGAGTTGCCTGGATAGCAGGATGTGCGTTGAGCATCGACATCAATAAGGTAGTTCCTGAGCGCCCGATGCCCACAATAAAATGGAACTTATTTTGATCCGTGCTATTCTCCATTTGTTTAAAATTAATACATTTATTCAAAAATACCTATTATCGGCTCCCAGATTCATACGCACTTCATCCTATGTACCGAGCGCACCGGGAGTTCCCTGTTCTCACTGATCCTGAACCTTCATCCGCAGGTGCTCTCTCCTTCCGAAGAACCCTTCGCTTTATTTTTTTACGAAGCTTACAAAAACAAAACAGCCTGGAGCGACGCGGAGCTGCACCGTTTCATTGATGAGTTCTGGCTTATCGCCGAAAAAAGCCTGGAGCTGTTTTTTACCTCCAAGGAAAAATTGTTTAATGCCTTGCAGCCGCATAAAGCGCAGCTGCCATACAGCCTGCTCGTACAGCTTATTTACCTGCAATTTGTAGAGCCCAAGCCAAAAGAGGAGGTGAAGCTGATCGTGGATAAGCAGATCAAGTATTTTTTTTATTTACCACAACTGCTGACCGTTTTCCCCGACTCGAAATTCATTGTGCTCACGCGCGATCCGCGGGTGAACGCCCAGCGCAAAAAGCTGAGGAACCTCAACTCGGGCTCCGATGCCATTTACCTCTCGGCCCTCTGGAGAAATACTTACAATAACGTGCTTTACCTGAAACAACGCCATAAAGCGGTAAAGATCGTGCGCTACGAAGACCTCGTCAGCGATCCTGAAAGCAGCATCCGCTCTGTCTGCGACTTCCTCGGCATTTCATTTATGCCGGACATGCTGAAAACGGAAGGCGTGTACGAATCCTTTCTCAGCCACCAGGAAAATAAGCTGGAGAAGCAACACGTCGATCACCTGAAAGACTTCCACAGCGGGCTGTTCACAAGCATCAACACCGACAAGGTCGCCCTGAGAGATAACGAGATCGACGAAACCGTGAATAACAAGATCATCGCACTCACCGGTCCTTTGCTGAAAGAGCTGGGCTATGAGCTGAACGGAAGCGATGAAGGAAAGCTAAGCCTCAACGACCGTTTCCAGGTAGTGAAAGCCTATTTATACAGGCCTTTGCTCATCCGCTTTTACCTGCACATCCCGCTTTCCATTAAACTGATGATTAAAAAAATCCGGAAGAAGAAAAGCTTTGTGCCATAGTTCCGTTATGGCGAATAACGATACCCATGTCACTGCGAGTGCCGGCTGCCTGTTCTTTCCGGCCGGTGTATCAGAAAGTGTTCCGAGAAAAAATTTTGCCGGGTCGCTCTCGCTACTCACGCCGCGTCGTGACCAACTTTTGAGCAAGCATGAGAAAAGAAGGGGCGTTCTGAGTTGTTTTTCTTTGTGCCCGACTCCGCTCGGACTGACAGAAAACGAACTCTTTTATTTTTAGTACGTCTTAATCATCCTGTAAAGCATATTACGGCAGCGGATGGCCATAAAGGCAAAAGGCACGAGCATGAAGCCGGAGATTTTTTGTAGCCACAGAGGCGATTTATACAGCAACACAAAAGCCTCTGCACGTTTCTGCAAAAACAGCGAGGCAATGACCGTGGAGGAAATATAATGTTTGCGTTGGCGGTACTCGGGCCGGATCACATCAAATAAAAAGATGAAGCGGTTCTGCGAGCTATGGTTGATTGCCTCGTGGTTATTGGCATCTACAAACACCAGGAGCTTTCCTTCTTCCCAGCTCCTCCACTCGTCCTTCACACGGAAACCGCATTCGGGCATCGGCGCCGGAATGTCGAGGCCCAGGTGGCAACGGAAGATCCCGTTGGTATCGCCGCAGTGCGCCTTGATGGATGCGCCGGCTTTCAGCATATTGAAGGAGGCCGACACCAGGCCGTCGATGGAGCGGATGATTTTCACCGTCTCCGGGAAATACCTGTAATTCTCGTACAGGTCGATTGTCCAGGACTTCAGGGAAATGGTTTTCCAGCTATCGAGCTGCTGCACCATCGTGGTATTGAAATAGCTCTGGAGGTGGTGCTCCTTGAGGTAATCCTCCAGCTCTTTTTTGATGAGGGGATAATGCGCTTCGATGCTGGCGGCAAAATCCTGTTGGGCCGGGTCGTAGAAGGCAGGCTCAGGGCCCTTGTAGTCTTCCCTGCTGTATAAACTGAACCAAAGCTTCGACATCATTGATAAATGTATGATTTTTTTTATATTTGAGTATGGAATTCACCGAAAAAAATCCCCAGTATTTTTATACCATTGATGAGCTTCCCGGGCTGAAAGTTCTGGAAGATAATTATGCCGTCATTCTCGAAGAGCTGAAGAATCTCCGGAAGAACGCGGAGAACGGCTTCTGGGTGGAAAGCTTCCCCGGCTACCTCAGCCCCGAAAGTAAGAACAAGTGGAAGGTGTTTACCTTTCAGTTCTTTGGGATCAGGCATCCTTCCAACTGCCGCCTGTGCCCCGAAACGTATAAGGCGCTGAAACAGATTCCCGGGCTTGTATCCGCTGATTTCTCTTACCTGCCGGCACACACCCATATCAAACCACATGTGGGCTTCACCAAAATGGTATTACGCGCCCATCTCGGGCTCATCATCCCTGAGCAATGCGCCCTTCGCGTCGGCGACCAGGTGAAAAGCTGGGAACCCGGAAAAGTAGTATGCTTCGATGATTCCTTTGAGCATGAAGCCTGGAACAAGAGCGACCAGGACCGTTTCATCCTGATGCTCGACATTGCCAACCCTCGATGGAATTACACTGCGGACGAGATCAACCGCTATAAGATAGAAACCCTGCGCGAGCCCTTTATGCTGGAAATGTTTCCGAAAGAGAAATGGCTGCACTTCCTGGAGATCGGTGAGTTTGATGTATTTCCTTCCTAATTGTTTATTTTTTTTGCCGCTGTCACATCGAGTAAAAAATCATGCCTGTTCGGATTTTTGCATCGAGATGTGTTTTCAAGTGAGCAAAAAATAGTGTTGCCGTTCTCGATACCCTCGCCACGGCGTGATTGCAAAGAGGCAGCAATCATGACAAGTCGTGACGAACTGACATAAAGATCTTACTTCGAACGCCCGCGCAGATAGTCATTTACCTCGTCCACTAAATTATCAGCCGGCTCAGCCTCCATCTTAAACTCAGCGTCATCCTTATGCAGGATGCCCGCCGCCCTGATAAGCTTTTTACAGTGGCTCATGTATTTTTCTTTGGAGAGGTAAAGCTTATAGTAATTACCGTCTGGCGTTTTCTCTTTGATCTCGTAGCCCAGCATAAAATTAAAGTCGAGCGCGCGCTTATTATCGCAGGCCACCGTTGCCACAGAGGCTTCGCCGGTTTTGAAGATCTCGAACACGGCCTGCAACAGGGTGAGCGATGCAAACGCCGGAATGGGAGTTCCCCAATAGTCTTTTTGCCAGATAAAAATACCGCCTTCCGCCACGCGCGAATCGGGCTCCGTGTCCTTGCAGTTGATCAGGCCTATTTTTCTTCCGTGATGTTCGATCAGAAAATAATAGTTGAATTTGTTGTTGATCTTTTCAAACCATTTGAGCTGCATGGCCGGCGTAATGTATTCGCGGAACTGCATGGTGTTCCGGATAAACTCCTGGTTCCGCCAGTAGCGTAAGGTTTCCAGGTGCGCAGGTTGCAGCCTGTGGTATGTAACACCGTATTGCCTGACGATCATAATTTATCCTTTACGTAGAACGGAGGCTTGTTGCTCTGCATCATCAGCACATTGCCCAGGTACTGGCCAATAACGGCCAGGCAAAGCAGGATGAGCCCTGTACTGAACAGGATCGACACAATGATGGAGGTATAGCCCGAAGGTGTTTTGAAGATGATCTTCCGCATGAAATAAATGAACCCGATAAAGAAGCTGGTGCAGGACATAATGATCCCGAAAGCCTTTACCAGCTTCAGTGGCAGCGTGGTACTCAGCATCATGACATTGGCTCCCAGGAAAAACAGTTTTTTGTAGCTGTAGCCCGACATGACCTTTTGAGAAACATGGAAAGGCGTCTGGAAAACGCCGATGCTGGCCGTGTACCAAAGGATCAGCTCATCGATCACAAACAGGTGATTGTAATGCGAAATGATCTTATCCACCAGGTCTCTCTTCAGGGCCCTGAAGCTGGAGCCAATCCCCGCATGAGGATTCTCCATCCTGGAGAGGCGTTTATAGAGATTGGTGACAACCTTGCGGGTCAGCGATTTCTTTTTCGCATTGCTGGCGATGCCATACACCACATCCTTGCCGGTGGTGGTAATCGAATCGTATAGTTTTAAAATATCGTTGGGATCGTGCTCGAAATCATCGTCGAGCGTGATCACGATAGTGCCTGAGGAATTGCTGAAGCCACAGAGCGTGGCTTTGTGCTGCCCGAAATTTTTGGCGAGGCAGAAGGCTTTGATGTGTGCAAGCTCTTTGCCTGTGTCTTTAATGATCTGCCAGCTGTGATCGCTGCTGCAATCGTCCACCACAATGATCTCAAAGGAATGGCCCGAATGCGTGAGCAGGGCATGCACTTCGCCCATGAGCTTCGCGATGCAGGATGCCGCATTGAACACCGGTATGATCACCGAAATATCTTTTTCTCCTTCCATCGTTAGTTGAAACCAAGCGTTAAGCCGCCATCCATTTTTAAGCAGGTGCCTGTTACCCACTTGGAAGCGTCGGAAATAAAATAAGCCAGGGCCTGGGCAATGTCGTCGGGCTGCCCTACTCCCAGCGGATATTGGGCCATGAGCTTATCCATCTCTCCCGCATTGATGGCCGCATCCACCGTGCTTTCAAAAATAGCGGTGTTCACCAGGGCAGGTTGCAGCACATTCACCCGGATTTTTTTCGGGATCAGCTCCAGCGCCAGCACCTTGGCATAGCCTTCCAGCGCTGCTTTGGAGCTGATATAGGGGCCTCCGCCGAAATAGGCATGCAGGGTAGACACCGAAGAAATAAAAGCGATAGAGGCCGCATTATTGAGTTTCTTCTGTTTCAATAATGCGGCAACCGTATGCACCGCCGAAAAATAATTGACAGAGAATACATCCTGCAATTGCTTGTCGCGGATAAATTTGACGGGAACCGGCAACACTTTTCCGCAGGCATGCACAAAGCCATCCGCAGAAGGCATCGCACTTACCAGGGTTTCAATATCAGCCTGCACGGTGAGATCGGCCACGATGAGCTGATGGCCGGCATGTGGCGCGAGAAGCGCAAAGGTTTCCCTGAGCTTCTCTTCGCTACGCGCGGTGATGATGACGCCCGCGCCGAGCTGGCTGAACAGAACGGCTGTCGCCCTTCCGATGCCGGAAGAAGCACCTGTTACTAAAATCGTTTTATGTTGCAGTGAGATCAAGGGAGTTCAATTAAGGGTAAACAAACGATGTCTTTCGTATTGAGAAGCACACTTCCCCAGGAAAAGCCGACACCGAAACCGCAGAGACAGAGTGTCAGTGGCTTTGAAGACAAGGCTTCCGCCGCTTCCGTGATCATCGTCAGAGGAATGGAAGCCGAGCTGGTGTTGCCGTATTTTTCGAGGGAGTACAATACTTTGTGCGTTTCGGTGATTTTTAATTTTTTGCGCACCGATTCGTTGATGAGCCTGTTAGCCTGGTGGAACACAAAAAAATCGGTGTTCTCCATGGTTTGCCCGGCGGCCTCATACAGCTCGCGGATGTTGGGTGCCACTTCCCTTAAGGCAAAATTAAAAATGCCGATGCCGTCGAGCTTCAGGTGGCGCTTTTCGCGCGCAATGCCCGGCTCTATCTCCACCAGCTTAAAGGTCGTTTCATCGATCCCGTTCCTCGAGCCGCCATGCTCAATGTTGATGGCATCTTTTCCGGAGCCGTCCGATCCCATATTGAAGTACATCGTTCCGGCGGAAGGATCGTATTCCAGGGCGGTAGCGGAACCGGCATCGCCAAACAAAGGATAGGCGCTTTTATCGGTATAAGCCGTAGATACGGTAGACTTATCGCCTACCAGCAACAGCCCTCTTTTCAGTTGCCCGGAGCTCAGCAAATTCCCAAGCACGTACAGGCCGTATACATAGCCCGAACAGCCGAGGTTAATATCAAAAGCCAGGCAGGATTTCTTCAGCCCGAGCCTGTCCTGCAGAATCACCGCCGAGCCCGGAATAAAATAATCGGGCGATTGCGTCACCACAATCACGACATCCATGCTTTCTTTTTCCCAACCGAGCTTGTGCATCAGCTGCAAAGCCGGCTCATAGCACATATCGGAAGTCGACTGGTGCTTCCCGGCGACACGGCGTTCCCGGATGCCGGTTGTTTTGATGAAGAGCTCACGCTCGGGCATCTCAATGTGTTCGTATTCCAGGTTGGAATAGCTCAGCTTAGGTACTGCCGCAGCAATGCCTCTCAGTGAAATGCTATGGATGGAAACAACGCTCATGCTTTCGCTTTTTCTGCGACGATATTGTAAAGGTCTCTCACGGTTTGTGTATTTTTCAGATCATCGGCATTGAGCTGCACATCAAAGTTCGCATCCACGAAAGCGATGATGATCAAAGCATACATCGAGCTCCAGTTTTTGATCTCCCTGTAATTGGTGTCTGGAAATACCGTTCCCGGCTCCACTTCTTCAAACTCGGCCACCAACTGGTTGGTAAATTCTTCTGCTGATATCATATCTGTTTTTATAATTTTAATAATCAATAATCGTTGCGCCCCAGCTGTAGCCAATGCCAAAGCCGGCAAGCATCACCCGCATCCCTCTTTTCAGAATACCCTGTTGCACGGCATCGTGTAAGGCGTTGGGGATGGTTGATGATACAGAGTTACCAAAGTTTTCGATATTCACAAAAAATTTCTCTTTGGGGATCTTGCATTTTTTGCGGATCACCTCCAGCATAAAGGCGCTGGCCTGGTGAAACACATAGAGGTCGATGTCCTCCGGTGTATACTCGTATTTTTCCAGGATGTCGCTCACCAATCCGGGCACCGTTCTCACTGCAAATAAAAAGATCTCGGTGCTGTTCATCTTCATGTGGCCGTAGGGCAGGTTGGTTTCCTGCAGGTATTCCACGGTAGCCGGGTTGCGTGTGCCGCTGTGGTCCACAATCAGGTTGGTGTAGCCTGCGCCATCCGTCCCGAAAATAAAGTGCTGTTTGCTATGACCTTTTTTTGTAACAATAGTGGCGGTACCGATGTCGCTGAAAATACTGCGGAGCTCCAGGTCGTCCTTATGGCAAACCTTGGTGGGATTATCGGACGTAAGCAATAATACTTTAGAGGCAATGCCGCCCTCCATCATGCCATGCGCAATACCGAGGCCGTAAATATAGCCTGAGCAACCGTAAGGCAGATCGATGCAGGCCGTATGCTTGCCAAGACCCAGGCGGTGCTGGATGAGGCAGGACGTAGAAGGCCCTTTATGATCGAAGCCTTCGGAGCAAAAAATCAGAAAGTCAATGCCCGAAAGCTCTATCTCATTTTCCGCAAACAGATTTTGAGCCGCCTTCACGGCCACATCCGATGGCATTTCTCCTTCCGCAGAAAGATAGCGCCGGCTGATCCCCGTGTTTTTAAAAATCTGCCCGGTAGAAGTATGAAACTGAGCCGCCAGATCATCGTTTGTGAGTTGTGTTGCAGGGAGGTAAACGGCAATATGATCCAGAAAAATGCCCATAAGTTGTCAGGTAAATTTATACAATAACATGCATATAAATTACTTTTCATCTATCTTTTTTTTGGTCGATCGTCCCAAAATCTTTTCCCTCACAAAAACATAGCTTTCACGAACTACTTTTCCGTTTTATTTGGAGCTATGTAAAAAATAGCTACTTTAGGGTATTCATTTATTATTTTTAAACCCGCGACTATGAAAAAATTATTATCCCTCGTTTGCCTTTCTTTATTCATGCTTTCCGTAAAAGCATACGCTCAGTCCAATACCACCTGGACCATTAAAGACAATGTTCAAAAAGGATTCTTTAGAACAGCCACCACTTTCAACACACATTTCAGTGGCTTCACAAACAAAGCGCAGGCCGATGCTATGATCCAGAAGATCAAAACCCAGCCGGACGTTAGCACGGCAACCGTTTCGAATGCGGACGCCAATGGCAATTGCGATGTGACTTTAGTGATGCGCTCGGCACATGATAAAAAACATTACCTGGGCATGGCGCAGAAATTAGGCATCCAGTACGTGGAAGTAAACGGCAAGAAAAAAACACCGGCACAATGGCTGGAAGGCAAAGAGAAAAAATAAACACTCCGCATGATATGGAAAAGCGTCACGAGGTATCGTGACGCTTTTTTTATGAAGAATAATCCTATATTTAAACTTTAAACTAGCTCATTTACCTCTTAATATTACGCTGAATGATCGCCCTCTACAAACAACACAAAAAAATATTCCTGACATTCCTGGCCCTTACCTTCATCCTGTACGGCAACAGCCTGAGAAATAAATATGCGCTGGATGACGACTATGTCACCGTGACCAACTTCCCGGAAAAAGGAAAACCTTATACTCCCAACAACGAGCTTGCTGCCAAAGGCTTCGGCGGAATCATCAAGATCTGGAAAGTACGCTATGCCCACGACGGGGAATCCACCTTCGATTACAGGCCGGTAACGAGCTCTTCCTTTGCCATTGAATACGGCTTATTCGGACAAAATCCTTTTGTAAGCCACCTCATCAATGTGCTCCTGTATGCGCTCAGCATTATGGTCCTGTTTTGCGTGATGCTGTTTTTATTTGAGTCGTATGAGAACAAATTGCTCCTGTCGACACTCATTGCTTTTATCTTTCTCATTCTCCCGATCCATACCGAAGTGGTGAATAACCTTAAATGCCGCGATGAGATCCTGGCCTTCCTCTTCCCGATGATCGCCTTCTGGTATTGCCTCAAAGCCTATGAAAAACCAAGCCTTGGCACGATCCTCCTGATCTTTTTATTTTTCATACTGGGCATATACAGCAAGCGTACCTCCACGATTTTTATCGGTATCGTACCACTCAGCCTGGCGTTGTTCCGGAAAGTGAATCTCAAGCTAGTGGCCTCGGCGGTAGGCATTGTACTCGGCGCCATCATCATTACCACGCTGATCAAAAAAATGATCGTGACGGAGCAGATCGTCCGTAAGTTCTATAGCTTCGAAAATGCCATGCTTACGGAGAAAGCAAGCCTGTTTGAAAAGCTGATGGCCACTGTAAAAACCCTGGGCTTTTACATCAAATTTTCTTTCATTCCTTATCCTTTCCGGAATTATTACGGCACCAATGTCGTAGACCTCACCACCAAGCCCGACCTGAACCTGTTCCTGGGCATTGCCTTCCTGGGAGGCAGCGTATGGTATTACCTGAAATCGAAAAATAAAATTTTCATGTATGGTTTTCTGTTATTTATGGGTGGTATTTTCCCTTTTGCCAATTTAATTATTCCTGTAGCCGGCGTGGTTGGCGAGCGTTTGGCTTACAATGCGTCCTTTGGTATTGTGGTAATGACCGCCGCGCTCATCCTGCCTTTATTCAGCCCGGTGAAGGATTTTTCCTTTGGCAGCCTGTTTAAAAAACCGGCTTTGTATTTTATGCCGGTCATCCTGGCCTACACGGTGATCATCTGGATGCGGAATGCCAACTGGAAAGATAAGGTGACCTTGTTTGAGCACGACATCGAGCACCTGGAGCTTTCGGCAAAGGCAAACAGCATGCTGGGCAACGAATACTTTGAGCAGCTGCGCACCGGGAAATCCAAGTACACGCCGCAGGTATTGATCAGCAAGGCATTGAACCATTACCAGGTAGCGATAAAAAACGATTCCAGCTTTTATTCGGCTTACAACAATGCCGGCGTGCTCTATTTTTCTTACCTGCAAAATCTGCCCGAAGCAGAGCGCTACATCAAATTAGCCTTCAAAGTAAGACCGGTATATCCGCAGGCTTATGAGAACCTTGGAAACCTCTACAGGCACCAGAACAGAACAGAGGAAGCCTTAAAAGCTTACCTGACATCCTTATCGCAGAACCCGAAGCAATACAGCGCTTATATTTCTGCCATCAAGCTCTGTTATGTAGACAAACAGTATGAGAAAGCCATTGCCATCTGCCGGGTAGCGCAGACTTATTTTTCGAACGATTATTCGCTGATAGGCCAGGAAGCCGATTGCCTCTTTATGCTGAACCGGAAAAAAGAGGCCCTGGAAAAATACGAAGAGGCTTATAACCTTGCACCCAGCAAAGAGCTCGCAAACTATTTATCGGCACAATACCTTGAGCTGGGAGATACTGCCAAATCAAACGAATACAAAACCAAATAAACCGCAGCCCGATGATAGTTGCCGAAGGCCTGGTCCGGAAAACGTTTTTGCTGTTCCTACTCGTATCATTGATACTGTACGGCAACACGCTCCGCAATGGCTACGGCATCGACGATCAGTTTGTGACGGAAAACAACATCACCAATAAGGGATTCAAGTCCTTCAAAAAGATCTTTACCTCCTATTATGCCGACGACGGAAAAAACACCTACGAGTACCGCCCTTTCGTCAAAGTATCCTTTGCCATCGAACACCAGCTCTTTGGCGTCAGGCCCTGGGTAGGGCATCTCATCAACCTTGTGCTGTATGCGCTTTGCCTTTTTTTGTTGTATAAAGCGCTGCTGCTTATTTTTCATACACGGCCGCCGCTGTTCAGTCTCTGTGTCGCGCTGGTATTTGCTTTCCTGCCAGTACATGCGGAAGTGGTAGCCAGCCTCAAGAACAGGGATGTGCTGCTCTGCTTCATCTGTTGCATGTGCATCATCATTCAGCTCGATGCTTTTTTCCGGACCAACAACTACCTCCACATCCTTTATGCAGCCCTGTTTTCCATCATTGGCTTTTTAACCAAGTACGACCTCCTGCCTTACCTCGTGATCACGCCTTTGGTCTTATACAAAAAGCACCACGCAAAGATCAAAATCATCCCCGTGCTCTGTGCCGCGGGCATTTTCCTGGTGGGCTTCTATCTTTCAAAAGCGGTGAAGCACCTCTTCCTCGACAAATCGCTTGTCGACAGGGTGTATAATTATTCAGAGAATCCTTTGCTCTTTGACCACTCCCTGAGCCTGAAGCTCTCCACGGCTTTTAATGCGCTGGGCTTTTATTTCAAAATGTTGCTCTTCCCTTCAAACATGGTCTGCTACTATGGCTATGATACCATCCCGATCCACGAATTTTTTTCGCTCTACGCGATCACGGGCATGATGCTGTTTACGGTGATGGTTTTTTATTTTTTCAAACTTATCAAAACAGATAATCCGCTCTGGTATGCCATCGTGTTTTCGGGGATTTCCATTTCCATGTACCTCAACATCGTGAGGCCTGTGACAGGAATTGTAGCGGAGCGTTTTCTCTTCTTTGCCTCCATTGGCTTCTGTATTTTCCTGGTACACCTGCTCTTTACCTTTCTTAATCATAAAAAGGATTCGCTGACGCTGAAAACGACAACACCGGCTTTTAAAGGCGTATTGCTGCTGCTATTGCTGAGCTATTCTGTGTTTACGGTGTCGCGGAATGCCGAGTGGAAAAACAGAATTACCCTCTATGAGCATGATGTCAAAAAACGCCCCGAATCGGTGCCTCTGAACCTCTTATACAGCATGGAAATTTTGTCGAACATGAACCGACCGAATTATTTCCTGACGGAGCAAAACAAGATGAGCTACATCGAAAAAGCCAACGCCAGCTTAAACAACATTCTGAAGATTGATCCTGAAAATGTAACAGCCCTTCATAACCTGGGCTTTATCCGACAAAACGTTTACAAAGATTACCAGGGCGCTATTCCCTATTACGAGAAAGCCCTTCAAAGCGATTCCGCCAAATTTGAAAGCCGGTTTAACCTGGCATACTGCTATTACACCGTTGGCCGTGGAGAGGAGGCAGAAAAATTAGTGTTGAAAATATACCCAACTCACAGCGATAACCAATCTGTACTGGATCTGATAAATTACATTTTAATAGAAAATAAAAAATCGCGCGAAGGCATCCTATTATTTGACGAACTGGCAAAAAAGCACCCCGAAAACAATAGCATTCCCATTATTCTCGGAAATTTTTACCTGGCACTCTCCGATACCGCGAACGCAAAAAAAGCCTATTCGAAAGCCCTCGAAATGGACCCAACCAATGATCAACTGTTTAAAATTGTAGCTAAACTGAGTAAACAATAGGTTTAACTTAGTAAACAAACGCAATAATATTCACTTTTCATTAAAAAATCTTTAATTTTAAGATTGAGTTAATTTAAACTTATTTAACACTCTATTCTTTAATGAAAAAAGTAATCCTACTCTTAGCATTATGGCTATGCTCTGCTTCAACCTTTGCCCAGCTATCGGTTGCCCCCAATCAGACCGCTACAAACCTTGCTAATTACCTGCTCGGAGGGGGTGTCACTATCAGCAATGCCGTATTAACCTGCCCGGCCAGTGCCAATGCCATTTTCACGAATGGCGCTACCACCAACCTCGGGCTCAACAGTGGCATTGTGCTTACTACCGGATCGGCAGCCAATATTGCCAACGGAAACGGAACAACCACAAGCATCAACAACGGTGCCCCCGGAATCAACGCCCTGGCGCCAATCAGCGGTACCAGCAGTAATTACGATGGTTGCATGCTCGAGTTCGACATCAATCCAAAATGCTCCCCACTGAACATCCGTTATAAGTTTGCTTCCGAAGAATACCCGGAATATGTGAACATGGGCTATAACGATGCCTTCGGATTCTTCATCAGCGGCCCCAATCCACTGGGGGGAAATTATACCAACCATAACCTGGCCGTAGTGCCCGGCAGCAGCCAGCCGGTAACCATCGACAACATTAACTCGGGCAACAACTCTTCGTATTACATTACCAACAGCGGAACCACCATCGTTTACGACGGTATGACGACGATGCTCACCGGTAGCGCCAATGTCGTCCCCTGTGCTAACTATCACCTGATCCTGGCCATCACGGATGGGGGCGATGCAAATTACGATTCGGGCGTATTCCTTGAACAGTCGGGGATTTCCTGTGTGGCGCCTTCGGTCAATGCCAATAACTCCACGATCTGCGCCGGCCAGTCGACTACACTGACCGCCACAGGCGCCTCTACCTATTCCTGGTCAACAGGCTCCACAGCCGCTTCCATTGTCGTTTCACCTTCGTCCACCACCACTTACACTGTCGGGGGCAGTAACATAGGCACCTGTATCCAAAGCTCGAAGGTCGTCACCGTGACGGTGAACAACGCACCAACAGCTAATGCCGGCGCGCCGAAAGCATTGACCTGCGCCGCAACTGCCACAGTACTTGCGGGCTCAGGCGGCGGCACCTATGCCTGGTCGGGACCCGGAATCTTATCCGGCGGCACAACTGCCTCGCCTACCGTCAATCAACCGGGCAGCTATACGCTCGTTGTCACATCAGCCGGATGCCCGTCCCTGCCATCAGTTGTTACTGTCTCACAGAATACGACACCTCCTTCGGTGACATCTTCGGGAGGACAGCTGACCTGCGCCATCACCTCTACTCTTGCCGTTGCCAGCACCACCACCTCTCCCGTTACCTATAACTGGACAGGACCGGGCATCGTATCGGGCGGCGGCACTTCATCGCCTACGGTTAACCAGCCCGGAACCTACAGCTATACGGTAACCGACAGCAACAACGGATGCAGCACCACCGGCTCCCAGGCAATTACACAAAACATTACGCTTCCGACTGTGACTTCCAGTGCCTCCGCGGTTCTGAACTGCACCTTGACGAGTGTGAACACCGTGGCCAGCACCACCACAAGCCCTGTGAGCTTCAACTGGACAGGGCCCGGAGTTGTGTCAGGCGGCACCACCGCGTCGGCCACCGTGAACCAACCCGGAACCTACAACTACACCGTGACCAATACCAGCAACGGATGCAGCACAACCGGCACACAGGCGGTGACACAAAATATTGTGCAACCTACCGTGAGCTCCAGTGCTTCTGCCGTATTGAACTGTACATTGACTTCCGTGAATGCGATTGCGAGCACAACGACCTCGCCTGTTACCTACAACTGGTCGGGCCCCGGTGTGGTATCGGGAGGAACAACTCCTACCGTGACCGTGAACCAGCCCGGCACTTATAACTACACGGTCACCGCTACAAACGGCTGTACAAGGACAGGCTCACAGGCTGTCACGCAAAATACAGCGACGCCATCCGTCAGCTCATCAGCCGGAACACTCAACTGTACGCTCACTGTCGTGAATGCTGTAGCCAATACAACAACCACACCTGTTACCTATAACTGGACAGGTCCAGGAATTACAGGAGGTGCTGCAACACCTACCATTACTGCCAATCTGCCCGGCACCTACAATTATACAGTTACAGCTACCAACGGCTGCCAGACGACGGGCTCACAGGCTATTACACAAAATACAACTGCTCCTACCGTCACCATGCCGGGCACACAAACCATCACCTGTGCGGCTCCTTCTGTGACACTGATCGCTTCCGCCAATCCATCGAACAGCACGCCGGTGTGGTCGGGTGGCGTTTCCAGCGGTGTGAACAGCTACACGGCAACTGCGTCTTCTTCCAATATCTACACGCTCACCATCACCGATCCTGCCAACGGATGTACGCGCACAGGAACGGTACAGGTTGTTCCTAACGCAGGCTTCCCTAATGTTCAGGCGAGCAATACCAATTCGATTAACTGTAATGTGGCTACTGCGCAGGTGGTTGCCACCACAACTACAAGCCCTGTATCCTACAGCTGGAGCGGGCCGGGTGTTACCTCCGGAGCTACGACAGCGACGGCCTCCGTCAATACCGGCGGGCAGTATACGGTTGTGGTGACCAACACCAGTTCGATGTGCTCTTCCACGATTACCATCGCTGTACCATCGAGCACTACTCCTACAACGCCTTCCATTACAGCAACCGGATCAATCACCTGCTCAAGCCCGACCATCGCCCTGAATGGTGCTCCGTTGAGCGGTGTCACCTATAGCTGGACAGGCAGCGGTATCACCAGCAATCCTAATCTGCAGAACGTGATCGTGAATGCCGGAGGAAGCTACGTATTAAGCATTACAACAACGTCTAACGGCTGCGTGGGTACACAAACCATTTCTGTGGCTACGAATACCACAGCGCCAACAGTGGGCTTAACCACCACCTCTTACACCACAACCTGTGCAGTGCCTACTGCAACGTTCAATGCGGTTGCCAATCCGGCTGCCGGAACAACATACAGCTGGACGGTTCCTCCGACAGGCTCGGTAAGCAACTATACCGTGTCTAACCCGATTGCCAGCGGCGCCGGTATTTACACAGTGGCCGTCACCAACACCGTGAACGGATGCTCGACCTCTGCGTCGACACAGGGCACGGTGCAGGTCACTGCTGATTCCGGATTGCCTTCGGCAACCATCTCGCAATCCACGGCATCCTTAACCTGTGTGACCTCGGTACAAACGGCCACGGTAACGACCAATCCTTCTGCGAACATTACCTTTACCTGGAGCCCTGCTCCGGCCACAGGCGTTAATGCTGCGGTAGCGACCTTTACGGCTCCGGGAACATATACCTGTGCATTTATCAACACAACAAACTCCTGCCCGGGCAGTACGCAGATTACCATCGTTACCAATACTACAGTACCGATTGTATCTGTCACTCCGACGGCAACACTCACCTGCAACACAACGACTGCGGTGCTTAGCTCAACGGTAACGCCTTCCTCAGGAATTACCTATTCATGGGCAGGTGCCGGAATTTCCGGGCCTTCCAACGGCTCATCGGTTTCGGTGAATGGCGCAGGAGGATTCACCCTGACGGCATTAAATTCGGTAAACGGATGCTCGGCAACAGCGACCTCATCGGTGATCAATAACACGACGCCTCCTACCCTGAGCGTGACTCCTTCCAGCACCGTTATTACCTGCGGAACGCCTACCCTGAACCTCAACGCCGTAACCAATTCCACGGTAATTCCGGTATGGAATACGCCAACCGGCAATGCCTACAACCCGATTGTAGCGGTTAGCTCAGGCGATTATACAGTGACGGTAACAGACCCTGTGTCGGGCTGCACCAATTCGCTCACGATGTCGGTAGCAGGCAGCACGGTTGCTCCTACACTGAGTGTGACGGCTAATTCCTCTATTGCCTGCGGATCAAGCTCTACGCAATTATCGGCCAATGCCGGCTCGGCTACAGGCATTGGCTACAGCTGGACAGGGCCTGCCGGAAGCACGATCTCCGGTGGTACAACGGCGACGCCTTCCGTGGATACTCCGGGTACCTACACGGTTGTGATTACCAATAGCTACGGCTGTACCAGTACGGCCACCGTGGCGGTGACCCAGAACTCGGTTACCGCTGCCTTTACAGCTGACCCTACAAGCGGGGTTATTCCTTTGGATGTCAATACCACGAACCAAAGTACCGGCAGCGGCTTATCCTATAGCTGGAACTTCGGCAATGGCAATACCTCTACAGCTACGAACCCAGGCACCAACTACCCGAACAGCGGAACATACACCATTACCCTGGTTGCTACTTCGGGCAATTGTACAGATACGGCTTATGCGGTGATTGTGGTGGACGACAACCTCTCCCTGGAGATCCCGAACGTGTTTACGCCGAATGGTGATGGTATCAATGACCTGTTCACCATCAAGTCGACCGGCATTAAGGAAATTTCCCTGCAGATCTTCAACCGCTGGGGAGAGAAGCTCTATGAGTTTACCGGTGTGAAAGCTGCCTGGGATGGCATGACGCCTCTCGGTGCCAAAGTACCGGATGCCACCTACTTCTATTTTGTAAAAGCTACCGGCTTTGATAATAAAGAGATTGAGAAGCACGGCACAGTGAACCTCTTCCACTAAGCAGAGCCATTTTAAGGTAAATAGGATTAAACCCTCCCGCGGTACATCGTGGGAGGGTTTTGCATCTACAGCCTGTCTTTATACGAATAGCATCATCTGATTTATTTGCCGCATCAAGGGTATAGCGGAATAGTCCCGGCATGTTATGGGATGCTTCATGACGTATTTTACTCCTGGTAGTTCACCAAAAACAAGATGAAAAGTCATTTAAAGCCGCGCTAATGCCCTTGCGGCAAGGCTTTCGGATTCCCTCAAGGAAAACACACGTTCGCTCATTATAACAAAATAATCTACAAAAAATAGCCAAAATTTAAAAAAATACTCTATTTTTACTCAACAATCATATTCCTAAAACTCCCCTCTAGTTCTTTTTCCATGCCAGCGCTGATCTGGCGCCACTTATTTTAAATTTCTGTTAACCCTAAACAAATCTAAAATGAAGAAGATCTACACCTTTCTTTTTGCCTGCACGATGATGGTTGGTACCATGCATTCCCAAAAACAGTATGATTGTTACCGCCTCCAGGAATTTATGTTCAATTCCCAAACCCAGGCCCACGATACTCCTGTTGAGCATCCGGACTTTTCGAAGTTTGTGGTGGACGAGCAAAAGATGTCTCTCACCCAGAATTATGACGACGGGACCTCGACTGTTCTGCCTATTAAATCCGTGAACACGGCCGATACCAAAAGTGTCAGCTACCAGGTGGTTTCTCCTACGAATGGCTTTACCTATGTGTACCGGGTGAATCCTTCCATTACGGTGATTGAAGTCATTCTCCTTCAAAACAACAAAGAAACTCTCCTGAAAAAATACCTCTACAGGGGCTAATCACCGCCCCCGATTTTTTATTTCACTAAACCATCATCCCCATGAAAAAACTTTACAAAACCAAAGTTTTAGTGCTGAGTATCGCTTGTATTTGTGTGTTTACAGGCATTCTGAAAGCACAGATCCCGATTGACTGCAATAAATTTTACCTGCACAATCCGCCAACCATTTATTCCTACGATCCTGCCACCTCGTCCTATGCGACCAATCCGATTGGCTGCCCTGCGGGGGGGCTTGGCCTGGCAGTAAGCAACAACCTCAATTCGGCCAGCCCGGCCATGACGTTTTATACGATGGTAAGCGGGCAATACTGGTATTACAACGGCTCCACATGGGTCAATACAGGCCACAGCACCAGCGGCGCCTCAGCCGTGAACCTCTGCGGTGCCGGCCCTTATGTGTATAACCTCGACGGGCTCAACTCGCGCATATACCGCTACAACGGTACCGGCACGGACGTGCTCGTGCTCAACCTCAGCAGCTGGGGTGGTCCTTTCGATCTCATCGGCGATGATAACGGGAACTTCTATGTGCTGTACCTGAACTCGGGCGCGCAGAAGCTGGTAAAATACAGCCCGGCAGGCGCCGTACTGTGTACCTATAACCTTGTGAACGCGCCGGTAACCACATCGGGCGCAGGCTATTCCATCATCGGCAACAAACTCTACATGAATACGGGCTCCGGTGATTATGTGGGAACTATTGTGGGCAACACGATCACGTTCACCGGCCTGGGCGGATTACCGGCCGGCATGGGCGATTTTGCCTCCTGTCCTTTTCCTCAACTTACTTCAGGCATCAATACCACCGGAAACCTTACCTGCGCTACGCTGTCATCGGTTCTTACGGCAACCACCAGCGTTACCGGACCTTCCTATAACTGGAGCGGGCCTGGCATTGTGAGCGGCAGCGGCACCAGCGCTGTAACGGTAAACCAACCAGGTGTGTATACGGTAGTAATTACCGGCAGCGGCGGGGCTTGCCCTGGTGCTTCAACCTCTACTGTAGCGATCTCGCAATCAGGTATCCCGCCTTCGCCGACAGCTTCCAGCTCAGGCGCTGTAACCTGCGCCAGCAGCGGAGTCAACCTTTCCTGCTCCTTATCCGGCATGACCTATACCTGGACGGCTCCGGGAGGCAGCTCCATTACTTCAGGTGTTAACTCCCAGAATGCGACGGGCAGCGGCGGCGGAACGTATACCGTCACTGTCAGGGATCCTATAGGGGGCTGTGTGAACACAGCTGTTGTTACGGTTGCTTCCAACACAACACCTCCTTCGGGTGTAGGGGCTTCGGCCAGTGGTGCGCTCACCTGCGTTGCCACGAATGTAACGTTATCGGGCTCTCCGGGATCGGGGGTCAATTACAGCTGGACGGGGCCAGGCATCGTATCGGGTAATACAACAGCAAACCCAACGGTAAATCAGCCGGGAACTTACAACCTGACGGTCACCAATCCTTCCAACGGCTGTACGGCCAATACATCGGTCGTTGTCTCTCAAAACATTACACCGCCATCGGCCACGGCTGCTGCGGGAAGCGGAGGCGTGCTCAATTGCAATGTCACTTCTCTTTCTTTATCGGGTACTCCGGGAAGCGGCGTAACCTATAGCTGGAGCGGCCCGGGCATTGTATCAGGTGGCAATACAGCAAACCCGGTAGTCAACCAGCCGGGAAGCTATAGCCTCATTGTGACCAATACATCCAACGGCTGTACAAATTCTTCCAGCCCGGCTTTTGTCAATGTATCGCAAAATACGGCACCTCCTGTGGCTACGGCAGCGGCAGGTAGCGGTGCTGTGCTCAACTGCAATGTGACTTCTCTTTCTTTATCGGGTACGCCGGGTAGCGGTGTTACCTACAGCTGGAGCGGCCCAGGCATTGTATCGGGCGGCAACACGGCTAATCCGGTAGTTAACCAGCCGGGGACTTACAATCTGGTAGTGACCAATACATCCAACGGCTGCTCTAATTCAGGAAGTCCTGCTTCAGTGGTTGTATCACAAAACAATACACCGCCTTCGGCTTCTGCGGTAACCGGCAGCACGGTAACCTGCGCCTCGCAGGCCGTGAGCCTGGGCAGCTCTCCGGCAGGCATGAGCTATACCTGGACGGCTCCGGGCGGCAGCTCCGTGACTTCGGGTGTGAACTCTCAAAATGCGACGGGCAATGGCGGCGGCACCTATACGGTAACGGTACTAAATGCCAGCAACGGCTGCTTTACCAATGCCCTGATCACCATTCCTCAAAACACGGCTCCTCCTGCGGGCGTGACGGCCACTTCGGGTGGTACCTTATCCTGCTCGGTGACCAACGTAACTTTATCCGGCACTCCGGGTTCCGGTGTGAGCTATAGCTGGAGCGGCCCGGGCATTGTATCAGGTGGTAATACAGCCAATCCTGTGGTAAACCAGCCGGGCAATTACAGCTTAACGGTAACGAATCCGGCCAATGGCTGCTCCAATACTACTCCTGCTGTGGCCAACGTGGTGCAGAATGGTGCTGTGCCTCCTGCGACGATTGCTTCCAGCGGTTCTATCACTTGCAGCACACCTTCGCTCTCGCTGAGCGGCAGCGCTTCTTCGGGATCTACGTACAGCTGGACCGGACCCGGTATTGTTTCCGGCGCTTCTTCATCAACGGCTGTGGTAAGCCTGGCGGGAAGCTATGTTTTCAGCGTGACCAATACGATCAGCGGTTGCTCCAATTCGACCACGATTACCATCACGCAGAATACAGGGGCGCCTTCGCCTGTAATTACGGCATCCGGCAATGGCACGCTTACCTGCAACGTTACGACCTTAACGCTTACGGGTACTCCGGCCTCGGGCGTAAGCTACAGCTGGAGCGGACCGGGCATTGTTTCGGGCGGCACAACTGCCAGTCCTGTGATTAACCAACCGGGCACATACAGCCTTACCGCCACCAATACGGTGAATGGCTGCTCCAATACAACACCTGCCGTGATCAGCGTATCACAGAATACGACAGTTCCTGTGGTTACCATCAGCGCTGCTGCGGGCAACGGCAGCATTACCTGCGCGGTGAGTTCCGTTACCCTTAATGCGACACCGGGCACCGGGGCCACTTACAGCTGGACGGGTCCGGGCATTGTATCAGGAAGCAATACAGCAAGCCCTGTTGTGAACCAGGCGGGCAACTATTCGGTGACGGTTACCAATACGGCCACAGGCTGCTCAAATGCGACGGGCAGCGCGGGCTCTGTGGTGAATGTGCCGCTAAATACAACGCTTCCGGTAGCCCTCATCAATATAGCATCTACCGGTACCATTACCTGTTCAAATCCGGTTTCTATCGTCAATGCAACGGCATCATCGTCGGGGACGTCGATCACCTATAGCTGGACGAGTGTGAGCGGCCCTGTGCCCAACAGCAATACAAACTCACCGGCCATGAGCGCTGCGGGCGATTATACGCTCACGGTATACGATATGGCGAATGGCTGCAGCAATACGGCTACGGTGACGATCCCGAGCAACCTGACACAGCCAAGCGGGGTAAGCGCCGGAACCAATACGGTGCTGCCTTGCAATAACGGCAACAGCATTGTTCTGCATGGCTTAAGCTCTCCTAACGTGTCCTTCCAATGGCAGGGACCCGGCGGCTATACGGCTTCCACGCAGAATGCCACAGGTGTAACGGTTCCGGGCCAATATGTGTTTACGGCAACTGATCTCACGAGTGGCTGCAGCGTGCAATCTTCGGTAACGGTATCGAGCCAGAGCGTGGTGGCGGCTTTCACTCCCGACCAAACGGGTGGCCTGGCGCCTTTACCGGTGAACTTCAGCAACAGCAGTACAGGCGGCAGCACGTATTCCTGGAATTTCGGTGATGGCAACACCGGAACAACCTTCAATACCAGCCATACGTTCCAGGGCTCCGGAACATATACGGTGGTGCTCACGGTGTATAATGCTTCCGGCACCTGCAGCGACACTGCCAGCGCTATTATTGTGATGGAAGATGAGCTAAGCCTGGAAATCCCGAATGTGTTTACGCCGAACAACGATAACATCAACGATCTGTTCACGATTAAATCCAAAGGGGTGAAAGAGATCTCCCTGCAGATCTTCAACCGCTGGGGCGAGAAGCTGTATGAGTTTACGGGCGCCAAAGCGGCCTGGGACGGGATGACGGGCCAGGGCGGCCTTGTTCCGGATGCCACGTATTTCTATTTCGTGAAAGCTACGGGGTACGACGACACCGTGATTGAGAAAAACGGAACGGTGAATTTGTTCCGCTAAATTTACTTTAGATTTATCCGAAAAGGGCTTCTCGAAAATGCGGGAAGCCTTTTTTGTTTTCAGCGAAAAGCCTTGTTGATGAAAACACCAGCAAGGGCATAAAAACTCTGGAGACTTTGCGCTTAACTCCGCGGAAATCCGGGAGATGATGCGGATTGGGCCGTTTGGCACAGGATCAGGACAAATTGGGATGGAAACCGGTGAATGAGCGAAGTGGAAGCCAACCGGCATGGTACATGATCCGGGTAGTTTTGCCGGCAGATCCTGCCGATAAGGAGGATTTACAAGCAACCCGTTCTGCGGACGCCTGAGGGAAATCGACAACAGGATTAAAGATTTTCGACTACCGGAATTTTTCAGATCTGCTCATAGACCTGTTTTTAGCAATACGAGGCTGGAGGCCATTCCGTGCTCATAAAAGCCTGACAAAATTACCGGCCTGTCGGGAAATAGGTTATTTTTGATGTCCTGTTTGTTAAGCTTTCGGGGAGATGGAGCCCGTAAATTATTAAAAAACAGGCTATTTCTTGATTTTTTTTCAACAATTTTTTTGTTGATGAATAAAATAGTTATATCTTTGCCGTCCCCAAAATGGGGAGAAAGCGTAAATTATAGTAAAATCAAGTAACACAGAGGATTTAAGATGCCTACAATATCGCAATTAGTAAGAAAAGGACGCTATAAAGCTCCTAACAAAAGTAAATCGGCCGCTTTGGATTCATGTCCACAACGCCGTGGTGTTTGTACACGTGTGTATACAACAACCCCTAAGAAACCTAACTCGGCTATGCGCAAAGTAGCGAAGGTACGTTTAACCAATAAGCAAGAGATCATTGCTTATATCCCGGGTGAGGGACACAACCTGCAGGAGCACAGTATCGTATTGGTACGTGGCGGCAGGGTGAAAGACTTACCGGGTGTACGTTACCATATCGTTCGCGGATCTTTGGATACCGCTGGTGTAGAAGGCAGAAAACAACAACGTTCCAAATACGGAACAAAACGTCCGAAGGCGGGTGCTGCTGCAGCTCCGGCAAAAGGCAAGAAAAAATAATCCATAAGACAATTTAAGTAGATTAACCATGAGGAAATCAACCGCTAAAAAAAGAATCCTGTTACCTGATCCGGTATATAATGATATACTGGTTACCCGCTTTTTAAACAGCTTAATGTACGACGGTAAGAAAAATACCGCGTCAAAATTATTTCACGAGTGCTTAGAGATCGTTGCAAAACGTACTAACGAAGATGGCCTGGAAGTTTTCAAAAAAGGATTAGCAAACGTTACTCCGCAAGTTGAAGTTCGTTCCCGTCGTGTTGGTGGTGCTACGTTCCAGATTCCTTCTGAGGTTCGCCCTGAGAGGAAATTAGCTTTGGCTATTAAATGGATGATCACTTACGCCCGTAAACGTAACGAAAAATCAATGGCTCAGAAATTAGCCGGCGAAATCGTTTCCGCTTCCAAAGAAGAAGGTGCTGCTTTCAAAAAGAAAGAAGACGTCCATAAAATGGCAGAAGCCAATAAAGCATTTTCACATTTCAGATTCTAATACAACATGGCAGATTTAAGATATACAAGAAACATCGGTATTGCTGCGCACATTGATGCTGGTAAAACAACTACCACTGAGCGTATCCTTTACTATACAGGTGTAAACCACAAGATTGGTGAGGTACACGAAGGTGCCGCTACCATGGACTGGATGGCACAGGAGCAGGAGCGTGGTATCACCATTACCTCTGCTGCAACCACTTGCTTCTGGAAATACCGTGACAATAACTACAAAATTAATATCATCGATACTCCGGGCCACGTTGACTTTACAGTTGAGGTGAATCGTTCGTTAAGGGTATTAGATGGCCTGGTGTTCTTATTCTCAGCGGTTGACGGTGTTGAGCCTCAATCTGAGACTAACTGGCGTTTAGCGGATAACTACAACGTTACCCGTTTAGGCTTCGTTAATAAAATGGACCGCCAGGGTGCTGACTTCTTAAAAGTAGTAAAGCAAACCCGCGAAATTTTAGGTGGTAACGCTGTTCCTCTTCAAATCCCGATCGGTGCTGAAGAAAACTTTATCGGTGTGGTTGATTTGATCAACTTCCGCGGTATCGTTTGGAATGAGCATGATAAAGGTATGACTTTTAAAGAGGTTCCTATTCCGGAAGACTTATTAGAAGAAGCAACTGAGTGGAGAGAGAAAATGCTGGAGGCTGTTTCTGAGTTCGACGACAAGATCATGGAGAAATTTTTCGATGCTCCTGATACGATCACTGAAAGAGAAGTGCTCGATGCCTTGCGTAAAGCTTGCGTTGCCAACAAAATCGTTCCTATGGTGTGCGGTTCATCTTTCAAAAACAAAGGTGTACAAACCATGCTTGATCTGGTGATGGAATTAATGCCTTCTCCATTAGACAAGCCTGAAACCAAAGGAACTAATCCTGATACAGAACAAGAAGTAAGCCGCAAGCCGGATGTTAAAGAACCGTTTACAGCTTTAGCATTTAAAATTGCAACCGATCCTTTCGTAGGTCGTTTAGCATTCTTCCGCGCATACTCCGGCCGCTTAGATGCCGGTTCTTATGTACTGAACACCCGTTCAGGTAACAAAGAGCGTATTTCCCGCATCTTCCAGATGCACGCCAACAAACAAAATCCAATTGAATTTATCGAAGCCGGTGATATCGGTGCAGCAGTAGGTTTCAAAGACATCCGTACAGGTGATACTTTATGTGATGAGAAACACCCGATTGTGTTAGAGGCGATGAACTTCCCTGAGCCGGTAATCGGTTTGGCGATCGAGCCGAAAACACAAGGCGATTTAGACCGCTTAGGTGTGGGCTTGAATAAACTGGCTGAAGAGGATCCGACCTTCCGTGTTCACACGGATGAAGATTCAGGCCAAACGATCATCTCCGGTATGGGTGAGCTTCACTTAGAGATCATCATCGACCGTTTGAAACGTGAGTTCAAGGTTGAGGTGAACCAGGGTGAGCCGCAGGTATCTTACAAAGAGTCGATTTCTGCTTCTTACGAGCACCGCGAGGTTTACAAAAAACAAACCGGTGGCCGTGGTAAATTTGCCGATATTAAAGTGGTTCTGGGTCCTGTGGACGAAGATTTCGACAGATCAAAAGGCGACTTACAGTTTGTGAACGAGATCACGGGTGGTTCTATTCCACGTGAGTTCATTCCTTCTGTAGAGAAAGGCTTTAAAGCGTCGATGGTAAACGGTGTATTAGCCGGCTACCCACTGGATAACTTAAAAGTGCGCCTGATTGACGGATCTTTCCACGCAGTCGATTCGGATTCCTTATCTTTCGAGATTTGTGCCCGTTCTGCCTACCGCGAAGCATTGGTAAAATGTAAGCCGGTATTGATGGAGCCGATCATGAAAGTGGAAGTACTGACTCCTGAGCAAAACATGGGTGATGTGGTAGGTGACTTAAACCGTCGTCGTGGCCAGATCGAAGGTATGGACTCTAAAAATAACTCACAGGTTATTAAAGCTAAAGTTCCATTATCTGAAATGTTCGGTTACGTGACTCAATTACGTACGTTGACATCAGGCCGCGCAACATCGACTATGGAGTTCTCTCACTATGCCGATGCTCCTGCCAACGTTGCAGCTGACGTGATTGCTAAATCAAAAGGCAATAAAGAAAAAGTTTAATCGCATTACACATCTATAACATGAGCCAAAGAATCAGAATCAAATTAAAATCTTACGATTACAACTTAGTGGATAAATCTGCTGAGAAAATCGTAAAAACCGTAAAAATGACGGGAGCTGTAGTGAATGGACCAATTCCATTGCCTACATCTAAACGAATCTTCACCGTATTACGTTCGCCACACGTTAACAAAAAAGCGCGTGAGCAGTTCCAGGTGTGCGACTACAAGCGTTTGTTAGACATTTACAGTTCTTCTTCTAAAACTGTAGACGCCCTGATGAAGCTTGAGCTGCCTAGCGGTGTTGAGGTTGAGATCAAAGTTTAACCCTCTGTTCTCTGTAAGTTTTCATGGCGCCGCCCTTCGACTTCGCTCAGGGCCCGCGGTTAGAAAACTCTCGTACCCTGAGTATAAACAAAGGGTACATAAAGGTTAATATTGAAACATAATTAATTAGTAAAAACAAATAACAAAAAAGTAAAATGTCTGGAATTATTGGTAAAAAAATAGGAATGACTAGCTTCTTCGATGCCAATGGCAAGTATGTGCCATGCACAGTTATTGAAGCGGGTCCTTGCGTAGTGACGCAAGTAAAAACCAATGAAAAAGACGGTTATACTGCTTTACAGTTAGCGTTCGACGAGAAAAAAGAAAAACACACCTCGTCAGCCATGAAAGGTCATTTTGATTTGGCAAAAACGACCCCAAAACGTAAAGTAGCTGAATTCCGTCATTTTGAGGAAACAAAAAATTTAGGTGATGTAGTTACCTTGGATCTGTTTGCAGAAGGCGACTTCGTAGATGTGGTTGGTACCTCTAAAGGTAAAGGTTTCCAGGGTGTTGTAAAACGTCACGGTTTCGGTGGTGTTGGTGGTTCAACTCACGGTCAGCACGATCGTCAGAGGGCTCCCGGCTCATTAGGTGCTTCGTCTGATCCTTCACGTGTATTCAAAGGAATGCGCATGGCCGGAAGAACAGGTGGAAACAGGAAAAAAATCCAAAACCTGGTAGTTGTTAAAGTAATGGCAGAAAAGAATGTGCTTTTGATCAAAGGTTCTATTCCTGGTGCTAAAGGGTCTTACGTTATAATCGAGAAGTAATCATGCAAGTAGAAATATTAAACATAAGCGGTAAAAAAACTACCAAGAAGGTAGATTTAACCGACAGCATCTTTGGCGCAGAGCCAAACGATCATAGCATTTACCTGGATGTGAAGCACTATTTAGCTGCTCAGCGTCAGGGAACTCACAAAGCAAAAGAGCGTGCTGAAATCGCAAGAACCACTAAAAAACTGAAACGCCAGAAGGGAACAGGCGGAGCCCGTGCGGGTTCTATGAAATCCCCGGTTTTCGTTGGTGGTGGCCGCGCATTCGGTCCTCGTCCGCGTAACTACGACTTCAAACTGAACAAAAAAGTAAAACAGCTGGCCCGTATCTCTGCTTTAGCTTATAAAGCAAAAGAAAACGCGATCACCGTTCTGGAAGACTTCACGTTTGATGCTCCAAAAACCAAAAACTACGTGGATCTGATCAAAAACCTGAACCTGGCAGACAAAAAAACCCTGTTAGTGTTGGGAGATTCAAATAAAAATGTATATTTGTCGTCCCGTAATTTGGAGGGCGCAAAAGTAGTAACCGCTTTAGAGTTAAACACTTATGATATCGTTAATGCACAAACATTAATTTTATCAGAGGGTTCGGTTAAAGTATTAGAAACGCTGTTAAACAACAAATAATAATGGAAATATTAATTAAACCAATCATCACCGAAAAGATGACTTCCTTAGCCGAGAAGTTGAATCGCTATGGTTTTGTGGTAGATAAAGGCGCCAACAAAGTACAGATTAAGCAAGCAGTTGAAAAAATGTACGGTGTAAAAGTTGAAGCAGTTAATACTCAACAATACGTAGGTAAGGTAAAAACCCGCAATACCACCCGTGGTATCGCTATTGGCCGCGTAAACCGTTCAAAACGTGCTTTTGTCACATTAAAAGCCGGCGAAGTAATTGATTTTTACGCTAATATTTAATCTGATAAAAGACACAAGAAATGGCATTAAAAAAATTCAGACCGTTAACTCCAAGTCAACGTTTCAAAATAGCAAGTGATAATTCAGACATCACTACCAACGTTCCTGAAAAAAGCTTATTAACTTCGGTTAAAAACAGCGGTGGACGTGATAATACAGGTAAAATGACTATCCGCAACATCGGTGGTGGTCACAAAAAACAATACCGTATCATTGATTTCAAGCGTAACAAAGATGGTATCGAAGGAACGGTTGTTTCTATCGAGTATGATCCGAACCGTACTTCCCGTATTGCCCTGGTGCATTACAAAGACGGTGAGAAACGTTACATCCTTGCTCCGCAAGGTTTAGAAGTTGGTAAAAAAGTAATGTCAGGCGCTACGGCAACTCCTGAAGTTGGTAACTGCATGTTCTTATCCGATATTCCATTGGGTACCATCATTTCCAACATCGAGTTACGCCCTGGCCAGGGTGGTGCGATGGCCCGTTCTGCAGGAACTTATGCCCAGCTGACTGCCCGCGATGGTAAATACGCTGTACTGCGTATGCCTTCCGGTGAGGTTCGTATGATCCTGATCACCTGCAAAGCAACCATCGGTGCTATCTCAAATCCTGACCACAACCTGGAGATTTCCGGTAAAGCAGGTCGCAGCCGTTGGTTAGGCCGCCGTTCACGTACAAGGCCGGTAGCGATGAACCCGGTTGATCACCCGATGGGTGGTGGTGAAGGCCGCGCTTCCGGTGGACAGCCACGCTCTCGCAAAGGTATCCCTTCAAAAGGATTCAAAACGCGTTACAAAGGCAAATCGTCTAACCAACACATTATCAAAAGAAGAAATAAATAATCACTAAACGTTTAATGGCCCTTCCGCTCCGTGAGGATAGCGGAAGGGTTTCAAAACTTAAAACAAGCAATGGCAAGATCATTAAAAAAAGGTCCTTTTATTGACCACAACTTAGAGAAAAAAGTTACTCAAATGAATGAGAGTAACAAAAAAACGGTGCTGAAAACATGGGCACGTCGTTCTGTTATTTACCCTGAAATGGTTGGACATACCTTCGCAGTACATAACGGAAATAAATTTATCCCGGTATATGTAACGGAGAACATGGTAGGCCACAAATTAGGAGAATTTGCAGCTACCCGATCATTCAAAGGTCACTCAGGTAATAACAAGAAGTAATTAAGTTGATAAAGAAATTAAGTCATGGGTAAAAGAAAAAGATTAGTAGCAGAGGCACGCAAAGAAGCAAATAAGAGCACTTATTTTGCTAAATTAAACAGCTGCCCTACATCACCTCGTAAAATGCGCCAGGTTGCGGATTTGGTAAGAGGTATGGAAGCATACAAAGCGTTGAACGTATTAAAATTCAACACGCGCGAAGCATCCGGCCGTTTAGAGAAATTATTAAAATCTGCCATTGCGAATTACGAAGCAAAAACAGGATCACGTCCTGAAGAAAATACATTATTTGTTACTTCTATTATGGTGGACAGCGCTATTATGGCGAAACGTTTGCGCACTGCGCCTCAGGGCCGTGGTTACAGGATCAGAAAACGTTCTAACCACGTTACTTTAGAAGTAGGTACGGCAGTGGCCAGTACTAAAAAAGCTGAAAGAAAAGCAGCTGCAATCACTAAATCAGAAGATAAAAAATAATTAAGAAATGGGACAAAAAGCAAATCCAATAGGTTTACGTTTAGGTGTAATTAAAGGCTGGGATTCTAACTGGTTTGGCGGAAGAGATTATGCCGACAAATTAGTAGAGGATCAACAGATCCGCGAATACTTAAAAGTTCGTCTGCCAAAAGGCAGCATTTCTAAAATCGTTATTGAAAGAACCTTAAAGTTAATAACCGTTACTATTAACACAGCGCGTCCTGGTATCATCATCGGGAAAGGCGGTAAGGAAGTAGATAAGCTCAAAGAAGAGCTGAAAAAGGTAACCAAGAAAGAAATTCAAATCAATATTTTCGAGATTAAACGCCCTGAGTTGGATGCGCGTTTAGTATCTGACAGTATTGCCCGCCAGATCGAAGGCCGTATTTCTTTCCGCCGTGCCGCAAAAATGTCTATCGCATCAACGATGCGTATGGGCGCAGAAGGGATCAAAATCAAAGTATCCGGTCGTTTAGGCGGTGCGGAGATGGCAAGGACAGAGGGATATAAAGAAGGACGTACTCCGTTACAGACGTTACGCGCTGATATCGATTATGCTATTGCTGAAGCTCACACTACTTATGGTCGTATTGGTGTTAAGGTTTGGATCTGCAAAGGTGAGGTTTATGGAAAACGCGATTTATCTCCAAACTTCGGTTTAGATAAAGAGAAAAAAACAGGCTCTAACAATCCTGCTCCTAAATTCGCCGGCCGCGGTCCGAAACGCGACGACAAAAGAAGAAACGACAAATAATTAACAAGAAGTAAGTAACAAGCATTTAAAGGTTTACAGAACATGATACAGCCAAAAAGAACGAAATATAGGAAGATGCACAAGATGAAGATGAAAGGCAACGCCAAACGTGGCGATCAATTAGCCTTCGGTTCATTCGGTATTAAAGCATTGGACGAAAGTTGGGTGACTGCCCGCCAGATCGAATCTGCACGTATTGCCTTAACACGTTTCATGAAACGTGAGGGCCAGGTGTGGATCCGCATTTTCCCAGACAAGCCGATTACCAAAAAACCTGCAGAGGTTCGTATGGGTAAAGGTAAAGGTGCTCCTGAGTATTGGGTAGCTCCTGTAAAAAAAGGACGTATGTTATTTGAAGCTGAAGGTGTTCCTTTGGAAGTTGCAAAAGAAGCGTTGCGTTTAGCTGCTCAAAAATTACCTATTGTTACGAAATTCGTCGTTCGCAGAGATTACGAAGAAACAACAGTTTAATTTCCAAAAAGACTCAAGAAACATGAAAAATAAAGACATCGTTGCCCTGTCAACCGCAGAATTACAGGCGAAAATGACCGAAGAACAAGCTAACTTAACGAAATTACGTTTAAACCATGCGACTTCTCCGATCGAAAACCCAATCAAAATCCGCGATAGCCGCAAAGCAGTTGCCCGTTTGGCCACTGAATTAACCAAAAGAAACAACGCTTCTAAATAAGACTACAATGGAAGAAAGAAATTTAAGAAAAGAGAAAATCGGGGTTGTAAAAAGCAACAAAATGCAAAAGTCAATTGTAGTTGCGGTTATGCGTAAAGTGAAACACCCTAAATACGGTAAATTCGTAAATAAAACCTCTACATTCGTAGCTCACGATGAGAACAACGAATGCAGCATCGGTGATACTGTTAAAATTGCTGAAACAAGGCCATTAAGCAAATCTAAAAACTGGCGTTTGGTTGAAGTGTTAGAAAAAGTAAAATAATTACTCTTAAAAGTTTTAGAAAAAATGGTACAAAACGAATCAAGATTAGCAGTAGCCGATAACAGCGGAGCCAAAGAAGTTCTGGTGATCCGTATCTTAGGAGGTACAAGAAAGCGTTATGCTTCAATTGGCGATAAAATCGTCGTTACAATTAAAAGCGCTTTACCATCCGGTAACGTTAAAAAAGGAACTGTTCATAAAGCAGTAGTTGTAAGGGTAAAGAAAGAGATCCGTCGTGCAGATGGTTCTTATATCCGCTTCGATGACAATGCCTGCGTTATCCTTAACCAGGGTGATGAGATCCGTGGAACACGTATCTTCGGCCCTGTAGCCCGTGAACTGCGCGATAAGCAATTCATGAAAATCATTTCATTAGCACCGGAAGTGCTTTAATTAAAAAATTGTCTGAAGAAATGTCAAAATTAAAATTAAAAAAAGGCGATACTGTAAAAGTAATATCTGGCGAATCCAGAGGCCAAGAAGGTAAAATCGTGTCTATCGACACGAAAAAAGAAAGAGCCATTGTAGAAGGTGTGAACATGATCAGCAAACACACCAAACCAAGCGCTAAAAACGCAAACGGTGGTATTGTTAAACAAGAGGGTTCCATCCACATCTCGAACTTAATGTTTTTGGAAGGTGGCAAAACGGTAAGGATCGGTCGTAAACTGAACGAAAAAACCGGAAAACTGGAGCGTATTTCTACTAAAACCAAAGCAGCAATCAAATAACAATGGCTACAACAACATATTCTCCTAGACTAAAGGACAAATACAAAGCTGAGATCATCAACAGCCTGAAAAAACAGTTTCAGTATACTTCCTCTATGCAGGTTCCTAAATTAGAGAAGATCTGCATCAACCAGGGTATCGGCGATGCCGTTTCCGACAAAAAAATGATCGAATCGGCTGTAAAGGAAATGACAACGATTACCGGTCAGAAAGCGGTTCCTACCTACTCTACCAAAGATATCTCAAACTTCAAATTACGTAAAGGCGTAGCCATCGGGGTTCGTGTAACCCTGCGCGGCGACAAAATGTACGAATTCCTGGACCGTTTGATCGCTTCTTCCTTACCTCGTATCCGCGACTTCAAAGGCGTGAATGACAAAGGTTTCGACGGACGCGGTAACTATACCTTAGGTATTACCGAGCAAATCATCTTCCCGGAGATCGACATCGATAAAGTAAGCAAAATCCAGGGTATGGACATCACTTTTGTGACTTCTGCCCCTACGGATAAAGAAGCTCATGCTTTATTAACTGAATTTGGTATTCCATTCAAAAAGAAATAGTATATTTACAGCCCTGAAAAAAAGATAAAATGGCAAAAGAATCAATGAAGGCACGTGATGCCAAAAGAAAAAGACTGGTAGACACTTACGCAGCTAAACGCGAAGAGCTTAAAAAAGCCGGTAATTACACTGATCTGCAGAAATTACCTAAAAACTCATGCAAAGTGAGAATGCGTAACCGCTGCAAGCTGACTGGTCGTCCTCGTGGATACATGAGGGATTTCGGTATCAGCCGTGTTACTTTCCGTGAGATGGTATTATTCGGTTTGATTCCGGGTGTTACCAAATCCAGCTTCTAAGCAGGAAAGCACAAGACAAAGAGTATTAATATAATTATCCTGAGGTCGGGATAACATATAAAAACAAATAAAATGACAGATACAATATCAGATTACCTGACACGCGTCAGAAACGCCATCAGCGCAAACCACAGGATCGTTGAGATCCCAGCTTCCAACCTGAAAAAAGAGATCACCAAGATCCTTTTCGACAAAGGTTTCATCCTCAACTACAAATTCGAGGAGAACGAAAAAAAACAGGGAACCATCAAAATCGCCCTGAAGTACAATCCCGTAACAAAACTATCAGCTATCCGCTCTTTAGACAGAGTATCTTCTCCTGGTTTACGTAAGTATTCCGGCGCTGCTACCATGCCAAAAGTACAAAACGGATTAGGCGTTGCTATTATCTCTACATCTAAAGGTGTAATGACAGATAAAGAGGCCCGCAAACTGAATGTAGGCGGCGAAGTTTTATGTTACATTTCTTAATTTAGAGGGAGGAAAAAATCATGTCACGTATAGGAAAATTACCAATCACAGTTCCTGCAGGCGTTGAAGTCAACGTAAAAGGAACGACAGTTTCCGTTAAAGGCAAATTAGGTACTTTAACAGAAACTATTGATGCAGATATTAAAGTAGAATTGGAGAATGGTGTTATTACCGTTAGCCGCCCTACTGATCAGAAACGCCACAGGGCTTTACACGGTTTATACCGCGCCCTGATCTTTAACATGGTTAAAGGTGTTTCCGAAGGATACAAAACAGAACAGGAATTAGTAGGTGTAGGTTACCGTGCTTCCAACAAAGGACAGCTGCTGGAGCTTGCCTTAGGTTTCTCTCACAACGTGGTGTTCGAGCTGCCGGCTGAGATCAAAATCACCACTGCTTCTGAAAAAGGCCAGAACCCTAAAATCACGTTAGAGAGCTCTGACAAACAATTGCTGGGTATGGTTGCGGCAAAAATCCGTAGCTTACGTAAACCTGAGCCGTACAAAGGTAAAGGTATCAAATTTACAGGCGAGATCATCCGTCGTAAAGCAGGTAAATCAGCCAGCAAAAAATAAGCCTTCGGCTCACCCTTCGACTCCGCTCAGGGTGACAAAAAGGAAGAACATAATTCAATTAGTATTAATCATCTTCAAAAAACTGGAAAGATGGCACTCAATAAAAAAGAAAGAAGACAACGCATTAAAAATAAAATCCGCAAGACGGTTTCAGGCACAGCTAGCCAACCCCGTTTAAGCGTATTCAGAAGCAATGCCGGTATCTACGCTCAACTGATCGACGATAAAACCGGAAAAACAATTGCTGCTGTAGGAACAAACGATAAAGCTCTGAAAGACTCTAAAGCGACTAAAACCGAACAGGCTAAGGAAGTTGGAAAATTAATCGCCGAAAAAGCAACGACTGCAGGTATTTCCTCAGTGGTATTCGACAGGAGCGGTTACTTATACCACGGCCGTATCAAATCGTTGGCAGAAGGTGCTCGTGAAGCAGGTTTAAAATTTTAATCAGTAAAAAAAGAACATTCATAACATGTCAAAAGAAGTTGTAAAAAGAGTAAAATCTACCGACATCGAGCTAAAAGATAAATTAGTAGCGATCCAGCGTGTAACCAAAGTAACCAAAGGTGGTCGTCACTTCAGTTTCGCTGCTATCGTGGTTGTTGGCGATGAAAAAGGTGTTGTAGGATACGGTTTGGGTAAAGCCAACGAGGTAACCGACGCCATCACCAAAGGCATCGACGACGCTAAAAAGAACCTGGTGAAAGTTTCTGTATTAAAAGGAACTGTTCCTCACCCTGAAAACGGTAAATTCGGCGGATCACGCGTATTCCTGAAACCAGCCGCTCATGGTACCGGTGTAATTGCCGGTGGTGCGATGCGTGCCGTACTGGAGAGCGTTGGGATCACCGACGTACTTGCCAAATCAAAAGGCTCTTCGAACCCGCACAACGTGGTAAAAGCGACCATCGACGCTTTATCCAAAATGCGCGATCCATTAGCTGTATCAAGACAAAGGGGAGTTACATTAGACAAAATTTTTAACGGATAATCACAGAAGATATGGCACAGGTAAAAATTACATTATCTAAAAGTTTCATCAAAAGAAACGCTAGAACACGCGCTACAGTTCAGGCTTTGGGCCTGAGAAAAACCCAGCAATCCGTAGTAAAAGAAGTTACTCCACAGATCCAGGGAATGATCAACGCTGTTGCTCATTTATTAACAGTAGAAAACATTTAATCTATAACGTATTTTAAAATGCAATTAAATTCATTAACACCTGCAAAAGGGTCAGTAAAATCGAACTACAGAAGAGGCCGTGGACAAGGTTCAGGCGGTGGCGGTACAGCTACACGCGGTCACAAAGGTGCTCAATCCCGTTCGGGCCACTCCAAAAAGCGTGGTTTCGAAGGTGGGCAGATGCCTTTACAGCGTCGTGTTCCTAAATTCGGTTTCAAAAACATCAACCGCGTTGAGCACACAGGCGTAAACCTGGATGCTATCCAGCGCATTGTTGACGCTCAGAACTTAACCGAGATCACCGTAGAAACCCTGATCAAAAGTGGTCTGGCTTCTAAAAACGACCTGGTAAAGATCTTAGGCCGTGGCGAATTAAAATCAAAAGTTAACATCAACGTTCACGCGTTCACAGCAACTGCAAAAGCTGCTATCGAAGCTAAAGGTGGTGTGGCGACAGCAATTTAAGAAGCTATATGAATAGCTATGTTTTTCCAAAGCATACGCCCTACTCTAACATAGCTATAACATTAAAAAAGAAATAAAAACTATATGAAACGTTTTTTTGAAACCCTCCAGAATATCTGGAAGATAGAAGAGCTAAAGCAAAGGATTCTAACGACCCTTGGCTTGATCCTGATCTATCGTTTGGGTTCTTATGTTGTATTGCCGGGTATTGATACCGAAGTGTTGGCGGCAGCAAATGCTAACTCCAATGACGGAGGGATCGTTGCCCTGATCAATGCGTTCGCCGGTGGTGCATTCTCAAGAGCTTCTATTTTCGGTTTAGGGATCATGCCTTATATCACGGCATCCATCATCATCCAGTTACTGGGTATGGCGGTTCCTTATTTCCAGAAAATGCAGAAAGAAGGCGAAAGCGGACGTAAAAAGATCAACCAGTACACCCGTTTCTTAACAGTTGCCGTTACCGCTGTACAGGCTCCGGGTTATTTAGCTGCACAGGTTTATTCAAAACCCGGTGTTGTCGCGATCGATCACGCCTGGTTCGGTATCCAATCCACGATTATCCTAGTAGCCGGTACCATGTTCATCATGTGGCTGGGCGAAAGGATCACCGATAAGGGTATCGGGAACGGGATTTCTATCCTCATCATGATCGGTATCATCTCCCGCTTACCGTTCGCTATCACATCCGAGTTCGGAGCACGCTTACAGAGCGCCGGCGGTGGATTGATCGTGTTCCTGCTGGAAATCGTAGCCATCCTGTTGATCATCATCAGCTGTATCTTACTGGTGCAGGGTACCCGGAGGGTTCCGGTACAGTACGCCAAGAAGATCGTCGGCAACAAGCAATATGGTGGTGTTCGTCAGTATTTACCGTTAAAAGTGAATTCTGCCGGTGTTATGCCAATCATCTTCGCACAGGCCATCATGTTCATTCCTAACGCTATTGCCAACTATAATGGCAATTCGGGCGGAATTTTCTCGGAGCGCTACGGATTTTGGTACAACTTTATCTTCGCGGTCCTCATCATTGCTTTTACTTACTTCTATACGGCGATCATGATCAACCCCAACCAATTGGCGGACGACATGAAACGTAACGGAGGATTTGTTCCGGGCGTAAAACCGGGTAAAGCCACAGCAGAGTTTATTGACCAGGTGATGTCACGTATCACGTTGCCGGGTGCTATTTTCCTTGCTTTCATTGCGGTATTACCTGCGTTTGCAACCAAGGTAGGCATCAACAGTGCTTTTGCCGATTTCTTCGGTGGCACCTCGTTGCTGATTCTGGTGGGTGTGGTGTTGGACACCCTGCAGCAAATCGAAACCTACCTGCTTAACCGCCATTACGATGGCTTAATGCAAAACGGAAGAATCAAAGGCCGTACCAGTAACCAAATGACTATGCAGCAAGCTTAAGAACGATGGCGAAACAAGCAAACATAGAACTGGACGGTACCATCGTAGAATCCCTGAGCAATGCCATGTTCAGGGTGGAATTAGAGAACGGGCACATTGTCATCGCCCACATCTCCGGAAAAATGAGGATGCACTATATCAAGATCCTTACCGGCGACAAAGTGAAACTGGAAATGAGCCCTTATGATTTGACCAAAGGCAGGATTACTTACAGATACAAATAATTTTAACGAATTTTAACAAACAAGTCACATGAAAGTTAGAGCATCCATCAAAAAGAGAAGCGCCGATTGCAAAATCGTTCGCCGCAAAGGAAAGTTGTACATTATCAACAAAAAAAACCCTAAGTTTAAACAAAGACAAAAATAATTTCGTATTTTCGCGAACTTTTTAAAAACAATTATATAACATAATGGCACGTATTGCAGGTATAGATCTACCAAAAAATAAAAGAGGAGAAATAGGATTAACCTATATTTTTGGTATTGGACGTAGCAGAGCTCAACGCATCTTAACAGAAGCTGGCATCGACTTTAATAAAAAAGTGAGCGAGTGGAATGATGACGAGCAGAACGCTATCCGTAAAATCGTTAACGATAATTACAAAGTAGAAGGTGGTCTCCGCTCGGAGGTTGCTTTGAACATCAAACGTTTAACAGATATCGGATCTTACCGTGGTATCCGTCACCGTAATGGTTTGCCTGTTCGCGGACAACGTACAAAAACCAACTCTCGTACCCGTAAAGGTAAGCGTAAGACAGTTGCTAACAAGAAAAAAGTTACCAAGTAATCAATAATTAAAGATTTAACGAGTTAGAGAGTTGGAGAGTTTAAGAAGCCCCGAATCGATAACTCAACAAATCGATAACTCAACAAATAAAAGCAAATGGCTAAACAACAATCATCGGTAGCAGCTGCGAAAGCTAATGCCAAAAAAAGAGTAGTAAAGGTTGAAGCGGTTGGAGAAGCTCACTTAAACGCTACTTTCAATAATATCATTATCTCTTTAACCAACAGCGCAGGCCAGGTTATCTCCTGGTCAAGTGCCGGTAAAATGGGATTCCGCGGTTCTAAAAAGAACACGCCTTACGCAGCTCAGTTAGCTGCGGCGGATTGCTCTAAAGTAGCTGCCGATCTGGGTTTACGTAAAGTAAAAGTATACGTAAAAGGTCCGGGTGCAGGAAGAGAGTCGGCTATCAGAACGATCGCTACCTCCGGTATCGAAGTAACTGAGATCATCGACATCACTCCTATGCCGCACAATGGCTGTCGTCCTCCAAAACGTCGTCGTTGCTAATTCCTGATGTGCATCAGCAAGAAAGCAATAGTTTTTAAAATAGTAAAATAACAGAAATTATAAAATAAAAATGGCAAGATATACAGGCCCTAAATCCAAAATTGCAAGAAAATTCAGAGAGCCAATTTTTGGTCCGGATAAAGCATTAGAGAAAAAGAACTACCCTCCGGGGCAGCACGGAAATACCAAGAAAAAAGGTAAAAAATCCGAGTATGCAATCCAGCTCCAGGAGAAACAAAAAGCAAAATATACTTACGGTATTTTAGAAAAACAATTTGCCAGGACATTTGACAGGGCTGCACGCGCACACGGTATTACCGGTGAGGTGTTATTGCAACTGATCGAGTCCCGTCTGGATAACGTGGTTTACCGTTTAGGCATTGCTCCTTCCCGCAGGGCAGCACGCCAATTGGTATCGCACACACACATTACCGTAAACGGTAGCGTGGTGAACATTCCTTCTTACACCCTGAAAGCAGGTGATGTGGTTGCTGTTCGCGAAAAATCACAAACTCTGGAGGCTATCACCCACTCTTTATCAGGTTCCGTGAATAAGTATTCCTGGTTGGATTTCGACAAATCCAGCTTTACAGGAAAATTCATTTCCGTTCCTGAGCGTTCTCAGATCCCTGAAAACATTAAGGAGCAGCTGATCGTCGAGTTATACTCTAAATAATAGAGTCATACTCTGAAATAGTATAGCAAATTAGTTTTTAACCTATAACTTAATAAAATGGCAATATTAAATTTCGTAAAACCGGATAAGGTTGTTATGATTAACTCTACCGAAACGGAAGGACAATTCGAATTCCGTCCGCTGGAACCAGGCTTCGGTATCACTATAGGTAACTCATTACGTCGTATCTTATTATCTTCACTCGAAGGCCATGCTATTACAAGCGTACGCATCGAAGGTGTTGACCATGAGTTCTCCACCATCAAAGGTGTGGTAGAAGACGTGACAGAGATCATCTTAAATTTAAAACAGGTTCGTTTTAAAAAGCAGCTGGATAACCACGATGTAGAAAAAATCGTCATCCACTTTTCCGGAAACGAAAAATTTACTGCCGGTGAGATTGGGAAATTCGCCAACGGATTCCAGATCCTGAACCCAGATCTCGTGATCTTCAACTGCGAAAGCAACGTTAAATTAAAAATCGAATTAACCATCGATAAAGGACGCGGTTACGTTCCTGCAGAGGAAAACAAAACCAACTCCGCTCCCCAGGGCACTATTTTCATTGACTCTATTTACACGCCTATCAAAAACGTGAAATACACCATTGAAAACTACCGTGTAGAGCAAAAAACGGATTACGAAAAACTGATCCTGGACATCGTTTCCGATGGCTCTATTCACCCGAAAGAGGCTTTGAAAGAGGCTGCCAAAATCCTGATCTATCACTTCATGCTGTTCTCCGATGAGAAAATCACCCTGGACTCTGAAGAGAAAAAATCAGAAGAGGAATTCGATGAGACATCCTTACACATGCGCCAGTTGCTGAAAACGAAACTGGTAGATATGGATCTTTCTGTACGCGCCCTGAACTGCTTAAAAGCGGCAGACGTGGAAACGTTAGGAGAGCTGGTTTCTTTCAACAAAAACGACCTGTTAAAATTCCGCAACTTTGGTAAGAAATCTTTAACTGAGCTTGAAGATCTTGTTTCTACTAAAGGTCTTCAGTTCGGAATGAACGTTGTAAAATATAAATTAGATAAAGATTAATCCAATTACAGAATTAGAGAATTAGTGAGTTACAGAGTTTAAAATTCACCGATTCATTAACTCACCAATTCAAAAATTAAAAGACCATGAGACACGGAGATAAAATAAATAACTTAGGTAGGACACACTCTCACCGTAAAGCGTTAATGAGCAACATGGCTTGCTCTTTGATCGAGCACAAACGTATTTTCACGACTTTGGCAAAAGCAAAAGCCCTGAGGACTTATGTTGAGCCAATCATCACGAAATCCAAAGAAGATTCAACCCACAGCCGCCGTACGGTATTTGCTTATTTAAGAAGCAAAGAGGTTGTAAGCATGCTGTTTAAAGATGTTGCTGTAAAAGTAGCGGACAGAAAAGGTGGTTACACCCGTATCATCAAAACCGGAAACCGTTTGGGTGATGCTGCTGAAATGGCACTGATCGAATTAGTTGATTTCAACGAAATCTACGCTAACGGTAAAGAAGCGAAAACGGAAAAAGCAAAAACAACCCGTCGTAGCCGCGCTAAGAAAACCACTGCAAAAGCAGAAGGTACAGCGACTGAAACCAAAGCTGAGGACGCAGAATAATTTCTCACATTACACTTAAAAAAATCACCAAAACACTGTTTTGGTGATTTTTTTTATGCGCTCCTATATAGCTTTAATGAGACTATCCCGGGTCTAGGGACTAACATAACCTGTGAATTTAAAACCAACCTCTATACTTCTGCTCGCAGCCGGCTTTGGGGTGTTCTTGTTTTTTTTCGTATTGAAATGCCTCCATTTACAACGCTGCGACTATAGCTCCGACCTGTTCTGCCACTTCCAGCTAAGCCACGACTGGCTAATTGGGAAGCCGCTGTTTTATGAGAACTGCTTTGGTTTTCATTATAAGATCCACAATTACTTTATTGATCCGCTCCTAAGCCCCTTTACATGGCTGTTTGGTGTTTACGGGCTATTCGTAGCCCTTTTCTGCCTGATTGCAGGATCTTTCTTCATGGTGTTTAAACTGCTGGATCAGCACTCCGCCTTGTTTGAAACAAAGCTGCTAGTTTTTATTCTCTACACGTGTCCCCTATCCTTTTTCGTTTTTCATAATGAACACTATGGGTTTCATGTAGAGACGCTCCTGATTCCGCTGACTTTGCTGTTCTGTGTAACTTACCTTCAAAAAAACAAGTGGTACCTGTTATGGGGAGCATTGATAGTTCTGGTTAAGGAAGATGCCTCAATTGTGTTATGGTCCTGCCTGTCGATCATGCTGTTTAAGAGCCTGGATATGAAGAGCGTGACGCTCAAGGAGTTTTGCAGGAATATCCTGGGCCTAAGCCTGGTTTGCCTGCTTGTGTTTATGGCAGGTTTGCTGTGGCTCAAGTGGATGAATAACTGGGGAAACATACGCTCGGTAGATGTTTTCGGAAAATTACAGGGGGTATCCTTCGCCGATCTGAAAAACTCATTCGCTTACCTCATCGGGCAGCGCATGCAGTTGACGGTATTCCTACTCCTGATCGTATACCTATACGCGGGCTGGAAATATACCATGGCCGCTGTATTGATCTCTGTCCCCCTTTTAATAACAAACCTATTCGCTGGCACCTATTATTCCAGCAACGGTGAGGCAGGAATAAAAAATATGTTTTCGCTTCTGTGGGTACCACGGTTAAGCATGTATTGGGCTTATTGGTTCGGTGTAATTGTTGTCGCATTTACCTATAAGCGCGCATTTCTTGCCACTCCTTCGCGATTTCTGCTGCTGTCTGGCGGCCTCTGTTGTGGAATCTTACTCGTTAGCTTTCAGGTCGATTTTTTTCGCCGTTGCGAGCTAACGCACTTCGATACCCTAAAAAGTATAAAAGAATCTTTTGAGCCCGCTTTTCAGAACGATAAGGATTTTGAGCTAGTTGTTGCCGCCTCTATTGCGAAACAACTCCCTCCTCATTATCCCGTTGCTCCAATGGACCGTGTTTTTGGAGCTTTTCACCGTCAGGATATTGTCTGGCTTCACAACATTTGCTTTGCATACTATCCGCCCCGGATAATCCTAGCCAGCTATAATAAGAACGACATTCCGGAGAATATAACGGAGGTGATGAAACATCCTTTATTTATGCTCTATCGGGAAAAACTGCATATCTATTGTGAAGCAGAAGATACCTGCTATATTTCGAAAGCAGGAATTCGCGGAACCTGGATTGATCAAACCGCAAAATAATCATTTTATACATGACCTCACGGAATGCACATGTTTCACTTTTTGAGATCCGGGACAAAATAGTATCTTTGAATTAAATTAAAACCCCTTGAAAACACATTTACTTGCCCTTACAGCGATTTTCTTTCTCCTGGCAACTATATCCTGCCAAAAGAAGCCTGCGGCCTCCTTTTCGACGGATAAAGAGGTGTATACTAACCGCGAGGCCGTTCGCCTCACCAGCACCTCAACCGGGGCTTACTATTACACCTGGATTGTCAAAGGCCCGGGGCAGGAAGAGATCAGGGGATCGGAAGAAAATTTTTCCTTTGATCTGAGCCAGGTTGGAACCTATGAGATCACCTTATGCGTCTATTCTAAAAACGGGAAAGAGGTCAGCAAAGTCAGCAAAACCATCGAGTCCCGGACAGCCGTCACCTCCTATGTGTTTTACACCGGCGACCTGGACAATACCTTAAAAAATGTCAGTGTCTACGTAGACAATCTGTATAAGGGAGCCATCACCTCCAATTGCTACGCTGTGCCTACCTGCGGCACGCCCAATACCCTGACACTGGAGATTCCGGACGGAATTCATGATCTCCGCTTTACCTTTGGCCCTATTGGCCACAACAAAATATATTATAATGTCCAGTTCTCGAATAATGGGCAGACCTGCAGGCCCTACCTGATTTCCAGTTAAAAACAATTCACTTATTAAATTTTTACATTATGCATACCTTCCTTATCACTCTTGCTGCAGCCGTGATCCCGATGATTCTCGGTGCCATCTGGTATAATCCTAAAGTGTTCGGCAATGCCTGGATGAAGGCCACCGACATGACCGACGAGAAGATCAAAAGCGCGCACATGGCAAAGATTTTCATCATTACCTTTATTTTTATGCTCATCCTGGCGTTTGTGATGCAGATGCTGGTAATCCACCAGATCCATACAATGGCTATTTTATACAATCAGCCCGATTTTGCCGAGCCGAACTCCACTTCCTCACAAATGATGAAGCAGTTCATGGAGTTGTATGGCAACAGCTACCGCACCTTCAAGCATGGCGCCTTCCACGGTACCTTTGCCGGCATCATGATTGCCCTGCCAATCCTCGGCACCAATGCTCTGTTTGAGCGCAGAGGCTTTAAATACATTGCCATCAATGCAGGCTACTGGATTATCAGCATGGCCCTGATGGGCGGCGTAATCTGTGCTTTTTCGTAAGTAAAGCACACACTATTTTACGTTTTCCTGCGTTGTAAAGCGATTCCCCTCCTTCTCAAACTTATGAAAAACCGGAGCTTACAAATGAGGGTGTGCGTGTATGCTATTATCAGCCTGGCTTTTATCCTGTTGAGCATTGTATTTACCTTCCGGATTGCAGGCGAAAAGCAGCGTTCCCTCATGAAAGGCTATTGCTTCTCATTTAATGAGCCACGTGGCTGCGGACCGCCACCTCCCGCGCAACTCATTCGCAGCAGGTATCACTTTACGGATAATCCTTTGCATAATGATAGCCTCATGAGTACACTGGAACAAGACCTGGGCCTCATGGGAAGAAGAACTAACGACAGCCTGCATGGCGTCGACATTACATTTCCGGATGATATACCCTATGCGTATTACCTGGAAACCATTGCTCTATGTCACACCTACCCGCCGAAGGAAATCCAGGCATATGGAAACCGCATCTATGTGCGGGGCCTGAGCAGGTATGAGCTATGGCAGGATTCTGTTCATGAGGCGGAACTAAAACGTTATGGGGTTCCGGAGCTGTATATGACTTATCCTTAATATATGGCCACTTATACTATTTTACTTTTTCAGGCGTTGTAAACCAATCCCTGATCACTCTAACAAACAAAACATGAAAAAAACGTTTGCCCTGATCATTCTCTTATTCTGCATCTGCGTCTCTATGAAAGCCCAGGAACAAAAAAAGAAATCTTCCAATGAAATAGATATTTCCTATTACAACACGCCTATCGGGCAGAATATTGCTGCCGAGTATAACCGCAACTTCGGGAACCACACGCTGGTAATTGGCATTAAATACCACCTGAACCATCATGTCGGTATAACCGAAGGCCTGAGTAACAACGACGTTTACTACAAACATTTCTACGCCCGGAAGTTTCCGGATCATGTCGGCTTTACCCTCGGCTACGAATACCACCTGAGGGACATCAATCCTTATGTATCGCCTTACCTGCTTTACAATCTGCAATACGCCCGTATGCCCACAAAGCATATCAGGGCCAACAATGACTCCCGGTATGGCTACACATACAACCAGGTATACCAGGGGCCTTTTATTGCGCTCGAAAATACCATCGGCGCGGGCTTTTCTGTGAAGCTGACCGATCGGCTCTCACTGAACCAAAGCGGCGGCGTGAACCTGCCTTTTTTTTACAACCAATACCCTGCCCTGAACAATATGCTGCCGGGTTGGAATTTCGACGGCATTTCCTACCAATGGAGAGCTGGCCTTACCGTGAGGCTTTGAGGGGTGTAACGTGAATCATTCAGATTGAGTCTGCTGATGCCTGAGATGTATGGCTGCAAATGTGTATCTTTGCGCCCATGCCTCGCTATTTTATCCAGCTTGCCTACAACGGCGCCAACTACAACGGTTGGCAGGAGCAGGATAATACGCCACACACCGTGCAGCAGGTGCTTCGGGAGAAGCTCTCGATGATCCTGGGAGAAGCCATCGGCATTACAGGCTGCGGCCGCACCGACACCGGTGTGCATGCCAGAGATTACTACGCGCATTTCGATTCTGCAAAAAGCGACCTGCACCTTCCGTCGTCCAATTGTGTCTACAAGCTCAATAAGGTACTGCCTTACGAAATTGCAATCAAACGGATTTACACCGTAAAGCCGGAAGCCAGTGCCCGCTTCGATGCCGAATGGCGGAGCTACGGCTATTACATTCACCGGCAAAAAGATCCTTTCCTGTTTAACACCTCCCTGTATGTATTCGGCGAACTGGACATTGAGCTCATGAACCAGGCCGCTGCGCATTTGCTCACGGTGACAGATTTCACAAGCTTCAGCAAAGTGAATACCCAAACCTTTACCAACAACTGCACCGTTACCGAAGCGTGCTGGGAACAGCTGAACGAGAACGAATATGTTTTCAAAATCACCGCCAACCGCTTTCTCCGCAATATGGTTCGCGCCATTGTAGGCACCCTGCTGGAGATCGGCAAGGGTAAGCTTGGCCTCGAACAATTCAAAGCGATCTGCGAAAGCAAAAACCGTTCGGAAGCCGGCATGTCGGCACCAGGGCATGCCCTTTATTTAACTCATATCCACTACCCGGAAACTATTTTTAATGTCTGAATCCGCCCCGAAATCCAAACTCAACCTCAACCTGCTGAAACGGATCCTTTCCTACAGCAAGCCTTATAAAGCCTTATTCGGACTGGCGGTAGCTCTTACGCTTGTTTTATCCGCCCTCTCCATTGTGAGGCCGCTGCTCATCAACCAGGCCCTGAATGCGGTAGGAATCGAAAATCCCGGCGTGGAAGGCTACAGGGCACCGGCCGAGCGCATGCATTTTTTAAATACGATGGGGCTTTTCCTGATCGGGATCCTTTTGCTGGAAGCAGTATTGCAGTTTACCAATATTTACATTACCAATCTTCTGGGACAAAACATTGTGAAAGACCTCAGGCTCCAGGTGTACAAGCACATCCTGAAACTGAAGAACACCTACTTTGATAATACTCCGGTGGGCACGCTGGTGACCCGTTCGGTATCGGATATCGAAAGCCTGAGCGATGTCTTCTCCCAGGGTTTCATTGTGATTGCCGGCGACATTCTCACCATCGTGATTTTTGTAAGCGCCATGCTCCTGAAAAACTGGGCCATTGCCCTGGTCACACTCAGCACGATTCCCATGCTGCTCATCGCCACCAACATTTTCAAGAACGGTGTCAAAAAAACATTTACCGAAGTGCGCAATGCCGTAGCCTCGCTCAATGCCTTTACCAACGAGCATATCACCGGCATGCGCATCATCCAGATCTTCAACCGCGAAGAGGCGGAGTACGATAAGTTCAAACAGATCAACGAAAAGCATAAGATGGCCAATATCCGCTCCATCTGGTATTATTCGGTATTCTTCCCGGTGGTGGAGATTCTTTCCGCTATTTCCATTGCGCTCTTCGTCTGGTTTGCCGGCTTAAAATCCAATACCTATAACCTGGGCCTGGGCGACATTACCTTTTTCATCATGATGATCAACATGGTGTTCCGCCCTATCCGGATGCTCGCAGACCGGCTGAATACGCTGCAAATGGGCATTGTAGCTTCCGAAAGGGTATTTAAGGTACTGGATACCGAAGAGATCATATACGACCAGGGGAGCATACCGGCCCTGCAGATCGAAGGGAAAATAGAATTCAAAGGGGTGTGGTTTGCCTACAAAGAAGAGAATTATGTGCTGAAGGGTATCTCCTTCGTGATCGAGCAAGGAAGAACGGTAGCCATCATCGGCGCTACCGGCGCGGGGAAATCGAGCATCATCAATCTGTTGAGCCGCTTTTATGAGATCAACAAAGGGGAGATCCTGATTGATGATGTCAACATCCGGGATTATAAGCTGGCGGAGCTGAGAAGATCGGTCGGCGTGGTCTTGCAGGATGTGTTCCTCTTCAACGACAGCATATTAAATAACATCACGCTGCACAACCCGGAAATCACCGAAGCCGATGTAATCCGCGCTGCTAAAGAGATTGGCATTGACGGGTTTTTCAGTGAGCTGCCCGGCGGCTACCACTACCAGGTGAAAGAGCGCGGCGCCACGCTATCGGCAGGGCAACGCCAGCTTGTGGCTTTTGTACGCGCCTATGTCTACAACCCACCGGTATTTGTACTTGATGAGGCGACTTCTTCCATCGACCTGGAAACGGAAAAACTGATCCAGAAAGCCTCCCTGGAATTATCGAAAAACAGGACCTCAATCATTATCGCTCACCGCCTCTCCACCATCCATCATGCCGACAGTATTATCGTGATGGACAAAGGAACCATCAAAGAGCAGGGCAAAGCCTCCGAGCTGAAAGATAAGGTGGACGGGGTGTACAGAAAGATGCTGGAGATTTCTTAAAGCGCTAAACCGCAGAGAAGGAACATTTAACCGCAAAGGACGCAAGAAAAAAGCGCGGAGAACGCAGAGCTTTTTTCGCTTAGTTTATATTTCTTTTCTCTTAATCTGTTTTAATCCGCCTGATCCGGGCTATCCGTGTTCTCTCTTTGCGCCCTCTGCGCCTGCCCTGTTTCTCTGCGGTTACTATTTTTATCGCACCTCTAAACCTGTTTAGCCGAAAATTTAACTTTTAAGTAACCGGATTTTCTCTATTTTAGAATACTAAACTCTTTATAGTCTATGAGAAAAATTCTATTGTTTCTCCCCTTTTTCTTTGTGTTAGCGACGTTTGCCAATGGCAACGAGCAACTGGTCAATAACCCTTATGCTTCTGTTTTCCGGAAAGCCTACAGCTTAAATCCCTCTATACCCAAAGGTATCCTGGAATCGGTAGCCTGGTCGCAGAGCCGTTTTGCAGATCTGAACATGGCAGGCGTAGAGCCTAGCTGTATTGGCTATCCCACCGCTTATGGCGTGATGGGGCTCACAGAAGACGGCAAAGGCTATTTCAGGAATAACCTGGTAGCTGTTTCCCAACTGTCGGGTTATTCTGTGCCGGATATCAAAAGCAACCCGGAGAAGAATATCCTGGCTTATGCCAAAGCTTTCTCTGTACTGCAACAGCAGCAGCATGTGTATGGCAATAACCTCGCGGATTATAAACTGATCTTTGTCGCGCTCAGCGAATTGCCCCTCACCAATGATCTACAGAATGATTTCGCCATCAACGCACAGCTCTACCAGCTGTACTGGTTCCTGGCCAATGGTGAGCTACAGGACTTTTACGGCTTCCCGGATTACGGAATCAACCTGAAAACCATTTTTGGAAGCAATTACAATGTTCTGAGTGCTTCCTCCGTCATCATCAGTCCGCAGACCGTTACTAACGGTTCTGGAAATACCTTTCAGGCCACGCATATCTCCAACTCTGTAGCCTCGGTAGACTACGGCCCTGCCCTGTCGAATTTCACGACCTGCAATTACAGCTCCCGCAGCGGCACCGCTATTACGATGGTGGCCATCCACGATGTGGAAGGCAGCTATGCCGGCTGCATCTCCTGGTTTAAGAACTGCAGTGCCAATGCCTCCGCGCATTATGTGATCCGGAGCTCCGACGGGCAGGTGACACAAATGGTGCTGGAAAGCAACAAGGCCTGGCATATCGGCTCTGAGAATCCATACACACTGGGCATCGAGCACGAAGGCTATAATAATAACGCGGCCTGGTACACCACGGCCATGCTCACTTCCAGCGCCGACCTGGTGCGCGACATGTGCGCCGACAATTCCATTAACCCGCTGCGCTGCTATTTCGGGCCGGGATGCAGTGGCACCACACAGCAATGCCAGCAGGGCACTTGTGTGAAAATCAAGGGGCACCAGATGTTCCCGAACCAGACGCATAACGATCCGGGGCCTTACTGGAACTGGGATAAGTTCTACAAATTGCTGAACAATGCCCCGGTAGTTACAACCATTACAGCCACCTCCGGAAGCTTTTATGACTCGGGCGGAGCCTCGGCAAACTACTCCAACGATGAGCGAAAGCTCTGGCTTTTCCAGCCTTCCGGCGCCACATCCATCAGCATGAACTTTACGATGTTTAACCTGGAGAACAAATACGATTACCTTTTCATTTATGACGGCAATAACGTGAACGCACCGTTGATCGGAAAATATACAAGCACGGTGACACCGGGGAACATCAACTCTTCCGGGTCGAGCTTATTAATCGAGTTCCGCTCCGATTGCGCCACCACCAATCCCGGATGGGCGGCAACGTATACGACCAATGCCACCGTAACCAATACAGTGGATGTGGTGAACCCGACCACACAGGTAAATACCAGCAACGCCTGGGATACGACGGCTTTCACGGCCTTCTTTACCGACGCCGATGCGGGAGGATCCGGACTTGAAAAAAGCTATTACCAGGTGATTGATTTTAACGGTACGGAATGGAGAGGGAATTATACGCATGGCTTTTTCTCTGATAATTTCGATGTGGCCATACACCCGGAATGGACGCAAAAAACAGGCATCTGGGGCATTAACGGCAATGCGCTGGAACAAACTGACGAAGTAAGTACATCGGCCTCGAATACCAATATTTATGCGGCACTCACGCAAACGCTTTCCAACCGGTATCTTTATAATTTCAAAGCAAAGATCGACGGCACAGGCACCAACCGCCGTGCGGGTTTCCATTTCTTTGTGAACCATCCCGATTCGGTGAACCGTGGCAATTCTTATTTTGTGTATTTCCGCCTGGACGGCACGCAACAGGTGCAGCTCTATGAAACGTCCTATTCCGGCGGTGTGAATATTTTCGGATCTCCGACTTTCACAGCGCCTGTTTCTTTCACCGCCAACCAGTGGTACGATTTTAAAGTGATCTACGACCGCATTACCGGCAAGATGGATGTGTATAAAGACAATACACCTATTGCCAGCTGGACTGATCCTACCCCTCTTGCCTCTGGAAGTTATATTTCGTTCCGGAGTGGAAATTGCAAATGGACCCTCGACGAGATCAAGGTATACCGCTCACGTCCGACGGCCTCCGTCAGCATTTCGGTAGGAACGGGAAATACAAATGATGTGCGTTACCAGAATCCCTCACCAACACAAAATTCCTGCAAGGTGAAATCCATTGTGAATGACGGAGCCGGAAACCTATCGTCTATTTTCTACTATGATAACAACATCGACTGGACCAGGCCTTCCAACGTCGCAAGCATCAATGATGGAAAAGCTGCGGATATCTCTACGGTAATCACCAGCGATTCCTTATCCGCCAACTGGAGCTCTTCCAAAGATCCGCATTCGGGTATTGCGCGTTATTGGTACTCCATCGGCACCACGCCAGGCGCTACCAACACGCTCACCTGGACCAGCAATTGGGGCGATACTACCGTTACTGCCAAAAGCCTCAGCCTGACACAAGGGTCAACCTATTACTTCAATGTGCGCTCGGAGAACGGCGCGGGCATGTTCAGCAATGTGATCACTTCCAACGGACAAATGCTGTCGACAGCCACGAATACAACAACCTCCCTGGAAGAGCTGAGCACCGGAAAAAACATTTCCGTATACCCGAATCCTTTCAACCAAAGCCTTGAGGTAAGTGTGAACCTACCGGAGGACAGTGAGGTGAGCATCGCCCTGTTCGATGTACTGGGTAAGGAAATGATGCACTCTACATCAAAAGAAAGCCATGGCATCTATACTAAAACCATTCACACAAACATCTTGGGCATGAGTGCAGGGAATTATTTTGTGAGGGTGACCTATGGGAAATATAGTTTCACGAAGAAGGTGGTAAAGGAATAAAACAAGAGTCTTTCAGCTTCATACAAAGGCATGTAGATCATTTCTATGTGCCTTTGTTAATTAAACGCCATTACAAAACAAAATAGCCTCAGATTATTTTCATTTTAAGACCGGATAAAACCCTTAGTTTTGTTTTATGAAACGCATTCTTTTGATATCCGATACGCACAGCCATCTCGATAAGGCTTTGATGAAGCACATCGAAGCAGCGGATGAAGTGTGGCATGGCGGAGATATTGGGTCTTTAGCGGTTACGGATGCAATCAAAGCGATAAAACCTTTACGCGCGGTATATGGCAATATTGATGATGCGAATGCCAGAAAAGAGTTTCCGAAGAATTTAGTTTTCAGCTGCGAAGGTGTAAAAGTATTCATCACACATATTTGCGGGCAGCCAACCAATTACCTGAAAGAAGTGAAGGATATTATCGCGACGGAGAAGCCAAACTTATTTATCTGCGGACATTCCCATATCCTGAAAGTGATGTACCAACCCACGTATGAATTGCTCCACATGAACCCCGGAGCCTGCGGCATTCATGGCTTCCACCAGATGAAGACGGCCCTGAGATTCACTGTTGACGCGGGAGAGATCAAAGACCTCGCCATCATCGAGTTGGGTGCCAGATTGTAATTTTCTTCATTCCCACAAATTTTTTCCCGTTAAATCCGGGTTAATTTTGAGCGATTTCAAGATGTATTTTATGCTATATTTTGTAGCATTTTAAAACTACAAAAATAAACATCGCTTAAAAACAGCGTGTTATATTTTTAAACTTTTTAGACGGGATTAACGTTGCAATTTGTGTTTTTAAATTGCGTTACTTTGTAGCGTAAACATTAAAAAAACACGCCAACATGAATAAAAGAACTCCCCCGTTTTTTTGTCTGCCGAGCAGAGCTCCGGACAAATCTCAGTACACAATTCATCTTCAGGATTACCGGAATGTAGCCATTCCGATCATTAAAAACCGGAAGGTTTAATTTATACCGAACAAGCGGCTTTCGTGTTTTCCCTGACACAGCATCATGCTGTGCCTGGAATACTATGCTCAGATTCGAAAAGCAAAAAATCATTTACAATAAACCATAAAAACAAAAAAATCATGAAAACAAAAATCAAAATTCTGGCGCTGGCAATCGGCGCACTTGTATTATCAAATGCCGCTATGGCACAAACATGGGCCGGATCGGCCACAACTACAGGAGACACCTACAGAACGGGTAATGTTGGAATTGACAATAGCAGTCCTTCGGAAAAGCTCGACGTTAACGGTAATATCGTCATACCATTCGGGAATTTTTTCGGCACTTCCGGTACCACTTACAAAAAGCTCCTTCAAACAGGCTGGGACATAGCCAATAACGACTACCTGTCATTTTACACAGCAGGCGCTAATGCTGACGATCAGAATGAAAAAATGAGAATTACCATGAATGGCAGACTAGGACTTGGCATCAGTAATCCGAAGGCTAGATTGCATGTCTATGAATCAACAGCCTTAACATCGGGAAGCGGGCAGTTTATGCCATTAACAAGCGTTTCCGGCAATACCGGAAGTAACTCACTTCATCATAATACCTGGTTGCAACGGAATTCTAGTGGGTTAGGAAACTGGTCTGATGTTGTACTCGTAGACGGGCTGTCAATCGACGTCTCCTTTGCTAACCTGAATTCAACAACCGGAGATAATCCCAAAACCTGGTGGAAGCGACATGCTTATTCTAACACTCAAACATGGGGTGACGGAAGCAATACATATATGTCTCTTGAACAAGGCAAATTATGTATCGGCACAAAACGATCCACAGCACATTCAAATGCATTGCTCAGTGTTGATGGAAAAGTAGTTTGCAAAGACCTGTATGTGACGGCGTCATCCGACTGGCCTGACTTCGTATTCGAAAAAAACTACCAGTTAACCAATCTTTATGCCGTGCGTGATTACTATGAGGCCAATAAGCATCTTCCTAACGTACCAACAGCCTGCGAGATCGAAGAAAAAGGTATCAATATGTCAGAAATGAGTGCCATTCAGATGCAGAAGATCGAAGAGCTGACAATCTATATTATTCAACTGAAAACAGAGCTGGACGAATTGAAAAAACAGCTACCTGTAAAAACCGATACAAATCATGATTAAATCCCTTCATATTATCCTATGGATGCTTGTTGCCTCGGCACTGCCGGCACAAATTACCAACAACCCTCCCGCAAATACATTCCGGGACAGCTATTCTTCGGGAAGTTATGTTCGCTGCGCCTACAATGTGAATATCAGTGAAACGCATTTGAGCAGCAATGTGAATTACCTGGCGAAAGCCGGTGAGTCTATCAGAATCCAGGCCTCCAGCGGAACAACACCGTACAGCAATATAGGCAGCTTTTCCGCCGGGTCCTTTCATGCCTTTGTTGATCCCAACTACGACCTGACCGGTTGCGGAGCTTCAGGAACCATTGTATGGGACAATACTTACACTGGCGATGGTTCCATAGCCAGGGAAGTACGGCCTGTTGATTATCAGCTCTATCCACGGAACTCTTCCAACAAGGGCACGGTCGTTTTTTCAGGAACCGATAATGGCAATAATTCAACGATCACGTTCTATACAGTAAAAACCAACTTCAACAACGTGACAAGTACCTATAATATGACTACTGTCAATATCGTGAATAATCGTTTTTCTTTCTCCTTGCAGATCGATGCCGAACTTAGCGAATACGCCTTTGCCTACTACTTAAACGGTCAGCCTTTTAACGCGATAACGCTTGCAGAGCATGTGGTGTGCGGAGATGCCTATATCATTTCAGGACAATCGAATGCCGCTACAACAGGACTTAGCTCAACTGATGTAAATACGCTAAACAGTGCTTATGGTCCTGGAAGCACTTATGGTAAGTATAGCAGAACCATCGAAGTATATCACAGAGTCAGCTGGGGAGTTTCCAGTGTAGGAGGGGATTGGGCATGGAATGTAGGCGCGTGGGGATTACCAATGCAATATAAAATCCAGGAAACCTATGGAATCCCCACCTGCATTATCAATGGTGCTGTAGGAAGCACATCAATTGAATATCACGTCCCTATGCCTGCCTTCCCTAATGACTATTTTTTCAATCCCATACATGATCCTCTATATCCTGATTTTGAAAGCTCGGGCGCAAAACCCGGTTGTTTTGGTAGGATGAACACAAGGGTTTATTATGCCGGCCTGGAAAATAACATCAAAGGAATTTTCTGGTGGCAGGGAGATGGAGGTCCCACTGCTCCCTATAATTACATTGACCATTTTACCCCTTTGTATAACTTGTGGGCAACCTGGTATCCTGGATTTAATCGTTTTTATGAGATTCAGATTCCGTCTTTGGCGGCGCCGGGTACCGATCCATCATTCATCAGAATACAAAGTGAATACCAACGGAAAATGGGTACGATTTTTCCGAACACTACTGTGATGTCAGCTAATGGAATCGGCTATCACCGCACAGAACCTGGGGAAGAAATCCATCACCAGGCTGCAGGATACATAAACATGGCAAACCGCCTGTTTGCTTTGCTGGAAAAAGACGTCTATGGAAAAACAACAAACATCAATGACCTGACACCTCCTGATATTGTTTCGGCAGGAATTTCAGGAACCACCGTATCTTTGCGGTTCAACCAGAACATCAATCTGAATACAGCTATCGGAGATAATATTTACGATATCTTATCGGTCATAAAATTCAACAATGAGCTTTCTTCATCACCTGTAACCGTTACTAAATCAAATCCTGTTATATCGGGCCAATACCTCACCTTTGATGTGAATTCAGCATCAGGTATCTCAACCGTAAGCTATGCCGGATACATTCCTAATACAACGGCAGCCAACATGAACAATGTGGGCTGCTATATCAGGAACTCAAAAAATGTGGGGGCTTTGTCTTTTCATAATTTCCCGGTAACTCCTCCGGGACCGGAGATGAGAACCCTGATGACGAATGAAGAAGAGGTTCAACACTTTGAAACTTTAGAATCAGGCCAAATCAGTATTTATCCCAACCCTGTCAGTGATCATCTTACCATTACATCCGACAACAAACCTGTCGATCGACTAAAAATAAGTGATCTTACCGGCCGGGTAATTGATGAGTATGAGAATACATCGAGGCAGCGCAACTTCGACTTCTCAGATCTTCAAACAGGTATTTATCTGATCTCCATTGAAGCCGGTGGACGCGTATACACCTCCAAGCTGGTAAAAATCAATCATTAATTACATACCTCTTAAACTTATTCTTATGATTTATAAACTTCTGATCAGGGCTATCTTCATGATAGCCCTGATTAATCCAACAATCACAATGGCTCAATGCAGCGACTTCGTAACGGTTGATGGTAAAAAACTCAAATGCGGTGGAAATGACTTCTTCGCGGTCGTTGCCAATTACTGGGTCGAGTATTCACGCGGCCCTATAACTAATACCTCAGTCTTTACTTATCCGAATTTCTTCCCTTCGCGATCGCATACTTATTTTCCAAGTAATACACGATGTTGTCCTGTTATATCAAACAATGCCAAAGCTGATAGTGCCATCCGAAGGGATCTCAGGGAAATAAAGGCAATGGGATTCAACGCCATCCGGGTATATGGCTGCGGATACCAGGATACAATCTTAACCACCAACTGGGATGGCAGTGTTTATGTAAAAATACCTTTCACTGATCCAAATCATACTCAATTATCTTTAGATATTGCGGGAAGTGTATTACGATCAGCAAAAGCCGCGGGAATAAGAGTTATATGGCTGGCCGGTGATAATGATCTTAGTAAGGATGTTACTCCTTTGGACCTGGCATTTCAGGAAGGTTATACAAATTACCTGAAAGAATTCGGTCGCCGGTTCGGAAATGATCCGACTCTATTGGCCGTTGATTTCTTTAATGAACCTGTCCCTACTTCCGGTGCTTATTGGACAAAAACCAAAGCCTGTCAAAAAACAAAGGAATGGAACGATGCCTTAAAGCAATACTCTAATGCACTCAGTACAATTGGCTTGTGGGAGGTCGGGAGCGCTTTCTGGTGGGACCCAAACTTATTGACTGTTGATTTCGTTTCTTTACATAATTATCCTTTAACGAGAAAAGGAACTCAAATAACCAGCCTTACTGATGCTATCAATCGCATTAAATCTGATTACTGGTGGTATAAAAACAATGTGACGCTTCCCTGGATGATCGGAGAGACTGGTATGAGCGCACACTTACTTAACCCAAATACATTAGATACAATCAATGACAACGGCCCTTATGCGGGAACATTACAGGATCAGAAAACCTTCCTACACGAAACACTCAATACGGCACGTGACTGTGGCGCCACAGGCTATTGCTGGTGGGAATATTCTGACGGAGATGTAGGAGGATATATGGGATCGCACAATGGAGCATTTTTTGGTTTGGTTTATGCAAGTGATCCGGCATCTCCCATTGTACGAAAACCGGCGGCCCAGGAAATTAGCGACTTTAATCCGTCAGCCATCGGTACAGCGAGTCAACCACCAAACTACTATAGTTATTTTGGGAATACCACCGGAACTCTCCTATATGGAGCTGTATTAGATTATAGCTCCAATCCGATTAAAGATGCCATAATCGAGTTAATCGATTCTGTTCCGGGGCAAAAACGCCGATATCAAACTACCTATTCCGATGCTAACGGACTTTACACGATTTATGCAGGTCCTACCATATTTAGAATGTCGGCATCTGCTACAGAATCTAATACAGAGTACAGAATTGGCGCCAATTATTTCACTACATATCCCACGCTTAGAACTTTTTATTTGAATAAGCTTGGCAGGCCTTCAACAACTAATCTGACTTATGCAAATGCATCGGTTTCTTCAGTCAATGTAAACTCATATGCCAACTCCTATGCAACTTTTGCAAATTACCAGATCAGCTCCAGTGATTTCAAAACAACGGCAGGCAGTTACATCAATCTACAAGCCGGTTTTGCAGCAACGTCCAATACCAATTTCAATGCCCATATCGGGCCTTATTATCATGACTGCGGCTCTTTTACCTTCAGGAAAAATAACCCGGAACAGGCAACTTCCGAAGTTATATTTAAGGAACTTTCGGAAGAGCCACTGCTTCATCATGAGTTTAACAGTATCTTCCCCAATCCCGGTACCGGCAACTACCAGCTCAGCATGGCAAAAGATGGCGACTACCGGGTCGAGGTGTATAACATGCAGGGAGCTAAAGTAAGATCGGAACGCTTTACAGGTAATACCTACAACGTCGATCTTCAGAACGAAGCAAACGGCATTTATTTGTTCACAATTAAGAACAAAACCGAACTGCTGGAAAGCGTGAAGATTGTAAAGGAATAAACCAAATACATTTTGAACATGACAAAAAAAGCTGTCCCGTAAGACAGCTCTTTTTTATTAAACACTCGTCTATTCCTTATAGCCCAGAAAGCGCCAGGATCAAGGTATAGAAGGCAAACACAAAAGCGGTGATGATGGCTCCCGCACCGAAAGCCGTACCGACAATAGAGAACACCAGGTTGATCGTTCCACTCTTGTTTTTATGATAACGCCTCAGCCCCTGTGTGCCGAATACCACAGCAATGATACCCATCACCATACCGGCAATGAACAATAAGGCAAACACATACTCCGACGTAGCCACAATCACGCTAATGGCCAGGATATTCAGCACCAGGCCGATGATGCCTAAAATAAAACTTACCAGAGCAATAGAATCCAGGGAAGTATCGCCGTCATCGTATGCCAGGCATTTACGCTCTGTTTTACCGGCAATGTACTTTCTGAAGGCGTCTCTTTTCCATGCTTTCGCCTCAGCTTCCTTTTTTTCTACTCCAGCTTTTTTTCCTGTGCTTTGTGTGGATGTAGATGCCTTTGTTTCCGAAGAGGCCATGCCTAAAGCCGTTTTATCAGCAGCCGCAAACTCTTCTTTCGAAGCAGGATCTGTTTTCTCAGCAACACCTACTTTTTCGGCAGGTGCTTCATCTTTTGCTACCAGCGCAGCCTCTTGTGCCGGCTGTTCAGAGATGCTTACTTTGCCCGGCTTATGCTTATGGCTCACATAGTTTCCTGGTGTGTACTTGCGGGAACTGAACGAGCGACTGCTACCGCAGCTTGCCGCAAATACAACCATCAGGGCCAGGAAGAAAGGATATATATATGTAAATTTTCTCATAACGTTTGCATTCAATAGTTTGGATATTTAAATGTAGTGGATTTACTCCAAATAAAAAAGTCCCCACGATGTATCGTGAGGACTTCTATGAATGGTAATTAAGATTATCCTAAATACTGTTGCAGCAATTTGCTTCTTGAGCTGTGACGTAAACGGCGGATCGCTTTTTCTTTGATCTGGCGTACACGCTCGCGGGTCAGGTCGAATTTATCACCGATCTCTTCCAGCGTTAAGCCGTGGTTGAGGCCAATGCCGAAGAACAACTTCACAACATCGCGCTCTCTTTCAGTTAAGGTTGATAAAGCCCTGTCGATCTCTTTGGATAAAGATTCCATGATCAGACCCGAATCCGCTTTTAAGGAATCGTGGTTTACCAATACGTCCAGTAAAGAACTTTCTTCGCCGTTAGCGAATGGTGCATCCATGCTTACATGACGGCCGGATACTTTCATGGTATCGGAAACCTTATCGATCGGGAGGTCCAGCAATTCTGCCAGCTCCTCAGCGCTTGGCTCACGCTCGTATTCCTGCTCTAATTTCGAATAGGCCTTGTTGATCTTATTTAAAGAACCTACCTGGTTCAATGGTAAACGCACAATACGCGATTGCTCGGCCAAAGCCTGCAGGATCGATTGACGGATCCACCATACCGCATAAGAAATGAATTTAAAACCACGGGTCTCATCGAAACGGCGGGCCGCTTTGATCAAGCCTAAATTGCCTTCGTTGATCAGATCCGGTAAACTTAACCCCTGGTTCTGGTATTGCTTGGCTACCGACACCACGAAACGAAGATTCGCACGGGTCAGTTTTTCCAACGCATCCTGATCTCCATCCTTGATTTTCTTGGCGAGTACAACTTCTTCCTCTGCCGTGATTAACTCTTCCCTCCCAATTTCCTGTAAATACTTATCTAAAGATGCACTTTCGCGGTTGGTAATGGATTTGGTGATTTTTAACTGCCTCATGATGTGATGTTGGGGTTTATAAGCCTACAAAGGTACGAAAAAAAGACGATTTCCCCAACTTTGTATTCTCTTGATTATTAAATGATTATATTTTTGCGCCGTTTTTAACATATTTAGTTGTCACATGCCTGTAAGAAATCCGCCGCCACAATCCCTTAGCACGTAAGCTTTACAGGCCCAGGGCATAATAGGCCCTGATCCCGTTCGGATAAACACCTTCAATCAACACGCCACCCGTTTTGTTTTCCAGCACGTCCTTGATGTCTTTCAGGCCATTAATCTTTTTCTTATCAACCGACGTAATGATGAAACCTTCTTTGATACTGGCTCCGGACAACTTGCCCGGCTCCAGCTTCGAGATCCTCACGCCCCCGGTAATATTATACTTGCTGATGTCTTCCGGGCTTAACTCTTCAAATACTGCGCCCAGTGAGTTAACGGAAGCCCTCATCACTTCAGGCTTTTTAATAATGCCCGTGGTGTTGTCCTTGTTTTTCAATACGACAGGGATAATCACTTCTTTTTCGTTTCTTATCACGGTGACGTTGATCTTATCATTTGGCCTGTATTTACCGATCTGCTCAAGAAATTCGGAAGTGCTTCCTACCGTTACACCTTCCACAGTCGTTACCACATCTCCCTGTTTAATACCGGCTTCTTCGGCTGCACCATTGGCAGTGATGCCGTTGATGTAAACACCTTTCAATTGTTTCAGCTGTTTCTCGGTAGCAAAGCGAGAGTCGATATCCTGGATGCTCAGCCCCATAAAGGCACGTTGCACGTTACCGTATTCCACTAAGTCGGCCACTACTTTTTTCACGATGTTTACCGGGATAGCAAACGAGTAGCCCTGGTAAGAGCCGTTGTTGGAAGCAATGGCTGTATTGATCCCAACGAGGTCGCCATTGGTGTTCACCAGGGCCCCCCCACTGTTTCCGGGGTTTACGGCCGCATCCGTCTGGATGAAGGATTCGATCGGTGCGAGCGTACCGGCAGGCCCGTTGTGATCGAGGATATTGATGTTACGTCCTTTGGCGCTTACAATACCGGCCGTTACCGTTGAGTTCAGGTTAAAAGGGTTTCCCACTGCCAGCACCCACTCGCCTACCTTCACCCCATCGGAGTTACCGTATGCGATGTAAGGCAGGTCCTTTTCGCGGATCTTCAACAAGGCCAGGTCGGTGGTAGGGTCGGTGCCGATCACTTCGCCGGTATAGCTGCGTTTGTCATTGAGCACAACTTCGATCTTTCCGGCGCCATTCACCACGTGGTTGTTGGTAACAATGTAGCCGTCGTTGCTGATGATGACACCGCTACCGCTGCCCTGCATGATGTTGGGCTGGCGCTGCCTGCCGAAGAACAGCTCCTGGAAAGGATCGTAAGCCAGGTTCTTATTCTCTACAATGGTTTTAATGTGAACGACCGCATTCAGCGATTTCTCTGCCGACGCTACGAAGTCTGGAGCGTTGGCTACCGATGTGCCGCTATATGATGCCAGCTGTGCCGGAGGAGCGGCGTAAGGATTATAACTTAAAGAAGATTGGTCTGATGATTGGTTGATATAGTAATTACCAACCAAAGCAAATGCACCGCCCACAAGGCCGATGCATAACGATGAGATGATTTTTTTCATAATTGTTGGTTCGTTTTTTTGTGTTTGTTTTTAGAATTGATTTGCTCAAATCTGACAGTATAACGCGAAATTAAATATGAAGTTATTGTTTTCTCAAGGCTTTTAACAATACTTAACCTGGGGGCCATTTCAAGACTGTAAATGTTAAAATTTTTCACCAAAAAAACTTTAACAACTGGTGTTCAGGCGGTTTATAAAAAGCCCTCTATATTTTTGAAGCAGCCCGATTGTGAAGCAAAAAATGTGTAATTTTAATGTCCTGAATCTTCATGAAATTTAAGTATAAAATACCTCCCTTTGTTTTTGGAGTGTCTGTGGGCCTGCTGGCAGGCGTTGCTTTTTTCATGTTCAAGATCGATGATTACATTAAAAAGATCAACAAGCCTTCCATCGACAATATCAAGATTGTGGAGCAAACCGTGACCGAAGATCCGGAGAAGGATAAACCATCGCGGAAGGAAGATGAGAATGACAAGGAAAGGCACAAACCAACCATCAATACCAAAAATTCTCCCAATATCAATTACAACGAGGTGGATGAGCTCCTGAAAGAGGAAGCCATCAAAGTAGCGCAGGAGGAATTGCTCTCTGTGAAGAATATCAAAGTGATCAACCTCGATGTGCGCTCCAGGAAAGATACGCTCACAGGCCAGCTTGCGGGCGTAACGAGCTCCGATTACCCGAACATGTTCTTTGTGGAGTTCTGGAAAACACCGCTCAACTCCAAAGGCTATCGCATGACACGCAACCGCGTGATCCTTTACGGCCTGTCGGATTTCAGCAGCATTACCATCTACAAGGTGGATGATAATTACTACCTCAAGAACGACGACCTCGTGTATAAAATTTCGGCAGGTACCGAGTTTAAGCCGATGGAACCGGTGAACGACAGCGAACTGCTGGCACGCATCAACTAATTCATTTTATTTATGCAGCTCACGTGTTACAAATACCAGGGTACAGGAAATGATTTTGTACTGATCGACAACCGCGAAAAAACCGTTTCCTTAAGCACCGAACAGATCCGCTTTCTCTGCGACCGCCGCTTCGGCATTGGCGCCGATGGCCTGATGCTCCTGGAGCTGGAGCCGGGCATCGATTTCAAGATGGTATACTTCAACAGCGACGGGCGCGAAAGTAGTATGTGTGGTAACGGCGGGCGCTGCATCACCGCCTTTGCCAGGCATCTGGGCATCATCGGTACGGAAGCACGATTCCTGGCGGTAGACGGCATGCATGAAGCGAAGATCACCGATGAGCAGGTGTCGCTCAAAATGAACGACGTACGCCAGCTCGAAGTGGGCGACGATTTCTTTTACCTCAATACAGGCTCTCCGCATTACGTCAAATTCGTGCAAGACCTCGACAGCCTCGATGTGTATGAGGAAGGCCGGAAAATCCGCTACAGTACGCGTTTCAAAGAAGAGGGCACGAATGTGAACTTTGTGGAACGCCGCGGGAACGAGCTCTTTGTACGCACCTACGAGCGCGGCGTGGAAGACGAAACCTATTCCTGCGGAACAGGCGTTACCGCTGTAGCGCTGGTGGCAGGCTACAAAGGCTGGAGCACCGACAAGCACAGCTGCCGCATCAAAACGCCGGGCGGCTACCTCAACGTGAAATTCGAGAAGGTCCTGGAATCCACCTTTTATAACATCTGGCTGGAAGGCCCTGCTACCTTTGTGTTTAAGACGGAGATGCTGCTAGCGGATGAAACAGGAAACTGATCCTACAGCTCATCTCCATAGCTAGTTAGTGTTACCAAGCCCGCTCTTAATACCATAAGCGATCAGATCGGAAAGGCTTTTAAGGCCGGTTTTCATATAGATATTGGTTTTGTGAAACTCTACAGTACGCTCTGCGATCCGGAGCATCCGCGCTATTTCCTTATTTGAATTTCCCTGGCAGGCCAGGCGAAGCACCTCCACCTCCCTGGCTGAGAGAACGTATGTATTTTCAAAGTTTTTTAAAGAATACTTATTGAGCCTGTTGGCCAGTTCAAAAGAAAGGTCATAGCAGTTGCCGCTCTCTTTGACTTTATAAATGGCATCTACCAGCACCTCTACATCGCAACCTTTCGGAATGAAGCCATGCGCCCCTTTTTCAAAGTACCTTGCTACAATCGAGGGGTTAAACTCCATGCTCACCATAATCACTCCCTGGTCGGGAAAGCGCTGCCTTAAAACCTCCAGGGTTTGTGTACCGTTCATCACGGGCATCTGTATATCGAGCAGGATAATGTCTGCCTGCCGGCCATTCAGCGTCTTCAGAAGCTCACTGCCATTCGCGGCTTCTCCAATCACACTAAGCCTCGGATCAAACTTTAAAAGTGAAATGATGCCCTGACGGAACATCGCATGATCGTCGGCGATTACAATTCTTATTTTCTTATTCACAATAAGTACATGCTATAAAGAGAGAGTACTCCATTAACACAACTAAAGTAAAAGATATGCAGAACTGCAACCTGCGGTTTGCCACAGGTTTAACATTGTTAAACAAAGTAGATTTAACGTAATTTTTTTATATGCCAACACTCAACTGGATTGGAAAAGAAAAGATCATTCACCATCACCTCGATGTCCCTTACAGGGTTCTAGATCACGACTACGGATATACGGAAAAGGGAAAGCAAAAGGTGGAAACCGGAAGCGGCAACAAGATCATCCATGGTGATAATCTGGAAGCCCTTAAATCACTTTTACCGGAATACGAAGGAAAGATCAAGTGCATTTACATTGATCCACCTTATAATACAGGCAAAGAAGCATGGAGATATAATGACAAGGTAGATCATCCCAAAATATCTAAATGGCTTGGTGAAATTGTAGGAAAAGATGAAGAAGACTTATCAAGACATGATAAATGGCTATGTATGATGTATCCTAGGCTTTGCTTACTTCAAAAACTACTTGATCCAAAAGAAGGTATCATGTTTATTTCTATTGATGAAAATCAACATTATCAACTCCGTTTCTTAATGGACGAAATTTTTGGAAGAAACAGATATGCAGGAGATTTCGTATGGAATACGAGGCATAGTCAACAACAGGGACTTATTGCGACATATCATGAGTACATTATGGTTTATACAAAATCTACATCAAAAAAATATCCAAACTTCAGCTCGAAAGGTGATGATATCATCGCAGGAGCTTTAAAGAAAATCAGTAAAAAAAATGGAGCGAGTGATTTCACTTTCCCAGCTGGTGTCCGCTGTGAGGCAGAAAGCGGCACTGAGTTTCATGGAACATGGGGAGACGCGGAAACAGTTGAATTAATCGATGGAAAATTTAAGGTTCAAAATAACCTCACAACCCATTCCATGACTTTAAGAGCCGGTTGGACACAAAAAGAACAAATGACAAATTTATTTTACTCTGACCAACCCGTTTATGATACAAAAGGACAACAGGTAAAAGAGTTTTACTTTACGTCTACTGGAAAATTAAAATCTATAAAAAGTAGAACCAAAATCACACCAAATTCGATTCTCGATCAATTTGGAACAGTATCACAAGCTACAAAAGAGCTATCTTCCATTATCGGTGAAGGAATTTTCAACCAGCCAAAACCTTACCATCTAATATCTTATCTGCTTTCCTTGTCAACAAAAAAAGGAGACATCATCCTCGATTCCTTTGCCGGAAGCGGCACTACGGCCCACGCTGTCCTCAACCTTAACAAGCAGGACGGCGCTAAGCGGAAATTCATTTTAATAGAGCTGGAAGAGTATGCTGAAACGATTACAGCGGAGCGTGTGAAGCGTGTGATACAAGGCTATAGCGATGTAGAGGGCACAGGCGGAAGTTTTGATTTCTACACGGTTGGAGAGCCTTTATTTGATGATCACCACAACCTGAATGAATCGGTTCCTACTGAAAAAATCAGGGAATATATCTGGTATTCCGAAACCAGGGGCCAATCTCCGATGGCGAAAACTACCGGCCCATTCCTGGGAGCTTATAACGATACCGGCTATTACTTTATTTACGATAAAAAACATCTGACTACGCTTGATTATGATTCTCTGGCTGAATACATTACTGAAAAGTCAGAGTGCTACGTCATCTATGCAGACAATTGCCTGCTTCCTGAAAATTTTATGAGGTCAAGAAATATTGTATTCAAAAAAATCCCCAGAAACATCACTCGTTTTTAGTGACGAGATCATTGTAGTGCAGCACGATGAAAGGGATTTAAGTTAATCAACACATGGAATTAAAATCATACCAAAAACAGGTCATCGATCATCTCAGCGACTATTTTCATTACCTGCAAAAAAGCAAGAACCCGGCAAATGCGTTTAACCGGTATTGGGAAGATAAAGCCGGCATATACAATCCTCTTAACGGTGATGGGATGCGCCCATACAGAGATAATGTGCCGGCAGCTGTTCACCTAAGTATTAAAGTGCCCACCGCCGGTGGCAAAACCTTCATTGCCTGCAATGCTCTTAGAACCATTTTTGATGCCATGCCTCAACACAAAACGAAAGCGGTGGTATGGCTGGTTCCCTGGAGTAATTTACTGGACCAGACCGTAAAAAACCTGTCTGATCCGGAACATCCTTATTGCCAGAAATTAAACAGCCTGTTTCATAACCGGGTAAGCGTTTATGAAAAAAAGGAGCTACTGCAAGCTGCCGGCTTTAACCCGTCCTTAATACAGGAACAGTTAAGCATCATGGTCCTGAACTTTGCCTCCATCAGGGCCCGGAACAAAGATGACCGGAAGATCTATGAACAAAATGGCGCATTAACCGTCTTTTCCCAGGCATATAAAGGCCGTGAGCATCTGCTGCCAAACACAGACGAAACCGCCCTGATTAATGTGATCCGGAGCCTGAACCCTATATTGGTGGTGGATGAAAGTCATAATGCCGAAAGTGCCCTGAGCGTGGAAATGCTCCAGGATCTGAATCCCTCCTTTATACTGGATCTGACTGCCACTCCCAAAGAAAATGCCAATGTCATCAGCCTGGTATCGGCCATGGAGCTAAAAAAAGAGCACATGGTAAAATTGCCGGTCATCGTCTATAACCATCCGACAATAGAAAACGTCATTGAGAGCGCTCTGCACCTGCAGCAAAAACTGGAAACAGAAGCATCAGAGCTTGAAGCGAAAGGAGGAAAATACATACGACCGATCGTTTTATTCCAGGCTCAATCAAAAGGCAAAGAGGAAAATATCACGTTTGAAAAACTGAAAAAGCAATTGATGGCCATTGGTATCGGCGAAGACACCATCAAAATAAAAACGGCTACTATTAATGAGCTCAGGCAGGTAGACCTGCTCAGTAAAGATTGTCCTGTACGCTATATCATTACCGTGAATGCCCTGAAAGAAGGCTGGGACTGCCCTTTTGCTTACATCCTGGCATCATTGGCCGACAGGTCCTCTACCGTTGATGTGACGCAGATCCTGGGAAGGGTGCTGAGACAGCCTTATGTGATGAAACACCATAATCCGATGCTGAATGTATCGTATGTGCTGACGGCTTCGGCCAGGTTCAATGAAACGCTGAAACATATCATCGATGGATTGCAGGACTGCGGCTTCAGCGAAAAAGATTACCGCGGCCAGGATGCGATGCCGGAAGAAGTAAAAGAAGACATCATCCAGGATACCACTCAGGCTAAACACGCGAAAGAACATTCACAAACATCAGATCCTGCTGATCTTTTTGATCCCGGCAGTATTTCCTTCGGGGTGCAAACAACAGATAGCTCTAGACACTCCTCGTTATCAGACATGGAGTCAATGGCCATCACACAAAGCAGGGAACTGGAACAACACATCTTAAACCAGGAAACTAATGACTCTGACTTATCAACGCTCTTCGAAATGGGAATAAGAGCGGTACATTATACCATGCGGGAGAGTGTTGCTGGCTCTGCCAGGAATATCATACTCCCAAAATTTATCATTAAGGTACAGAACCTGGGACTCTTCGACCTGGAAGAGCACGATACCGTATTGCTGGACAGGGCCAACCTGCTTAAGGACTTTAAGCTCGCAGACAAAGCGCACGACATTAAATTTGAAAGCGTCGTATCCGATCTTTACAAAATAGACGCCGAAGAAACCAAAAAAGGAGACTTCCGCATGAGCTCCTATAAATTTGAAAACCCGATGGTCCAGGAACAGCTATCGGAATACATTTTGTCGAAACCAAAAGAAGGGCAGGTGAAAGACCTGATGCACCTGGTGGTGAAGCAAATTGGGGATATGTACCCTATTCCGGATTCCGATATCAAAAAATATGTGGGCCGGATCCTGGAAGACATGTCTGCCGGGCAGCTAAGAGATTTTGTACAACACCAGCTATCCTATACCGATCTTATTAAAGAAAAGATCAGGCTGTTGGCAGATGCTCATGCAGAAGTGATCTTTAATGAATGGATAGAAACGGGGAGGATCTGTACTCAAGCCGTCTGGAAATTCAAAGAGGCCATTATCCCGGTGAGAACCTCGGTAAACATCAGCAATTCGCTCTACACGCACGAAGGGGATATGAACAGCCTGGAGCAGCAGTTCATCATGGAAGTTGCCAATTATCCCAACATCGCGTTCTGGCACCGCAACCTCGGTAAGAGCAAAGGCTTTGCCCTCAATGGCTTTAAGTCTGACCATTACCCGGATTTTATCATCGTTACCCAAAAAAGCAAGGTGATACTGGTAGAAACCAAAGGAGGCGACCGAGATAATTCGGACAGTGAATCGAAACTGCGTCTCGGCAGGAAATGGGCGGAGCTGTCGGGATCAGATTACAAATACATGATGGTATTTGATAAAAATGCTATCGAGGGTGCTTACAACCTGGATAAGGCCAGGGAGCTGATCCGGCAGATGTAGACCTAAGGTTATCCACAGGTGATTTTGTATTGGAATTATGATATATTTGATGTAAGCAAAGTGTACGAGAAGGCATAACATTCCCCCGAATGAGAAAGCAAAGATTTAAGGAATAAAAAAAGGCGAGTTGCCCCGCCTTAGATGTTTTCACAACGGAATAATCCTTATTGTGATTTGCTTTTAATTCTGAGTTACAAATATAAATCAAATAAAACGATATGACAAAAAAAATTTTAGGCTTGGATTTAGGAACCAACTCAATCGGTTGGGCGTTGATAGAACAGGATTTTGAGAATAAAAAAGGAAATATTATAGGTATGGGAAGCCGGATCATTCCTATGGACCAAGGCATTTTGGGAAAATTCGCAGAAGGCGCTTCTATTTCCCAAACGGCTGAGAGAACCGACTTTAGAAGTAAAAGAAGATTAAGGGAACGCCATTTGCTGCGCCGCGAACGACTCCATCGGGTATTGAACCTATTAGGCTTCTTACCGGAACATTATGCCTCACAAATAGATTTTGACAAACGTTTCGGAAAATTCAGGCAAGAAACCGAGCCAAAACTGGCTTATAAAAACAGGGAATTTATCTTCAAAACCTCTTTTACTGAAATGCTATCTGATTTTCATCAGCACCAGTCAAAAATATTAATAAATGAGAAAGGCGAAACCAAGCTGGTACCTTATGATTGGACGATCTATTTCCTGCGCAAAAAAGCCTTATCACAAAAAATAGAAAAAGAAGAGCTAGCCTGGATAATACTTAATTTCAATATTAAACGTGGATATTTTCAACTCCGTGGAGAAGATGAAGATTCAGATGATAAAAAAGAATACGTAATATCTCTAAAAATTGTCCAAATTGAAAAGGGAGAAAAAGATAAAAAGAATAATAACAAAAACTGGTATAATATAATTTTAGAAAATGGCTGGATTTACTCGGCAACGTTTTCGACAGAACCACATTGGTTAAATACCGAAAAAGAATTCCTAATTACCGAAGAGCTCAATGAGAATGGGGATATAAAAGTTGTTAAGGATAAAAAAACAGATAAGGACGGAAAAGAAAAACGTAGAATTACACCATTGCCATCCTTTGATGAAATAAATTTAATGAACAAAAAGGAGCAAGATAAAATTTATAAAAAAATTAAAGCCAAAACTGAAATTACAATTAGCAATACCAATAAGACAGTTGGCGCATACATTTACGACACAATTCTTCAAAATACTAAACAAAAAATAAAAGGCAAGTTGGTTCGTACTATTGAACGCAAATTTTATAAAGAAGAATTAAGAAAAATTCTCAAAAAACAAATTGAACTCCAGCCTGAATTGTTCTCTCCTGATTTATACAACGACTGCGTTAGAGAACTATATAGAAACAATGAAGCTCAACAACTATCATTAAGCAAAAGGGACTTCACTCATCTTTTCCTAGATGATATTATTTTTTACCAACGTCCGCTTCGTAGCCAAAAATCTTCGATCAGTAACTGCTCATTAGAAACCAGGATCTATAAAAGTGAAAATGGCCTTAAACACATACAACACCTGAAAGTTATTCCGAAATCTAATCCCTATTACCAGGAGTTCAGAACCTGGCAATGGATGTCTAACTTATCTATTTACAGAAGGGCAGATGATGTGAATGTTACAGCTGATTTCTTACATACTATTGAAGACCAGGAAGCTTTGTTTGATTTTCTGAACAACAAAAAGGAAATTGAGCAAAAGCCATTGATAAAACATCTACTCGAGCAAAAAGGATTAAAGGGTCAGCTAAATGCAGAGATTGAAAAATACCGCTGGAATTATGTAGAAGATAAAAAATATCCGATGAATGAAACCGGGACATTTATCCGGACACGGCTGGGAAAAGTAAAAGATATAATGGAAAACTTTTTAACAAAGGAAATAGAACAGTCTCTTTGGCACCTGATCTATTCTGTGACTGACAAACAGGAGTATGAAAAAGCCCTGAAATCTTTTGCAGTAAAACATGATTTAGATGAAGAAAGTTTTGTAGAGGCCTTTCGGAAATTTCCTCCATTCAAAAATGAATACGGTTCTTTTTCAGAAAAAGCCATCAAAAAACTTCTTCCTCTCCTCAGGCATGGCAAATACTGGAGTTGGGATACAATAGATAAAAGCGTACAGATTAGAATAGACCACATTATTGACGCAGAAGCCAACGACGATATTAAACAAATCGTCAGAGAGAAAACGGACAAACATCAACTTCATAAAAGAAATGATTTTCAGAACTTGCCCCTATGGTTAGCCCAGTACGTTGTATACAACCGACATTCTGAAGCGGCAGTTTCTAGAAAATGGAATTCGGCACAGGATTTAGAGGATTACTTAAAAGAATTCAAGCAGCATTCGCTCCGGAACCCTATTGTTGAACAGGTAATTACAGAAACCCTGCGTGTAGTAAAAGATATTTGGATGAAATACGGAAATGGCACAAAAGATTTTTTTAGTGAGATACATGTTGAACTGGGTTGCGAGATGAAAAACACTGCTGAAGAGCGTAAGAACATCACCCATCAGACCACGGAAAATGAAAATACAAACCTGCGTATTAAAGCACTGTTAGCAGAGTTAAAGAATGATCCTCGCGTCGAGAACGTACGGCCTTATTCACCCATGCAACAGGAAATCCTAAAGATTTTTGAAGATAGTATTCTCAATTCGGATATTAAAATAGATGAGGATATTCTAAAAATCAGTAAAACAGCGCAGCCATCATCGGCTGATTTAAAGCGGTATAAACTCTGGCTGGAACAGAAATACCGTTCGCCTTACACGGGGGAAATGATCCCATTAAATAAATTGTTCACGCCCGAATATGAAATAGAGCATATCATTCCACAAAGCCGCTATTTTGATGACAGCTTCAACAACAAGGTAATTTGTGAAGCAGCAGTAAATACATTAAAGGCCAATCAAATTGGTTTGGAGTTTATTAAAAATCATCATGGACAAAAAGTACAGACAGGGATGGGAAGAAGCGTTCAGATCTTTGAGTTGAACGATTATGAAGATTTTGTAAAACAGCATTACTCAAAGAACAGAGGCAAACGGAACAAGCTACTGATCGACGACATCCCGGAAAAGATGATCGAACGGCAGATGAATGACACCCGGTATATCAGCAAGTTCATTTCTAATCTGTTATCCAACATTGTACGATCGGATAGCAACGATGATGGAGTAAATTCAAAATATTTCATCCCTGTAAACGGCAAAATAACCAGTGAACTGAAACAGGACTGGGGGCTGAACGACGTATGGAATGAATTAATTTTACCCCGATTTGAGCGCATAAACCAATTAACAAATACGATACATTTTACTACGTGGAATGAACGGCATCAAAAATTACTGCCAACAGTTCCGTTCGAATTTTCAAAAGGTTTTTCGAAGAAACGAATAGACCATCGGCATCATGCATTAGATGCGCTGATCATTGCCTGTGCGACGAAAGAACACGTTAATTACATGAACAATGAGCACGCCCTCCGTAAGGGAAAAACAAAGCAGGAAAAACAAAGTATAAGGTATGACCTGAGAGCCAATCTTTGTGATAAAAAGTATAATAAAGGTTCGGATAAAAATTATGAATGGATTTTCAAAAAGCCTTGGCCGAATTTTACAGCCGATGCAAAAGAGGCTTTGGAACATATTGTTGTGAGTTTTAAGCAAAACCTAAGGGTGATCAATAAAGCCGCCAACCATTATGAAAAATGGGTAGATAAAAACGGAATTAAAGTAAAAGAATTACAGGAGCAGAAGGGTGTGAACTGGGCTATCCGAAAACCCATGCATAAAGACACTGTTTCGGGTCTGGTGCAATTAAGAAAGAAAAAAACAGTTTCGTTGAATGCTGCTTTGAATACAACCGCTGACATTGCAGATAAGGCGTTTAGAAAAGAAATACAAAAACTCCTAAAAGAGGGATTGGATAAAAAGAAATTAATCAAATACTTTAAAGACCTGAATTATATGTGGAATGAAAAAGATATATCAAAAGTCGACATATACTATTGGGTAAAAGACAACGTTGCATCAAGGGTTTACTTAAATGACACCTTTGATGAAGATCGGATCAAGGATACAATCACGGATACCGCCATTCAAAAAATCCTGCTTAATCATCTTAAAAATTATAAAGGGCGATTAGATGAGAAGGGGAAGGAGATTCCATCGCAGTTGTTGGCCTTTTCGCCTGAAGGAATTGAAGAATTGAATAAAAACATTACGACGCTTAACAATGGTAAATTTCATCAGCCTATCTTAAAATTCCGCACTTATGAACCGAAGGGCAACAAGTTTAATGTAGGCCAAACAGGCAATAAACAGTCAAAATTTGTTGAGGCGGCTAAAGGAACTAATCTATTCTTTGCTATTTATAAAGATGAAAAAGGAAACAGAAGCTATGAAACTATTCCTTTAAATATTATCATCGAACGCCAAAAACAAGGATTAAGTCCAGTACCATTGCAAAGGGAAACTGGAGAAAAGATATTGTTTCATCTTTCTCCAAATGACTTAGTGTATATACGATCTCAGGAAGAAAAAGAAAACATTGCTACGATTGACTTTAGCAGCGCCTCAAATATCCAGTCAAACCGTATATATAAAATGATAAGTTGTACAGGAGGTGAATGCCATTTCGTTCCATCTAACTATTCTTCCCCAATTATTCCAAGCGAATGCGGCTCAAATAATAAGAATGAAAGAGCTATGCAGTTTTTCAATGATAGTGATTTACTTGAGACGGATAGTAAAGGGGTCAAGAAACCTTTAATGATTAAAGGGAACTGTATTAAACTTAAAACAGATCGGTTAGGAAACATCTCAAAAGCATGATTAATGCTTTCTGTAACCATTCTATTCGTAGTTAAAGATAGACACTCAGATAAAAACAGAACCTGTAAAGAAGAATTTTAATTGCAATATAAAGCGGATATATTGATTCCTGAGGTTACTTACCACATTTACAATCGCGCCAACGGAAGCGAAAAGCTTTTTCTTTCAGAAGAAAACTACCGGTATTTTCTACAAAAATATGAAGAATACATTTCCCCCATCGCCGATACCTTTTGTTATTGTTTGCTACCTAACCATTTTCATTTCCTATTACGGATCAGGACGGGAGAAGAGTTAGAGACCCTCGAAGCTTTTCCAAAGTTTGGAACTTTGGAAAAGCTGCTAAGCAAACAATTCTCCAACTTTTTCAGCGCCTATACTCAGGCATTCAACAAACACCATGGGCGCATGGGGAGCCTCTTTATGAAAAACTTTAACCGTAAGGCTGTAAAGGACGAAGCTTACTTTAAAAAGCTGGTGCATTATATTCATTACAACCCGGTTGAAGCCGAATGCTGTGAAAATCCGAAAAACTGGAGACATTCTTCTTACCCCATACTGATCACTGACAAGGCAACCTTCCTTAAACGAAACGAACTGATAGACTGGTTCGGCGATGTGGCTAATTTTGTTCACTACCACACGTCGCCGCCTGATGTTATCGTATAACACTATAAAAAGCCCATGATCAAAAAAACCATCTATTTTGGCAACCCGGCTTACCTGCGGCTCAAGGACAAGCAACTGAGCATAGAACGCATGGTGGAAGGCGAATCACTGGCCTCGACTATTCCGGTAGAAGATATAGGCATCGTTGTTATCGATCATCCACAGATCACAATTACCAGCGGACTGATCCAGCTTTTGCAGGAGGAAAATGTTGCCCTGATCACCTGCGATTACCGGCACATGCCGCAAAGCCTGCTATTGCCTATTGAGGGGAATAAAATACAACAGGAACGCTACGAGGCGCAGATCCAGGCAAGCGAGCCCTTAAAAAAGCAGCTTTGGGCCCAGACCGTCACGCAAAAAATAAAAAACCAGGCTGCCGTTTTAAACAAGCTGCAAATCAATGCCGATTACCTGGCTCCCTTACACCGCAACGTCAAAAGCGGCGATAGCGACAATTGCGAAGCGACAGCGGCCGCCTTTTACTGGCAGAGTATTTTCATCAAACATCTTTCCGGATTCAGGCGCATTCCCAGAACGCAAGGGGTCGATGCTCCGCCCCCACCCGCGCCTAATAATTTCTTAAACTATGGTTACAGCATCTTACGGGGCACAATGGCCCGGAGCATTGTTTGTGCCGGCCTGCTCCCCACGCTTGGCATTTTTCACCGGAACCGCTACAATGCCTATTGCCTGGCCGACGACCTGATGGAACCTTACCGGCCTTATGTCGATGAGATCGTTCACCAGATGCTTGCCGATCACGGCCTGGTGGAAGAGCTCACCAGGGAACATAAGGCCACCTTGCTCAGGATCCCGACTCTAGATGTGATCATCGAAGGGGAAAAAAGTCCTCTGATGGTCGCCACTCAGCGTACTGCCGTAAGCCTCGTCAAATGCTTCATGGGTGATCAGCGGAAATTAATCTACCCGGAATTATGAGTGTGAGTTCAGAACGTTTAAACGCCTACCGGGTTATGTGGACATTAGTAATGTACGATCTGCCGACGGAAACCAAAAAAGACCGCAAGCTGGCAGCCAAGTTCAGGAAAGAGCTCATGCAGGATGGGTTCAGCATGTTCCAGTTCAGCATGTATGTGAGGCACAGCGCCAGCGCCGAAAATGCGGATGTACATAAGAGGCGTGTCAAAAACATGCTCCCGGAACATGGGAAAGTGGGCATTTTACAAATTACAGATAAGCAATTCGGCCAGATGGAGATTTTTTTTGGCAAAAAAGTCCAGGACCTTCCGGATATCCCCCAACAGCTGGAGCTTTTTTAACAAAGCTCCTTGATTCGCCGTTCAGCATCTTACAAATCCTAAAAACCAAAAAATCCCGCCGGAGCGGGATTATGGTTTGACAACAAGCGATTTTTTCTGTTCTAAAAATGACCGAAAGCCTTGATTTTGTTGCGTTTAAGACCTATCAGTTGTTGTCAATAGGTCAAAGATCAGAATTTCAAAGCAAATCACAACTACTCAACAGCAAGGATTCGCGGAGATCGTGTTGTTGTCAATAGGTCAAAGATCAGAATTTCAAAGCAAATCACAACTAACAGCGTTTTATTTGTCTTACCATTTAAGTTGTTGTCAATAGGTCAAAGATCAGAATTTCAAAGCAAATCACAACAATAATCATCGTCTGATTTATCGACATTGTGTTGTTGTCAATAGGTCAAAGATCAGAATTTCAAAGCAAATCACAACTGAAAGAATGTGATTGCTGTGACTCAGCTGGTTGTTGTCAATAGGTCAAAGATCAGAATTTCAAAGCAAATCACAACGTGTAAAGCCATCGCTCCCTATGGTGCTGGGTTGTTGTCAATAGGTCAAAGATCAGAATTTGAAAGCAAATCACAACCTGAAATGCTAACCGGCATACCTCCCCACAAACCGCTCCTTGCTGATCGTCACGCCTCTGCCCTTCTCTGTTCCCATTCCCTCATTCACCCAATACAGCTCATCGCCTCCAAAGTCGATAAACACAGGGCGTTTGGCATCCTCCCAGCTTCGGCGTGGACGCGCCCACGCAAAGCTTCCCTTTCTCAAATCTTCTGGCGCTTTGTGTGCTTCATAAAGCGCTTTGATGTCCCGACTAATCTCTTTCTCCGGGAAGGTTTTGTTTAGGATTCCTTTTAGCTCCAGGTAATGGATGCCCGCCTCTTTCACCTGCACAAAGCCCAGCGATTTTAAATGGCGTTTCACATGCTCGTTCTTCACCCGCCAGTCTTCGATGATAAGCCCGGCTGCATAAGGGGCGTAGCGCTCTGCGGCTTCAAATTCACTCACAAACTTCAGCTCCCATTCGCTTATAAATTCATCATCAAAGATCTCAAAATTGGCTTTAAAGGCTTCCCCGTTGATCACCCAGATCATCTTCTCTCCGTAAAAAGCTTCACGCGTAGCAATCTCCTGGCCGGAGATGGAAGAGTTCTGAAATTCGAAGACAATTCCATCCTTATTCAGCACATCAGCAATATGATAGCTGCCTTCTTTCTCCACCCTGATCTCGCTGTAGCGTTCACCAAATACATGCTTCCAGTTGCGGTGCCAGGCCGTTTCCGGCTCATACCAGCTATCGCAGCTCTCTTTCGTAGCATGTGCCCAGTGCCATACGACCTTGCTTCCGCATTTGGCGATCACAGAGCCACCACAATGCTCGCAAATGGCTTTTAGCGTTGGCTGGGCGACTGTTCTTAATCCGTTGTAAAGGGCGTATTCCATTCAGCTACAAAATTACTAAACCTGTTCGGTAAACCTCTCTTTTTATGACGGGCCAAAAACGTAATCTGACAGTAAGAATACCAGGACTCCGAAAAAAGGAGACGACTCTCTCTTGCTGCTTCTCCGGGGATTTCTTACCTTGCCTTTATGAAAGTCCTGCTCTGCATCAGCCTGCTCTTACCTTCCCTCTTCTTTGCGCAAGCTCCCAATCGTCTTGATAAGAAAGGCCGCAAAACGGGCCATTGGATCAACTACGCCGACAGCGCCAAAACCATCAAGCTCTTCGAAGGACGGTTCAGGAAGGATAAGCCCAAAGGCAAAAGCTATTTTTATACCAACAGCGGCGTGCTCGACCGTACCGAAAAAAACCGCTTCCGCAAGCTCAAAACCACCTTCTATTATCCCAACGGCCTGGTACGCCTCAGCGGGAATGCCCGCCTCGAAAACCTGCCCGACCGCATCCACTATTACTATTACGGGCAATGGAAAGCTTACGATGACAGTGGCAAGCTGGTGAAATACTATTACTACCGCAAAGGCGAGCTTACCAAAACCATATACCTCGATCAAACCAGAAAAATCAATGACTCGCTTATCGAAGCGCTCACCGGCATCGACCGGGAATTTACCGCGCACAACACACGCCTTACCGATAGCATCAATGCTCATCTGAAAAATCCCGCAAAATACAGGGCCTTCAAACAGGAGCTGGCCCTCAAAGACAGCATGTCCTTCGCCAGGATCGACCGGATCCTCGACGTCTATGGCTACCCGGGGAAGGCTATTGCGGGCGATGCTTCACCCATTCCCTTTTACATCCTGGGCTTTGCTCCGGTACCGCTAAAAGAAAAACACCTGGGCAAGCTGCTGATGGCCGCCACACGCGATGACATCAGCATGAAGTCCCTGGCCTTCTTCATCGACAAACTCCGGCTGGCAAAAGGAGAAAAGCAGCTCTACGGCACACAGTATTACCTCAAAAAAGAAGAACACATCCTCTACCCTGTCGAGGACGAAGCCCACCTGAAAGAGCGCAGAGCCTCCATGGGCCTGGAGAATGAGTAGCCTGTATCTTAAAATTCATGATTGGCGCACGCGAAAAGAACCAAGCCCTTTGTATCCCCGACGCAACACAACAATCCGCCAAGCTGGCGGATGAGCGATGCCCGCGTGAGTGATGGAAGCGAAAATCCTTTTGCCGGACACTGAGCGAAGTCGATTGCGGCAAAAGATTGAAGCGAAAGCACGACTCCGCTGTCTCTTTGCGGAGGCACGCCCAAATTATAAAACAAGCTGCAAGCGGTTCAAAATTCAGACACTACCTGCTTATCCAATAATCAGGCTAAGGTACCTACATAGACTTTCGTATCGTAATGGATCGTGATCCTGCCCTCAGCCTGGCAGCGGCCGAACAAATTCCGGAGATCGGCGATCATGGCTTCGTAACCTTCCTCATCACGTGCCGGCATGTAGGACGATGACAGCAGGCGGCCTTTCAGCCCTTCGAAATCAAAGACCTGCTCATTGGTAAACACGCGGAGCTGCACACGTTGCGGGGAAAAGAAGGCTTCGATGTCTTCCGTCCGGATGTTGCGGTGATCAACCTGCACATAATCGCGCGCATGCCTGATGATGAGCTCATCGTAATCTTTCTCAAAACCGGTAGTGGTTTTGCGTTCGTTCCAGATCAGTGACACCGGGCCTCCTGGTTTCAGGATGCGTTTGAATTCCGCTCTGGTTTTCCCGCGGTCGAACCAATGAAAGGCCTGCCCCGCAATGATGCCATCGATGCTTTCGTCTTCCAGCGGCATGTCTTCGGCTTTCCCGTCCCGGGTACTGAATCCTTCGTAAGAGGACAGGAGCTCTACCGATTTTTCACGCATCTCCCGGTTGGGCTCCACGGCGATGACACGATAGCCCGCTTTCAAAAAAAGTTCCGTCGAAATGCCTGTTCCCGCACCGATATCGGCGAGCAGCATATCGGGTGTCAGGCCATAGTCCTGTTGCAGAAAAGCGATGATCTCTTCCGGGTAGGACGGCCTGTATTTCACATAATCCTCTACCCGGTTGCTAAAGCGTGTGGTATTATTATTGGTTTTCATAGCATCTCAAACTTAGTGTGTGTTTCCATCAGCGGCAATTCATGATCTTCAAATTTAAGTTAGGAAGAAAAAATGAGATAAACCGATGTACCGGCATTTTTTTAATCTTTATTTGGTCATAGCTTTGATTTAATTCCTCAACCCCTAAACCTTACGGCTATGATTAAAAAACTTACTTATGCCCTGCTGGCATCCTCAGGCCTTTACCTGGCGAATGCCCAAACCCAACTCAAAGGATGGCATGCTGCGCCCAACCTGATTGATCTTCAACCGGCCACTCCTGTCGTCAAGCCGGCTTTCACCGGCATTTCTGCAGGCAACAATGCCTATAACAGCGTGTACGACTCCGAAGGAAAATTACTCCTGTATGTAGCAGGCAATAACGTCTACAATAAATTCGACCAGGCCATCGCTTCCTTATCGGCATCCTCTGTAGGGCCTACAGGCTTACAGAATAATATCGAGATTATCCCCAATCCTTCCAACAACACCTGTAGCAATAAATACTACATCGTGTATGCCGAAGGCTATTGCTGCGGCACCTCAACCCTTGTCAGGTACATACACATCGACATGAACCTGAACAGCGGGCTCGGCGCTGTCATCGGCTCTCCTGTCACCCTGCTCACGATGGCTTCTTCCGGTTTCCCGACCTATGCCACCTCTAAAATAGTGAGTGGCAAAAGGTATTTTTACCTGGCCGGCGCACAAATAGCAGGCGATATGGATGTGCGGAAGTTTGACGTCACGGCAACGGCCATCGGCTCACCGGTACTGATTGCCGGCCCGCTCAACGGGAGCGCACAGGCCGCAGAGCTCGAGCTCTCCGATGCAGGAGACAAGCTCGCGTGGGTCGAAGGCTCACAATACGGCACGGCAACAGGCACCAATGATGTAAACATGATCTACCTCAATCCCTCAACAGGTCTTTCTACCGGCGCACCGAATTACATCTTCAGCACCAACTCTCCGAATTATGTATGGAAGGGGATCGAATTTGATAAAACCGGCAACAAGCTCTACGTCACAAAATCCGGAACGGGTATTTTGGTAAAAGACCTCACCGTCGCCGCATCCGTTCCCCCGAACCTCATCGCCGGCACGGCTAACTTCTCCAATTCCATGCTGGAAAAATCCTATAACGGCAACGAAATTATTTGCGGTAGCAAAGCAACCAACCAGGTAAGATCCATTGTAACGAGTACAGATCTCCTCAGCTCCTGGACCATCACCGGCTATTCCCTGCCTTCCCTTCTCTATGGGAACAACATGGTGCTCATGCCCAGCCAGATCGACGGCGAAAACTATGATGCCTCCGGAACCATCAACGTCGATGTCGACATCTACAACGTCAGCACCAGCGCTACCTGGAACACCACAACCAATCCCTTTTATGCCTTACAGCAGAATTCCTATTTAGGCACCTTAACGAGCTTTCCGAAAGTGAGGGTAGCCAGGCAGATCAACATCCCCCTGGGCTACAGCATCACCGCCGATCAGATGAACTTTGAATTTCAAACCAATGCCGAATGGAATGTAAACGGAGGGGCCAATCTCTCCCTGAATGGCACCATCCTGCAGGCTCATCCCTGCGGTCTCATGTGGCGTGGTGTTTCCATCAACAATAATGCCGTGACCAATGCATCCAATTTCACGATGATTAACAGCGGCGCTTACCTTCCCATTATTTATGATGCGATCCGGGGTGCGGAGATCAATGGAACGAACGTGACGACTTCCATCAACAGCAGCGTGTTTAACCTGAACGAGAAAGACCTGGTCCTCAACAGTGTCAATCCCGGTAGCACCTCTGTTACCAAATCCCTCTTCCTGGCAACATCTCCTTTAAGAGACCAAAGCAAAGGCCAGGTGTTGTCAACCAGCGGCACTACACGCTATGGCATTACCGGCATCGAAGCCAATACAACCGGCAGCAGCACCAATAAATTACTCATCGGCTCGGCAACCGCCGGCAATGGCAATTATTTCGAGAGCGGGCAATACGGTGTAAGGTCCTACCAAACCGACATCGTGATCCAGAACAATGAGTTTGTAGAGGCCGACCTCACGGCCGTGAGCGCAGATGCTGCTTTTGCAGGCGCGCGCGAAACGGATGTCATCTCGAATACCTTTACGCATAACCGCACCGACACCTGGGTTGTATTTGGATGTAACCAAAAGACATATAAGAACACCTTTACCAACACCCGGGAGTTCAGCATGCGCTGGCATTACAATTATGGAAACACCTTCATAACCGGCGATGCCACCAGCGGGGCCTTTGCCAATACCTTCCAGGGCTACGGCTGGGCAGGCATTGTCATTTCCGATTGTGACCATACCTCCACCCAGATCGACATTCACCGCAACGTCTTTAAAAATGCACCCTGGGCAGGCAGTGTGCTCATCAGTGAAGCGACGCTCACCAGCGCTGCGAAAACCTATGACCACTATGCCATTAACAACAACAGCTTCAGCAATGTGATGGCGGCTGTGAAAATCCTGAATGTGAAAGGCAACGCCGCAACAAGCTGGGATGGAGATCTGACCACCACACCAAAATTTGATATCCAGAATAACACCATTTCTTTTTCCACGGCCTATGATGTATCCACTAAAGCCATTCATGTAGAGAACAGCTGGATGAACAGGGCCTTTAACAATACGGTGACATCCGACAATTCTGCCGACTGGCAAAACTCAGGGATCTTCTTCATCAACGCGCCGGGGAGCCTGATCAAACGAAACGTGGTACAAGCGGGTATCGGCATCAACCTGGGACTTGATGTCACGGAGAGTAATATTTTATGCAACACCTTAAAATACGGTGCTGTAGGAATAGGTCCGGGATGGAGCTGGCTGCGGAGCTCCGGCGTTCCGCATGGAGAAAGCGGCATCAGGGGCCGCCAGAATACTTTTATCAGCAACGGCACCGACATCTCCCTGTACTATTGCTACACGTCCAACTACCAATGGATCAGCCCGAATACGACCAGCATTGTCTATACCCCGGGTGGCGCCTATGGCACAAACATCGTTTACTCCACGGTAGAGCCAAGCCCATGTGGCAGTGGAAATACACGGATGAGCTCCGATGCGGAGACCGCAAACCCGGAGATATACACTGAAACTTCTGAAGATGCCATTCCTGAAAATTACAGGTCGGAGGTGATGGCAGCACACAATGCCGGTAAATTGTTTGCAGAGAAAAAAGACGCGCTTGCTTCCGGCGCGCCGGTAAAAGCAGACGACAATACAAGCCTGCTGGCGATGGCCCAGCATCGTTATGACACCAAAGATTATGCTGGATGCCGTCATGCCCTAAGGCAGACTCAAGGACCGCTTTCTCCGGTCGAGAAAAATATGGCCACGGTATTGACTATTCTCGCCGATCAGGGCCTGGAAAAAAGACATGACTATACAGCAGCAGAAAAAACCTCACTGGAGAATATTGCTCAAAGCGACTCCCGTGTTGGAGGCCAGGGCGTTCATTATGCGCGCGGCATCTTATTAAGCCATTACAACCTGCATTACTCCGATCCATACCAGCCAAAGGATCCTGCCTTGCTGAAACGTCAAAACACAAAAGACCTATCCGGAAAACATGCAACGGTAGCAAAAGCGGTGTATCCGAATCCTGCTTCTACCGAATTAACCATCGCAACTTCGGGAAGCCCGCAGCAGATTACGGTGTACAATAGCCTGGGGCAAAAAGTATACAGCCAGGCACATGCCGAAACCGTTACTCTTGATATCAGCAGCTGGCAAAAAGGCATTTACATGCTTGAGCTGACGGAGAATAACCAAACAGTCAGCCACAAATTTGTGGTTCAGTAATTTCAAAATCAATAATTTCAAAAAAAGGCTTGCTATCAAATATGACAGCAAGCCTTTTTCATAAAACAACCTGTTTTGCAGCCGGGTAAAGGATCTTCCCTTGCCTATCTGCTTACATGGCTTGTAGCTTCTTAATGACCTTCTCTACCCGTTTGCGTTTGCTCTCTTTATCAATATCGCCGAGCCTGCCCGACAATACCTTTAAAAAAGCGGCTTTGGTGCCGGCGTCAATAACAGGCAATGCGTTTTCGGCATACATAGGCAGCTGGTTGACGGGGCTTTTGAGCAGGCGCTCCAGCAATAAATCAAAAGCATCTTTCCGGTAGGCTTTCTCTCCGCACAATTTAATAAGTATGCCAACGCAATGATCGTTGGTAATGACAGATCCCTGATCGGCGACAGCAATGATCCGGGCAAGCGAGGCATATACCGTTTTGGGATCTTCGCCCGCAATGGCATCCAGCGCCGTCATGGCGCCCCATTGCAAACGGTTATTCTTACTGTCGAGCAAGGCTATTAATTCTTTACTGTGCTTTGCCACCAGCTCCGGCGCCTTCTCGGCAACTTCATAAATCACCTTGATGCTGTCGCTCTGCACATCCTTGCTTTTGTGATGCAGCAGTTCCAGCAGCTCTTTCAGGGCCTTCTGGTCTTTTGTTTTTACAATGTCTGTGGCTAAGGCCTGGTTGGGGGCTTCATCCCGCTTTCCGAGCGAAGAAGCCAGTTGATCGATGATGCTCATAGCTTAAAATTACAAATTATTCCTCAGGAAGGAAATCGCTGCGGCGTGGGGCTTCGTACTTTTTCCTGAGCCGCTTTACTTTTCCGAACTCGCTTTCTTTAGGCAATACTTTAATGATGCGGTCAGCAGAAATTGAATGACTCAATACAATCTGGTAATCTTCGAAGGTATAAGTCATGAAACCAGGATCAATCATCTGTTCCAGTAATAGACCGGGAGATTTTTCAAGTTCTTTTTCTGCAAGACCGGGATAAAAAGTTTCATGATCTTTCCGGTGCAAGTGTTCGATCCCGGATTTCCATGCCAAATGCTCGCCTAGCCGCCACAAAATCGTTTCCCGGAATTGTGCTTTGAGTGCTTTGAGTGTTTTAATCTCTTTTTCATAATCATCGCGGGTTGTGGCTCCTCCCCAATGACCAAAATAGGCCGGCAAATCTTCTTTTCTAATTCTGAAAACAATACCGTTATATTTTTTTCTTTTTCGCGAAGCGATGACATTGAAGAAAGTAACCCACCAACGGTCAAGAGCCTTATGCCCTGTCAGCGGGAAACAATATAAGCCATTCCCTGATTTTGTAATCCCGCTTTTCAGAATCGATTTTGTTTTACTGACCGGTGCCCAATGTACTGCTAACATTGTTATTTGTTTTATAAGCGTCGTTTAAACGTAGCTGTTCCTTCTGTAAAAGTAGAATTTTAAACTCTATCAAGAAAAACATAGCACCGTTTTTTAACCTGATCTTAAATACCAGTTCCATAATCTTTTATTAATTTCACCTAAATTCCAATCCAAATGACAAAAGAAGAAGTAGAGCTGATCATTATCAAAGTTACCGCAGATGCGCAGGATGCCATCCATCTGAAAATTTATAAAAACGGAACGACCTGCAGATCCGGCGTCGGAGGCCTTCCTGCAATCGGAATTTCGGGAATGAGCTTTTTCAGTGAGTCTCCCTGCTTTGAGACACTCCTAAGCAAAGTTCCCCAGGAAGTATTACATCAACCGTTAAGCTACGAGGAAGAAACGCCGAACGGCTATTTTGAGTACGTCATTGCTTTTTATGGTGTTTCAAAAAACGGGGAGACGGGAGAAAGAGCCGATTGGAGTAAATCCACCGGCATTCGTGTGAAGCTGGATCATCAAACAACCTTCAACCACCCGATCATGGGCCTCCTGGATGGCTTGACGCTGGAAGCGACAGAGCTCACCAACGAATGGTACTTCGACATTATTGTCAACGCAAAATTTAAGGCCCTGAGTTCTTCTTTACCAAAAGAAACGATCATCAGCTTGCCAAAAACAGAGATGGAAATTCATCAGGCTTATGAAAATTACATCAACCAAATGATTCATAGCGAGCGGAAATGGAGCATGACCGCGTATGATAAAAACAAAACCTATGAGCTGGACGGTCAAACATGTATGGGAATTATTATTCAAAAAGATAATACCTTCGATATGAAATTTTTTGAAACCTGATCATACTCCTAACATTACGAGGAACATTCCGAACAGGCATTCTTAGTTAGTTTCTAGTTGAAAAACACCCTGCTTATACAATAAGCGCAGCGCCTTTTGTTCAGGCCAACCTGTTTCCCGTGCAAAATCAATCGCCGACACAATAAACTTCGGGCTTACTTTTTCCAGCCCGTTTATTTTCGTCATATCCCTGCCCTGCTCATGGGCTGTAGCAAACCAGGGAAAGTAAAGACCGGGATCCACAAAATCCACATCAACTGAAAATACAAAGGACGGCTTATCTTCCAGACCAATAAGAACATGAAGCATGACTTGTTCATAATTGTTCTTCACTTTCCAGTAATAGCTAATACCCTCATGCGTCAGGAGCCGGATACCTCTTTTCTTTTTCTGCGGGATTGCCATAAGATAACTGAAATTTTTATTGCTTTAAAGATGCATACGTGCCAGGTTTTCAGTCACAATAAAGACGCCATCTTTGTATGTTAAAGCAAAATGCTTTTTAGCCTGCCAGTTCTCCTGATCAGCAACATCAATAGCCTCCGCAATCAAAGCAGGGCTTACTTTCTCCAGCGCCTTGAGTGGCTTTAAACTTTCCTCGTTTTCGCCCGGTTTATGACCAGCTTTAGGAAAATGAAGAAAGGGATCATGAAAGATGAAAAAAACGGTGAAAAATGAGGATGCCTTCTTTTCAAGACCAATCACAATGTCCAGTGAACGTTCCTCATAATCATCGTTCACCTTTACTTTCCAGTAGTAACCGGTACCTTTGTGGGTCAGCACCCTTAAGCCTCTCTTCTTCTTTGTTGGTAATGCCATCTTTCATAAAGTTCGTTTTAAAGATACAGTCTTTATCACATCTTACAAAAAGACATCGCTCTTTACTTCACGGGGAAATATGCTTCCAGGAAATCAAACACCTCTGCGAAATGTTTCAGAGGCTCCGCATGCCCGCCTTCGGTGACAAGATGTATAGTCTTATAAGCGAAATGATGTTCCTTTAGCCTCATCATGATCTTATCGCCCGATACGGTACTGGGAGTAATCTCATCCTGGGTGGCCGACAGGATAAGCACCGGCCCTTTGATCCGTTCAACCGGAATGGCTGCAGCCCGTTCTGCGGCAGTATCCTGTAGCATGGCCTCAAAGGTTTTCCGGAGATCGCCTTTGATGAGGTAAGGCACCGAAGCTTCATTCACCGGCAAAAAGGGCAAGGACTTTCCGTCTTTCGTCCAGCAGGGTGTACTGAAATGCATGGTATGACCGGGAAACACTACGTGGCCGGGAACAATAGCCACCACGGCCGAAACATCCGGGTAATAGCTCGCCAGCAGCAAAGCCAGGTCGCCGCCACGCGAGCCTCCGACAATCGCTATGCTGTTTTTAGCTATGCAGGGATCCTTACAGGCCTCCATGATCGCCTCATGCACGGCATCGATGGAAATGCGGTCCAGGGTATCGGGCGTTCCCTTCGCGCCGAAATAGCCCAGCGCAAGAAAGGCGTAGCCTTTGGTGAGAAACTGATCACGCGTTGTTTTCCAATGGTCGCTGGCCCAGGCATTGCCGCCCTCCGAGCCTCCAAGCCCCACCACGAGCGGTTGGCCGTTGCTGTTTCCGGTGTAGAGTACGCTGTTGACCGCCGGAGTTTGTAATACACGTTGTGCCGGTAAGCCATCGCTTGTGCCCAGGGCAGCGAAGAATAAAAGAAGCGTGGAAAAGCGTGCTTGAGCCATGATCGGTTTTTGTTCCAAAGCTCGTGACTTTAAACACAGGCATTTTTGATCTGGATCAAATTCGGCGATACAATTACTTCCCCGCGCGGATGCGGCTCAACGTTTCCTGGGTGATCCCCAGATAAGACGCCACCATCCCTAAAGGAATGCGGTGAGACACACCTCGGTATACCTCGCAAAAGTGATCGTATTTTTCTTTGGCTGTTGTAAAGCGCATGGAGGTTATCCGTTCCATCAAATGCCCGAACACCGCTCCCATCGAAAGCCTCGCGTACCGCTCCATCTCAGGAAAATGGTCGAAGAGGTAATCGAGGTCGTTCACCTTCAAGGAAAAAACGGTCGTATCTTCCAGTGCATCGATGTAATACATGTCGGGCTGCCGGGTGATAAAGCTTCTCGGTGAATTGGTCCACTCCTCCTCACAGCTAAAGTACTCGCTCACTTCCTTATCATCCTTGATGAAATAGGTACGCAACAAGCCTTTCTCAATGAAATAGCTTCTCGTACACACCTCCTGCGCATGATGCACCATGGTTCCTTTTTTAAAATGCTTCAGCACCAGCCGCTCGCTTAGGGCTTGCTTCAGCGCATCGCTCAGGAAAATGTACGCTTCAAAGTGACGGAATATCGCTGTTGCCTCTATAACCTGTGTTTTAATCCATAAAGATAACAGAATTATCAGGGTTTCGTTTTGTCTCCCGTCACAGCCGTTATCACTGGGCGGAACCCCACAAAAGGAGAAGGTTTTTCCGGATGCTTAAATTCCTGCGCCGCACCGATCTCCAGGAAATAATCCGGGCTTATCCAACTCCCGCCTTTGGTACCAAAGCCTTTTGCCTTATTGGTAGCGCCGTCCCAAAGATACACCATCTCCGACACATTGCCCGCCAGGTTATAAATTCCGTACAGATTAGCAGCATAAGAGTTCACCGGCCCGGTGAAAAATTCCTCGTCGGACATGAAACCCGGTCCTCCCTTACTGACTTTGACCCTGTAAAAATCATTCAGGGAATCATAATGTGCTGTCGCATAGCCGACACAGCTGTAGTTGGACACGTATTTACCCCGATACACCAGCGAATCGGTACCACTGGCATACTTTACCTGGTTATGCTTGCTGCTGGCCGCCATTGCCCATTCCATGTCGGATGGCAGCCTGATATCGTGGATCTGTTTTTTATCGGTGGGTGACGTACGGATGCTCAGCTCGGTGCTAAGCCATTGGCAATAGGCTTCTGCCCCATACCGAGATACATTCACCACCGGGTAGTTATTATAAGCCTCGTGCCCAAAATACAGGTATTTCATCGGGTCCGTAAAACCTTCCTTAAATTTTTCTGTCCATTGCTTTTGATCCGGCAGGCATTTCCTGAACTCATCCTGCTTACCCTTGACGTAAAGGTCTATAAGGAAGGCTTTATACTCCGCATTGCTTACTTCTGTGGTTTGCATATAAAATGCATACGTCGATACCGTTTCCGATTGATAAGAACAGGAGCCCATAGGAATGAGCGCATATTTTTCTTTACGAAGCACCAGAAGATCTTTGATCATTTTTTCCTTCAACGCCAGGCCCTGTGCAATTTCTTTTCCGCTGAATTTCGAAAATACAAAAGCGGTATCCTTGTAAACGACAGAAGGTTTTTGCCGGGACATATATACCGAAGAATGCGCCATGGGCCTGAATCCTACATTAACAACAGCACTGTCGCCATCCCGGTAAAAAAATCCTGTTGCAAAGTAATGCAGATTAATCACCGGCCTGAATCCATGGTAAGGCGAAGCGCCATTACCTTTTACAGCTTCCCTGCTGCTGATCTTTAATTCTTCCTGGCTGCTGTTCCAGCTTCCGCCTTTTGTGATTAACTGCCCGGTACTGTCATCCAGCACGAGTTCCGCTGCATTGCCGCTCATGTTGTATAAACGGAAAGCATTGGGCTTAAAGGCATCCACGCGGCAGCTGAGCATTTCCTCGCCCGGCCCCAAACCGACACCCGCAGATGTGTAATGGGTGGAGGAAGTCCCAGGCTTCTCTTTTTCTTTTTGAATGCAAAAATTAGCCAGATAAGCGCCTTTTGAATTGCGCATGTAGGATCCCTCCCAGGGATAATCGTTTTCCAGCTTTCCGGCTTCCGCAGCATAAGCCCAATCATTCGCGGTTGGTAAGCTATAGCTCCGGTTAAACAGCGCCTGTAGCTCCTCCTCTTTCAGCAAATCTTTTTCACCAGCCAGATATTCCGACTCTTCCTTCAGCCATTTACAATAGAGTTCCGCCCCTTCCCGGCTCACATTCACCACCGGGTAATCGTTGTAAGCTTTATCCGAGAAATACACATCCTCGAAGTACTTTCCTAACTTCTGGTCATAAATGGTATTCCAGAGCGACTGATCGGGCTTGGCTTTCAGGAATCCTGCTCTATCATTGCGCATAAGCAGGTCGAACAAAAATGTTTTGTACTCGATGTTCGACACCTCCGTCTTCTGCATGTATTGCGCGTTAAACACACCTTTGCTATAAAAGTAAGGCGACCTGATATAAGTCTGCGGGATAAAAGCATATTTGGAAGCAGACAATTTAATGGACTGAATCAGCATCTTCTCCTTACGCTTCTCATTGGCCTCGACCTCTTCCTCCGTGAGCACCGGGAACACATAGGAGCTGTCGGGATTTTGTGTTTCTACAGCCAGGGGCTTTGTCACCGGCAAGTGTTTTTCAGGAGACGAAAGCGACGGCAATGGTTTTTCAGGAATGGCTTCCGGTACGGGCTGTTGCACTTCCGAAGAAGGAGAAACACTGCCTGATGCGGTGTTCAACGGTGTTTCAGGAGAAGAGACATGATCCGTTTCTGCTGTTGTGGTTGAGCTGATCGCAGAATCGAAAGAGTATACACCCGGAGACGTTTTCTGTTTCTTTCCGGGGCTCATGATAAAAAATAACGCGATCAGAGAGATCAGCGCCGCCAGGCCGATTCCAAAGAGAATCATTTTGGCCGTAAAAAAAGATTTTCCTGCTCCTCCGACAGGAGACACAGGTGGTGTAAAAGTCGTATGGGCAACAGTTTCCATCATGGCGTCGTATTTAGGGTGAGTAACATCTAAATTCAAAAAGGCTTGTTTCAGCAGGTTATCAAGCTCTTGTCCGGAAACGCGATGGTTCTTATTGGTTTGCATGTTGTGTGGTCTTGATCAGTTGTAATTGTTCATTCACCGCATCGTGCAGTTGTTTTTTTAAGCGGGCATAATAGGTTTTTAAATGGTGCTCTGGTTTATCCACAAATTCGGCAATCTTGCTGTAAGGAACATCCTGCCCGCGCATCAGCAACAGGATGCGCTGCCAGTCTTCGAGCTTATCCAGCTCCTGTTGCAGCACTTGCAAATGCAGGCTTGGCGACACAGGTTCTGTTTCCTCTTCCACCGCATGCCGATCATCCAGCTCTATTTCCCGGTGCCTGGCTTCGAAGCTTTTGTTATCTCTCAGAAAATTCCGCAGGTAATTGATGTGTATCCTGAAAATAAATCCGTTAAACTTATACTCGTTCTCAAACTCGAGTTGTGCGGCCACATCGGCGATCCTGTAAAGCGTTTTGTACACAACGCTCCAGGCGTCGTCTTCGCCCGGCAAATAGGTCCTGCGCGTGTATGCCAATAGCTTTTTGGCATAGCGCTCATAGAGCCATTTGACAAAGCGCTCTTTGTCGGTGATAATACTCTGTAAGGTTTCCGAACTGAAACTCATAAATAACCTGCTTATAAGCTATAACACGGTTTGGTAACAGAGGTCACTTTCTTTTTTCGAAAATACCGGGATCATTGGTGATAATCCCGTCAACGCCACGCCGTTTGTACCTCCTGGCCTTGCGCGGGCTGTTCACCGTCCATACATAAACGCTCTTGCCGAGCTTATGCACCTGACGGACCAGGCGGCGACTGCAAAAACGGTAATACACATTCACCCCTTGCCAGTTTCTAAAATCGTCCTTCTCTACATGCTTGTCAAAGCTAAAGCTGACGAGCGGCAGTTTGAAGACGATCAGTTTCTGAAGATTGATGTGGCTATCGGCTTTCGCCACGTTGAGCAGCGTTTGCTTTTCAAAGGAATGGATGGTATTGGCCCAGCTTTCGGCCTGGCAGCGCCTGATCAGGTCCACCACGCGCTTCTCAATTCCCGGGTAATAACTGCTGCCCCGTTTGAGCTCGATCAGCAGCTGCGCTCTCCCGTTAATGGCTTTCAGAGCTTCTTCGAGCGAGGGCGGATGCTCCGTGGAGGCCGATAAGGGAGAACGGATCACCAGCTTTTTAAAATCCTCGTAAAGCATGTCTTTGATGCGGCCGGTGCCATTCGTCGTACGGTCTACCGTTTCGTCATGCATCAACACCAGCACGCTGTCTTTGGTTTGATGCACATCGGTCTCAATCACCGGCGTTTTCATCTCTATCGCTTTCTCAAAAGCGGCTAATGTATTCTCCGGTGCATAGGCGCTGGCGCCCCGGTGGGCAATAATAAGGGGGTTTTGAGCAGACACCTTCTGGCTGAATAACAGGACCGATCCAAAACACCAGGGCCTTGCAACTGCATAAGCCTTTCGCAGGACAGTCAGGAAAAACGGCGTTATCACATGAGCAGGTAACAACAGCTGAGCTTATTTTTTTGCAGGTTTGATGATCTTACGCGCCATTTTATGACTGTAGTCCTTTTCCCGGAATTTGTATTTCTTTCTTAGGAAACGGTTCTTCCCGATCTTATTTTTAGCCGGCTCCGCCTCTTTTGTCGGAGCATCTTTTTTTGCGGAATTCTTAGGCGCAGGCTTATCTTTTTTCTTCTTTTGCTTACAATTGGCGCAGCGTACACCGTGAGCGATTGTCTGTTCTGTCCCCGACGCGTAATAGATGGTATCGGCATTGTCCTTGCGGATCGTCACCACTGATACGGCCGGATAATCCGAAGCGCAGTAGGTTCTAAGCTTCACTTTCCGCTTCGGTTTGCGCTCTTTTTTGTAATTGAATAGCAATCCTTTGCTGATGGAAGCACCCACAATACGGTAGCCGTCTTTTGCCACATAACGTATGGTCGTCATGCGGGGAGCTTCTCCTCCTCCTGTATAACGGACTCCTCCGCAGGGGATCAGCCAACGTTCCATCTGTAAGGGGCAGCGGGACTCTACATCAATATACCAATGCCCATCCTCATGCTTCACCAAATTTGCCCGGTTTCTTTTGAGTTGCTTCACATACATTTTGAGCGTTTTCAGCGACGACTTCACCAGGCTGTCGGGCACCGGTACACTCAATAAAATCGGCTGACTCAGGCAGTCCACATCGCACCAGCCAAGCGAGATCTTTCCAAAATTGTAATAGGCTTCAATACTATTTTCGTTGGTTTCCGCGAGGTCTTCAAACAGATCAAACAGGCTCGTGCGGCGCTCGTATTTCAGGCAATGCCTGATCCGCACATAATCGGCGAGATTGATGCGCAGCCAGGTGCCGTCTTCAAAGATCAGGATGGTATCCTTATAAACTATTTTCGGCAAGGGTGGCGGCAGTGCTTGCTGGGTATAAACCAGTGTTATCTCTACCCGCCTGTTCCTCGCCCGGCCTTCGGGCGTTTTGTTATCTGCCACAGGCTCGGCTTCTCCGAGCCCCATCACAATATTCCGTTCGGAATAAGAGCTCCTGATCTGCCGGTATACGTAATCGGCGCGCTTTTCCGACAGCAGCTGGTTCGCCTTCCGGCTGCCTTTGCTATCGGTAAATCCGAATACGATCGCCTGCTCGATCTTGGTATACTTCGTGGAGTCCAACATGCCCAGCGCTTTGTAAATGGAATCCAGCTGGTGCTGAAGATCTTCCTCTATCCCAACTTCGTTTTCAGGGCAGTGCAGAGTAAACATGACCGTATCCCTTTTAACCTGAGCCGGCACAGCAAGCGTTAAGATCAGTAATAAAATACTAAGAATGAGCCTTTTCATAATCCTTCGGTTTTATGTAATAACAAAAAGCGGTTACTTAGTCTTTCACCAGCTCCAGGTTATGAATGTTTACGGTCATTTTCAGGATGCCGAAGGTAATGCTCACTTTCTCGTCCTTAATGGATTCCACCACACCGACTTCGCTGCTGTTCAGAATTTTTACGCGGCTTCCCTCTTTCAGCAAGGGTTTCAGGCGGGCTACTTTTTTCTCCGCAAAAGAATCCAGCTTATTTTGTTTGGCCAGGTCTTTGCGCTTTTTCGTTTCAGCGGTAATGCCGTCGATAAAACGCTTGATCACGAATTTACGGTCTTCGTTCTTATTCCAGTCCTCCATCAGGCGCAGGTACTTTTGTCCGTACTCGGCCAGGCGCGCCAGCTCGATCTTTCGCTCGCGCTCCTTCTCGGTTTTGTCGCGCCAGTTATTGAAGAGCGTATCGTATTTTTCTTTCGAGATCTTCTTCATAAACTCCTGGTGTTCGGTGCGCTCAATTGCTTCATTCAATTTCGATTTCTGCTGCTGCACCTCCGCCAGTAATTTGTTGAGGTCGATCTTATCCACATTGATCTTCTTTTTAGCCCGCTCGATCAGGATCTTCGGAAAGCCCACCCGCTCGGCCACTTCAAAGGTATAGCTGCTCCCCGGCTCACCCACCGAAAGGATGTATTTAGGCTCCAGCGTTTCCACATCGAAGAGCATGCTCCCGTTCACCACGCCTTCCAGCTTGTTGGCCAGCAATTTCACGTTGGAATAGTGCGTGGTGATGATGCCGAATGTTTTCGAGCTGACCAGCTCTTCCAGCACTACTTCGGCCATAGCCCCGCCCAGCTCAGGATCGGTGCCGCTGCCGAATTCATCCATCAGCACCAGGGTTCTCTCATTCACCGTTTCCAGGGTGTGCTTCATGTTCCTGAGGCGCGCGCTGTAGGTGCTGAGCTCGTGCTCGATGCTCTGCGTGTCACCGATATCCACCAAGACATGGTCGAAGAAGCTCATCACGGAGCTCTCGGCCACACTCACCAGCAGGCCGCTCTGCAACATCGTTTGAAGCAGGCCCACCGTTTTCAGCGTAATGGATTTACCGCCGGCATTAGGACCGGAGATCACCATCAGGTGACGTTCTTTATCCAGGCTGATGGTGAGAGGAACGGTTACTTTTTTATGCTCTTTATTCTGCAGGTACAAAATGGGATGAAAAGCCTTATCGAGCCTGAGCTCTTGTGTTGTGGAGATGACCGGCAAAGTGGCATTGATCCGGTGGGCAAAGAGGGCCTTGGCTTTCAGCAGGTCCACTTCCACCAGTAATTCCATGAACTGCTTCAACAAGGGGGCATGCGGCCTCAGCGTATCCGACAGCTCTCTCAGAATGCGGTTGATCTCCCGCCTTTCATCGATCTCCAGCTCCGCAATGTCATTGTTGATCGAGATCGTGGCACCCGGCTCAATGAAAATCGTTTTACCGGTTTCGCTCTTGCTATGCACAAAGCCGCTCACTTCCGCCTTGTATTCCACCAGCACGGCCAGGGTGCGGCGCCCGTTGAAAAAGCTTTCTTCACTTTCCCTCAGGTAGCCCTGTTTCCGGAGCTCCGCCAGGTACCTGTAAAATTTAGCGTCGCTCTCACGGCGCTTTTCAGAGAGGTCTTTCCTGATCTTTTGCAGCTCGCGGGAAGCGGAATTCTTAATGGTGGCATCGAAATCCACGATGCGGTCGATCTCGTCAATGATCTGCTTATTGTCTTCGAGGTGCTCCGACAAACGGAATAAATACGGGAACTGGGCCTTCCTGTTCTTCAGGAAGCGGACCAGTGTATTGGCCAGCTCGGTGGCGGAGCGCACCACCAGGAACTGCTCCTCGGTAAGCATGCTGCCTTCGAGGGAAAGCATGGCTGCTTCTTTTTGGAAATCGGCGTATTGGATATCGGGAAAATAAGCATCGGAGCTGATGATGCTTTTCAGCTCGGAGACGCGGTGCAGCTCGGTGAGCAGCGCTTCGTGATCGGCATAGGCCTGGATCTGCCCCGCCCGGGCGGAAGCTGCGTCACTAAAACAAAAAGCGGCAATGTATTTTTTTATTTTTGGGAATTCGAGTAAATCCAGCGATTCGGGATCTGTAAAATGCATGTACTAAAGGAAAATTTAAACTTTTTATTCAATTAAAAAAATAGCAGATTATTTTGTAAACTAAATTTTTACGTTATTTTTGAGAGACTGAATTTACTTAAAAAACAAGAACCAAAAACACTGTTAACAAAGAAAAACGTGACGAAAAATTTCGTGACCTGTACATGAACTGTTTCCGGAACCAGACCCCAACATGAAAACAACGATCATTACCAAATTAGAAGAAATGCTTCAGCAACCTGAAGCTGGTGCTGTTGCTAACCAGGTGCGCACTCTGCAGAAAGAGTATGAAAAATTATGGACTGCCGAATTTGAAAAGGCAAAACAGGATTTTGTAGAAGAAGGCGGCAAAGCCAAAGAGTTCGAATACCACAAACAACCGGAAGACCTTAAGATAAGCGAACTGTTCGACACATTCCACAAACGCAAAAAAGAAGAAGACGCGACCATGGCCGTTGACCAGGCTAAAAATCTGGCGGTTCGTAAAGAGATCATCGCCAAGATCAACGACCTGAGCCAGGTGAGCGATAACATCGGCTCAGCCATCAAAAAACTGGTAGAGCTGCAGGCGCAATGGAAAACCATTGGTGCCGTGTCGCCCCACAAATACAAAGAGATCCAGGCCGAATACAGCAAAGCCATTGAAGAGTTCAACTACAAGCTGAGCCTATCCAAGCAGCTGCAGGAGCATGACCTGAAACGCAATTACGAGCTTAAGACGGAATTGCTGGAAAAGATCAAAGGCCTGAAAGAGCAAACGAACATCAAAGAGGCGGAACGCCTGATCAAGATCTACCGCAACGATTGGGAAGAGATCGGCCCTGTACCGAACGACAAATGGGATGAGCTGAAAGGCAGTTTCCGCGCGGCCCTGGAAGAAGCCTATTCCAAACTGAAACAGCATTACAACTCGATCGAGGAAGAAAAAGAGGCGAACCTCACGAAGAAAAAAGAGCTGATCGAGCAGGTAAAAGCCATCCTCCTGAAATCGGAAACGGCCGGCAACTCAGTCTGGAATAACCTCACCAACGACCTCATCGCTTTACAGAACGAGTGGAAAACCGTAGGCCGCACCACCCAAAAGGATAATGACAAAGTATGGGCCGAGTTCAGGGAGCTGTGCGACTCCTTTTTTGAAAAGAAAAAATTACACTTCCATGATGCTCATGAAAAACTGTCTGGCGTAAAGGCTCAGAAACAGGAGCTCATTGCGAAAGCCGAAGCCCTGAAAAATGATACCGACTGGCAAAAGACCAGCATGGCACTGATCAAGCTTCAGGATGCCTGGAAAAAGGTACCGCATGCCGGAGGCGATGAAAATAAATTGTTCACGAAGTTCAGAGCGGCCTGCAATCATTTTTTTGATGCCAGGAAAGCACATTTCGATGCCATCGACAGCCAATACGACAACAACCTGGTAGCGAAGGAAGAGCTGATTAAAAAGCTCACGGAATTTACCCTCAGCGAAGACCATAACGCCAACCATGCCGCCCTCAAGCAGTTCTCTGCCGACTGGAATGCTGCAGGCCTGGTACCGATGAAAGATAAAAAGCGCGTCAGCGAGGCATTCTTCAACCGCCTGGATGAGCTCTACGACCAGATGAACATCAGCAAGGACGAGAAGTTCAAAATGCAGTTCAGAACCAAGCTGGAGCGGATGTCGAGCGGCGAGAACCCGGAAACGGCCCTGCGCAAGGAAGCCGACTATTTCAAAAAACAAATGGACGAGATCCAGGGACGGATCAAGACCTATGATAATAACCTGGGCTTCTTCAAAAGCAGCAGCAAAGGTGTGAATCCGTTCATGAAAGAGATCGAGGACAAGATCAACGCGGAAAAGCAGAAGATCGCCGAACTCAACGAGAAACGCAAACTGGTGCTGGAAGAGCTCAACAAGCTCATGAAACCTGCCGAAACGGAAAAGAAATAAATGAGGAAGCTCCCACAGATTGTGGGGGCTTTTTTGTTTATAGCGTGGTGGCTTCGACTCCGCTCAGCTACCATATTACAACCCGGTGGTTGAGCGTAGTCGAAACCACCGCTTGAGGGCTGAACTCCAAACCGATGGCTGCGGTGCCTGAGGCTCTCAAAGGCGGCGCAGTCAAAGCCCAGGAACTTCGACTACGCTCAAGTTCCCGGAACCCGCTAAACAATTACACCAGCAAACTGTTACTCATACATTAAAAAATAAGAACATGATGAACGTAGAAATATGGAGCGATGTGATGTGTCCTTTTTGTTACATTGGCAAACGCAAATTTGAAAAAGCCCTGAGTGAGTTCCCCGATAAAGATCAGATCAAAGTGACCTGGAAAAGCTTTCAGCTCGACCCGACAACGGTGACTGACCCTTCGCTGAACACGATCGATCACCTGGCGGAGAAAAAGGGCTGGAGCAAAGAGCAGGCCAGGGAAACAACGGCTCATGTGAGCAACATCGCCAAACAGGTAGGTCTTGATTTTCATTTCGACAAAGCGGTTGTTGCCAATTCCTTTGACGCACACCGTCTGTCGCACCTCGCCAAAAAATACGGGAAGCAAAACGAGCTGGAAGAAAAGCTCTTCTCCGCTTATTTCACCGAAGGCAAGAATACCGCCGATCACGCTACTTTATTACAAATCGGCACAGAGATTGGCCTCGATAAAACAGAAGCAAGCGCTCTTCTAAACAGCAACCTTTATGCGGATAAGGTAGAGGAAGACATTGAGCAGGCACAGCAGATCGGCGTGCGCGGCGTTCCTTTCTTTGTCCTCGACCGTAAATATGCTGTATCGGGCGCCCAGGAGCCGGCCGCCTTTTTGCAGGCGCTGACGCGGGCCTATGATGAGCATCAGAAAGCAGCTCCTTTACAGCAGATCAACACGGAAGGCACGGCAGATGCCTGTGGTCCGGATGGCTGCGAGATTTAATTCAAACACCCCTGCCCCGGAAGATTTAAAAAACTTCCGGGCAGGGATAAAACCTCCCGGGATGTAACATAACTGATCCCTAAGGCCTGCCGGCTTTGTAATTTATCCCTATCTTTATAGGGATGAAACATTCTTTCCTATACGACCTGGATGCCATTTACCTGGTACTTTTTCTATTCTTTGCCATGCTCGCTATCACCATTGCCGGCTATAGGATCGGGTTAAAAAGAGCGGATGCCGGCGCCGATCATGGCACCTTATTGTCATCACTCCTTGCTTTACTGGGCTTACTGCTCGCTTTTACTTTCGGCATGGCGGGTTCACGCTACGATGAGCGGAGAAACAGCATGATCAATGAATCCAATGCGATCGGCACAGCCATGCTGCGTTCGGGCCTGTATCCGGATAGCGTAGCCAAAGCATTTAAAAAGGGATTTAAGCATTACATCGATGCCAGGATCTCTTTCCTGGAAGCCGGCAGACATGAAGAGAAGGTCAGGCTTGCCCTGAAGAGCAGCGCAGAGGCAGGCAATCGCCTGTGGGAAAAGGCCAGGGTGCAATCCTTCCCGGAAAGCCAGCGCACAGCCACCATGCTGATGATTCCTTCCCTGAACGAGATGCTCGATAGTGCATCCCTCGTCAATGAATCCTTCAACATCACCGTACCCGATTCCATTGTGCTTCTGTTGCTGATCTTTTCCGCCATCAGCTCCTTCTTTATTGGCTACAATTGCGGGGTTAAAAAGGTATTCGACAAATTGCTGATTACAGGTTTTTGCATGCTTACCTGCGTAGTCATCTATATCATCTTCGATCTTGATCGCCCGAGGAGAGGGCTGATCGATAACAACTACCAGGTCCACTTAATGAAAGAGCTAAAAGAATCCTGATAGCGTCCTTTATTTTCTTTCCATTTCCCAGGTACCTTCCCCGGCATTAAAATATATTGGGATGAGGCCGAACAGCTTGAATTTGCCTCTGTTACGCCATACACCGCTAAAGGTGCCGCTTTCTTCCCGATAGTTTCCTGAATGGTAGATCAAATGCCCCGGCCTGGACTTATCCACAAACAGGGTTCCGTCTTCCAGGAAATAATGCTCGTGGACAAATTGTTTCACGAATTGTATATCATTCCCTGAAATTGTTCCGTTAATGGCAGCCTCATCCGGACTTGCTCCGTATCCGCCAACATCAACGGCAACACCGGTTATCTGGTTGTGATACTGTACGATTTCGAGGTCAAAAAATATTTTTTGTCCTTCCATATTTTGGTACTTTTTCCCCAGAACAACCTCACCTCTCCAATGCCCGCTATGATCCTTATTAAAATCCATATCCTGTTTTTATGAAAAAATCCCGTCACGGTATTCATGACGGGATTTTTTGAGTTTTACATCCTGAGATCATTTTAGTTAGATAACAGGGCCCGTGAGATCACAATGCGTTGTACTTCGCTCGTTCCTTCATAGATCTGCGTAATCTTGGCATCGCGCATCAAGCGCTCCACGTGGTATTCTTTCACATAACCGTAGCCACCGTGGATCTGAACAGCCTCGGTGGTGACCCACATCGCCGTTTCGGAAGCGAATACTTTAGCCTGCGCGCCTTCTTTTTCGCAAGGCAAGCCTTGTGTTTTAAGCCAGGCGGCTCTGTAGATCAATAAGCGCGCCGCTTCGATGCGGGTTGCCATGTCGGCCAGTTTAAACTGGATGGCCTGGTGCTGGGAAATTAATTTCCCGAATGCCTTGCGCTCCTTAGAGTAAGCCAAAGCCAGCTCATAAGCTCCGCTCGCAATGCCCAATGCCTGGGAAGCAATCCCGATACGGCCACCGCCTAAGGTTTTCATCGCGAACTTAAAGCCGAAGCCCTCTTCCCCGATTCTGTTTTCTTTAGGCACTTTTACATCCGTAAACATCAGGGAGTGTGTATCGCTGCCCCTGATCCCCAGCTTATTTTCTTTTGGTCCTACTTCAAAGCCAGGCATGCCTTTTTCCACGATCAGGCAGTTGATGCCTTTATGACCGAGCTCTGCATTGGTTTGTGCCATCACGAGGTACACAGACGCCGTGCTCCCGTTGGTAATCCAGTTTTTGGTACCATTCAACAAATAATGATCGCCTTTGTCGATGGCAGTTGTACGCTGGGAAGTGGCGTCACTGCCGGCTTCCGGCTCCGACAGGCAGAATGCGCCGATGATTTCTCCTTTGGCCAATGGCACCAGGTATTTTTGTTTTTGCTCTTCCGTCCCGAAATGCTCCAGTCCCCAGCATACGAGTGAGTTGTTCACACTCATCACCACGCTGCAGGAAGCATCGATTTTAGAAATCTCTTCCATAGCCAGTACATAAGAAACAGCATCCATGCCGCCTCCGCCGTATTTCGGGTCAACCATCATTCCTAAAAAGCCCAGCTCTCCCATCATTTTTACCTGCTCGGCCGGAAATTTCTGGTTTTCGTCACGCTCTATAACTCCCGGTTTACACTCGTTCTGGGCAAACTCACGCGCCGCCTTCTGTATCATCAATTGCTCTTCGGTTAATTGAAATTGCATTGTCTTTGTATTTTAGTTGTTATCTGATTATCCTTACAAAAATATAAGATATTTTGAATTTTTAACAGGTCTTTGTCGTTTTATTAAAATTATTTTGTTGAGTTTTTGAGCCTGTAGCCTGTAGATTCACGCAATTTTCGCCTTACCTTTAATTCTCATGAAAACAGGAACCTTAACCATTGCCGGCCTGATGAGCGGCACCTCCCTCGACGGACTCGACATGGCCCTTTGCCGCTTCTCTACCGGGGGCGGAACACCCGGCTATGAGCTGCTGGCAGCCGAAACCATTGCCTACGAAGCCGTTTGGAAGGAGCGCCTGCGAAACGTGTTTGATGCCACCGCCGAGCAATATTTTAAGCTGAACAGCCTCTATGGCGAATACATTGCTGCCGGCGTCAATGCCTTTTTGAAAAAAAGCGGTCACCGGGCCGATTACCTGGCCAGCCACGGCCATACGGTGTTCCACAGGCCGCAACTGGGCTTTAGTACCCAGATCGGCTGTGGCGCTACCATCGCTGCCCATACAGGTATATCTACCATTTGTGATTTCCGCAGCCTCGATGTGGCACTGAAAGGACAAGGTGCGCCGCTGGTGCCTGTCGGCGACCGGGACCTCTTCCCCGAATTTGAATCCTGCCTGAACATCGGCGGTATTGCCAATATCTCCTTTACCCAAAACGGCACGACTTCCGCCTTCGATTGCTGCATCGCCAACATGGCGTTCAATTACCTGGCCGAAAAGACCGGTAAGCCTTACGATGCGGATGGAAGCCTCGCCGCATCAGGGCAGGTCCATAATGCCTTGCTGAACGATCTTTTGAGTTTACACGGCGACCAGCGCTCGCTTGGAAAAGAATGGTTTGACGCGCGTTTTCTTCCTGCGCTGGAAAAGCATGGCGGAAGCATCCCAGATCTGCTGGCTACCTGCGTGGAATACACCGCCGTGATGATCGGGAACGTTCTGAAGCAACATAACCTTCACTCAGTATTGATCACAGGCGGTGGCGCCTACAATACCTTCCTGCTAAAGCGCCTGCGGGCGCAGTACAGCGGACAGCTGGAAATCCCTTCCGATGCGGTGATCCAGTTCAAGGAAGCCATTGTGTTTGCCTACCTCGGTTATTTGAGAGTCACAGAGCAAACAAATACTTTACAAAGTGTTACCAAAGCCAGCCGTGATAGTATCGGCGGCTGCATGTATAAAGCCTAATACGATGAATGTACTCCTGGTTTTTTTAGGTGGGGGAACGGGCAGTGTGCTCCGCTTCTTCTTTGCCTGGGTGTTTTCAAAAACATCCCTCTCCCTCCCTTTTGCCACACTCACCTCGAACCTCGTCAGCTGTCTGCTGTTTGCCCTGCTCCTGTCGGCTTATGAATCGAAGCAGCACATTCCGGATAACTACAAAAGCTTTATCCTGATCGGCATCTGCGGTGGTCTGAGCACCTTTTCCACCTTTAGCTTCGAAACCTTTGAGATGATGAAGCTAGGCATGACGGCCTGGGCCATCGCCAATATCCTCATCAGCTGCGTGCTCTGCATAGGGCTGTTCTTTGTGTTTGCAAAATAATCAAAGACGACACCATGTAAAAAAGCTGATGCCATAGACATTCTACCCAGCGATTGCCTTTTGTGATAATACGAACAGCAATAAAGGCGAGCCTTCTTTTAGTTCATGTTGCCTTCGACTGCGCTCAGTCAGCCAACACGCAGACCGGCTCCGTATAAGCAATGATTAGGTAAGATTTCTTTCATTACTGTTGTTTCACTTCCACAGGCTAAGTATAAATGTTTTTACTACATTAACCAGCGGTGGCTGGGCACAGTCGAAGCCCCGCCTAACGATTCTCTAATCCTTCACCACTTTCACAACCTCCGTACTTCCGTCGGAAGAATAAATCACAACCGTATAGATGCCTGCTGCGAAGCCCGACAGATCTACTTCTGCCGTGGTTGCACCTCCATCAGCCTGTAAGATCAGCTTGCCCATATAATCCATCACGGAGATGGATTTAAGAAGAGTACCTGCCTGGATGGTTACTTTCCCCTGCGATGGATTAGGATACAGGTGTACAGAAGCCGCCCTTTCTTTTTCATCAATGCCCACACAGGAAACCACGGTCGCCGTCTGAGTAAGAGATGACGCACAGCCATTGCTTCCCGTCACCTGGTAGATGATGGGATAGGAACCTACTCCCACCGACGGGTCGAAGCTGTTCCCGGAAACTCCCGTCCCCAGAAAAATACCGCCGCCGGGTGAAGATATAAGCGGATAGACCGGGCCATCCACACACAATGGGCCGACAAGGCTAAACATTATGACCGGCAAAGGCTTTACAACCACCTGGTGCTGCTTGCTTCCGGAGCATCCGGGATTGGAAGCCGTCACGATATAGGTAAAGGTAGTAGCCGGCGATACGGTAATGCTGGAGGTTTGCGCACCGGTGTTCCAGCTGTAAGTCGTTGCTCCCGATACATTGGCACTTAACAAAGCGCTTTGCCCTGAACAAATGCTATCGGGCCCATTGATGGAAATGGATAAATTGTTGATGACCATAATGGCAATGGACGTAGAATCCTTGCAACCGTCGAGCGTGGTTCCTACCACACTCACCGTGGTTGGACCAGTAGGCGTAATGGTGTTGGTAGGGCCTGTAGAGCCATTGTTCCATAAATAAAAATAAGAGCCGCTGGCGGTGAGCACACCCTGAAGGGTATTACAGATAGCGGTGTTGCCGGTAATGGATACCAGGCCGGCGCCAAAGTTTCCGGTACTTACCGTGGCCGAATTGATGCAACCGGTAAGGGTGCTGGTTCCCGTTACCGTTAAGGTCGATGAGCCGGACGGTGTATAGGTGATAGAGGCATTGTTGCTGCCCGTGCTCCAGGAATACGTATTAGCTCCGTTCGCAGTCAGCGTCAGCGTTTTGCCCGGGCACACCATGGTGCTTCCGCTCACGCTCACAACCGGCAAAGGATGCACGTTGAGGGTGTAAGTGGCCTGCCCGATGCAGGAGTTCAGGATATTGCTGACGGTATAAACGGTGGTAGCCGCAGAAGAGATCGTATGATTGGCCCCGATAAAGCCATCGCTCCACACAAAAATAGTTCCGTTGCCGTTGGAGCTCAGGGCCACCGTATGATTCGGACACACCGTAGCCGTTGAACCGGAGATCTGCACGGTCGGTGAAGGCAAAACCGTCATGGTAAACTGCCCGGAAACAGAGGTACAATTATTAGCGGTTCCCGATACGGTATAAATGGTGGTTGTCGTTGGCGTTACCGTCACGCTGGCGCTGTTGGCGCCGGTGCTCCAGGTATAGGTTGTGGCGCCGGTAGCAGTAAGCACCGACTGCACATTGTCGCACATGCTGTTGGTGCCGCTGATCGACACGACAGGTTTGGGAGTTACCGTCACTGCCATCGTTAAGGTTGGAGACACCGAGCAGGAATTCTGGGCATATACGCTTAGGGTACCGCTTTGGGCGGAGTTGGAAAAATTCATGGTTATGGCATTACCGGCTCCGACGATGGAACCGCCCGCACCCGTAAAGTTCCAGTCATATACGGCATTGGTTTGCGACGCCACGGCATAAGCGACACCATTTTGTCCGGCGCATACCGTAGAGGTAGAGGTTGCAAAGGAACCCAATGGAGAGGGAGGCGCAATACCTGTTACCGATGTAGTGGCAGTATGGGTACAATTAAGTCCGTCCTTAATGGTAATGGTATAGATACCGGCGGTTAAGCCTGCCACGGAGCTGGCATCATCAAAATCGTTGGTACCGTCATTGCTCCAGTCGTACAACACGGTACCCGAGCCGCCCGACGTATATACTTCCAGGTGACCGTTGTTCCCGCCGTTACAGATGACACTGTTGTCGACGTTGGTAATCTGTAAAGGAGAAAAGGTGCCGCTGGTAACGGAAACGCGAAAGGTAATCTCATAGGTTTGCGTACAGGCCCCGGAAGATGTTGCCGTGTAAGTAATGCTTTGAACCGTAGAGCTGGCCTGGGCGGGCAGGTTGACGATTGTGCTGTTAATAGCCGTGATGCCGCCGGCAACAGGCGTTGTGGAAGGCGAAGTGGCATCATCGTTCTCATAACCACGCCAAACCAGGTTGAGGTTTGTAGGAATATCCTGGATACAATTGTAATTCCGGTTAAAGAACACGCCGTTGGTCGGTGAAAACACCGCCAGACCCGGTGTAGCAGTATAGATGGCAAAAGGGCCATTGTTCTCATTCACATAGGCATAATTACACATGCCGATACTTCCGGCCACAGGCGCGTTGTTGGAAAAATTGGAAGGCGAGTTATCCGTAGCCTTGTATTCAAATAAAAAATCACTGTCGTCTGAAGTACCGTCACAATCCGCATTCGTGAGAACAGCTATTTTTTCTACCTGCACTTTCACATTCAATTGTGAAAATAAACCCGTACCGAAAAAGCACGTCAATAAAGCTCCGAGTAGTAATCCTTTTTTCATGTAAGTTGTGGTTTTGTATCGTATCCAAAAATACAAAAAGCCCTTCACATGAAGGGCTTTTGTTAGCATTTATGTGTGTTTTACACTATTTCTTGTCTGATTTATACTCCCGCTCCATATTTTTTATAATGTCCTTTACCTGCTCTGTGCCTATGCGCTTGGCTTTGATGACTTTGTTCCTGTCGAGGATATAGATGACCGGCGTCGAGTAAATGTCGTATTTTTCCTTGATATTGTTGATGTGTACGCCATCATAAATGTTGATCCAGTCGAGCTTGTTATCAATAATGTATTTACGCCATTTCTCATAATCGTGTTGTGTATATACACTGAATACTTTGATGTCGTATTTTTCTTTTTTGAGATCATGGTATTCCTCTATCAGCTTCGGGATCTCCGTTTTACAGTGTCCGCAGTCCACATCCCAGAATACCAGCACGAGGTAATCCGCTTTCACTCCGTATAAAGGCGTAAATACCTGGGCCAGGTTCTGAACATTATCGTAGTACAGCTTGGTAGCGCCGCTGCTTGTTTTCACGGTATCAAAACCCATTTTAGCAATAGATTTATGCCCGATAGTATCGATCATTAAGAGATCGGGCGCTTTGCTTCCCAGCAATAAAGGCTTGAGGATATCACCTCTCTCAATGATCTTCTGAATCGTGGCATCTTCGTAAATCCCTTTGGCCTGACCGGTTCTGAAGTAGGTATCGATGATGTGTACAAACACTTTATCGAAGCCCATCACTTTCGATGATTCGTAAGTTGGGGTGAAATAGGCCAGCAGGAATTTATGCATCGCCGAGCCGGTTTTGGTTTTCCCCATCATCCGGTCGATCTCAAGGTTTACCGTATCCGGGTTCTGAACGATGATGTTGTTGAAGTATTTCTTCACACGGTCGGCAAAGAACGGCGTTCTCAGGATCCCGTCGTCCTGGAAGTTAACCCCATCCCAGTAGTGATTTTTATAGTAATTATAAATGTAAATGCTGTCCGGTCGTCCGTTGGAAGCCTTCGGAATATCCTTCGCTTCCTTTTCCATTTTCAGGTTGATGACATCGGCCACAAACATGCCCTTATGTCCTTCGACAAACGACTTTTCAAAATCAGTAACAGCAGCATTGATTTCCTTGGCCTTCTCGTTAACGAATGCCGTTGAATCTTTGGTGCTCAGACCCTTCGTTTTGCCCTTCAGCTCACCGAATTCTTTGTTTTTATTGGTAATGAAACGGATATAATCAAAAAAGTCATTGTTCTCTTTAGAGTTCGGTGAACGCAGGTTCTTCACCATCTGGTTCGTATCGGTCGTGATGGTAATATTCTGATTTTTATCGCTGATGAAAAAATCGAAATAACGTCCTTTTTCCTGGCTTACCACATAATACACCCCCTTTTCAAGAGCGTTTTTACCTTTGAATACCGCATTACCTTTCACCACTTTCTTACAGGTATCGGCAATATAGCTTTTATCGAACTGGTAAAAAGCCAGGAACATCATGGTGTCTTTGGCGTTTTTAAAATTGACCTTGATCTCATGGCCTGTCTGGGCGAATGCCCCTGTAAATGCTGTCAGTAAACTTAAGCCTAGTACTATTTTTCTCATAGGATTTCCGGGGATAAAACGGTAGTCAAAAATAATGATTTTATTTAAACTCAAAAGTAATTTCAATACAGGCAGCCGTCTAACCAAAATTTGTTAAATGAGTAAAGCCGTTTACTCCAACGGTAAAATCATGCTTGAAGCCTGCTAAATGCTAGTCGAGGGATTTTTTATTATAGATCGTATAACCGAAGTGGAAGAAAAAAGAAAAGCTATTCTCATTCTTGTCATAGTAGTTGAGCCCGATACTCAGCGGCCCTATCGGTGAGTGATACACCAGCGCCCCCATACCCAGGAAATGGCGGTAAAGAAGCGGTGTACTCAGCTCTGCTGTATTATCGGTTTTCCGCAGAATGGAATAGATCGGCTGGTAGATATATCCTTCGATCCGGATATCAAAGTTTTTATACGGTGTGGCAATCGCTTTCAAACCGCCGGCGGCATACTGGAAAGCCCTGTAATCGGCCACAAACAGGGTCTGGCTTTCGGGAATAGGGTTAAAGGCAGGGGCAGACAATACCGTTGCCGTATAGCTCCTGAAAAAATCCTGGTTGGAATAAACTCCCTCGCCGAATACACCGATCTTAAAATACTTGATCGGCTTCACGTATTTATCAATCGTTAGCTTCAGGTTGAACCAATTGTGTGAAGGCGTATTGATATAGGTTACCTGGTCCATCGCCGTATTTCCGGGATAATAACTTTCCTCGCCGCTCACGTATTTCGCACGGACCATCAGCTTGGTTCCTTCCGTGGCATACTGTTTCCGGTTGTGGGTATTGATTTCGTAAGCTACCTGCCCGTAATAGAAATCAAAGATGCTCAGATCCGTCGTGTCCAGCCTTGTAAAATTATCCGTTTGGTAGTAGCGGCTCTTCCATTCGCTGCCGCCCGCCGAAAATACCATCTTACTGATATTCCCTACCGGCAATCCCACGTTCACCTCGCCAAACAGGTCTTCCTGGATCATGTAGGCCGGCTTTTCAAAATTGTAGAACAGCGCACTGCTGCGGTAATAGTCCCAGCGAGAGATCGTAAAACTGGGCTCGATGTAAAAAGGCAGCCTCGTAGGAAATTCGAACCTCAGCCTGGTAAGTGAGCTGGAATTGAGCTTACCCAGGTAACCGTTGATATAAGCGGTAAAGCCGATCTTCCCGATATAATTGTATTGCGCCGCAAGGAAAAAATTGCTGATGGGCCGGTTGGAAATATTTCCTCCCAGGTCGAAGAATAAGTGCTTTTCTTTTTTCGCATTGAGTGTCAGTGTATATTTTCCGGAAACAGTATCCTGCTCTGTAACAGGATAAGCCGATTTGATCTTCTCATCCGACATCAGCCGGAAATACTGGCGTTTGAGCTCTTTCATCGTCAGGCTATCACGACGGCCAACGATGCTTTTCTGAATAAAGATCCGCAGTTTGGGATCCCTGCTGTTCACCACAACTTTGTTATAAACCATCTGCTCGCTTTTCACTTTGTTACGAAAAGCCTCCCGTTTTTTCGCCAGGCTGTCCGGATCCTGGAAAGCGCTAACCTGAGCTTTGATGCGCGGCATATCCCTGATGGTTGCTGCGTAGCCGCTGTCGATAAGGCGCTCCACATCATCAAAATTAAAAATGCTCACATCGGCCCAGGGTTCAATGATGATGTTATTTTCGCACACCGGATCGAAATTACTCTTGCTCATGAACATGTTCCGGAGCTGCAGGAAAAGGTTATCATCGCTGGGCAAAGGTGTATTTTCGGAAACAGCGCTCCCGATGATGAAATCAGGATAGAGTTCCTCGTACATCACATTGGAGGGAAAATTGTTATACAGGCCGCCGTCAAACAATAGGGTACTGTCGATATAGATAGGCCTCAGGTATAAGGGATAGCTCATGGAGGCCCGGATGGCAGAAGGAAGATCGCCTTTGCGGAACACAATGCTTTTCTTTTTTTCGATATCGGAAGCCACACAGCGGAAAGGGATGAGGAGGCTGTCGAAGTTGTAGTGCGACGCGGCATTGGCAGCGGCAAAGGTCTCCATCAGGTAAAAATCAATAGGCACCGAATTGATCCAGTTCGTCGGCAGATTGGTGATAAAGGGATTGTTGAGGTTCAGCTTCAGTTTTACCCAGGAGGCATAGTCGTCGCGCTTTCTTACAAAATAGCCGAACTTCGGCGCCATCTCGCCGCGCGTGAGGTTCACAAAGTCCTGCTGCTTTACCATACGCTCGATCTCCAGCGGCGAATAGCCGGATGCATACAAACCGCCAATGATACCGCCGATAGACGTTCCCGAGATACAGTTCACCGGGATGTGATTTTCTTCGAGGGCTTTGAGAACGCCTATATGAGCAAGGCCGCTGGCTCCTCCCCCGCTCAGAACGACGCCCACTTTTTGCGCAGATACTACCTGCACAATCAATAACAGGCCTGTCAGAAAAACGGAGCGGGAGTTCTTGCGTATGGAACAAAGACATTTCACAGGTATGACAAATTTACCTAAAATTTTAATCTATGCCCATGTAACTGATTTTCGCTTAATTTATTTTATTTACTGAATAATTTTATTTACTTAGCAGATTATAGACTTATTTTCTACCTGTGATCAAGTATATTACGAAAAAGGTGTTGTACGGCATTCTGGTCCTGTACGGAGTCATCACAGTGATCTTTTTTCTGTTTAACGTATTGCCCGGCGATCCGGCCACCATCATGCTGGGGCAGCGGGCCAATAAAGACGCAGTGGAGGCCATTCACAAAGACCTCGGCACCGACAGGCCCATCATGGAGCAGTATGCCATGTATCTTAACGACCTTTCCCCCATTTCGGTTCACAACTACAAGAACGACAATAGCCACTGGTACCTGAACCCGGCCAAATATACCTGGACGCCCCTGTTTACCATCGGCGAGAATAAGACCGTAGTGCTGAAATATCCGTTCCTGAGGCGCTCCTACATTACCAAACGCAAAGTATCGGATATCATCGAGGAAACGCTTCCCGAAACAGCGGTACTGGCCTTTTCTTCTATTTGCATTGCTTCCCTGGTAGGCATCTTTTTAGGCATCATCAGCGCCATCAAACGCAACAGCTTCTACGACCGCTTATCGCTGGTACTGGCCGTGCTTGGCATGGCGGCACCCTCTTTCTTTGTAGGCCTCATCATTGCCTGGCTTTTCGGCTATGTGCTGTCCGACTACACGGGCCTCTCGCCTACCGGCAGCTTATACGACATTGATGTGTGGGACGGGGAAAAGCTGAAGCTGAAAAACCTTATCCTGCCTTCCATTACCCTCGGCATCCGCCCACTGGCCATTGTGGTGCAGCTCATGCGCAGCTCGCTGCTCGATGTGATGGGCCAGGATTATATCCGCACAGCCAGGGCCAAAGGACTTCCTTTATACAAGGTTATCACCAAGCATGCCCTGAAAAACGCCTTGAACCCTGTTGTCACTGCTATTTCCGGGTGGTTTGCCGGATTGATGGCAGGTGCCGTATTCGTGGAATATATTTTCAGCTGGAAAGGCATAGGCTACGAGGTGTTTGAAGCCCTGACCAAGAACGACCTTCCGGTAGTGATGGGGGCAACCCTGATCTTTGCCACCATCTTTGTCGTTATCAATATCCTGGTAGACATTGCCTATGGCGTATTAGACCCACGAGTAAGAGTAAAATAATGAGCAGAAAAAAAATAGTAGCCGGCAACTGGAAAATGAACAAGAGCCTGCAGGAAGCGAAAAACCTGGCAGAGCGGATCACCGAACAGATGAATGATTTTGATGAGGTCATCAAGATCATCTTTCCTCCCTTTCCGTACCTCGAAGCGGTACACACCCGCACCTCGCTGAAAGCGAATTGTTATACCGGTGCGCAAAACTGCAGCACCCACGCCTCCGGCGCCTATACGGGCGAAGTGAGCGCGTCCATGCTGGCCTCTGTTGGCTGCAAATATGTATTGGTAGGGCATAGCGAGCGCAGGCAGTACTTCAAAGAAAAAGATGCCGACCTCGTGTTGAAGATCCGGGAAGCGCTCAACCATGGCCTGAGCCCGATCCTGTGCGTGGGAGAGACCATCCATGAACGTAAAACCGATAATCATTTCAAGGTGGTTTCGGAGCAACTGGTAAATGTACTGAAAGAGTTCAGCCTCGAAGAGTTCAAACACGTTGTGCTGGCGTATGAGCCTGTATGGGCCATCGGCACCGGCGAAACCGCTACTTCCAGACAGGCGCAGGAAATGCATGCCTACATCCGGAACGTGGTTGCCGATATTTACGATTCGGGGGTTGCCAACGATGTTTCCATCCTCTATGGTGGTAGCTGTAATCCGCAAAATGCACAGGAATTATTTGCCTGCAAGGATGTGGACGGCGGACTGATCGGCGGGGCTTCGCTCAATGCCGATGATTTTTGCAAGATCGTTTTTTCCTTCTGATACGGAGGTAAAATCATGTGCTGAAAAGTCCATTTACGGTCAGGATATGCCTTTAGTTTAAATTACATTTACTCCCTAAAAAACGAAACATGAAAACCATCACTTTAGCAGCCATTGCCTGTTTAGCCCTCTCTGTTGTTTCCTGCAAAAAAGACTACGTATGCCAATGTACAACGGTTGGCTCCAGCTACTCCGGAAGTAGTACAACTACCTACCCCGGCGTTATCGTAACGAAACGCGACATTCCGAAAACAAGCAAAAAAACGGCGGAAGCCATTTGTGGAGACTATGTGCAGACAACGTCCTCTTCCTACACCTCCCAGGGGGTAACCTACACATTTTCCGATATACAAACATCGACCTGCTCTTTAAAATAAGGAAAGTATTTTTTCATATAAAGGCTATCTGTTAACGCGGATGGCCTTTTTTATGGCTTGATGAATCCTTACGAATAAGGATGAGAATTGATCCGAATGTACGCATGGGGTGTCCCAAAAAATCACGAATGAATACGAAGCAATCCGTACCGAAAGGATTTACGCATAAGATGACGAATTGATACGAAGGTAAGAATGAACGAATCAGGGTACATGAATAATGTTATCCACGATTCGTATATTCGTACTTTATTTGTATCTATCCATGAATTACATCCAATATACCTTTACCGTTTCTCCACCTGAGCCGGGCTCCGATATTTTAATTGCCTTACTGGCCGATCTGGGCTTTGAAAGTTTTTCTACA